>CAKSLU010000018.1 GCA_934474225.1 uncultured Eubacteriales bacterium | reverse complement strand
TCACCAGCGTCAGCTTACCGTTGCTGTCAAGAGAGCAAGACAGATGGCTCTCATCCCTTACGTCAGCGACTGATTTTCCGCAAAACGCAAAACCGCACCCGATTTGGGTGCGGTTTTTTGTGTTGCAAAACTGCTTTTCTTCCTGCATAATGGAGACAGACAATATTCCCGCGAAAAAACGGAGGACTTTCATGAAAAGAACCGCCCTTTCCCTGCTCGCCGCGGCGGCGCTTGCGCTCGCGCTCGTTTCCTGCGGCAAAACCATGCCGCCGGTTGGCGACACCGTGCCGTCAAGCGGCAGCGCCGTGCTGACCCCGGTCGACGAGCTGAACGCCGTCGCCGAAAACGCCTATGCCGAGGCGACGACCCCCGCCTATCTCGAGGGCGACGCGCGCAGCTACATTGAGCTGTCGGAGGCGACCACCGGCGAGCCGCGCTATAATAAAGCGCAGTACCCCCGCCTTAAGAAAAAGGCGGACGGCAGCTACATCCTCTTCTTCCAGTACGCGACCTACGGTCCGCATATCTACTATGCGCACAGCAAAGACCTCGTGCACTGGGAAGCGCCCGAGGTGCTCTACAACGCGGAGCACTACCGCTATCAGAACGAGAGCCTGCCAAACGGCGCGGGCGTGACCTACTTTGTCAACTGCGACGCCGTCGTGCTGCGAAACGGCGACATTCTCACCGTCACATCCTACCGCAACAAGGAGGTCTACCGCGACCACCCCGAGCTTGCGGGCATCTATCTGCGCCGCTCGACCGACGGCGGCAGAACCTGGAGCGCCGAGACCTCGATCTACAAGGGCGTCAACTGGGAGCCCTCCATCATTGAGCTGTCAAGCGGCGAGATTCAGATTTTCTTCTCGCAGGTGTCGCCCGGCATCGCGCGCTGGGGGCTGAAGGAGAATCGCAACTCGACCGGCACGGCGATGATCTCCTCGGCCGACGGCGGCTACACCTGGACGCCGAACGTGACCGAAGCGCCGTGGCAGGCGAAGATTGCTTTCCAGCAGTATGTCCTCGAGGTGGAGGGCTCGCCCAGCTTCACCGACCAGATGAGCGTTGTCACCGAGCTGTACGACGGCACGCTTGCCGCCGTCTGCGAGTCCAAGGATGCAAACAAGGACTTCCATATCTCAATCATCTATTCGGATGCGGCGTGGTCGGATTCGCCGGACTATGACAAGACCGGCCCGGCCGACCGACAGAGCAACCTTTTCCAAGGCGCAGCGCCCTACATCCGCAAGATGCCGAGCGGCGAGGTGGTCATCGGCTACGGCGAAAACAACGATTACTGCCTGCGCGTCGCGGACGGCAGCGCACGCAACATCGGCGCGCCGCTGCAGGCCTTCTCCAAGGCGGGCTACTGGGGCTCTGTAGAGGTCACGGGCGCAAACCGCCTGACCGCGGTCTACCCCGCCATCTCCGAGCAAAACGGCAACGCGATCCTGCTTGAAAACTTCTATCTCAATCACGCCATTCCCGCCTTCGACCGCGCCGTCTCTGTAGACGGCAAAAACAGCGACGACTGGGCGGGCGTCACCGACGCGCACTTCATCGGCAGCGCCGCGCAGGCACAGGCAACCGTCCGCTACGCCATGGCGAACGGGGTGCTGTACATCCTCGTCGAGCGGCGGGACGACAGCCTGACCGCCGGCGACCGCACCGCCGTTTATCTCGCGGACACGGCGGGCAAGGCCTACCGTCTTGTCGTGGACGCGGCGGGTGAGGTCACGATGGAGTCCGGCATCGGCGCGGCCTTTGCGGCGGCGGAGGGTAAATTCACGGCGGCGTCCACTGTCCTCACGGAGGGCATCGTCACCGAAATCGCCGTGGACCTTGCGTCCATCGGGCTTGAAAACCGCGGCAGTCTGAAGGTCAACTATGTCCTTTACAACGCCGACGGCGACGCCGATGCGCTGACGCGCGACAGCATCGACGCCGCCGACCTCTATGACGCGAACACGTGGCTGGATGTCACTTTTGCAAGCGGCGAAAAGCCCCCGCTTGCGGACGGTGCGCCCGCCTCGGTCGTCGATGCAAAGCCGCCTGTGCGCGAAAACGCGCCGCAGACCTTCTTCGACTTTGCGGACAAGACGCTTGTCGGGACGGTATTTGACGGCGCAAACGGCCTTGCCGTCACGGCGGAGGAGGGCTATGCCGCCCTGCGCATCACCGACAATTACGACCCCTATGTTTCGCTGGTGCTCGGCGAGACCGACGCAGACGAAAACAAGCAGATGCTGATCTGCTACCGCAACCACGGGGAGAGCGGCAGGCTCGGGCTGTACTACTGTGCGGGCGAAGACGAACCGTTTGCCTACACGGCGGCGCATCTGACAATGGGCACGCTCAAAACCGATGCGGACTGGCATGTCGCGCTTGTGGATTTCTCGGCGGCGGACGGTTTTTCCGGCAGGCTGAAGACCCTGCGCATCGACCCCTACGACGGCTTGCAGGCCAATATCGGCGACGGCATCGACATCGCGTGGATCGCGTTTGTCCCCGCCGACGGCAACGCGCTCGATTATGCGGAGTGAAAAACACAGAAAAGGGCGCGGACCGTCCCAGACGCCGCATTCCTTGCGCGCTCTATCTTCGCCTCCCCCCGGTAAAGGGAGGTGGCATGCGGAGCATGACGGAGGGATTGTTACAAAGTAAAGGAACAACCCCTCAGGCGCTCACGCGCCGGCTCCCCTTACACAGGGGAGCCGAAAGCTCACCCAACACAAAAAGGGAACGAACTTTTGCTAACGCCTGATAAGGAAGTATTTTGGAAAACATTAAATGTACTGAATTATCGGGCATTGCAAAGGCAATCATTATTAGGAATAAATTTGAAAAATCCAAAGTTTATTGATATAATTATTTTAAATAGTTGTATATTTTGAAATGAATAGCTTTGAAGTTGAAGAGGTGTCATTGATGAATATGGATTTAGAAAATAAAGAACTTATCAATGTATTTCAGCTGTTTTTTGATGAATTACCGTGTCTGTATGAAATCAAAAACACAAGTCGCAGTGATACGGATTTCAGAGAAACTGTTATAGCGGAATGGAGTTCGGGAAAAAAGTATGTCATTAAGCTTTCGGATAATGATTTTACATTTCCGGAAAAAATTGAAACTTGGAAACGCTGTGCGGAAGAGTATCAAAAATTAGGATACTATTGTCCTACAATTTTTTCTTCGAAACAGGGAGATTTCCCGAGAGTTACATATAAAGGGCATAACTGTGTGGTTTATGCGGAAGAGTTCTGTAAATATACTGTTGCCGAAGAACGCTTCAAGGAAGATGCTAAGGGAAAAACACCTTTTGATATTAAATGGGCAGATGCGGCTTGGATTATGACAGCAAAAGTAGCGGCTAAGCGCTTTGATTTTTGTGCTTATCCGTCAGCATATTGTCTTTTTGAAACTTTCTGTCCAAGTGATGAAACGGATGAGGTTTTGGCAAATGCAATGAATTGGAAAAAATATGCAGATAGCTTACCTGAAAAATTTCAGCCACAGATACAGAAAATTTGGCGGAGGTGGATAAACAACCGTAATGAGTTAGAAAAGATTTATTATGGACTACCGACCTCTGTATTTCAAGCAGATTTGAATCCGACAAATCTTTTGATAGATGATAACGGAGAATTTGTCGGTGTATTTGATTTCAATCTATGCGGACAAGATGTGTTTTTGAATTATTTATTTAGGGAAATTCATTGGCAATATGACGAAAAATATTTGCTTGAAACATTAAAGAAAGTTAGTCGAATATATTGCTTTTCGGATTTGGAGAAACAAGCTGCACCTTTATTACATCGCTGTCTTAAACCTCTTTGGTATACTGAAATAGAAACATTAAAAGAGGCAGGAACTGTTGAAAATGCCATTCAGAATTGTCTGGATAAGACAGAGAAACTGCAGATGAAAGAGATTGATTTTGCGGCGTATATGGGTGCTGAACAGGTGTAGCGAGCATCGGATTTTAATAGCAAAATCCCAATTTGTAAAAATTCAATATGTAGCAAAAAACGGTGCAGCCTCTTTTTTTGAGGTCGCACCGTTTTTCACATAAGAAATACTTCCTTATAGGACTTGCCCGTTCCGTTCGTTTCCTTTTTCATTTTCCATTATTTCACCAGATGGCGCTTGATCTTCATCGAAGTTGTTTTCTCAAACGCGGTGGTGCGCAGCTCCACATTCCGCACCTGCTTGTAGCCGACGAGGCGGCGGTTGAGCTTGTTTACATCCGCGCGGATGGCTGAAAGAATCTCGGCGTTGCTCGTACCGGGCGCAAACTTCTCCATGTTGGGGAAGACCACGGCGGTGAGCACCGTATCCCTGCCGCTCTTTCTGCCGACAACCACGCACTCGGCAATCTTATCCACCGACGCGAGGTATTCCTCAATCTCCTCGGGGAAGACATTTTTGCCGTTCTCGAGGACAATGACCGACTTCTTTCTGCCGGTGATGTAAATATACCCCTCGCTGTCGAGATAGCCGAGGTCGCCCGTGCGGAACCAGCCGTCCTCGGTGAAGGCGGCTGCCGTGGCAGCAGCATCCTTGTAATAGCCGAGCATGACATTCTTGCCCTTCACGCAGATTTCGCCGACCTCGTGCCCGTTCTCATCGGTCACGGCATCCTCGATGCGCACCATGCAGGACGGCACGGCGGGGCCTACAGAGCCGGGCTTGGAATGGTAGTACACATCCACCGCGATCAGCGGCGAGCACTCGGTGATGCCGTAGCCCTCCCAGACATCAATGCCGAGCGAGCGGAAGTCGGCGGCAATCTTCGCGTCCAGCGGCGCGCCGCCGCAGATGATCTTCTCAAGGCGGCCGCCGAACGCCGCGAGAATGTCGCGGAACAGCACGCGGCGGGGGTCAAGCCCGATCTTCCGCGTGCCGTCGGACAGCTTCATCAGCCCGCGCACCGCAGATTCCACGCCCTTTTTGCGGATTTCGTCCCAAATCTTCTTGTCCATCGTGGACAGGAACAGCGGCACCAGCACAAGCGCCGTCGGACGGAAGGTCTGGAAATTGCGCATGCAGTGGCGCAGGGAGTCGTTGATGGCAATCTCGCAGCCGTAGTTGGCGGCGGCGAGGGAGCAGCACAGCTCATAGGTGTGGTGAATCGGCAGCACCGAAACCAGCACATCGCGCGGGAAGAAGTTGACCGTCTCGCACGCCGAATTGATGGCGGCGCAGATGTTCTTCTCGGAGAGCATGACGCACTTGCTGGTGCCGGTCGTGCCCGAGGTGAACAGCATCACGGCAAGCCGGTCCATATCGGACGGGGACGACGGCTCGTGCGGCCTTGCCGTGCCGACCGCCTCAATCTCCTCCATCGACTTATAGTAAGGCGCGTCCGCCGCGCCCGCCATCGGGATGAACGCAATCTCGGGGTGGCGCGCCGCCACCTCGCGGAACTTCTCATTGAAGAGCGGGGAGAACACCACATTGTCCGCCTCCGCACGGCAGAGGAAATTCTCAATCTCGGATATCGCCAGCTCCTTGTCCATCGGAATCGCCGTGCCGCCGAACATCACGGACGCAAGATAGGCGATGTACCACGTGGGCGAGGTCTCGCCGATGATCGCGGTGCGCTTGCCCTTGACGCGGCCGAGGCGATACAGCCCGGAGCCGAATGCACGGACACGCCCGGCAAGCGCGCGGTAGGTGATTTTCCGCACCGCGCCGCCCTCGTCAAAATAGTCGAACAGCGTGCGTTCGCCGCGCCCCTCAAAGATGGAAACCAGGTGCTTGATATTCGTAATCGGCGTATAAATGCGTTTGGTTTTTTTCATAGCTTCGATGTTCCTCTCAATCCTTGTCGCCGGCGTTCTTGCCGCCTCTTTTGCCCGAGAGCTTGCCGAGGAATGCTGCGGGCGAAAACTTCTGCGCGGCGTCGAAAATACGGGTGACGAGCGATGCCTCTTCGCTGCTCGGCAGCGCACCCATGAAACCGGCGAAATACTCATCCTCCGCCGCTTTCAGCTTTTCAATCACGGGGTCCGCCGCCTCGGTCAGCCGCACGGCGACATACCGTCGGTCATCGCTGCTCTGCTCGGTGACAAGGTACCCTTTCTGCTTTAAGGATTCCACAGCCTGGCTGATATTGCCCTTGGAAATATTGGACGCCTCACTGATGGCGCCCACCGTGTTGTTCTCGGGCGATGCCGTCAGCGCAAGGAGCACATCGGTCTCATTGAGCGTGAAACCGTCCGCCTCAATGGCGCGGTGACAGTGCGTGCGCATCGACTTGCCGAGGCTCATCAGCTTGGTGAACACCTCATACGGTTTGAAACGCGGCTTATTCTCTTTTTCCACCGTCATGCCTCCTTTTTTATAACAGTTCTAAACAGAACAATTCTAAGCGCAACTATCATAGCATATCCACGCGCCTTTGTCAATGGAATTTTCAAAGAAAATTCCGACAGATTTCATGTTTTTGTCGGGAATGCATTCTTCGGCGTCGAAACGCCGCGCATTTGCTCTTTTTGCATAAAAGAATGTGTCGATTGCACGCAATTTTTTTCAAACTTGGGGCTTGCATTTCGAGTTAGCCTGTGCTAATATAAGCATAGAACAGTTTGCGGACTGTCCAGAGAGAAAAAACAACGCGCCCACGGGCGCAGAATACGGAGGTATGGACAATGAGTTTCGGAAAACTTGCAGTATTTGCAGCCGGTGTGCTGTTCGGTACGGCGGGCGTCAAGCTGTTGTCGAGCAAGGATGCAAAGAAGGTCTACACGCACACGACCGCAGCGGCACTGCGCGCCAAGGACAGCGTGATGAAGACCTACACGACGGTCAAGGAAAACGCGGAGGACATCCTCGCCGATGCAAAGGCGATCAACGAGGACCGCGCAGCCGCTGAGGAGGCACAGGTCATCGAGGACGCCGAGGCGGAAGCCGCTGCCGAGACTGCTGCCGAGTAAAATGCAGAGACTGAGGAAGCTCGGTCAGCCAAAAAAGCCGCCGAGCGCGGCTTTTTTGGGTTTGCCCCGGCTTCCCCGTTACGGAGGATTAAGACACTATGAAATGCAGGATTCTGCATGAGACGCGCGGCAGATTGCGCGTGCACCTTGTCGGCTGCCGCCTGTCGCTTAACGATGCGGACAAGCTCGAGGAGTATCTTTCGGCAGTCCCCGGCGTGACGCACGCGAAGGTCTACGAACGCACATGTGACGCCGTGGTCTGCTATGCGGGCAGCCGCGCCGCCGTCATCGGCGCGTTTGCGCGCTACAATAAAAACGACGCAGCGCTTGACGCTTACCTGCCCGTGCATTCAACGCGGGCGCTGAACCGCGACTTCGAGGACAGCCTTGTGGGCGCGGTGGTGCGCCGCTTTGCGTCAAAGCTGTTCTTCCCTGCGCCGCTGCGCGCCGTTTTGGCGACGGTCAGAGGCATCCGCTATGTGTGGAAGGGGCTTTCCGCCCTGCGGCGCGGCAAGCTGACCGTCGAAGTGCTGGACGCCACCGCCGTCAGCGTTTCGCTGCTGCGCGGCGACTTCAAGACGGCGGCATCGGTCATGTTCATGCTGAAGCTGGGCGAGATTCTCGAAGACTGGACGCGCAAGAAGTCGCTGGCCGACCTGGCGGGCGCCATGTCGCTGCATGTGGACAAGGTCTGGCGCGTGGAGGACGGCGCCGAGGTGCTCGTGCCCATCGGCGAGATTGCCCCGCATGACCGCATCGCGGTGCGCACCGGCAACCTGATTCCGCTCGACGGCAAGGTCGTCTTGGGCGAAGCCGCCGTCAACCAGGCGTCGATGACCGGCGAATCCCTCCCCGTACAGAAGAGCGCGGGCGGCTTTGTCTACGCGGGCACGGTCGTGGAGGACGGTAGCATCGTCATTGAAGTGGAGAAAATCGCGGGCAGCGGCAGATATGACCGCATCGTCCGCATGATTACCGACGCCGAGCGCATGAAATCCGCCTCCGAGGCGCGGGCAACGCGCATCGCCGACCGCCTTGTGCCCTACACGCTCGGCGGCACGGCGCTGACCTATCTGCTCACCCGCAATGTGACCAAGGCGCTGGCGGTGCTGATGGTGGACTTCTCCTGCGCGCTCAAGCTGGCGATTCCGATTGCGGTGATTTCCGCGATGCGCGAGTGCAGCCTGCACGGCATCACCGTCAAGGGCGGGCACTATCTGGAGGCTATCGCCAAGGCGGACGCCGTGGTCTTTGACAAGACCGGCACGCTGACCTATGCCACGCCGCGCGTGGTGGATATTCTGACCTTCGGCGGGCACGAGGAGAGCGAAATGCTCCGTCTTGCCGCCTGCCTCGAGGAGCATTATCCGCACTCCATCGCCAACGCGGTCGTCGCCGAGGCGACGGCGCGCGGGCTCGGTCACGAGGAGCGGCACGCCGAGGTGCAGTATGTCGTGGCGCACGGCATTGTCAGTGCGGTGGACAGCGAGCGCGTGTGCATCGGCAGCGCGCACTTCATCTTTGAGGACGAAGCCTGCCGCGTGCCCGCAGGCGAGGAAGACAGGCTCGCCGCGCTCACCGGCGAATATTCCTATCTGTATCTTGCCATCGCGGGCGAACTTGCCGCCGTGCTCTGCATCGACGACCCCATCAAAGCAGGTGCGCGCGGCGCGATCCGTGCCCTGCATGCCTGCGGTATTGGGCGAGTCGTGATGATGACCGGCGACAACGAGAAGACGGCGGCGCGCGTGGCTGCTGCCGTCGGCGTGGACGATTACCATGCCGAGGTGCTGCCGGAGGACAAGGCAAACTTCGTCCGAGCCGAGCGCGAAGCCGGGCGCACGGTGGTGATGGTCGGCGACGGCGTGAACGACACGCCCGCCCTCTCCGAGGCGAACGTCGGCATCGCCGTGAGCACCGGCGCAGCCATCGCCCGTGAGGTGGCGGATGTGACGGTTGCCTCGGACGACCTTGACACGCTGGTCACGCTCCGCCGCATCGCGGCGGCATTGCAGACCCGCATCGGGCACAATTACCGCACCATCGTCTCGTTCAACTCGCTGCTGATTCTGCTCGGTGTCGGCGGGATGATTCAGCCGACCTTCTCGGCACTCTTGCACAATGCGTCCACACTCGGCATCAGCCTGCGCAGCATGACACCGCTCCTGTACGACGCCGCGCGCACACCGAATGCGGAAAACGCTTGACGCGGAAAGCATTCAGCGTTAAAATAGTTCCGTGCGTTTGCACGGAACTATTTTGAATTTCAGGGACATCATGAACAACGGATACTTTATCATAGACGCGCACTGCCACATCTACCCCGCCAAGATTGCCGCCCGCGCCGCCGCGGGCATCGGCACATTCTACCGCACCAAGTCCGCCTGCGGCGGCACGGCGGAAGAACTGCTCCGCCGCGCGGATACCTGCGGCATCGACCGCTTCATCGTGGAATCGGTCGCCACCTCGGCGCATCAGGTGCGGGACATCAACGAATTTATCGCCGCCGAAGTCGCTGCCGCGGGCGGTCGCTTCTTCGGGCTCGGCACGCTCTATCCCGACAGTCCCGACCTCGTCGGCGACTACCGCCATCTGCGAGAGCTGGGGCTGCACGGCGTAAAGCTGCACCCCGACATCCAGGGCTTCAAAATCGACGACTTCCGCTGCCTCAGAATCTATGAGATGTGCGAGGCGGACGGGCTGCCCATCCTCATGCACACCGGTGACAGCCGCTACGACTTCTCCAATCCGAACCGCCTCATCCCGATCCTGCGCATCTACACCGGGCTGAAGCTGATTGCCGCGCACATGGGCGGTTACACGATGTGGGAGGAGGCGAGCCGCAAACTCTACGACATCGAAAACCTCACGGTGGACTGCTCGTCCACCCTGCCCTACCTGCCGCGCGAGACCGCCGTCGAGATCATCCGCCGCTACGGCGCGGGGCGCGTGCTGTTCGGCACGGACTATCCGCTCTGGACGCCGGAAGGCGAGCTTGCATCCTTCTTCTCGCTCGGGCTGACAAAAGAGGAGAACAAGGCCATCCTCGCCGACAACGCCCGCCGCGTTTTCGACATCGCGAAATAGAAAAAAACCCATGCGGGTTCAAAATCGGGGCGAAATGCGCGCGTCGGAATGTACGAAAAACGCTCAAATCGGTAGGGGTCGGTGCCCTCGGCGACCCGCTCCATCAAAAAAGGCGCGACACCCCCATAAATCTGCAAAAAAGGAACGGCTCTCGCCGTTCCTTTTTCTATTTTCCTATCTCTTTTTCAATCTCGCGAAGCAGCATTTGCAGAGCGGCGTCGCCGCTTTCTGCCTCAACGGTGCAGCCTGCGGCAAGGAGATGCCCGCCGCCGCCGAACGCGGCGGCAATGTCGGAGACCGGGGTATTGTCATTGCCGCGCAGGGACACGCGGTAGACGCCCGCCTTCGGCGCGCCTTTAATAACAACGGCAATTTTCACGCCGCGCACGCTGCGCGCGATGTCCACCGCCGTCTCAAAATCCGCCATGGCAAGCCCATCCGTATAATCGGTGTTTTCAATCACCACCGCCGACACGCGCCCGCCGTCAAAGAGCCGCAAGCGACTCTGCGCCAGCCCCTCGGCGCGAATCTGCGCCGCATCCTTGGTGTCAAACAGCAGCTGATTCACCCGCGCGCCGTCCACGCCTGCGGCAAGCAGCGCCGCCGCACGCAGATGCGTGGCGGGCGTGACATTGGCATACTTAAAGCAGCCGGTGTCCGACGCGATAGCGCCGAAGACCGCCGCCTTTGCCGTTCCCGGCAGGCGGGCAAGCCCGGTCGCGGCATACAAATCAAACAGAATCTCGCCGGTCGCCGCTGCGGCGGCATCGACAAATTCCTGCGCCGCATAGGGCGTGCTGACCTCGTGGTGGTCGATGCGGATTGCCACCCGATGCTCCAACGCCTCGCGCAGACCGCCGAGCTGCACCGCCGACGCCACATCCGTGCAGATTACGGTGACGCCGTCGAGGTCGTCCGGCAGAGTCTCGAGCAGCTCCACGCCGTCGCAGAGAAAGCGCAGGCGCAGCGGCAGCGGCTCCGGGAACAGCACGCGCGCCCGCGCACCGCCTGCGGCAAGATAAGCCGCGAGCGACGCAGCGCTGCCCGCGCAGTCCCCGTCCGGGTGGCTGTGCCCGACGACGAGCGCGTCCCGCACGCCTCGGAGCGCCTCACGCAGGGCGGAAATGTCCACGCTCATTTGCTTTCCTTTCCGCCGTCCGCCGTCTTGATGTCTTCGAGCAGTTTGGAGATATGCGCGCCGTAGCGGATGGAATCGTCAAACACAAAGTTGAACTCGGGCGTGTTGCGCAGATTGAGCCGCGCCGCGATCTCGCGGCGGATGAAGCCCTTTGCGCTGTCCAGTCCCTTTTTCGTCTCCTTCGGGTCGCCGCCGAGCACCGAAAAATACACGGTGGCGTACTTCATATCCGGCGTGACCTGCGCCGATGTGATGCTGACCATCCCGCCCGCAACACGCGGGTCCTTGATTTCCCGCAGCAGCGCCGACAGCTCCTTCTGCATCTCGTCGTTGATGCGTCCTCTTCTGTAATTTGCCATTTGTTACCTCTATCTCGCAGCATTTGTGCCGCATTTTATCCTGCTCATTATTTTACCACAAACGGTGCGCCGATTCAATAACTTTATATAAATAAAGGGAAAAGCCGCAAAAGCGTTGCTTTTTTCACAAAGGTATATTATAATAGAGGATGTTAATGTATCTTGGGTTCGTCTGCCCACGGGCGCGAGCCACAAACGGAGGAACGAATGAAGAAGGTCACAAAAGCGATCATCCCCGCGGCAGGTCTCGGCACGCGCATGTTGCCGATTTCCCGCGCCGTCCCCAAAGAAATGCTCCCCATCATGGACTACCCCGCCATCTACTATCTGGTCAAGGAAGCCGCGGACAGCGGCATCACCGATGTGCTCATCATCACAGGGCGCGACAAGACTCCGATGGAGGAGTTCTTCGACTACTCGCCCGAATACGACGCCGCCCTTGCGAAAAAGGGGCGCGACGCCGAGCGCGACGCACTGCACGCGGCGTGCGACCTCGCCAATGTCTATTTTCTGCGGCAGAAGGAGCCGCGCGGCCTCGGCCACGCCGTCCTGCGCGCGAAGAATTTCATCGGCGACGAACCGTTTGCCGTGCTGTACGGCGACGACATCATCTTCAGCGAAACGCCGGTCACCCGCCAGTTGATGGACACCTACGAGGCCTACGGCAGAGCCGCCGTCGGCGTCAAGGAAGTGCCGCGCGAGCTGCTCTCCAAATACTGCTCGATGAAGGCTGCACCCATCGAAGGCTCGGACACCGAATTTTTCGTGGACGACATGATTGAAAAGCCGAAGCCGGGCGAGGCGTTTTCCAACCTGGCGATTCTCGGCAGAGTTCTGCTCACACCCGAAATTTTCACGATTCTCGAGCACACCGTGCCCGGCGCGGGCGGCGAGCTGCAGCTGACCGACGCAATGGCGGCCTACGCCCGCGAAAAGGGCGTGACCGCAAAGATTTTTGAGGGCGACCGCTATGACATCGGCTCCAAGCTCGGCTTTGCCAAGGCGAATTTCGTCAAGGCGCTCGAACATCCGGAGACGGCGGCGGCTTTCGCCGAATTTGTGAAGAACTACCGCATCTGACACGAAAGGGGGAGGCACGGATGGACAGAGTATCGAAAGAAAACTACTATCTCGACATCGCCGAGATCGTCTCGGAGCGCAGCACCTGCCTGCGCCGCCGCTTCGGTTCGATCATCGTCAAAAACGACAGCATCGTCGCCACCGGCTACAACGGCGCGCCCCGCGGGCGCAAAAATTGCAGCGACCTTGCATCCTGCAAGCGCGAGGAGATGAACATCCCGCGCGGCGAGCGCTATGAGCTTTGCCGCTCGGTGCATTCCGAGGCAAACGCCATCATCGCCGCGCCCCGCACCGAGATGCTCGGCGCGACGCTCTACATGTGCTGCACCTCGCCGCGTGACGGCTCCATCATGCCGGACACGTCCAACTGCATGATGTGCAAGCGCATGATCATCAACGCGGGCATCGAATGGGTCGTCATCCGCGACACGAAGGACGGCTACCGCAAGATTGCCGTCTCCGACTGGCTGGAGAACGACGACAGCCTCGGCACGGCGCTCGGCTATTGATATGCAGACTGTCGCACCGAAGTTTGAAGTCAAGGACATCCGCACGAAGGACATCCGCGTCTACTGCTTTGTCTGCACGGGCAACACCTGCCGCTCGCCGATGGCGGCGGCACTGCTGAACGCCGCAGGCGCGGGGCGCGGCTACCTTGCGTTCAGCCGCGGCATCGCGGCAAAGGACGGCTCCCCCATCAGCGAAAACGCGGCGCTGGCGCTGGAAGATGCGGGCATCGAGAGTCTGGGGCGCAACGACTACCGCAGCCACCGCTCGGTGCGGTTCACTGCGGCGGATTTTGACCGCTGTGACGGCGTGTTCTGCCTGTCGGCGGCGCACGCCGAGGCGCTGATCGGCGCTTATCCCGAGCGCGCCTCGCAGATTCGCGTGCTCGGCGAGATTCCAAACCCGCACAGCGGCGACCTCGCCTGCTACAAAGCCTGCCTTGCCGACATCCGCCGCGCGATGGCGGCTGCCTTCCCGATGCTGTTTGCGGAGGGCGACGCATGACGGCGGTGACGGTGCGCGCGGCGCGCGCGGACGACATTCCCGCAGTGGCGGCGCTGGAAGCGCTCTGCTTCTCCCGCCCGTGGCGCGCGGACGACTTTGCGGACATGCTGACCGACCCCGCACGCACACTGCTTGTCGCCGAGGCGGACGGCGCTTTTTGCGGCTACATCGCCGCCTGCACCGTGCTGGACGAGAGCGACATCACCACCGTCGCCGTCCCGCCCGCCCTGCGCGGGCGCGGCGCAGGGCGCGCGCTTGTGCAGGCGCTCATCGACAAGGTCGGCGGCAGGATTTTTCTCGAAGTGCGGCAGAGCAACGCCCCTGCCCGCGCGCTCTATGCATCGCTCGGTTTTGCCGAATGCGGCACGCGCAAAAACTACTACGAAAGCCCCCGCGAGGATGCGGTGCTCTGCTGCTATGATGCGGCAAAGCACGCATAAAACCGCGCAGGGCTGCCCTCGCAGCATCACGATAAAGGATTTGTTATGTACATTTTAGGAATCGAAAGCTCCTGCGACGAGACCAGCGCAGCGGTCGTCGAGGCGGACGACAACGGCCGCCGCATCGCCGCCGACATCGTCGCGTCGCAGATCGACATTCACCGTCTCTACGGCGGCGTCGTCCCCGAAATCGCGGGGCGCGCCCACATCGAGGCGGTCACGCGCATCACGCACGAGGCATTGGACGAGGCGGGCATCACGCTCGGCGATGTCGGGCTGGTCGCCGTCACCTCGCATCCGGGCCTCATCGGCGCGCTGCTCGTCGGCGTCAACTTTGCAAAGTCACTCGCCGTGGCCAACGGCATTCCGCTGGTCGGCGTGGACCATGTGCGCGCACATATTGCCGCCGCCTATGCGGCGTATCCCGACCTGGCGCCCCCCTTTCTCGGCGTGGTGCTCTCGGGCGGGCACACCTCGTTTTACATCGTGGACGGCTATGCATCCTTCCACGAGATCGGCTCGACCCGCGACGACGCGGCGGGCGAAGCCTTTGACAAAATCGGGCGCGTCATCGGCATGCCCTACCCCGGCGGCGCGGCGATGGACGCCCTCGCCTATGAGGGCGACCCGCACGCCTACAAGCTGCCCTCGCCTGCGCTTGCGGGCGACACGCTGGACTTCTCGTTCTCGGGGCTGAAGACCGCCACGCTCAACCTCATCCACAACGCCGAGGCACGCGGCGAGGCCGTGCGGCGCGCCGATCTTGCCGCCTCCTTCACCGCCACCGTTGCCGACGGCTTTGCAAAAAAGCTCGGCATGGCGCTGGACGCGACAGGCCTCGCCACCGTGGTCGTGGCGGGCGGCGTCTCCGCAAACTCGCACCTGCGCGCCGCCGCAGATAAGGTCTGCAAAAAGCACGGTGCGCGCCTCTGCCTGCCGCCGCTGAACCTGTGCGGCGACAACGCGGCGATGGTTGCGCTCCAGGGCTACTATGAATATATGAGCGGCGCACGCGCCGCATCCGACCTCAACGCCTCCGCCGTCTGAGGTGCAACTTTCTCGAAAGGGATGAAATCATGGAAGAAATCAATCAGGATAAGGCAAAATCCGCGGGCTACCGCATTTCCCCCGCCGTCATCAAGCGTCTGCCGCGCTATTTCAGGTATCTGCGCGAGCTGAAAGAGGCGGGCAGAATGCGCATCAGCTCGGGCGAGCTCTCCAAGATGATGAACGTCACCGCCTCGCAGATTCGCCAGGACCTCAACTGTTTCGGCGGCTTCGGGCAGCAGGGCTACGGCTACAATGTCAAGTACCTGTACGGCAAAATCAGTGAAATTCTCGGCGTGGACGAAGGCTATCGCGCGATCATCGTCGGCGCGGGGCACCTCGGACTTGCCCTGGTCGGCAGTCCGATGTTTCAGAAGCGCGGCATCACGCTGACGGCGCTGTTTGATGTTTCGCCCGCCATTGTCGGCGCGGAATACGGCGTACTGCGCGTGTACCATGTGGACCGCCTTGCCGAATATGTCCGGCAGAACGACGTGGACCTCGCCGTCCTGACCCTGCCGCGCGCCTACGCCAAGGAGACGGCGGAAAAGCTGGCGGCGCTCGGCGTGCGCGGCATCCTGAACTTCACCAATGTCGAGCTTGACCTCGCACACACAAATACCGCCGTGCAGAATGTGCACATCGGCGACTCGCTGATGCAGCTCACCTACAAAATGCGCGCCGGCACGGCGCTCCACGGAGACGAAGACGGAAAAGAAGAATAAAATCGGAAGAGCAGGCAGAAAATGAAGCTGAAAATCGACGGAAAACAGAATAATCCCATCCTCCCGCGCGCCGTCGAGCCTCTGCTTGCCGACGCGGATGCGTCGGATCTGCGCGTACTGGTCTATGCCGCGCTCCGCACGGCGGACGGCGAGGACTTTGAGGCAAAGGACGCCGCCGCCGCACTTGCGCTCTCCGAGAGCGAGGTGCGCTCCTCGGTGAAATTCTGGCGCGGTGCGGGGCTGCTCGGCGCTTCCCGCCGCACGGCGGCGGAGAAGGCGGCAGCGGAGACGGCGCAGCCGGAGGCGACGGACGCAAACGCGTCCGACAGCGGCGCAGCCGCGGCAGCGGACAAGCCGCTGCGCGACAAGCGCCCGATGCGCCTCAGCAGTGCGGAACTCTGCCGCGTGGCAAAAGAGAACGCGGACTTCCCCGCCCTGCTCCATGCCGCGCAGCAAACGGCGGGCTGGATTTTCAACGAAAGTGAAATCGAGATTATCGCCGCGCTCTACACATCGCTCCGGCTGTCCGGCGAATTTATTCTCAGCCTGATCGGCTATTTTGTCTGCAAAAAGGAGATGCCGCTGCGCTATGTCGAGAAGGTTGCCTACGACCTCTGCGACAAAGGCATTACCACGCCCGAGGCGCTGGAGGAATGGCTGCGCCGTCGCGAGGAGCGCGAGACCAATGAGGGTTTTGTCCGCCGCCTGTTTGGGCTTGGGCAGCGCGCGCTGACCGAAAAGGAGCACGCCGCTATAGACGCCTGGTTCACCCTCTACGGCTACGGCGAGGACATGGTGACGCGCGCCTATGAGAAGACCGTCAACACCATCGGCAAGGCGTCTGTCGCCTATGCGTCCTCCATCCTGCGTGCCTGGCACGAGGCGGGGTACAAGACGCCCGCCGAGGTCGACGCCGCAGGGCGCGCCAAGGCGGCAAAGCCCGCCGCAAAGCGCGCTGGCAAGCAGCCGCAGAGCTTTGACACCGAGGACTTTTTTGAAAAAGCGCTTCGCCGTTCCTACGGTGATACGGGGGACAAATCATGAGCTACAACAACGAAAATTACTATAAACTCCGCGAGGAATATGCCGAAAAGCCGCTCCGCGCCATCGAAAAGGCGGATGCCCGCAAGGAAGAACTGCGCAGGAAAGTGCCCGGCTACGCCGAACTGGACGACGCCCTCGCCGCAACGGCAAGCCGCATCATGGGTGCGGCGATGGAAGGACGCGCGGGGCTGGACGAACGCATCGCGAAAATCAAGCAGGAGACCGTGGACATGCGGCTTGCGATGGCTGAGCTTCTGAAGAATGCCGGTTACCCCGCCGACTACGCCGATGTGCACTACGAATGCACCGCCTGCGGCGACACCGGCTTTGTCGGCACAAAGATGTGCAGCTGCTTCCGCCGGGCGCTGACCCTGCGCGGCTACGAGTCGGCAGGCGTCGCGCGGCTGATTGCCACGCAGTCCTTTGACACCTTCTCGCTCGACTACTACAGGCGCGACCCGCAGGTTTTCGCCCGTATGCAGCACAATTTTGAGGCGGTGCAGAGCTTTGCGCGCAATTTTTCGCCGAAGACCAGCCCGTCGCTGCTCTTTCTCGGCGGCACTGGGCTCGGCAAGACGCACCTGTCCAGCGCGATTGCCAAGGAAGTCATCGACCGCGGCTTTGATGTGCTGTACGATTCGGCGATGCATGTCTTCGCCGCGTTTGAAAACGCACGGTTCCACGGCGGCGCGGACGACACCGACCGCTATCTCACGGTCGAGCTGCTGATTCTGGACGACCTCGGCACCGAACTCGGCGGCGCGTTCACCACCTCCTGCCTCTACGACATCATCAACACGCGCCTCGTGCGCGGTCTGCCGACCGTCATGAGCACCAACCTGTCGGCGGGCGAACTTGCCGACCGCTACGGCGAGCGCATCGCCTCTCGCCTGTTTGGCGAGTATACCCCCCTCGTCTTCTGCGGCGAAGATGTCCGCAAAGAAAAAATGGGCATGCGGTGACAAAGCGGCAGGCGTACACCGTTTCCGCTATCCCGTAGGGGCGACCATCGGTCGCCCGCCTGCACAGAGCAAAAACGGGCGACCGATGGTCGCCCCTACAGTTTGTGCCCCTATGTTTTACAGAATATCAACACAAAGGAAACCACTATGAAAGACGGATTTGTCAAGGTTGCGGCGTACAGTCCGCGCGTGGCGCTCGGCGCGCCGATGCAGAATGCCACGACCGTAGTAGACGCAATGCGCCGCGCCGATGCGGCGGGCGCAAAGCTGCTTGTGCTGCCCGAGCTGTTCCTCACCGGCTACACCTGCGCCGACCTGTTCTTCCAGACCAAGCTGCTCGCCGACGCCACAGCTGCGCTCGCGCTTGTCATCGAAGCCTCGCGCGGCATCCATATGCTGACTCTCGTCGGTCTGCCCGTCGCCTACGGCAATCGGCTCTACAACTGCGCCGCCGTCGTCACGGACGGCAGGTTGCTCGGGCTTGTGCCGAAGAGCAACATCCCCGACTACCGCGAATTTTACGAGAGCCGCCACTTTGCGCCCGCCCTTGCCGAAAATGTGCCGGTGACGCTCTGCAGCTTTGATGTGCTGCTCGGCACGAAGCAACTCTTTACCATGGACGAAGTGCCGGACTTTACCCTCGCGGTCGAAATTTGCGAAGATCTGTGGGTAGCGGCGCCGCCGTCGCTGCGCCATGCCGCGGCGGGCGCAACCGTGATTGCCAACCTCTCCGCCTCGGATGAGCTGGTCGGCAAGGACGCCTACCGCCGGATGCTGGTCTCAACGAGCAGCGCCCGCGCGCTCTGCGCTTATATCTACGCCGACGCGGGCGAGGGCGAATCCTCGACCGACCTGGTCTTCTCGGCGCACAACCTCATCGCCGAAAACGGCAGTCTGCTTGCCGAGGCGAAGCCCTTTGCCCCCGACAGCTTTGCCGCAAGCGAAATCGACTGCGAAAAGCTCCGGCTGGAGCGCGTGAAGATGAACACCTTTGCCGCCTTTGCCGACGACGGCTATGTCCGCATCCCGTTCTCCGCGGGCGGCGTGACCGAGACGGCGCTCACCCGCTTTGTGGACAAGCACCCCTTTGTCCCGTCGGACGACGGCGAGAAGAACGACCGCTGCGACCGCATCCTCGAGATTCAGGCGCGCGGACTTGCCCGCCGCATGGAGGCGGCGTATGCCAAGACGCTCATACTCGGGCTCTCGGGCGGTCTTGACTCCTGCCTTGCATTGCTTGTCGCGGTGCGCGCCTGCGAAATTGCAAACCGCCCCATGTCCGACATCCACGCCGTGACGATGCCCTGCTTCGGCACGACGAAGCGCACCAAATCCAACGCGGAGACGCTTGCCGCCGCGCTCGGCACGACCTTCTCGGACATCGACATCAAGGATGCGGTGGACATCCACTTCCGCGACATCGGGCAGAACCCCGAGACGCATGATGTGACCTACGAAAACTGCCAGGCGCGCGAGCGCACGCAAATTCTGATGGACCTCGCCAACAAGGAAGGCGGCATCGTGGTCGGCACGGGCGACCTCTCCGAGCTGGCGCTCGGCTTTGCCACCTACAACGGCGACCACATGTCGATGTACGGCGTGAACGCCTCGGTGCCGAAGACGCTGGTGCGCCACATCGTGCGCCGCCGCGCCGAGACCTACCGCGACGCAGGCAAAACGGCGCTTGCCGATGCCCTTTTCGACATCCTTGCAACGCCGGTCAGCCCCGAGCTGCTGCCGCCGAAGGACGGCGTCATCTCGCAGGTGACCGAGCAGATCGTCGGCCCCTATGAGCTGCACGATTTCTTCCTCTACCACATGGTGCGCATGGGCTGCCGCCCGACGAAAATCTTCCGCCTCGCGTGCTACGCCTTTGCGGGCGAATACGACGCCGAGACGATTCTCTCCTGGCTCTGCATGTTCGTGCGCCGCTTCTTTGCGCAGCAGTTTAAGCGCACCTGCCTGCCCGACGGCCCGAAGGTCGGCTCGGTGACGCTCTCGCCGCGCAGCGACTTCCGCATGCCGTCCGACGCCTCGGCAAAATCTTTCCTCGAAGAGCTGGAAAATCTCAAGAAAACCCTTGCATAAGCCGAAAAAAGCGACTATAATAAAATCGACAGTTGAAGAACAGAATTTTAACTTGGCAAGGTGCAGTCTGCGCCATTGTGCCAGTTGAAAAATGTAATTTTTCAACTGATTATTTACAGAGTAGGAATATGCGCGTACAGTGCCGCCCCGACGGGGAGTTGCGGAGCGGACGAAAGGGTCTTTGCCCTGCGGTGCGTATTCCGCATCCCGCTGTACGGACTTTTTCGGATACCTGCATGCGAGGCGGCTTTGCCGCGCCGCACCCAAAGACCGCAATACCTCCGTTATGCGTGGGATACACTCATAACGGAGGTATTTCCATGTCAGACAAAAACCATCGCATTTCCCCCAGCCTGCTCGTGCGCCTGGCGCTGCTTGCCGCGCTCAGCGCCGTCTTAAAACTGGCGCAGTTCCCGGTCGGCAACAACTTTCTGCGCATCAGCTTTGAAAACCTGCCGCTCCTGCTTGCGGGCTACCTGTTCGGCGCTGCCGCAGGCGGTGCTGTCGGCGTGTGCGGCGACCTTGTCGGCTGCCTGCTCTACGGCTATGCACCAAACCCGTTAATCGCCCTCGGCGCAGGGCTTGTCGGCGGCATGGCGGGGCTGTTCGGCAAGCGCGGCGTCCCTGCAAAGCCGCGGCTCTGGCTGTCGGTCGTCGCGGCGCATGTGGTCGGTTCGCTCATTGTCAAGTCGTTCGGCATCTGGCTCTATTTTGCAACGCCGCTGCCCGAACTTGCGCTGCGCATCCCGACCTACATCCTTACCGGCGCTGCCGAATATGCGATTCTGACGCTCATTCTGAAAAATAAAGCGCTCTCTGCGCTTTTGGAGAAAATATGACTTATACCGAGGCTCTGCACTACATTCATTCGGTTTCCTGGCGCGGGAGCGTGCCGGGGCTGTCGCGCATTCAGGCGCTCTGCGACGCGATGGGCAACCCCGAGCGGGGGCTGCGCTTTGTCCATGTCGCGGGAACCAACGGCAAAGGCTCGACCGTGGCGTATCTCTCGTCCATCCTGCGCGCGGCGGGCTATCGCGTGGGCAGCTTCACCTCCCCCTATGTCCGCACATTCAATGAGCGCATCGCCATCGACGGTAAGCCCGTGAGCAACTACATGCTGGCAAGCGCCACCGAAACCGTGCGCGCCTATGCCGAGGGGCTGGAAGACAAGCCGACCGAATTTGAGCTGATCACCGCCATCGGCTTTGAGATTTTCCGCCGCAAAAAGTGCGACATTGTGGTGCTGGAGGTTGGACTTGGCGGTCGGTTTGACTCGACCAATGTGATTCCCGCCCCGCTCTGCGCCGTCATCACCGGCATCGCGCTGGACCACATGCAGCTGCTGGGCGACACGCTCGCGAAAATCGCATGGGAAAAGGCGGGCATCATCAAGGCGGGCAGCCCGGTGGTGACTGCGGCGCTTGCCCCCGAGGCGGCGCGCGTCATTGCCGCCGAGGCGGACGCCTGCCATGTGCCGCGCACCGTCGTTGACCCCGCCGCTATCCGGGTGGTGTCGCAGAGCCTCGACGGCATCGTCCTCGACTACAAGGTGCGCAAGCATCTGCACACCTTGCTTGTCGGGCTGTATCAGCCGCGCAACATCGCGCTGGTCTGCGAGGTGGTGGATGTGCTGCGCGGCGTCGGCATCGCCATCCCGGAGGACGCCGTGCGCCGCGGCATTGCCGAGACGCGCTGGCAGGCGCGGTTTGAGCTGCTCTCGCGCGACCCGCTGGTCATCTACGACGGCGGGCACAACGAGGAGGGCGTGCGCGCCGCCGTGGACACGGTGAATGCGCTCGCGCTCGGCAAGGTGGTGCTGGTCACCGGCGTGATGCGCGACAAAGCCTATGAAAAGATGGTCTCCATCCTCGCCGAGGTCGCCGACTGCACCTACACCCTCACGCCCGACAATCCGCGCGCCCTCCCCGCCGCGGAATACGCCGAAGTGCTCCGCGCGCACGGCATCCCCGCCGAGGCACGGGAAACCGTCGCCGCCGCAGTTCATGCGGGCGTGCGCGCCGCGAAAGAAAAAAACGAGCCGCTGCTCATCCTCGGTTCACTCTACACCTACAAGGACGTGTATAGGTTGTTCAAGTAGAAAGGGGATGCGTCAGGGGACCTTTTGTTCACAAAAGGTCCCCTGAAACCCTCCAAAAAACTTCAAAATAAAAAAGTAAAGCAGTCCATCTTTGCATAGATAAACTGCCTTTCTTTTTATTTTCAAAGTCCTTTGAAGGGGGCATGGGGGGGAACTTTCGTTCACGAAAGTTCCCCCCCATTCTTTCATTTCTATCTTACTCAATCTCCGCTGCGCCGTCTTCAAGAGCGGTGAGCGTGGTTTCATAGGCTTGCTTGATGGCGCGGTAGAGGTACGCCGTGTCGGCAGCGCCTGCCGTCTCATAGGCGGAGTGCATCGCCAGCTGCGCCGCGCCGATGTCCACGGTGGGCAGCGGAACCTGTGTGTTGGCGATGTTGCCGAGCGTGGAGCCGCCGGGCATGTCGGCGCGGTTGGCATACAGCTGCACCGGGACGCCCGCGCGCGCACAAATCACGCGGAAGAGCGCCGCCGACCAGGCGTCGGTCGTGTAGCGCTGGTTGGCATTGTACTTCACCACAACGCCGCCGTTCAGGCGCACAGTGTGGTTGGCATCCGCGTACTCGGGATGGTTCGGATGCACGGCATGCGCATTGTCGCAGGAGAGCATCAGGCTGCCCGCCACCGCCGCGTCATAGTCTCTGCCATATGCCGCCGAAACGCGGCGCAGCACATCATAGAGGAAGGTGGACGCTGCGCCCTGCCGCGTCTGGCTGCCGACCTCCTCGTTGTCGAAGACCGCAAGCACCTTCGCCGCCGTGCCGCCCGCAGCGTCGAGAAAACCGTGCAGCGCCGCATAGACGCACTGCAAATCATCCAGGCGCGGCGCGGAGATGAAGCCGTTCCATTCCACGCCCGCCTGCGGATTGTAGACGAACAAATCTGCGGACAGAATGTCCTCTGCCGCGATGCCGAGCGACGCCGCCACCCGCGCGCGGAGCGGTTCGGCATCCGCGCCGCCGTAAAGCGGGAGCATGTCCACCGCCGCGTTCAGCTTGACACCGTCGTTCATCGTGCGGTTCATGTGAATCGCCACATTCGGAATCACCGCCACCGGCACGCGCAAATCGCAGAGCCGCGTGGCAATGCCGCGCGCCGTGCGGACGACCACGCGCCCCGCCACCGAAAGCGAGCGGTCAAACCAGGTCGAGAAAATCATCCCGCCATATGGTTCGACCGAGAGTTTGGTATAATCCGCGCCGTGTAAATCGGCGCTTTCCTTGATTTTCGGCGCGGGACTGTCCCCATGCGCCGCCGCAATCACAAAGCCGCTGAAATCCGCGGGCGCGCAGAACGCCAACACCGAGGAAGAGCCGCGCGTGACAAAATAGCCCTTGCCTGCCTCGAGCGTCCATGCGTCGGACTCGGCAAGCCGGGTATACCCCGCCGCCGTCAGCGCATCGCACACCGTGTGCACCGTGTGGTACGCCGTGGGGCACTGCGCGATAAAATCAAACAGAGCCGTATTTTCCATCGTTGCCTCCGTCACAGCGTCATGTAGCCGGGCTTGACCCACTTCATCTTGCGCAGGATGAGGTCAAACAGCAGCGTGAGCAGCGCCGGGAGAATGAAGTGCATGAGCAGCACCTCAAGCACCGACTTCGGCGTGAAGCCCATCGCCTCAAACGCGCCGAACTGCCCGACAAAGCCGGAGGTACCCATGCCCGCACCGACCTTGGTGTTGGTCATTTCAAGCACTTTTGTGGAAATCGGTCCGAGGATGGCAGACGCCAGCGTGGGCGCAATCAGAATCTGCGGGTGCTTCATAATGTTCGGAATCTGCAGCATCGAGGTGCCGACGCCGACCGAAATCGCGCCGCCGAGCTTGGTATCGCGATAACCCGCGACGGCAAAGCCGATCATCTGGCAGCAGCAGCCGACTACCGCCGCGCCTGCGGCGATGCCGTCAATGCCGATGGAGATGCAGATGGCCGCCGAGGAAATCGGCGCGGTGAGCGCGAGGCCCACAATGACCGCAATGACAATGCCCATCGGAATCGGCGCATACTCGGTCGCCGTATTGATATAATCGCCGAGGAAAACCATAAACCGATTGATGTACGGCCCGACAAGGATGCCGACAGTGCCGCCCGCGAGAATGACCGTGGCGGGCGTGAGAATGATGTCGAGCTTGGTCTTGCCCGCGACAAGCGAACCGACCTCCGCGCCGACGACCGCCGCGATATACGCGCCGACCGGCCCGCCGAGCGCGTAGCCGAGCGCACCGGTGACGGCGCTGGTAAACAACGTCAGCTTCTGCGCGCCGAGCGCGTAAGCAATCGCCACGCCGATGGCGCAGCCGATGACCGGCGACTTGGCATCGCCGATGTGTGTGGTGAAGTTTGTGAGAAAGCCCATGTACGGGATCTTCGCGAGCTGGCCGAAGATAGTGCCGATGATGAGCGAGGCGAACAGCCCCTGTGCCATCGCGCCGAGCGCATCAATGAAATAGCGCTGGAAAAAGCCCTTGCGTTCCTTCATGTTCTGTTTCCTTTCAGAGCCGCGGCATCGCGCCGCGTCTACAGGGAAGATTATACAGGAAAACGCGCGCAAAATCAATAGACATTTCCGATAGAAATCCACCAAAATCCGCGCGGGGGTTTGACTTCTTTCACCCGATATGCTAAAATAGGCACAGTACACTGTTTTCGGAGGCACACGCATGCAAAGGGATACGCAAAGACCCAGCGACAAACTGAAGACCGCACGGCATTGTTTTTCCGTCCTCGGATGCGCCGTGCTTTTGCTGCTTGCGGGGCAGATTGCCGTGAACCTGCTCGTTGACAAATGCATGCCGCTCTTCTTCCCCGCGGGCGGATACCCGGCATGGCTGCCGCTCCTTATCGCCTACCTTGCCTTCTTCGGCATCGTCTTTCCGCTTGCCGCCCTGCCGCTGCGCCGCCTGCCTGCCGCCGCACCCGAAAAGGGCAGCATCCGCGCGCGACACTTCTTTGCCTTTTTGCCGATTCTGTTTCTTTGCAACTATGTCGGCTCTCAGCTCAGCAAATGGCTCATCGCCCTGCTGGCGGACGCCTTCGGGCTGCAACCGGGCAGCGCGCTCGGCACGCTGCTGCTGACGCATCCGCTCGTGATGGTTTTCATTCTCCTGGTTGCGGCGCCGCTCTGTGAGGAATGGTTTTTCCGCAAGCTGCTCCTCGACCGTGCGTGCATCTACGGCGAGAAGCTCGCCATTTTCGTCTCCGCGCTGCTCTTTGCCTTCTATCACACGAGCATCTACCAGTTTTTCTACGCCTTCTTTGTCGGGCTTATCTTCGGCTATCTCTACCTGCGCACCGGCAGGCTGTGGGTCACCGCCCTCATGCACGCCATCTACAATCTGGTCTGCATCATCCTGCCCTATGTCATGCTGCGCTTCGGCATTTTTGGCGCGTTTATGGAGGCGGAAACCGTGGATGAGCAGATTGCAGTCATCCTCGCGAACCCGGTCGGCGCCGCCGTCGCCTGCGTCTACGGCTTTATCTGCCTCGGTCTGCTCATCGGCGGCTGTCTGCTGCTCGGCAAGTACAGAAAGAAGGTTTTCTTCAAGCCCGCCGCATGTCCCCTGCCGCCCGACACCGAGGGCGCAGCCGCCTTTGTCAATGTCGGCATGCTGCTCTGCATCATCGTCTCCGTGCTGATTACGCTCCGCTTCGGCTGATGTATATAAGCGAAAAAGCTCTGTAAAAACCGCGGTTTTTCGTCTTTTCGCAAACAGCACACGGACCGTCGAGGACGCCGGTCCCTACAATTTGTACATCGTCAGGTGCATTTGCCCTATAATGCCGCACTATGCGTCGGGCTTGCCCATGTCAAAGGAACGCGCGCGTCCCTGTAGGGACCGGCGTCCCCGACGGTCCGCTTATCGGCAATTTGGGTATCATCTCTGCAAATATAGAAAAGCTCTGTAAAAACCGCAGTTTTTACAGAGCTTTTTTCAGTTCAGAACGGTTTGCAGCGTGAGCAGCACATCCGCGATGGTCAGCTTGCAGTCGTTGTTGCTGTCCGCCGCCGCGATGTCCAGTGTCACGGTGCTGTCGGACACGCCGCGCAGGGTGATCAGCACATCCGCAAGGCTCAGCTTGCCGTCGCGGTTGGCGTCGCCGTACAGGACGAGCGGCGCATCCGCAAAGACAATTGCCTCCGTCCCGGCGGCCACGCCGAGTTTGCGCACGCCGTCCGCCACCGTATTGGATTTGACGGGAACGATGAAGTCGCCCACGATGCAGTAGACATACTTTGCCGCCGTGCCCGCAGTGGTCAGGACGGTCGTTCCCGCGCTCTCACGCGTGCGCGTCAGCAGCTTGAAAGACGTGCCGCCCGCCCGCGCAGAGGTGGCGGTATAGACCGCACCGCTCGTGCTCTCGGCAAACGCCTCCAGCATCGCGGTCTTTGCCGCCGCCATCGGGCTGTACAGGGCGATATTCTCGCCCGCCGCATAGGCGCGGCATTTGTAATAGTAGCGCACATCCGCTGCCGCTGTCGTATCCGTATAGGTGCGCGCGGTGGTCTTGCCGATCTGCGTGAAGGTCTTGTCGTCGGTGCTGCGGTAGAACTTGTAGCCGTCCGCGCCCGAAACCGCCGAAGCCGTGAGCGCAATGCCGTCCGCCGTCGGCGCCGTGCTGAGCGTCGGCGTCGCGAGTTTTGTCAGCTTGACGGTCTTCACCACATCGGCAATGGGGCTGTAGACATAGCCGTCCCCGTTCTTCACCCACGCCTGCACTGCGTATTCGTAGGACTTGTCCGCCGTGACATCGGTGTCCGTGTAGCTTGTCGTCGTCGTCAGCGTCAAGGCGTCGCCCCAGTCCGTCGTACCCGCCTCGCGGCAGAAGATGCGGTATTTTTCCGCCCCGGAAACCGCCGTCCAGGTGAGTTTGACCTCGGCGCCGTCATAGGTTGCGCTGAAGGTGAGCGGCGCGGGCTTGGTCACATATTCGCATGCGTCCGATGCGCCGCTGTAAAGGTAGCCGCTCTCGTCGCCGCTTGTATTGTAGGCGTTTTTCTTATACTGTTTGACCTTGTAATAATAGGTCGTGCCGACCTTGGCGGTCTTGTCCGTGTAGGTCGACGCCGTGGCCGTGCCGATCTCGGCATAGCCGGAGGCGGCGGAGGTACTGCGGTAGACAAGATAACCGGTCGCGCTCGACGAGGCTGTGATGGTCAGCCTGGTACCTGCCGCCACGGTCGATGCCTTCACCGTCGGCGGGACGGCCTGATGCAACGTCGTCACCGCGCCGCAGATGGCGCAGGTCTTGGTCAGCTTGACTGTGCCGTCCGCCGTCGTCTTGCGGGCGGACAGATACAGATGGTCGCCGCTCTTGTGATAGTCCGCCGTGCGGACATTGATGGTCTGCGTGCCGCCGTTTGCCGCGGGCGAGCCGAAGTCCGGCCAGTCCACCGTCTTGCCGTCCACGGTATGCTTCATGAAGGTGAATTTCTTCGCATAGGTCTTGCGCTGCGACCACCAGTTGGAGCCGGACGGAACCGAGAGCGACGGGTTGGCGTGGTAGATCATCCACCAGTTACCCTCGTCGTCCTGCACAAAGGAGCCGTGCCCCGGTCCGTAAATCCCGTTGCCGGACTGGAAGATGGAATAGGACGCCTTCGACCAGTCGGACGCGGACAGCGGATTTGAGCCCGTGAGCGTCAGGATGCCGTAGCAGTAGTTCTGCCCCCAGCTGCCCGACGCAGAATAGATGATGTGCGTGGATCCGTTATACTGCAATGCCTGCGGCCCCTCGTTGATGAGCGGGCGGTCCTTGGTCTCAAACGCATAGTGCGGGTAGGAGAGCAGCACACGCGCGCTCGAAATCGTCCAGGGGTTGGACATCTGCGCGATGTAGATGTTCTGTTGGCTCGTGTCGTAACTCTCCGGCCAGCCCGACCAGATGAAGTACAGTTTCTTGTTCAGCACCATGACCGAACCGTCGATGGCCCAGCGGTTGGTTGAATCGGTGATTTTGCCCATCATCTTGTAGTCGCTGAACGCATTCTCCGGCTCGGTGGCACGGAGAACATACATGCGGTGGTTGGCGTTGGTGCCGTTGTCGGCGGCAACATAGATATACCAGCCGGCATTCGCCTTGCCGACGGTGTCTGCATCGAGATAGTGCATCTCGGGCGCCCAGTATTCATGCTTGGCATTATCAATGTCCGTCATGGTGGAGTTCCACACTGTACGGATCTGCCCCGCCAGGTCGCCGAACGGCACCGTGCCGTGCGCCACGACCTTGATGGCGGCAACGCTCTCGCCGTTCACCGTCGTGCCGCTGGCAAAGCAGTAGTAGTAGATGCCGTCCTTCTCGGTCACAAAGGGGTCGGGCAGCTTTTCGATCGGGTTTGTGAACCGCGCTCCTTCCAGTGCCGACGACGACATCGCCTGCGTACCGGTCTTGACGACCGGGAAGCCGCTGATCTGGCTGTCGGTCAGTACGCTGCTCTTGTATTTGAGGAGGCACGCGCCCATGATGCCCGTGCCGATGACCTTGCCCTTGAAAGTGCCGCCGGTGACCACCACGGTGGAGTCGCCGATGGGCGGATAGGTCTGCGAGGTCACACCCAGCGTATTCTCCGCCGCGCGGACATCCTTGGCAAAGGTGCCGCCCTCGATTTCGGTCAGCATCTGCGCCTTATAGGTAAGAGTGCTCTTCTCCGCACCTGAGGCGATGGTGCCGAGGCGGCGAACCGCCACGACCTGCTCCGCAAAGCTGCCGCCGCTGATGTGCAGATAAACTCTGCCCGTGTGCACATTCATGCCGCTGCCCGAAACCGAGCCCTTGTAGGTGCCGCCGCGGATGTCCACCGCGACGTCCCCGGTCATGGAGCAGACCGGGTTTGACGCGCTCGTGCGGCGGTTGCCGCCGTACACGCCGCCCCAGGTGCCGCCGTAGACCGAGAGGGTATAATCCGCGCTGCTGCTGCCGCCCGACAGCGAGCCGGGGTTGTTCCAGCCGCCGACCAGCACCGGATAGGTGAAGTTGTCCGCGCCCGAAACATTGGTGACCGTCACGCCGGAGAAGCCGAAGTTGTGGCAGCGTCCGGAAAAGCAGAGCGCGCTCTTGGTGATGTCCATGCGGATGCTCTGAAAATAGGTGTCGTTGGCAAACGCCATGTTCGCGCTGATGACCAGCTTCGCACCGTTGGTCTCGGCATAATTGACGCCGCCGTATACCGAGGTGAACAGCACCGCGCCGTCGACCGCCGAGGGTGCAAAAGCGTTGGCAATCGCCACTTCACCCGAAACGACCAGCACGCCGCCCTTCACGGTGCGCAGATACGAATACGCCTTGCCCAGCGTCTTCAACGGCGCGGACGCGCTCGTGCCGGCGTTTGTGTCCTTGCCGTTTGCGTTGTCCACAAAGTACGCCTTGTTGCTCCCCGCCACAAAGCCCTCCGTGGCGGCAAACACCGTCGCCGTCAGCAGCGCGGCAAGCAGCAAAAGCAGCGCCGCCATCCCTATGCGATTCCCTTTTTTCATCATGTTCCTCCCAAAAATATGTTGCTTTGCGATACCCTTGTCAATCGAGGGTATAATTCTTGAAAGTGTTGCCTTATATTTCTTATGTTACCACAGATGCCCCGCAGCGTCAACGCAAATTTTGTAAGATTTTCCGATAGAATTTGCGCCTTTTTATTTGCTTTTCGTGCAGATTGACGAAAAGCGGGCGAAAGGATAGAGAAATAAAAAACGGGCGATTCGGCAGTCGCCCCTCAAATCTGCACTTTACCTAAGGCTGAGATTACAACGCAGAAGATTTTGTACAGACTTGCCGCAAGCCGACGCAGCGATATTTGGGATGTTTTTCGGTTTCGCATCGCGAAATCGGCGGCGTTCAGCCGACGAAGAAAAACTCCCGGCGAACCAAGGGTTCGCAAACATAACAGCAAGTCGGCTTGCGGCAAGAAAAAAGCACGGAGAAACCTCTCCGTGCTTTTTGGTCTGTGCAAAAGATTCAAGCCGTGGCTCACGCACTTTGTTCCCGGCTGGCGCACAGTGCCGCAGGTTTGGCGCAGAATTGCCTCCGTACGACGCCGCCATTATATGGCAAGGCGTGCGGAGACAATAAAAAACCGCGAAGGAAACCCTTCGCGGTTTTTGTTCTGCGTCAAAGATGCGGTGCTGTGCGTCAGCCCAGCTTCGCGTAGTTGACCTTTACACCCGGGCCCATCGTGGTTGCGATAACACAGCTCTTGATGTACTGACCCTTTGCTGCTGCCGGCTTTGCCTTGATAATAGCGGTCATGATTGCATCAAAGTTCTCGCCGATCTTCTCTGCGCCGAAAGACGCCTTGCCGATCGGGCAGTGAATGATGTTGGTCTTGTCGAGGCGGTACTCAATCTTACCTGCCTTTGCTTCCTTAACAGCCTTGGCGACATCCATCGTGACCGTGCCTGCCTTCGGGTTCGGCATGAGGCCCTTAGGACCGAGCACCTTACCGAGGCGGCCGATAACACCCATCATGTCGGGCGTTGCGATAACGACATCAAAGTCGAACCAGTTCTCAGCGGTAATCTTCTGCACCATGTCCTCAGCGCCGACATAGTCAGCACCTGCCTCGGTTGCGGCAGTCGCCTTGTCACCCTTTGCAAAAACGAGGGTGCGGACGGTCTTACCGGTACCGTTGGGGAGAACGATCGC
>CAKSLU010000017.1 GCA_934474225.1 uncultured Eubacteriales bacterium | reverse complement strand
TGCAGTCCGTTTTATCGGACAGGCAAAGCGGTATACTGATGATGTCGGAGGGAATCAGGCTTCGTCGACGAGCCGAATCAGCTCCGCAAGGTCTTCGATGCGCGTGTGGGAGACGGTGATGGGTTCGCTGTAGTCCCGCATGTGTGCGCCGGTGTAGAGAATCGGACGCATCCCGACATTCGCCGCGCCGAGGATGTCCGCCGTCGGGTTGTCGCCGACGAACCAAACATCGGCGGCTGCCAGCCCTGCGCTGTGCAGCGCATAGTTGAAGATGAACGGCTCCGGCTTGCGGAAGAGCAACTCCGAGCTGGCGGCGACCAACTCAAACCGATGGTTTGGCAGGTAGCGCGCAAGGCGCTTTTCCAGATTGGCTTTGGCAAAGCAGAGGTTGCTGACGACGCCCGTGCGGATGCCGCGCGCACGAAGGGCGGCAAGCATCTCCGCGGCATGCGGCGACGCATGTGAACCGTCGGTCGCGGTGTCCCAATAGAGCAGGTCTGCATCCTCAAAGGAAATCGTGCTCTGCATATCGCAGTAGGCGCAGACCGAGCGCAGAAAACGGACATCGTCAATCTCGTGATAGGCGGCGTGTGCTTTGACAGCCAGCGAAAGAAACATCGCGTCCGCAAAGTTCACAAAGCTCTCGCGGCTGACTTTGCCGCCGTCGGTGCGATCGTACACCGCGCCGTAGCCGCGCTTCGCGTCAAACTGCGGTTCGACACAGAGCGTCTGCCCATAGTCGAAGAGAATCATTTTCGGTTTCATAGGCTTAGAGTGTGCAGAGCGCCGCGCCGATGACGGTGGAGTACTGGGCGCGCTCCGGGATGATGAAGTTGACATCGAACATATCGGACAGGGTGCGGAAGGTGCTCTCCGCCTGTGCAATCTGCGTCAGATTGCCGGTGAGCACAATGTCGCGGGTCTTGTGCATGCGGGAGTTGAAGACCGCCATCATGCCGATGGTCTCAAAAATCATGTTGATGAGGCCGAGTGCCAAATCCTCTTTGGTCGCCAGTTCGCTGACCTTGCCGAAGTTGGCGGCGGTCATGTTGGCGGGCAAATCGTAGCTTGCCATCGTGATGTCCTTGATGCGCAAATCGATGCGATCAAGGTCGCCCGCTTCTGCAAGCTCGGAGAGGTGTTCCGCAGAGCCGATGCCCAGCAGTTTTTCGGACAGCCCGATCAGCGTGCCGCCGCCGACACCCGTGCCGCCGAGATACTCAATCTCGCCGCCGCGGATGGCATGCACCAGCGCCGTGCCCGTCCCCATGCTGACCACGATCGCATCGTCAAGCCCCGACAGATACAGACCGCCGAGCCCGATGGACTTGAATTCCGGCACGCTCTCGCAGGGCAGCGCGTAGAGCGGCTTGGTAATGTACTTCGCGCCGACGCCGGTCACCGAAACCTTTTCGATGTCCGAGAGCGCAAGATTGTTTTCACTGATGAATTTGCCGAAAGCGCCGTAGACCGATGTGACCGGGTCGGTCGCGCGGACCGAGAGCGGCTCCATCAAGGTGGCGGCGTCCTTCGAGGCGAAGCCGACGATCTTCGTCGTGCTGCCGCCGATGTCGATGCCGATGGTGACCAAGGTAATCCCCCTTACGGATGCGGGCATGCCGCAATTTTGCAGGATACAGCCATTATACCATAGTTTCCCCGCATGCGCAAGCGAAAAACCCACAATTTACATCGGTTTTAAGATTTCTGCTTCAGCACGCCGAGCACCTTGCCGCGGCAGGAGAATGCGCCGAAGGCGGACAGCGGGATGGGGGCGTAGCGCGGGTTCAGCGAAATGAGGCTGTCGCCGCCGAACTTCTTGAAGTAGCCCTCGCCGTCGCAGATGAAAATGCCAAGCTCCCCGGGTGCGACTTCCGCATCGGCGGAGACGAGCAGGATGTCACCGTCGCGGTAGCGCGGCTCCATCGAGTCGCCGGACACGCGCAGGGCAAAGTCCGCGCCGCGCGTCTTCGGGCTGTCCACGATGCTGATTTCGGATGCATCGTTGGTCTCGAGATGGACGCCGAGACCGGCGGAAACGCGGTCGGCAAAGAAGGGAATCCGCCGCGTCCGTGCGGCAGGATTCGCGGTTTTCTCCGCGGCGGTGCGCCGAATCCCCTCGCGGAAAAAGGCAGCGGGAACATCCGCCACGACATTTCTCGCCTGTTCGGTCGCACGCATGTATTCTTCATTTAATATATAGTCGCACACGCGTGTGCCGTGCGCGTCGAGCGCGCGATAGCGCTCCAGCATCGCGGTCTCCCCGGCGGAGAGCACGGGTGCAGCATCCTTGCCGGTTGCAAGGTATTCCAGGCTGCAGTCGAGCGCCTCGGCAATCGCCACGGCGGTGGACAGCTTCGGCTCCTCGGTGAAGCCGGAGAGCAGCTTGCCCAGCGTACCCAGCGGAATGCCGCTTGCCTCGGACAGCGCCTCGTTGGTGATCCCCTTTTCCTTTTTAACTTGCTTGACCCGCTCGGAAAACCGCATAATCAAACTCCTTATTCCATAATATGATGAAAAAGCAGACGAAAATTCCTGTTAAACTGATTGTAACATACATTTTCCGAAATGTAAATACTTTTTTCGATAAAATATCCGAAACGGATAAAATATTTTTGCAAATGCGGAAATATTTTTTCAAAAATGTATTGACATTTTCCAAAAGTGGTGTTATCATAAAGACACGAAAGAGCCGAAGAAAGACGGAGGACTGTAAAATGAACGCATACAATACATACGGTTGCAAGGGAAATGTCACCGCAGGGCGAAAGCGTCCGGCATCGGTCACGCTGCGGCTTCTTCGTGCGGTTTATCTGACGGTTCTCGAGCGCATCACGCTGCGCGGCCTGCGCGTTACGGCGACGCTGGTCAGCTTCTTTGCGGCGCTCGGCTTTATCGGCGGCATGGAGTGCGGCGTCATCTCCGGCGCGGTCGGCATCACGCTTTGCCTCGTCATCGCGGCGGCAGGGCTTGTCGCAAACTTTGAGGAATAAAGAGAATTTCTTCTCGTTCATCTTTCATTTTCATTTCTTCTGCAAAAAGAGCCATCCGACAGGATGGCTCTTTTTGCGGTTTGATTGCATCAGACAGCGGCGTTTGCGCAGGCCCGCACGGCATCGACCAGCCGCAGGACATCGGGCGGCGCGCTCTTGCTGTAGAGCAATCCATAGGGAATGCTGTAGTCCCAGTTGACGGGGAGCGTGACAAGCCCGGGGTGCACCTCCTGCCAGCACTCGAGCGAAAGGAGCAGATGACCGGTCTCGGCGCAGCGGTTGAAAACCGACAGGTCGTAGAACGGCGGCGTGTCCTCGATATGAATCTCGGGATACTGCCTTGTGAGGTCGTCACGCAGACGGTCGTTGACGCCCGAGTCGCCGCGGCAGACCATCATCAGCGTCTCGCCGCAGAGGTCGGACACTTCCAGCATCGCCTTGGCGGCAAGGCGGTGCCCGCGCGGGACGGCAACCATCTTGCGATAGTGGCCGAGCGGCAGCATGCGGCAGCGGGAGAGCCATGCTTTCGAGTCGCAGACGCCGACGAGAAAGTCAAACTGCTCGCCGAGCTTGTCGATGACGGAGAGGATGTTTTCATTGTTGTCGTCGAACGGAACCAGATGCAGCTTGTAGTCCGGGAAGGCGTCGCTTGCGCGGTACCACAGCTCCATGAACGGCTTTGCCGGGTTCAGGAGCGAGGTGCCGACGCAGAAGGTGGTATCGCGCACCTGCGCCGCTGCTCGCGCCGCCGCGAGCAGGTCGTCCGCCGCCTGCATGAAGTCGGCAGCGCCGTTTTGCACGGTTCTGCCGGCGGCGGTCAGACGCACGCCGTGCGGCGTGCGCGCAAACAGGCGCAGCCCGAGGCGGCTCTCAAAGGTGTTGATTTGCTTCATGACCGCCGTCGGCGAGAGGAACAGCTGTTCCGCCGCTGCGGTGAAGCTGCCGCAGGCGGCGACGGTGATAAAGGTTTTCAGCGCGGGGTCATACATGACGCATGCTCCTTTTTGCATAAACTTTTAGTTGATACTATACTACCATATCGGAACTTCCGTGTCAAGCGCGGCTGTGGTACAATCAAGGCAGAAAGGTTGAAAGGAGCATGCATATGAAGACTTTGATTGCGTATTATTCGCGCGCCGGCGAAAACTATGTCAGCGGGCAGTTGAAGATGCTGCCGGTGGGCAACACCGAGCTTGCGGCAAAGGAGATCCGGGCGCTGACGGGCGGCGACCTCTTTAAGATTGAGCAGGTCACCCCCTATTCCGCCGCCTACAATACCTGCATCGAGGAGGCGCGGCAGGACCAGCGCCGCGACGCGCGCCCGGCACTCGTGCATCTGCCGGAAAATCTTGCGGACTACGATGTCATTTACCTCGGCTATCCGAACTATTGGGGCACGATGCCGATGGCGGTCTTCACATTTCTTGCGTCCTGCGACTTCGGCGGCAAGGTGATTCGCCCGTTCTGCACGCATGAGGGTAGCGGGCTTGGCCGCAGCGTCGCCGACATCGTGCGGCTGTGCCCGACGGCAAAGGTCGGGGCAGGGCTTGCGCTGCACGGCAGCAGCATGGAACATGCCGGGCAGGCGATTGCGGATTTTGTCGCCGCCCGTGTATAAATATTGAAAGAATTGAAAGGAGAACTACAGATGAAAACAGTGACTTTGGCAAACGGCGTGGAAATGCCGATTCTCGGTTACGGGGTCTATCAGGTCGGCAAGGCGGAATGCGAGCGCTGCGTGGCGGATGCGCTGGCAGTCGGCTATCGCTCGCTGGACACGGCGCAGGCGTACTTCAACGAGGAGGAGGTCGGCGCTGCTATCGAAAAGTCCGGTGTGGCGCGGAAGGACATCTTCCTCACCACCAAGGTCTGGGTGGAGCACTACGGCTATGAGGCGGCAAAGGCGTCGGTTCTGGACTCCATGCGCAAGCTGCGCACCGACTACCTTGACCTTTGCCTCCTGCATCAGCCGTTCTCGGATTATTACGGCGCATGGCGCGCGCTGGAGGAGCTGTATGAGGCGGGCAAAATCCGCGCCATCGGCGTCTCCAACTTCTATCCCGACCGCCTCGTCGATTTGTGCGCGTTTGCGCGCATCCGCCCGATGGTCAACCAGGTGGAGACGCATCCGCTCAACCAGCAGACCGAGGCGATGAAGTGGATGGAGAAGTACGGCGTGCAGATTGAGGCGTGGGCGCCGTTCGGCGAGGGACGCGGCAACCTGTTTACAAACCCCGTGCTTGCCGGTATCGGCGCGAAGTACAACAAGAGCGCGGCGCAGGTCATGCTGCGGTGGAACATCCAGCGTGGCGTGGTCGTCATCCCGAAGTCTACGCACATCGAGCGCATGCAGGAAAATTTCGATGTGTTCGATTTCGTCCTGACCGACGCGGATATGGATGCCATCGCGGCGCTGGACACCGCGACGAGCGCGTTCTTCTCGCATTACGACCCCGCCATGGTCGAGTGGTTTGCACAGATGGTGGAGGAACGCAAGCACAACCACGATGCAAGCAAGGAGAAAAAGAATTGGTGAGAAAAGAAGCCGGAAACGCATCGCGTTTCCGGCTTCTTTTTTACTCGCCGCGCAGGACTTTGACAAACGCCGCAGCGAAGGCGCGGGCGGCGTTCTCGGTCTCGGAGAGGGAATTGCCGCAGGAACCGATTTCGACGAGCAGCCCGTGCGCGGCAAGCTGCTGATTATAGGACGCGCCGCGCAGGCAGAGCGGGCGCGCCACGCCGAGCGTGTCGGCGCAGAGATGCTGCTGTATGGCTTCGGCAAGCGTCAGATTGCCCATCCAGTCGTAGCTGCCCGCCCCCTTTTCGTCCGAGCCGACCAGCATCATCAGCTGCGCGCAGGGCTTGCCCTCGTAGAGCGTGACCGGGCGGAGCTTGGTGCGGTCGCCGCGAATCAGCGAGTCGCGGTGGACATCCAGCACATAGCGGATGGAGGGGTACTTTTCGAGGTATTCTGCAACCGTTTCGGCGCTGCGCTCGTAGGCGGCGATGTAGGATTCGCGGTCGTGCATGACTTCGCATTGCAGGGTCGGGATGCCCGCCGCGTTGAGCGCCTCGCACAGCACGCGCCCGACGGCGACGACATTTTTGGATGTGTCGGTGCTGCGCGGCTCGTTGTAGCCGTCGCCGTAGCAGATGGAACCTTCCGCGGAGAACGCCTCGGTGCCGTGCGTGTGCACGATCAGCACCAGCGGCTCGGCGGTGACGGTCTCGGCGGGCAGTGTTTTCGCCGCCGCGGCAACCTCGTGCATGTCGATGTCAAACGAAGTGCTGTTTTTCAGCTCGGCGGCGTCCCCGGCGGCAAGGTCGGTCGGCAGAATCGCGTATTTGCCCGTCGGGATCTTGGTCGTGTCAAAGGCGTAAAGCTCGAAAATTTTGCGCTCCAGCTGTTCGCGCTCGGTGTAGATTTCCTTCGCAATCTCTTCTTTCGGTATGTAGTAGATGCGCGGCAGCGTCACGGGCGCGGGCAGTGCAGCGGCGGCGTCGGCATCGCGCAAATCCGGTGAGCCTATCTCCTCCGTGCCGAACACGGCGGCGCTCATGCGTTCGCCGAGCGTGCCGCCGCCCGCCGAGACGGTGAGCAGATCCTCGGTGATGTAGCGGAGAAAGCCGCGCGCGCGGATTTCATCCAGTTTGGCGATTGCCGCAAGCAGCAGCACGCCGAGTGCCGTCAGCGCGCAGAGGATGCACAGCGCATTCTGCACAGTGATGCGCCGCGCGCCGGACGCGCGCGGCACATGCACGCTCCCCGCCGCGGCATCGCCTGCGGGGAGCGCGGGCGGCAGTCTGTGCTCCTCCAAAAGCTCGGTGTCCGATTTGGTCATTTCAGTCCTTCCTTTCGTTCAGGCAGAGGCGGTCGATGGCGTCTGCCAGCATGTCGGCGACGCTCTCGCTGATGCGGTCGCTCTGGCGCGGGGAAACAAAAAAGGATTCCCCCTCGTGCAGCACCTGCTCCATGCGGTCGTCCACCTCCGTATAGCCTGCGCTTTGCAGCGCGTCGTAAACCAGCGTTGCCGAATTGACCACGGTGGGCACGCCGATGGCAATCACGGGCACGCCCAGCGTGCGCATGCTGATTTCGCTGCGGCGGTTACCGATACCGCTGCCGGGGAAAATGCCGCTGTCCGAAATCTGCACCGTCGCGCCGAGGCGCTCGGTTGCGCGTGCCGCCAGCGCGTCCACGGCAAGGATGAGGTCCGGCTTTGCCGTCTTTGCCACGCCGCCGACAAGCTCGGCGGTCTCGATGCCGGTCTGCCCCAGCACGCCGGGCGCTATCGCGCAGAGCGGCACGCGAAAATAGCTGTTGAAAAGCGCCTCGTCGTGCTCGCGGATGTGCCGCGTCACAGTCAGGCGGTCCACGGTCTTCGGACCGATGCTGTCGGCGGTGATCTCCCGGTTGCCGAGCCCGGCGACCAGCACGCAGTGCGGCGTGCCGCCGAGGTGCAGTTTGGCAAGCGCGTCGATTTCGGCGGCAATCAGTGCCGCCAGCGCGTCCAGGCGCTCGGCGCTCTCGTCGCAGAGCAGCTCTGTGAAGACGGTGACATAGCGACCGCGCGGCTTGCCGGCTGCCGCCTCGCCGTCTGCATTCTTGACATGTAATTTTGCCACGCGAAAGCCGTTTACATCGCTTTCCGCATAGGCAGTGCCGTCTTTGCCGGCGTCGTGCGTCGCCTCGGATTCGCAGGCAAGGTCGGTTCGGATACTGAATTTTGGCATGGTTCTCTCCGCTTTCTTTTTTCTTCAGTGTCGCCGCAAGCGGCGCGACATATTCGTATTATAGTGAAAACACGGTCGGTATTTTGGGGCAAGCTGTCGCCGCGCGGCAAATTCGCTTTGTAAAATCCGACGAAAATTGAAAAAACGAATTGTGCAGAATCTCCAATAATGCAAAATCGGAAAAATATGCATTGATAAAACGCTCAACTAATGATATAATAGTACAAGCGATTTTATGTGATTCCGGAGGAACGATTACAATGAAAAGAGTTCTGGCTCTCCTGCTCTGCCTCGTGGCCGTTGTGCTGCCGCTCGCATCCTGCGGCGGCTCTGTCAACATGACGGATGAGGACAAGGGAGACATTTTTCACGCCTATATTGCCGGCGATATATATGCGTTTGACCCGGGCATCGATATGACGGACAAGTCGTCTGTCAAGCTGCTCGGCATGCTCTTTGAGGGGCTCTACCGCCTCGACGCCAAGGGCAATGCCGTGAAGGCGCTTGCCGACAAGGTCACGATTCTCGAAAACGAGGCGGACCGCGAATACAAGATGCAGATTTCCATCAAGCAGACCAAGTGGTCGGACGGCCGCGCACTGACGGCGGACGACTTTGTCTTTGCGTGGAAGCGCCTGATGGAGTGCACCAACCAGAGTACCGCCGCTGCGCTGCTCTATGAGGTGAAGAACGCGCGCGCCGTCAAGGCGGGCGACGCCTCGATTGACGACCTCGGCGTGGTTGCGCTGGATACATACCTGCTTGAGATCACCTTTGAAGAGAAAATAGACTACGAGAACTTCAAGAAGAACCTCGCTTCTGTCTCGCTGGTGCCGCTCCGTGAGGAGTCGGTCGCAAACAACGACCGCTACTGGTCGCGCAGACATGCAACGCTGGTCTGCAACGGGCCGTTCGTTATCAAGGAGATCGACCGCGACGAGAACACCATGCGCATCGAGCGCAACAACTACTATTACCGCGACACCGAGGAAGACAAGCTGGATCGCTATGTCAAGCCGTACCGCATCCTTGTGACCTTTATTAAAGAGGAAGACAAGCCGCAGGGGCAGCGCGCCTATGCGGATGATCTGGATGCCATCTACGCGGCATACCAGGCTGAGGCGGACTTCATCTACATGGGCGATGTGCCGCTGGCACAGCGCGCCGCGCTGAAGAAGCAGGCACATGTCACCGATGCAAATTCCACCTATTCTTATCTGTTCAATACGAAGAATGCGCTGTTTGCGGACGCGCGCGTCCGCCGCGCGCTCTCGATGGCGCTTGACCGCGAAGCCATTGCAAACCTGCTGGTCTATGCCGACCCGGCAACCGGGCTTATCGCCAAGACCGTCTTCAACGCGACCGAGGGCAAGACCTTCCGCAAAGTCCAGGGCGATGTGCTGAAGACCACCGCGGATGTGGACGGCGCACGCGCGCTGCTTGCCGAGGCGGGCGTCTCGGGCGGCAGCTTCACCCTCCGCTACAGACAAAACGAGTGCGAGACCGCCGTTGCCGAATATGCAAAGGGCGTGTGGGAGTCGCTCGGCTTCAAGGTTACGCTGGAGCCGCTGACCGCGCTGCGGGAGTCGGTGCTGGAGAACTCCGAAGAGATCGACTATCTGATTGACTCCGTGGAGGAGGCATACGAGACCGGCGACTTTGATGTGCTGGCTGTGGATGTGTCGATGTTGTCCACCGATGCATTTGCACCGCTTGCCGTCTACGCGCTGAAGTACTCGGGCAGCGGCATTGATATGACGAGCGAAAACTACGATTTCCTGCCGCATGCGACCGGGTTTAACGACGAGGGCTACAATGCGATCATTGAGCGCGCCTATGCCGAGAAGAACATCAAGGCACGCGCGGACATTCTCGCCGAGGCAGAGCGCTATCTGATGGAGCAGATGCCCGTGATGCCGCTCGTCTTCAACAAGGATTGCTATCTCGCCAAGAAATCCTTAAAGGGTCTTGGCACAAGCTATCTCGGTTACCGCGACTTCTCGGATGCCGGATATAAGGATTACAAATTTGTCCCCGAGACGGATGCCGCAGAGACGACAGCCGCCGACGGAAACTGACAGCATCTTCTGAACTTAAGCGCGCCGCGACCGGATTTCAAGCGAAATTTGTCTATGCGGCGCGCTTTTTGCATTTTTGCCTTGACTTCACCGTCGGTTGATGTTAGAATAAAAAACGCGCGAAAGGAGGGGGAGTATGGGCGCCAGGCTGAAAAATAAAAATGACATCAAAATATTCATACTTTACCTCCTGCAAAATATCAACTATCCGCTCGACTTTCCCACCATCAACGACATCGTCGTGCAGGATGAATATGTCAACTATTTTGATTTCGCCGAATGCTTTGCCGAGATTCTCGACATGGGGCATGTGGTGGAGGAAATCAGCACGGACGAAAAGACCGGCGAGAAGGTCACGCGCTACCGCATCTCCCCGCTCGGCTCGGCAGTGGTCTGCCAGCTGCAGAGCGGACTGCTCCGCTCGATTCGCGAGCGCAGTCTGAAAAGCGCGCTGAAGCTGCTCTCCTTCAAGAAGCGCGGCGCGGAAATCAGCTGTCATACAAATGAGCTGGACGACGGCAAATATGCCATCGAATGCGTCATCACCGAGATGGGCAAGGAGATTTTACATATCAATCTTGTGGACGACTCCGCCCAGCGCGTGGAGCGTATGAAGGCAAATTTTGAGGATCGTCCCGATACAATTTACAAGGCAATCATGGCGTTGCTTGCAGGCGAGGTCGATTATCTTCTGAATTGACAGCGCCAAAAGGTTTCATTTTGAAAACGGACTTTGAAGCGCTCGGGGCGTCGAAAAAGTCCGTTTTTTCATGCAAAAAGTCGAAAAAACCGTAATTTTGTGAAAAATGCTCAAAAAAATATTTGCGATTTCCTATTGACATTATGCAAAATAATGGTATAATGAAGGCATGCAGGATTTGAGAGGTTGATTGTGAACAGACAGACGGGTGCGGAAAGCGACGAAGTGGAACGGCTGCTGCCGATGATTCGGCGGGGCAGCAATGCGGCGTTTCTGCGGCTGTCCGAGCTGTACGCGCCGCTGCTCGAGCGCGAGGTTGCCCGCTATGCGGCAAGCCTGCCGCCCGCGGACCTGGACGATCTCCGGCAGAGCGCATCGGTGTCGCTTTACCGTGCGGCGCTGGCGTTTAGCGGCGACCGCGGCGTCACCTTCGGACTGTTTGCGAAAATCTGCGTCGTCAACGGCATCGCCGATTCGCTGCGCTATATCCGGCGGAAAGGAACCACGCTCAGCATGGAGGATTTGGCCGAGCAGGAGCGCCCCGACGACGGAGAGCCGAATCCGCAGAGCCTGCTCTTGGATAAGGAGCAGGCGTGGGAGACGCGAAAGCAGATCAAAGAAGCGCTTTCGCCGCTCGAATATGAGATTTTTGAAATGTATATCAGCGGTTTTTCCTATGCAGAGATTGCCTCGCGTATCGGAAAAAGTCAGAAGTCGGTGGACAACGCTCTTTGCAGAATCAAGAAAAAACTCAGACAAAATCTAAAACGACCGATGTAATGTCGGTTTTATATGCCCGAATAGCTTAAAGCACAGAGCGTTGGAAATGCAAAGGTGTCGGTTTGAATCCGTCTTGGGGCAAAAAACTATCTACCATTTAGAAGCGAGGTAAGAAACAATGTATCAGGACAAGACTTTGAAGTGCAAGGACTGCGGCGCGGAGTTCGTATTCACGGCAAGTGAACAGGAATTCTATGCAGAGAAGGGCTTCCAGAACGAGCCCCAGAGATGCAAGCCCTGCAGAGACGCGAGAAAGAATCAGGCTCGCGCACAGAAGGAGTACTTCACGACCGTTTGCGCAAACTGCGGTAAGGAAGCACGCGTTCCGTTCCAGCCTTCAAACGACAGACCGGTTTATTGCAGCGAGTGCTTTGCCGCAATGAAAGAGGGACGCTGAATCCGAGACACTTCGGGCATAGCCGAAAGGCTGCCGTATCATTCGGTTTCAAAGGCATGACATCTGTCATGCCTTTTCTCTTTTTGTTGGTTTTTGCAAAAAATATTGCGATTTTTATATACAAGCCCCGCTTTTTATGGTATACCATAAGCGATGCGAACGCGTAAGGTCTTGACCGGCGTCTTTCCGTCCGTGCATCGTCAAAAGCCCCCGAAATACCGGCGTATTCCCGGAGCCTTTTTTCTCGCCCGGGCAAAAATCCGCTCGGTCAAAACTGCGCAGCACCTGTGGGCGAGAGATTTTGTGATGATTTTTGCTGCGGACAACGACGGAATATACCGATATTCCGAGGCGGACAATGCAAAAAGCGCGCAAAATATTCGCCCACAGGCTTGCGCGTTCGCGTCGCTTATGGTATACTCTATTGTGTATAACTCTATACTGCCGCTCTGCGGCAAAAACCTGAAAAGTTGAGATAAACAATGGCATATAAAGAGAACAAAGACTATAAGCGAAAGCCGATTCGCCGCGATGTGACCCCCGAGGTCGCCGAGGGGACGGTCATCGGGCGCAACGCCGTGCGCGAACTGCTGAAAAGCGGGCGCGATGTGGACAAGATTTTCGTGCAGCGCGGCGAGCGGGAAGGTTCGATCACCGTGCTGGTCGCCGAGGCGCTGGCGCGGAAGATTCCCGTCGTTGAGGCGGAGAAACCGAAGCTGGACGCGATGGCGGGCGGCGGCAACCACCAGGGCGTTGTTGCGATGGCGGCACAGAAAGCGTACGCCACGGTGGACGAGATTCTGGACATCGCCGCCGCACGTGGAGAAAAGCCCTTTGTGCTGATTCTCGACGGCGTGGAGGACCCGCACAATCTCGGCGCGATTATCCGCAGTGCGGATGTGTTCGGCGTGCACGGTGTGATCATTCCCAAGCGGCGCGCCAGCGGCGTGACCGCTACGGTGGAGAAGGCATCGGCGGGGGCGCTGGAGCATATGGCGGTCGCCAAGGTGACCAACATCGCCGACACCATCGACGAGCTGAAGAAAAAAGGACTCTGGATCTACGCTGCCGAGGTTGGCGGCGAGGACTATGACAAGGTGAATTTCGGGGACGGCGCAGTCGGCATCGTGCTCGGCAGTGAGGGCTACGGCACCTCGCGGCTCGTGCTGGAGAAGTGCGACTTCCGCGTGACGATTCCGAACTACGGGCATGTCAACTCACTCAATGTATCCTGCGCGGCTGCGGTCGTGCTGGCAAAGGCATCCGGGCAAAGGCATCAGTAATACGGCGCGAGGAGGAGTTTGGATTTATGGATGAAAAGAACAACCAGGAGCTGTCGGTGGACGAGCTGCTTGCCAAGCTGCGGAGCAGCCTGATGGAGGAGAACTCTGCCGCCGCGGCTGAAAATTCCGCGCCGAAAGCGGATGCGGCGGTCGAGGTGTCGGAACCGGCATCCGAATCGTCGGAACCCGCAGTCGAGACGCCTGCGGCAGATGCCGAAACGGACACGACAGCACCCGAGACGCCTGCCGCGCCGGAAGCGGCAGACACGGCTGCCGCCGAGGCGGCGGACGCCGATTTGGCAGCGTCGGAGGCCACAGCGGAAGAAACCGAAGCGTCGCCCGCAGCGGCACAGCCGCTGCCCGAGGTGGACGAAAACGATATTTTTGCGGCATGGGGACTGCGCCCCGGCGACTTGAAGAAGGAAAAACAGAAGGCTGCCGCCGCGGCAGAGACCGCACCTGCGGCAGAGACAACGCCCGCGGCAGACACGGGCTATACTTCGCCGACGGCGAAACGCACGCTGCGCTATCGCATTGCCCGCGTGGAAAAGAAGGACGACTTCGCCGCGCGCAAGCAGACCGAGACGCAGAAGGAATCGGTGGATTTCGACCGCACCGACTACACGCTCATCAAGCAGGCGCTCGGCATGGAGAAGCCCGCCGAGGGCTGGACGGACACGGACGCGGCGTTTGAAGTCGAGCATCCGGGCGTGAGCATTCCGTCCTCCATCGACGCGCCGCGCGACGAGTTTACATATCAGCGGCAGCGTGACGACATTGCCGCAGGCTATAAGAAAAAGCTGCGCACTTCGCGCATCAAACTGATTTTCACAGCACTTGCGGCGCTGGCGCTCCTGTTTATCGAGTGCCTGCCCGCGCTCGGCGTGGCGACGCCCGATGTGTTTGACCGCGGCTATTACCCGGTTGTCTGGTCGATGGCAACTTTGCAGCTGCTGCTGTGCGCGGGTGCGCTCTGCTATCGCGAGATCGTCAACGGCACGCTCGGCATTTTCCGCGGCAAATTGACCGGCGGCGGCGTGTTGGCGATTTTCATCCTGCTCAGCGCCGTTTGCGACATTGTCAGTTGTGTGGGCGGCGCGGCGACCGAGGTGTACAATTTCTCGGCGGCACTGTGCGCCGTCGCCATTCGCCTGTTTGACTATGCGGATCTGCGCCGCGAGTCGATGGCGTTTGAGATTGCGTCTGCGCCCGGCAAGGGCAAGTATGTCGCCGCGCACATGAGTGCGGAGGAGACCGCGCGCATCGGCGGGGACGACCCGGACGCGCTGGTGCTCTGCGCCGAGAAGTGCGGCTTTGTCGAGAACTATTTTGCCCGCACCGAAAAACCGCGCGTCGGCGATTTTGAAATCAACCGCTATCTCGTGCCCGTGACGCTGGCGGTGGCGCTGATTGCCGCCGTGTTCGATGCTGTCAAGGGGGGCGGTGGGCTCTCCGCCGTGTCCACCTTTGACGCGGTGCTTGCTGTCGGACTGCCTGCGCTGATTTTCCTCGGCGGCAGTTATCCGCTGTACAGCGCGGCAAAGAAACTCTACAAGAGTGAGAGCGCCCTCGTGGGCGAGACCGCGCCTGAGGAGTATGCGGGCGCGTCGGTCATCTGCTTTGACGACGCGGATGCGTTCCCGTCCTACGGCGTTTCGCTCGAGAACCTGCGCATCTACGGCAAGGGCGACATCGAGACCATCATTGAGCAGATGGGCGCGGTGTTCGGCAAGCTGGGCGGCCCTCTTCGCCATGTGTTCAGCCTCATGACGGCGGATTGCCCCCGCCCCTACAATACCAAAATCGAAGGCATCTGCGAGGATGGCGTCTGCGCCCGCGTGGACGGCAAGACGCTGTTCATCGGCAGCGCGTCCTACATGGAAGCAAACGGACTTGTCGTCTCGGACAAGAGCGATGAGCTCGGCGGCAAGCGTTTCTCCACGATGTATCTCGCGCAGGACGGCGCACTTCGCGCAAAGTTCTTCATCCGCTACACTGTGGACGGCGGCTTTGAGACGATGGTGCGTAAACTGGCACGCCACGGCATCGCCTCGGTCATTCTGACCGGCGACGCCAATATCAGTGATGAACTGCTTGCCCGCTCGATGGATCTGTCCCGCCTGCCGGTCAAGGTTGTCCGCCGCGCCGGGATTGAGAACACATTGCACGGCGAGCGCGCCGACAGCGGCGTGGTCACGCGCGGCGGCGTCGCCGACCTCGTCGGCGCGGTCACGATGTGCGACAAGCTCTGCCGCGTCTTCACCACGCTGAAGGCGGCGAAGATTGCATCGGTCGTGATTTGCGCGGCACTGTGCGCCGTGGCAGGCTGGCTCGGCATGGGCAATGCGATAAGCTCCATGTACGCCGCCATTTATCAGCTGTTCTGGCTGATCCCGTGCTTGCTCGTGTCTAAATTCAACCTATAATAGGGGCTTTGAAAAAAGCGCAGACCGAATCTTTTTTCTCAAGCCCGATTCGGAGGATAATCATAAAGGGGTTGTAATGTTTTTACAACCCCTTTTCGGAGGAAGTTTCAACGCATGAATTCATCCATACTGAAAAGCGTGTCCAAGCCCGGGCGCTACTGCGGCGGCGAGTACGGGCAGATTGTCAAGGACAAGGCGAATATCAACTGCCGTGTGGCATTCTGCTTTCCGGACACCTATGAGATCGGCATGTCCAATCTCGGACTGCGCATCCTGTACGGCGTGCTGAACCGCGAGCCGGATGTCTGGTGCGAGCGCGTGTTTGCGCCCTGGCTCGATATGCAGGAGCAGATGCAGAAGTACGCGCTCCCGCTTTGCGCGCTCGAGAGCGGCGACCCTGTCGGCGACTTTGATTTTGTTGCGTTCACCCTGCAATACGAGCTGTGCTATACCACGGTGCTGAACATGCTGTCGCTTGCGGGGATCCCGCTGCTTGCCGCCGAGCGCGGCGAGGATGCGCCGCTCGTCATCGGCGGCGGGCACTGTGCCTACAATCCCGAACCGGTGGCGGATTTCTTCGACATTTTCTCCGTCGGAGAGGGCGAGGAAGCCCTGCCGGAGCTGATGCGCCTGTATATTTCGATGAAGCAGGACGGCAGCTATACAAGGGCGGCGTTCCTGCACGCGGCGGCAAAACTCGAGGGCTTCTATGTGCCGTCGCTGTACGCCGTGGATTATAACCCGGACGGCACGCTTGCATCCATCACGCCGAAGTACGACGATGTTCCGAAGAAGGTGCGCAAGCGCATCATCCGCGACCTCGACAAGGTCTTTTATCCCACCTCGACCTACCTGCCGTTCATCGAGACCGTGCAGGACAAAATGGTGCTCGAGGTGTACCGCGGCTGCATCCGCGGCTGCCGCTTCTGCCAAGCGGGCATGGTCTGCCGCCCCGTGCGGGAGAAGACTGTGGACAAGCTGTTTGACGATGCAAAATGCATGTACAAAAACTTCGGCTACGACGAAATGACGCTGTCCTCGCTCTCCATCAGCGACTATTCGCAGATTGACGCGCTCACCGACCGCTTTGCCGCGTGGGCAACCGAGCATCACATCAGCCTGTCGCTGCCGTCGCTCCGCCTCGACAGTTTCACGCGCGAGCTTATGGACAAGGTGTCCACCGTCAAGACCGGCAGCCTCACCTTTGCGCCCGAGGCGGGCACGCAGCGCCTGCGCGACGCCATCAACAAGAATGTCTGCGAGGCAGACCTGCTGCGCGCGGTCAATGTCGCCTACGATGTGGGCAAAACGGCGGTTAAACTCTATTTCATGAACGGGCTGCCCACCGAGACCGACGAGGACATCGAGGGCATCGCCCTCCTTGCCAAGCGCGTGATTGAAGAATACTATCAGAACCCGAACACCGACAAGAAAAAGCGCCCCTCGGTCACCATCAGCGTCGCCTGCTTTGTGCCGAAGCCGTTCACGCCCTTCCAGTGGGAGCGGCAGAACACCTTTGCAGAGCTGATGCGCAAGCAGGAGCTGCTCAAAAGCAAGATTACCGACCGCAAAATCGTGTACAACTATCACGATGCCAGCGTCTCCTACCTGGAGGCGGTCTTTGCCCGCGGCGACCGCCGCCTTGCAAAGGCATTGCTGCTTGCCAACGCGCGCGGCTTCAAGTTTGATGCCTGGACCGAATGCTTCTCGCTTGAGCGCTGGCAGGAGGTCTTCCGCGACGCGGGCGTGGACGCGGATTTCTACGCGACGCGCGGCTTCGGACTTGACGAGGTGCTCCCGTGGGATATGATCGACTGCGGCGTGACAAAGAGCTTCCTGCGCCGCGAGCGCGAGCGCGCCTATGCCGGGTCGCCCACGCCAAACTGCCGTGAGAAATGCAGCGGCTGCGGCGCAAATTCGCTCGGAGGTGAACGCAGATGCTGCCCGTAAGAGAAAAGATACCGCATATCGTCGTGCGCATCCTCTTTACCAAGACCGGCGACCTGCAATACATTTCGCACCTGGATCTGCACCGCGCGTTCACCCGTATGCTGGTGCGCGCGGGCGTGCCGCTGTGGTATTCCGAGGGCTATTCGCCCCACCCGCGCCTCGCGTTTGCCACGCCGCTCTCGGTCGGCGCCGAGAGCGAGTATGAGCTGGTGGATGTCAATGTGGTCGGCGATGCCGACACGCTGAATCCCGCGGCGCTGTTTGCGCTGATTCGCGATACGCACATTCCCGGGCTGACTATCAAGGATTTGTACCTGCCCACGCGCCCGTTCTCCGCCATCACGCATGCGGATTACACCATCCGCATCCGCACCGCGGGCGCGGACGCGGCGCTTGCCGCGCGCTGCGCGGTGACGCTTGCGGCGTCGCCGCTCGTCGTGCTCAAACGCACGAAAAAAGGAGAGCGCGATGTGGATATTTCGCCGCAGATTCAGTCGGTACGCGCCGCGTATGAGGACGGCGACATCGTGATTCGTGCGCGGCTTGCGGCGGACAGCGCAAATTTCTTAAACCCGGAGTACCTTGTGAAGATTCTGCGCGGCGCAGGGCTCGTCCTCTGCGGGGATGTGACTAAAGAAGAATATTCGATTCTGCGCACCGCTGTCTACAGCGGAGATACGCTGTTCCGCTGACCGGAGGTTGCAAATGAAAAAACTGCTTTTGCTTTGCCTGTGTTTTTGCCTCTGCCTCGCAGCCTGCGGGGAAAAGATGCCGCCCGAAACAACGCCGCCCGAGACCGAAGCGCCAAAGACGAGCGCGGCGACGATTCTCACCGAGGAGCTGTCGCCCGTTGTGGAGCCGACGCTCTATAAGTTTTCCTTCATCGGCGCGGGCGACAACATGGCGTACTACGGCAATGTGCGCGACGCAAAGAAAAATGCCGAGGGCACGAACCTTGTCTATGACTTCCGCCCCTCCTACACCGACATCAAGCCCGTGATTGCGGATTATGATTTGCGTTTTATCAACCAGGAGACTCTGATGTGCGGCGACGGCTTTGACCTCAGTTATTATCCGCGCTTCAACTCGCCGCAGGAACTGGGCGACGCGGTGGTGGACACCGGTTTCAATGTTGTCGGGCTTGCCAACAACCACATGCTCGACCGCGGGGAGAGCGGGCTGCTTGCCACGCTGGACTATTGGGACAGCCAGCCGGTCACGCACATCGGCTCGTATCGCAGCGAGGAAGACTTTGAGCAAATCAAGGTCGTCGAGCAGAACGGCATCCGCGTGGCGCTCCTGTCCTTCACCTACAGCACCAACGGGCTGAAGCTGCCGAAAGGCTCGACCACCTATATTCCCTATATCGACAACGATACGGTCGCCCGCAAGGTGCGGGAGGCGGAGGAACTCGCCGACCTCACCATTGTCTCGATGCATTGGGGGTATGAGAACACCTTTACCCCGAGCGACGCACAGCGCGAGGTCGCCGCACTGATTCACGAAAACGGCGGCGATGTCATTGTGGGGCATCACCCGCACTGCCTCCAGCCGATTGAATGGATTGGCGAGGGCGAGAACCGCACGCTTTGCGTCTATTCACTCGGCAATTTCATGTCCGAGATGGCGAAGGACTACAACATCCTCGGCGGCATGATTGCCTTTGATGTGGAGAAGCTCGGCGAAACCGGCAGGGCAAGCGTCACCAATGTGCGCTTTATCCCCACGGTGTTCGACTATACCCGCAGCTTTTACAACAACCACATTTTCCTGCTGGAGGACTATACCGACGCGCAGGCGAAGGCGCACGGCATCGCCTATTACGGCAATCACACCACGCTCGACCGCCTCATCGGCTATGTCAAAAAGACCATCGATGCGGAATTCCTGCCCGATTTTTTGCAGGATAACCCCGAATGACAAAATTACCCGGTGCAAAAATGCATCGGGTAATTTTGGTTATATTGCGGATTGATTCCGCCCGGATTGTATGCTACAATGAGTTTGTCAACCAAATCATGGTCGTAACGGGAGGACTCCTTTATGAAGAAACTGTCGAAGCGCTTTGCGTGGCTGCTTTGCCTTGCCGCGTCGCTCGTCGCGCTGACGCTTGCCGCCGCCGCCACCGAGACCGGTCCCTGCGGCACAGACCTCACCTACACGCTCGATACCGAGACCGGCGTCATGACGATTTCGGGCGAGGGCTGGATCAGTCAGCCGCAGACGAAGAACAAAAAGGCCGTCCGCACGCTGGTGATTGACGAGGGCGTTACAAACATTCAGATGTCGGCGTTTCACGGTTACACCGAACTCCGGTCTGTCACGCTGCCCACAACTCTGGACTCCATAGAAAGTTATGCTTTTGCCTATTGCCCGCGCCTTGAGGCGGTGCACATCAGCAGCCTTGCCGATTTCGCGGAAATCTGGTTTGACAAGGCGGACAGCAACCCGCTGACGGCGGCGCATCACCTGTATCTGAACGGCAAACTGCTGACCGCGCTGAATCTTCCGGCAGGCACGCGCCAGATCGGCAGGTATGCGTTCAGCGGCGGCACGGATTTTACATCCGTGTATATTCCAAAGAGCGTTACAAGCATCGCGTATGGCGCGTTTTCCGGCTGTGAGAAGCTCGGCAGCATCCGCGTGGACAGAAGAAATGCGGATTATATCTGCGAAAATAATGTGCTGATGAGCCGTGACCGCGAGACCATCGTTTGCGCGGCGCCTGCGGCCTTCAGCGGCACGCTTACCGTGCCGGACGAGACAGTGAGCATCTGCGAGGATGCTTTCCGCGGCTGCCGCGGGCTGACGGGTGTTGTCCTGTCCGACAGCACGCTGTATATCGGACAGAATGCGTTCGCCGGCACGGCGTGGTATGATGCGCAGCCGGACGGCGTGGTCTATCTCGGCAAGGTTGCCCTCGTCTATAAGGGAAAGATGCCGGAGGATACCGAGATTGCGCTGCGCGATGGGACGACCGCCGTCGCCGACTATGCGTTTGCGCAGGTGAATCTGCGGAGCGTCCGCGTCCCGGCAAGCCTCACCAATGTCGGCTGCGGGGCGTTCAGTTTTACGATTCTGCGCAGTGTGTATATCGAAGACCTTGCGGCATGGTGCCGCATTGAATACGGTTCGCGTTTCGGTTCGTATTCGCATGAGCAGGGCGGCATACTCGGGAGCGGTTACAGTTTGGATGGATCTGCGGTGCGCACCGATTTGTATCTTGACGGCGGCCGCATCACGGACCTTGTCATACCCGAGGGGATTACCCGCATCGGCAATTACACCTTTGCGGGCTGTTCTATCGAGACGGTTTCCATCCCGGACAGCGTTGCGGAAATCGAGCTCCTCGCCTTTGAGGGGACTTCGCTTGCCACAACCTTTACAGACGGCGTTGCCTATGCGGATAAGTGGGCAATAGCGGCGGAAGATTTCGCAGGGGACAGTGCGGGCGATGATGAAGAAGATGCGCGCACGGCATTCGTCCTGCGGGAGGACACCGTCGGCATCGCCAATGCCACATTTTCCTGGCGCGGGATTGAAATGGAAGAACTTGTGCTGCCGAAGAGCCTTCGTCACATCGGTGAATACGCTTTTAGCGGCAACACCCTCGGCAAACTGCGCTTTGAAGAAGGAAGCGAACTGCAAACCATCGGGTACGCTGCGTTCCAGAATGCCGTACTGACTGAGGTCGATCTGCCGCAGTCGCTGCAATCCATCGGCAACTCTGCTTTCAGTGGCTGCGACAACCTCCAAACGGTCATTTTCCGCAGCAAGGACTGCGCATTTGTCAAGGAATCCGCAGGCGAATGCAATTTCTTCTTCCCGCGCTCGACGGTGCTGTACGGCTACGCTGGCTCAACCGCCGAAGCATATGCAAAAGCGGCGGGCAATCCGTTTGTTGCACTGGACAGACACACGCATGCGTGGGGGGACATCACGGCGGATACGCCTGCCACCTGCACGACGGCGGGCGAGCAGTCGCGCCACTGTACGGTGCCCGGCTGCACGGCGCGCGATGCGGTTGCGCCCATTCCGAAACTCGGGCATCGCGGCGAATTTGTGATTGTCCGTGAGCCCACACCAAATAGCCCCGGTGTAAAGAAGCGCACCTGCACGGTCTGCGGCGCGGAGGAAATCCGCACGGCCTATGTCAGCACCCCCGGCGATGTCAACAATGACGGTACAGTCAGCAAGTCGGATTTGCTCCGCCTGCAAAAGTACCTTGCCGGTTGGTATGCGGAAATTGACGAGGCGGCAGCCGATGTCAACGGCGACGGCGTCGTGACCAAGGCAGACCTGCTCCGCCTGCAAAAACACCTTGCCGGCTGGCAAGTCGAACTCGGCAAATAAGAGAATCCAAAAGAGAAAGCCGCCCGCGGGCGGCTTTCTTTTTGATTATTCACCGGTGTGACGGCGGCGGTATTCGGTCGGCGTCATGCCGGTGATCTTTTTGAACAGGCGGCGGAAATATGCCGCCGAGCGGAATCCGAGCAGGGCGCTGATCTCCTCCACGGAGGTGTACCCGTTTTTCAGGTATTCAATCGAGCGCAGCACCTTCATCTCGTTTTTGTACTCGATGGGGGACTTGTGCATCTCCGCGCGGAACAGGTGATAGAGCCGCGATTCGCTCACATAGCATTCCTTCGCCAGTTCCGACACGGGGAAATCCTCGCAGCAGTGGCTCTCGATATAGGCAAGCGCCTTGATGACGCAGGGGCTGCACTGCGGCGCTGCTGCACGGCTCAGCCCCGGCAGCAGTGCGCCGAATAGTCGATAGAATTTTTCCAGCGCCATGAGTTCCGCCTCGGTGCCGCCGCGCTCGAGCAGGGCATACATCTCGCAGATGGCTGCACCGGCGTCGATGCCCGGCGGCACGCAGATTTTCTGCATGCCGAAGCGCTGGTCAAAGCGCACGCCCTGCTTGTCGGTGCGGAAGGAGAAATGCAGAACATAGTATTCCACATCCGGCTCGCCGCGGCTGACCGAGCTGTAGCGCGTGCCCTCGGGCAGGTAGACGAGGTCGCCCGCGTGGCAGTCCGCATCGGCAAACGGCGTGGAGAACACGCAACTGCCGCGCTTCAGATAGCCGATGTTGGTCTGCTGCTTGCCCTTGGTCGCATCGTAGGTGATGCCGCCGTGGTAGCAGACCTTGTGAATGCCGAAGTCCGAGAGACAAAGCTCCCGGCAGCGGATGATACCGGCCATGCGCTCCCCTCCTTTGCCGTTTCGGTAGGATGTACTTATTTTATCATGCGCGGCGCCGCTTGTCAATGTCAGTCCTCGTGCACAAGGCTCCAGTCAAACAGGACGCCGAGCGGCGGATTTTTCATCTTGACGAGGCGGTCGTAGACGGCGGAGACGTCCTCCGGGTTCACGCACTCGCTGCGCATGGGGGCGACCTTCATACGGCCCGCCGCAATCAGCTTGAGCAGGGTGCGGTGGTCGTCGTGCGCCGTCCAGTAGCCGGGGTAGCTGTCGGTCGAGGGGCGCGCCGAGGTGTGCCCGCCCAGCAGCTGCACGCCGGGGCGGTGTACCAGTTGGTAGAAGTCGATCGGCTCATCCGAGATGCGGGTGCAGCCGGTCAGCGCCACGCGGCCGTGCCGCGCCATCAGTTCCAGCGTCGTCACCAGCGCCTTGGCCGAGCCGGTGACCTCGACGGCGACGTTCACGCCCTTGCCGTCGGTGATGGCGAGGATCTTCTCTTTCAGATTCTCCTCGTCGGGGCGGAAGGTGTAGTCCGCGCCGAGCTCGCGCGCGATTTGCAGCCGGTCTTCGTTGAAGTCGATGGCGATGACCGGGATTGCGCCCATGTTGCGCAGGGATTGCAGCGCGAACAGCCCGAGAAGCCCGCAGCCGACCACCATGCCGCTCTCGCCGATCTCGCAGCGGGTCATGCGCGCGCCCTCGATGCCGAAGCCGCCGATGATGACCAGCGCCGCGTCCTTCGGGTCTACGCCGTCCGGGACCTTGCAGAAGTTTTTCGCCTTGCCGGTGGTGTAGAGCCGGTGTCCGCCCGCGAAGAAGCAGAGCACGCGCTCGCCGACCTCGAAGTCCTTCACATCCGCGCCTTTGTCGATGATGATGCCGACCGAGTTGTAGCCGAATGCACGATTGAACTTATGTACGGTGTTGGGCATATCCACAATGTTGGCGCGCTCGGTGCCCGCACTGATGCAGGAATATTCATTTTTCACGCGAATCTCGTCCGGCTTCAGCGGCTTCAGCTCGACGTCGCGCAGTTCCAGCTGCTCGGGGCCGAGCAGCACAACACACTTGTTTTTCATTCTGTTTTACCTCCGTATGACGGTAAAATGATACCGTTTCTGCTTTTATTATACCGCGCCCGCACCGAAAAACAAGGAACGCATGTGTACGGGATAGGCACAATCCTGCTGTTTGGCAAAATAAAAAGCCCTCGGGCACTGCCCGAGGACTTTGCATGCAGGGGAAGTCTAAGAGACGCACAAACCTGTAGGGGCGACTGCCGAATCGCCCGTGCCGTGCGTAATCAATCTTCGCCTCCCCCCGGCAAAGGGAGGTGCCGCCGGATGGCGGCGGAGGGATTGTTACAAAGCCACGGAACAACCCCTCAGGCGGCGTCAGGATGTTTTTCGGTTTCGCTCGCGAAATCGTCGGTGTTCAGCCGACGAAGAAAAACTCCGCGAGACGCTGCGCGTCTCGTACAGCTATCCCCTTGCACAGGGGAGCCGAAACCCTTCACCGAAATACCGCGCCGTCGGTGAACGCGCCGTGGTGTCCCACCTCGGTGGACGCCTTCCCGTCAAAGACCAGTGTCTCGCCGCGAATCTTAAAGACATACTTCTCGTTCATGCCCTCAAGCGGCAGAATCAGACGGCCACCCTCAACGGTGTAGTCGCCGATGCCGAGGTAGCTGCTGATTGGAGAGAACATCAGCATGAATTTGCCGTCCGTGTCGAGCGAAACCGATGCTGAATTTAGCAGGTCATCGCCATCAAACTTGTAGACGCAGGGCAGCGGCTTCAACTGCGCCTCCTTCGGCACAAACAGAAAGCAGGCGGCAAGCACCGCGCAGACGAGCACGGCAAGCAGGATGCCCCAAAACAACGGCTTTTTGCAAACAGACATAGCTTCACTCCCTTTCTTATTGTGTCTACAGTGTACCGTAGATTTCCCAGTTTGTCAATGCTTTTTGTGCGCTTTGCCGAAAACGACTTGCCAAAGTCGGAAATGTATGGTATCATACAAATAGAACAAATCTGTCGGTAAAACCCGATTTTCAAAGGAGCACGCACCATGCCGAAGACGAAACAGAAGGAGAAAAAGCAAAAGCAAAAGCCGTTTGCCGTGCTGAAAAACACGGGTTTTGCGCTTGGGATGATCCATCGCGCCGCGCCCGGCTTTTTGCTGGTGTCCGGGCTTGCCAACGCGGCAAACGGCTTTCGCAATGCGCTGACCAATGTGATTTTGCTGCGCTATGCGGTCAACGCCGCGCAGACCGGCAAGCCCTTCTCGGAAATTCTCACCGTGGTGCTTGCCTGCTTTGTTTTACATCTCGCGCTCAGCCAGATTGTCAATTTCTATTCGCCCTGGAACAACACTTCGCCGTACTACGAGCGCAATGTGCTGAAGGTGCGCGCCTATGTCGAGCGGACGCTGATGGAAAAGGCGCGCCGCGTGGACCTCGCCGCCTACGAGGACCCCGAGGCGTACAACGCCTATTTCAAGGCGCGGGACGGCTCTGCCGACTATGTGTTCAAAGTGTACCGCACCTTTGTCAGCTTCAGCTTCCGCGTGGTCGACCTCGGCGTGTCGGCGGCGGTGCTTGTCGCTATCGACCCGTGGCTGTCGCTGTTCATGCTGCTTCCGATCGTCAGCTCGGCGTTGTGCGCGTGCTCCAATCGCGTCTGCTATGCGGCGAACATGGAGCAAAAGCCGCATCGCCGCGCGCAGGAATATGCGGGGCGCACCTTTTATCTTGCCGACTACGCCAAGGAGATGCGCACCGGCGGCTTTGCCGAATTGATGAAGGCGCGGTTCCGGGCGGCGACAGAAGCACAGGCGGCAATCATTCGGCGCAATGCGCCGCGGTTGCTTGCGCTGTGGTTTGGCATAGACCTTCTGCAGGAGGTGCTTCTGCAGATGGGCGCGGCGGCGTATGCCGTCTGGCAGACGCTCGGCACGGGAAGAATCCTCTACGGCGATTGCCTGGTTGTGATCAATTCCATCGCCAATGTCACCTATGGTCTTCTCGACTTTGCAGACAACTTTACCGAGCTTGCGGACAACGCGCGCTATCTGCAAAACATCCGCGACTTTCTTGCGATGCCGGTGCAGATCACCGAGCGCGCGGACGCCCTGCCCGTGCGGCGCGGCGACCTCGAATTCCGCAATGTGACCTTTACCTACCCCGGCGCGGCAAAGCCGACGATTCAAAACCTGTCCTTCACCCTTGCCGACGGGGAGAAGCTCGCGCTGGTCGGGCAGAACGGCGCGGGCAAAACCACCATTGCCAAGCTGGCGCTGCGCCTCTATGACCCCGAGGAGGGCGAGATTCTTTACGGCGGCGTGAACATCAAGGACTTGCGGCTTGCCGACTATCGCGCCGCCTTTGCCGTGGTGTTTCAGGATTTCAAGAACTTTGCGGTCAGCGTGGCGGAAAATGTGCTCCTGCATCCCGAGGCGCCGGACGAGCGCGAAACCGTGCTGGATGCGCTTGAAAAATCCGGCTTTTCCGAGAAGTTGAAACGCCTACCTGACGGCGCGGACACCCGCCTGACGCGCGAATTTGACGAGCAGGGGGTCAATCTCTCGGGCGGCGAGGGACAGAAGCTGTCGATTGCCCGCATCTACGCAAAGCAGGCGGACATCGCCATCCTCGACGAGCCGACCAGCGCGCTCGACCCGCTTGCCGAATACAAAATGTATGAAAACATGATGGATGCCTGCCGCGATCGCAGCGTGCTGTTCATCTCGCACCGCCTGTCCAGCGCGGTGCTTGCCGACCGTGTGCTGCTGCTCGAGGACGGCAGTGTCGCCGAGAGTGGAACGCATGCGGCGCTGATGGCGGCGGACGGCGCATACGCCGCGATGTTCCGCCTGCAAGCGGAAAAATACCGGGAAAGCGAGGACGCTTGCCATGGCTGAAATGAACGAAAAGAAAAAGCAGAAGCAGAAGCCGGCGACTGTGTTTCGCAACACGGCGTGGCTGCTTGCCGCCGCATGGAAGGTTTCGCCGCGCTTTGTCGCCACCTATTTTGCCTGCGCGCTTCTCAATGCCTTGTGGGGAATTCTTGAAGCCTGGTATATCAAAGAGATTTTCAATCGGCTGGACGGCGGCGCGACACTTGCCGAAATTCTGCGGCTGATCCTTGTCGTTGCTCTGCTGACCATCCTGATTATCGCTGCGACCCGCACATTCTGGGAAGTCGGGTATGAGCGGCAGCAGCTCATGCTCAGATGCGGCGTGCATCTGAAGCTGTTTGACCACGCGATCTCGCTCGACCTCGGCAAATACGAGATTCCCGAATTCTACAACGATTTTATCTGGGCGATGAACAATGCGGACCGCACGGTTTGCTCTGTTTTGGACACGCTCTGGCAGATGATCATGCGCCTGACAGGCGGCACGGCGATTCTCGTAATTCTGCTCGACCTCGACCTGCTCGTCGCCGCCGTTGTCCTGGCATCTGCCGGCATCGGCATTGTCTGCTCGGCGTATGTCAAAAAGCAGAATTACGAGTACGACATGGCGTGCCGCCGTGCACGCCGCGTCTCCGATTATGTCTGCCGCGTGCACGACATGCCGGACTACGCCAAGGAGCTGCGCATCAGCGAGGCGTCAACGGTGCTCGACAAGCTCTATGAGGAGAGCCTCGAGGAGCGGCGAAGCGTGATCGGCAAATACAAGCGCCGCGCGGCGCTGTGCGGCATGATTTGGAACACGACCGGGGCAATCAAGGACAACGGACTGCTCCTTTTGCTGCTTTATCAGCTGCTCATTACAAAGACATTGCCGCTCGGCGGCTTCGCTCTTGCCGTCACCGCCTCGTGGCGCGTCAGCTCGGCGCTGAAAACGTTGTTCAATGCCTTTACCGATTTGTCCAAGCATAGCCTCTATATCGACAAGCTGCGCGTCTTTTTGGATACCAAAACCGCCGTGCCAAGCGGGGATGTGCAGCCAGGGGATTTCGAGCACATCGAATTCTGCCATGTCGGCTTTGCCTATGCGGACGGCACGCCAGTGCTGCGTGATGTTTCCTTCCGCATTGACAAGGGGCGCAAAATCGCGCTCGTCGGCTACAACGGCGCGGGCAAAACCACGCTCATCAAGCTGCTCATGCGGTTCTACGATGTGACGGACGGCGCGATTCTGTACAACGGCACCGACATCCGGGACTACGACCTCGCCGCCTACCGCGCAAAAATCGCGGCAGTCTTTCAGGATTATAAAATCTTCGCCGCTACGGTGGCGGAGAATGTGGCGGGCGGCATTTACGCCGAGGAAGACCGCCCGCGCGTGACCGCCGCGCTGGACGAGGCGACCTTCGGCGACCGCCTTGCCAAGCTGGACGACGGCATCGACACGCCGCTCACGCGCGAATTTGACGAGCGGGGCGTCAACCTCTCGGGCGGCGAGGCGCAGAAAATCGCCATCGCCCGCGCCTTCTTCCGCCGCGCCGCAGTCACGGTAATGGATGAACCCTCCGCCGCGCTTGATCCGGTGGCCGAATACGAACTCAACGCGCATATCCGCGAGGCGCTCGAGGACGACACGGTCATCTTCATTTCGCATCGCCTGTCTACCACGCGCGATGCGGATGAAATCTTCGTGCTGGACGGCGGCAGCGTCGCCGAGCACGGCAGTCACGACGCGCTCATGCGTCGCGGTGGCATCTATGCCTCGCTGTTCAATTTGCAGGCAGAGAAGTACAGAACCTGAAAAACAGGGCTGTAAAAAAGATGCAGAATCACAGAAAACCGCCTCTAAGCCGTATTTCCATACGGCAGAGGCGGTTTTCTATGAGAGAAAAAGGGAAACGGTTTGTTTGGGAATCCGTGTGCGGATTCCTACCTATATTATTGGTTGCAACAAACGAAGAAAGCGTAGCTTTCTTGGTTCTTTCCCTTTTTCGGTCTGCGCTTTTTTACAGCCCTGTTCAATCCGCAAAGAGAGGCGTAGACAGATAACGGTCGCCGGTGTCGGGGAAGAGTACCACGATGGTTTTGCCCTTGTTTTCGGGGCGCTTGGCAAGCTCCACGGCTGCATGCGCCGCAGCACCCGACGAAATGCCGACCAGCACGCCCTCCTTCTTGCCGATGCGCTTGCCGGCGGCAAAGGCATCCTCATTGGAGACCGGGATGATTTCGTCGTAGACCTTCGTGTCCAGCACATCGGGCACAAAGCCCGCGCCGATGCCCTGAATCTTGTGCGCACCGGCAACGCCGGTGGAGAGCACGGCGGAGGTCGCGGGTTCAACCGCAACGACCTTGACGGCGGGGTTCTTCGACTTCAGATACCGGCCGACGCCGGTGATCGTGCCGCCCGTGCCGACGCCCGCGACAAAGATGTCCACCTTGCCGTCGGTGTCGTCCCAGATTTCGGGACCCGTGGTTGCGAAGTGCGCGGCGGGGTTTGCCGGGTTGACAAACTGCCCGGGGACAAAGCTGTTCGGAATCTCCTTGGCGAGTTCGTCCGCCTTGGCAATCGCGCCCTTCATGCCCTTTGCGCCTTCGGTCAGCACCAGTTCCGCGCCGTAGGCTTTCATCAGTTGGCGGCGCTCCACCGACATGGTCTCGGGCATCACGATGATGATGCGGTAGCCGCGTGCCGCCGCCACCGAGGCAAGCCCGATGCCGGTGTTGCCGCTGGTCGGCTCAATGATGACCGCGCCGGGCTTCAGCAGCCCCTTTGCCTCGGCATCGTCGATCATCGCCTTGGCGATACGGTCTTTGACCGACCCGGCGGGGTTGAAGTATTCCAGCTTTGCCAGGACCTTCGCGCCGAGCGCGTCTTCCTTTTCGATGTGCGCAAGCTCCAGCAGCGGCGTCTTGCCAATCAGCTGGTCAGCGGATGTATAAATCTTTGCAGACATGATAATGTTCCTCCGATATGTTCAAAAAGTCAAAATGTCAATGGAAATGCCGTTCGTGTGTGCCGTGCGGCTGCGTCAACATCGAAAATCATGGGTGCGCGTCATCGGCTTAAACCCACCTTTCTTGTAGGTCGATACAACTATAGCACGATAAACCTACTTTGTCAATAGGTTTAATCAAAATTTTTCCGAAATAATTAAATCTGATAGTCGCCGATGCGGGAGGTGTCGTTCAGGTCGGCAAGCGTCACGCCGTCGAGGTAGTTTTCAATCAGCGCGTAGAGCTTTTCCCACAGCGGCAGCGTGCGGCATTCCACCGTGCGCGCGCAGCTGTTCGGCTTGCAGTCGAGGCAGGTGACCGGCGCGAGCGAACCCTCCACCAGGCGCAGGATGCCGCCGATGGTGTAGTCCTTCGGGTCGCGGTTCAGCCGATAGCCGCCGCCCTTGCCGCGCAGCGCGTCAATCGCGCCCGCCTTCGAGAGGACGACGAGAATGCTCTCGAGGTATTTTTCCGAGATTTCCTGTTTTTTTGCAATCACGCTGAGCGGCACATATTCGTCCCGGTCGTGGTCGGACAGTTCCAGCATCACGCGCAGCGCGTATCTTCCTTTGGTTGAAATCAGCATCGCAGATTTCCTCACTTTCATCAACCCTATTATACGATAGGTTTTAGGGTAATTCAAGAGGAAAAAGAAAAAAGGAAGCAAAAAATCGCTTCCTATAAAATATTGTCCGCATTTGCGCGCAGCAGCCCGCGCAGGTGTGTGAGCGACTCGTGCAGTTTTTCGTGCGCCGCCAGCCAATCCGGGTATTCGTCGGTCTGCGCATAGCTGTCGAGCGTGACCATCGCCATCTTCACATCGTCCAGGTGATGATGCGGCAGGAACATGCTGATGCAGAAGAAATGCTCGTTCCACTTTTTCAGCAGCGCGCCGCTGACGAGGTCGGCGTGCGCCGGAACGGCGGCGTCCCTCTGCGGCGCGGCGGTGTCCAACAAGTCTACCATTTCATCAATAATTGCCGTGCAGGCGACCGCGCCGAAGACGCAGAAGGAGGCAATCAGTGCAAGCACCACAAGGGCGCAGATAAACAGCTTCATTTCAAATCCTTCCTCTTGATAATATACACATGCCCCGTGTCGTCCACGGTCAGCAGAAAAATGTCCTTCAGGGCAAGGCAGGCTTTCTTGATTTGCGCATCCAGCCAGCGCTCGGTTCTGCCCGCGCCGTCCAGCGCCTTGCGGTTGACCTCGCCGTCCACGACCAGTGCGTGCGCAATGCCGCTGTCGGTCACGGCAAGCTGCATGTCCTTCGGCGTCAGCGGCGCTTTGTCGGCTTTTGGAATGACCGAGAGCTTGCCGTTCATCTCAAGGATGGCGTAGGAGACATCCTCGATGGCGGTGATGTTGTTCTGCCGCAGCTCGCAGAGCAGCTCCTCCAGCGACATGCGCGCACGGGAAAGTTCGCGCGGCTGCAGTTGCCCCTGCCGAATCAGTATCGACGGCGAACCGAGGAAAATCTTCTTGCAGCATTTCAGGCGCGTCGCGGAAAAGGAGATGACGATTTCCAGCGACATGATGAGCAAAATCGGTACGACCGCAAAGGAGAGTGGGACCTCTTGGTTGGAGATGGGGTTGGCGGCAAGTTCCGAGATGAGAAAAGTGGAGACCAGCTCCGAAATCGAGAGCTCACCGATCTGCCGTTTGCCGGTCGCGCGGAGCGACAAAATGAGCAGAATGTAGATGATGAGCGTGCGGATGACGCAGGTTGTCACGCTTTTTTCCTCGCTTTCCGGCGTATTGCAGTAAAAAAGGATGCCCATTTCGACGGCGGTTTATGCACTTTGTCAGGCAAAAAAAGAAAAATAAAAAAACTCGAAGAAAAATGCAAAAAGGTGTTGACAAAGCGGGTGAAATGATGTATACTGTGAAAGTCGCCGCGAG
>CAKSLU010000016.1 GCA_934474225.1 uncultured Eubacteriales bacterium | reverse complement strand
AGCATTTCGGTGACGCTCTCCGCCTTTTCCAGCATGGCAAACAGGCGCTCCTCCTGGATGCGGTAGGATTTCAGCCGGTTTTCGTTGTCGTAGTAGCGCTCGGTGAGGTTATCCACATAGCGGTTGACCTCGGCGACATTGCAGATGTCGGAGAGCCCGGTGAGGAAGGTTTCGTAGCTTTCCTGCGGGATGCGCACGGTCATGTTCATCGAGCGGTTGCCGTAGCTCTTGCCGTTTAAGTTGTAGGCGTTCTCCGAGATGATGATGCCGCCGAGCGAGGCGATCTTTTGATGCAGCGCGTCGGACGCGGTGTCAAAATCCTCGGATTCCAGCGTGACATTGGCGGTGTAGACCAGCTTTTCCTCGCGGATGGTGTCTGCCGTGCCGCCGATGCTTTCATTTTCGCTCTTGTAGCTGTCGCCTGCGGCGGACGGCTCGAGATAGCCGATGTCATAGTTTGCCGCGGTGGTCTCGGCATAGTACAGGTCGCTGCTGTCGCGGTAGGATTCGTTTTTGCCCGCGGCGGCGCCGCAGGAGACGAGAGAGGTGCAAAGGAGAATTGCTGCTGCAAAGATGGCAAGTTTCTTCATGGGGTTGCTCCTTTCACAAATTCACTTTTTGCGGAAAATCAGGAATTTGGACAGCCCGTAGTTGGAGACGACGACGAAAAACGCCAGTGCCAGCTTGACAATATAGTCGTTGTAGCCAAGCCGCTCGGCGAAAATCCAGAAGCCGCCGTTCTCGATGACGCCGGACAGCGCACGCGCGCCGAAAAAGCCCAAAAACTCATGGAAGGCGTGGCCGCTGTGCCCGTTTTCAAACACGCGGAACTTGCTGGTGACGAAGGCAAAGAGCACCGAGACAAACCAGGCAATCAACTGCGCCGCCATCTCGTCGATGCAGATGATGTCGGCAAACAGCCCGAAGGTGAGAAAGTTGACCGCCGTGGTCAGCCCGCCGTAGAAAACATAGGCAATCTGCTCGTGGTATTTTTTGTACAAATTCTTGATCTTTTCCATTTGCTTATTTGTCGGCGGAGCGCCGCAAAATCCTCACGAAAATTTTTCCGCCACCGCGCGGGCGGCGGTTTCAAATTCCTCGCGGCTGCACAGCAGCGCGAGCGCGGCGATGAGGGCGTTTGCCGTCATGCCGCTCGGCAAGTCAAACTGCGCGGCGAGCGCGTCGCGCAGTGCGGCTGCGTTTGCGCCGCCGGAAAGCCCGTAGGCATAGAAATCCGCCTTGGTCAGCGGCGTGCGCGCGGGGACGCCGTCTGCCGCATAGGGCGCGAACAGCGCGCGGAGCAGCTCTGCGTCCATGCCCTCCACGCCGAGCGTCCCCTCCTTGGAGCCGACGCGCTTGCGCCGCTCCTTGCCCGCAATCTTCGGGATGTAGAGGTCGTAGACCCGCTCGGGCGGGAGAATGCCCTTGAGATAGCCGCGGATGACCTTGCCCGCGCCGTCGCTGTCGCAGAGCAGGATCACGCCGTCCTTGCACAGGCGGCGGATCAGCGCCTTCTTCTCGGCGCTGTTGAAAATGCCGAACCCCCCGGTGGTGAGAACGGTGGCGTCCAGGACGGAGTCCAGCTTGATTTTATCATACTTGCCCTCCACGACGACGGGCAGGGCAATGTGCAGTTTTTCGCTCATTTTGCCGCCTCGCAGACGAGCGCGCGCAGCCGCCCGTAGTCGGTGCTCTCACTTTTGACGGCGAGGTCCGCCGCGCGGCAGAGCGACAGAATTTCGGCAAGGCGCGTGCCGGTGGTCTTCTTCGCGGCGGCGGCGTAGAGCTTGGTGCGATATTCGTGCATCTTCAGCTTCTTTGCAATCTCGCCGACGGGCATGCCCGCATCCAGGCAGGCGCGCACGCGGAAGAGGTCGACATAAGTGGAATAGATGCCCGCAAAGGCGGAAAAGGGCCGCACGCGCTTCTCCTCCATCGTGCCGAGAATCGCAAGCGCGCGGTCGGCATCGCCGTCCAGCACCGCGCCCGAGAGGGCGAAGGGTTCGAGTTCCTTGGTCGCCGAGGTGACAAGGTCGATGTCGGCTGCCGTGAGCGTGTCGCGCCCGTTTGCATGCAGCCAGGCGCAGAGCTTTTCAATCTCACCGGCCAGCGCGGACATGTCGCTGCCCGCCACATCGACGAGATGCGCCAGCGTCCGTTCGTCGGCGTTGAACTTGTCCTTGGCAAAATGCTTGCCCGCCCAGACGACAAGCTCCCGCGCGGTCGCGTGCGGCAGATAGGCAACCTTGGCGGCGGCGCAGAGCTTTTTGTAGAGCGAGGAGGGCTTGGTAATCTTTGCGCCGCGGGTCTGCCCGCAGTCGAGCGCACCGGCGGCGAGATTCATCAGCACCACGACGGTGTCATATGCCTTTGCCGCCTCGAAAAATTCGAGCAGCGCGTCCACTTCGGCGGCTTTCAACTCGGTAAAGTTGAACTCCGACAGCTCGATGAGCTTTTTCTCGTCAAAGACCGGCGGCGTCATGAGCGCGTCGGATGCGGCGTCGGCTGTGAAGCTCTTCGGCGTGAAAATCACATGGTTGAAGAGCGCATAGGGCGAGTCGCCGAGCAGCGCCTCGCGCATTTTTGCGGCGTAGAACCGCTTGAGGTAGTCCTCCTCGCCGCAGAGAATGTAAACGCCGCTCGGGGTCTTGTATTCTTTTTTGATGTCGATCTCCATGCGGCGCTCCTTTCTTTGTTCAGTGAAGCAGGGTGATGCTGACCTCGGCGCGCTCGGCAAGCACGCCGTTCATCTCCACGAGATAGACCGCGTGAAAACTGCCGCCCTCGTAGGTCAGCGTATTCTGCATTTCCTTTGTGTCCACGCAGAGTTCGATGGGGAAGTAGGGCGTGTTGTAGACGCAGAGGTGCCGTCGCCCCGCCTCAAAGACAAAGGCGGAGGACACGCTCCCCTCGCGCAGCAGGCTGACCAGCCCCGGCTCGCGCGTGTCGAAGAAGAGCTTTGTGGTCGAGCCGTCCATGCCGGTGATCTCGCTCTCCTCGTATTCGATTTCGATTTTGCCGCCCTTGTCGGCAACCGTGCAGTCGGTGGTCAGCGTGGAGGATTCCTCGGTGACATCTTCCTCGGTCAGCTGTTCGGTGGCGTCGGTTTCGTCGCTGTATTGCACCATCTTGGAGACGATGCGAATTTTGGCAAATCTTTTTTTGATGCTTTTCATTGAAATCCATACGGCGGTTCTGCCGCCGTCTCCGGAGTGTATTCTATCATATTTCGCTGCCAAAGTCAACCGCGTAAAAACCGCCCTCCAATGAGGGCGGTTTTCTGGCTCCCCTGTGCAAGGGGAGCTGCCGCCGAACGGCGGCTGAGGGGTTGTTTCGCGGCTTTGCAACAATCCCTCCGGCACGCTCCGCGTGCCACCTCCCTTTACACAAGGGAGGCTTGGTTTGTGGAGCGAAAACCGTAGGGCGGGGGCTTGCTCCCGCCGCAACCATGCAGATGCAATTTTGCATCCCCCGGCGGTTCGCGTTATGCTTTTTTCTTCTTTTTCCCGCTTTCTTCTTCGACCGGCTCCATATAGACGCGGCGGCGCAGGACATTTGCCTCGGTGACGCGGATGCGCAGCGGCTGCCCGAGCTTGTAGGCGTGCTTGCCGCGCGACAGCGAGAGCGCCTCCTCGCTAAAGGTGTAGCCCTCGCCCAGCCGTTCCAGCGGGATGAAGCCCTCGCAGGTGTTTTCCAACTCGCAGAACAGCCCGAACGAAGTGACCGAGGAGATAACCGCATCAAAGGTCTCGCCGACGGCGCGCTGCATATAGATGACCTTGTAGAGGTCCTCGATGTCCCGCTCGGCGGAGAGGGCGCGCAGCTCGTTTTCGCTGGAACGCGCGGCGCTCTCGGCGGCGAAGGCGGCATAATGCTTCGCGGCGGCGGGTGCGCCGTTTGCCAGCGTGTATTTCAGGATGCGGTGCACCGACAAATCGGGATAGCGGCGGATGGGGGATGTGAAGTGACAGTAGTATTCCAGCCCGAGCCCGAAGTGGTCGCCGCGCACGGCGCTGTACTTCGCCTTCATCTGCGTGCGCAGCGTGATGCGCGAGAGCACACTGCCGAATCCCTTCTCCTCCGCCTCGGCGAGGACGGGCGCAAACGCGCCGGTCGACAGCTTCTCGGCTTTCAGCGGCAGGATGGACAGCCCGAGGTTGTGCACAAAGTTCTTGTAGGTCGTCAGCTTGTCGGCGGACGGCGCTTCGTGCACGCGGAAGACGCAGGGCACACGTTTTGCGCACATGAAGCGCGCGACTGCCTCATTGGCGGTGAGCATGAACTGCTCGATCATCTTCTCCGCGTCGCCGCGCTCCCGCTTGACGACGTCTATGGGCATGCCGTTCGCGTCGAGGATGATTTTCGCCTCGGCACTCTCCAGTTCGAGCACGCCGCGCGCCGCCGAATTTGCCGCCAGCAGCTGATAGAGCGGGTACATGTCGGTAAGCGTTTTGTAGACCGGCTTATACTTTGCGTAAAACTTCGATTTGCTCTTTTTCTCAAAGAGGTCGTTGACCTCGGTGTACACGCCGCGCACTTTGGAGCGGATGATGGAATTTTCCACGCGGCAGTCCTTGATTTTGCCCTGCTTGTCCAGCGTGATGAGCGCGCTGAGCGCGTATTTGTCCGTGCTCGCGTTCAGCGAACAGACGCCGTTGGAGAGGCATTCGGGCAGCATCGGCACGACCTTGTCGGTGAAGTAGACGCTGGTGCCGCGCGCGATGGCCTCCTTGTCGGTGGGCGACCCCTCGCGGACATAGTGCGAGACATCGGCGATGTGCACGCCGAGCAGCCAGCCGTCCCGCCGCTTTTCCAGCGAGATGGCGTCGTCGAGGTCTTTGGCATCCGCACCGTCGATGGTGAGGATGGCCGCCTCGCGCAGATCCAATCTGCCCGCGGGGCTTATCGGTTCGGCGGCGGCGCGCTCGGCATCGCGCAGAACTTCGTCGGGAAATTCGGTGCGGATGCCGGCGGCAAGCAGCACGGATTCATAGTTTGCGCCGAGCGACAGGGAAGCGCCGAGGCTGCGCAGCACCTCGCCGCGCGGCGGACGGCGGCTGTCGCCGTAGTCGGTGATGTGGACAAGCACCTTGTCGCCGGGGGCAGCGCCCGCCGCGTCCGCGACCTCCACCGCATCGGCAAGCCGCAGATTGTCCGGGATGACGCGGAAAGGCGCAAAGCGGCGCTCCGCGCCCTCCGTCTCGGTGAGCGTGCCGCACAGCTCGGTAAAGCCGCGCGTGAGAATGCCCGTGATTTCGCCCTCGATGCGGAAACTGCCGCCCGCCGTCGGGCGCAGATCACGCTTCCGCACGGCGACGGTCACGGTGTCGCCCGCCATCGCGCCGCCGCGCTTTCGCGCGGGGATGAAGATGTCTTCGGTCAGCGGGGATTCTTCGGTTACGGTGACAAAGCCGAAGCCGCGCTCGGTTGCGGCAAAGACGCCTTCCAGCGTCACGGTCTCCGCCGCGCGGCGCGGCTGTGTGCCGACGCCGCCGCGGCTCTTTGCCGTCTGCCGCTTTACACGGCTGCGGCGGCGCAGGGCTTTCGCCACATTTTCCGGCGCGCCGCCCGTATTCTTTTTTCGTTTACTTCTGTTGTTTCTGCTCATAGTTTCCTTTTTCGCACAAAAAAATCCGCTTTTGATTAGGTTCAACCAAAAGCGGATTCGGCATACATACTTGAATTATTCAGCTGCGGTGGCGGAATCGGTTGCTTCGGTTGCTTCCGTCTCCGCAGGCTCGGTTGCCTCGGTGGTGGCTTCGGTCGTGACAACGCCGTAGTAGTCATCGCCGCCGAGACCGGTGTTCACATTGGTATTCGGCGTGTAGTTGGGGCTCTCGATGGCGTAAATCACAACGACGAGCACAACAAAGACTACTGCGACCACAGAGGTCACGCGGGAAAGCACCTTGTCAATCGCTCTGCCTTTGGTTTTGCCGAAGAAAGTCTCTGCGCCGCCGGCAATCGTGCCGGAAAGGTTCTTCGATTTGCCGTGCTGCATAAGGACGGCAACTACCAAGAACAGCGCGCCGATGAGAAGAATAATACCGAGTACAAGTTCAAGAGTCGTCATTTTATATTTCCTCCGATAGGTTGCTTTTTCACAATGCGGATTACATTTTACCATACCTCGGGCAAAAAAGCAATACATATTTGAAAAATATTTTCGGGAAACTTTCAAACAAAAAGTTCAAAAGCTTTTCCTTTTTTGTATTGCCATATGTCCCGCCTTGTGATAAACTAACAATGAAAGAATTATATCTACGATGAGGTAAATATGACCGAGATTTTCAGAAACCCGATTACCGAAAGCGGCGCCGACCCCTTCGTCGTCCGCTTTGAGGATCGGTATTACTATGTATACAGCGCCGCAGACGGCGTGTTTGTGAGCAACGCGGACAACATTCACCACCTTCGCCAGGACGGCAAGTGCATCTTCCGCCCCGAGGCGGGCAAGCCGTATTCCAAGGAGCTTTGGGCACCCGAAATCCATTTCATCAACGGCGACTGGTACTGCTATGTCGCGGCGGACGACGGCGCCAATGTCAATCATCACATGTATGTGCTGAAGTCCACCGACGGCCGCCCGGACGGCGCCTATGCCATGGTCGGCATGCTGGACGACGGCAGCGGATGCTGGGCGATTGACGGCACGGTGCTGCACCACGGCGGCAAGCTCTACTTTGTCTGGTCGGGCTGGGAGAGCCGCGAGAACACGCATCAGAACATCTACATCGCGCCGATGAAGTCCCCGACCGAACTCTCCGGCGCGCGGGTGCTGCTCAGCCGCCCGGAATACGACTGGGAGAAGCGTGGCAGCGGCCCCACCAAGTCCGGCAAGTGCCTGCCCACCGTCAACGAGGGGCCGCAGATTCTCGAGAAGGACGGCACGGTGCATATCATCTATTCGGCGGCGGGAAGCTGGTGCCGCCATTATTGCCTCGGCATGCTGACCCTGCGCGGCGGCGACCCGCTGAACCCGGCAGACTGGGTGAAGTGCAAGGAGCCTGTCTTTGTCGAAAATGAGGGCACGCACGGCCCCGGTCACTGCTCCTTTGTCAAGGCAAGGGACGGGAAGACCGACTTCATCATCTACCATGCCCGCCGCGATGCCAAGGGAGGCTGGGTCGGCCGCGGCATGCGCGCACAGCCCTTCACATGGGATGGCGATGTCCCGGTGTTCGGCGTGGCGGCAACGCCCGAGGACGACATCGAGATTCCCGTATAACGCTTTTGTCTTCCGTTCACATTTGAAAATACATAAAAAAGAAGGTTTGCATTTTGAAGTACACACTGGAAAATGACCGCCTGACGGCGCGCGTCGCAACCCGCGGCGCGGAACTGCTCAGCATTTATTCCAAGGAGACCGAAAAGGAATACATCTGGCAGCCCGGCGCGGAGATCTGGAATGCGCATTCGATTCTGCTGTTCCCGAATCCGGGCAGAATCGCGCATGACCGCACGATTATCGGCGGCAAGATTTATCCCGCCACGATGCACGGTTTTGCCAAGGACGCCGAGTTTGCCGTCGCCGAATACGACAAGACGCATCTCGTGCTCGAACTTGCGGCAAACGAGGATACCCGCTTCTTCTTCCCCTACGAATTTCTGTTCCGCGTGACCTTCACGCTGACGGGCGATGTGCTGGAGGAGCGCTTCGATGTCGTCAACCGCGACGACAAGACGATGTATTTCTCGCTCGGCGCGCATCCGGGCTTCTATTGCCCGATTGAGCTTGGCGAGAGCGGCGAGGACTATGTCCTGCGCTTTGACCGTCCGCAGTCGATTGATTTGCTGGACGCCGAGGCGGGCACGCGCCTGCTGACCGGCAAGAAGTCGAAGCTGCCGATGGACGGCAATGACGTCCATGTCGGCGAGCACTTCTTTGACAACGGCCCGATGCTGTACGGCAATGTACAGGCGGACACCATCACCCTGCTCTCGAAGAAGTCGGGCAGATTTGTCGAGATGGGCATCCGCGACTTCCCGTATATGTGCCTGTGGGGCGTCGGCGCGAAGATGCAGATTCTCTGCATCGAGCCGTGGTGCGGCACGAGCGATTTGACGAATACCGACCATGTCTGGGAGACCAAGCTTGGCATTGAAAAGGCTGAGGTCGGCGAGACCTTCACGCGCGCCCTCACCTTCCGCGTCGGTTGACGCCAAAGCGGCGTATGATGACACGGAAAGATGCGATCGCCGCCTGCATGCTGGAGGACGCCTACGAGGACTATCCGTTTGACGACGCAAACTGGACGGTCATGCGGCACCGGCGCGGCGACAAGATCTTCGCTATGATCTTCGAGCGGGCAGGGCACATCTGGCTGAACCTCAAAGAGACGCCGGAGGACTGCTTTATCCTGCGCGAACTTTACCCGGCGGTGTTGCCCGCTTATCACATGAACAAGCGGCACTGGGTAAGCGTCATGCTGGACGGCAGCATGACCGATGAAGAGATTCTGCCGCTGATTCGGAAAAGTTATGACCTCACCGCACGGAAGTTCCGCCGCGCAAAAAATGCGTAAAACCTCTTGCATTCCGGCGTTTTCTGTGCTACAATCATGTCGGCGTGGATGAAGTTTGCCTCTTTTCACTTCGTGTCACACAGAGAGAGCCGCCCCGGCTGCAAGCGGCTTTGCACGGAAAAGAGCGCGTTTCGCTTCGGAGCCTGCGAGGTGAACCCACAGTAGCCCCGCGCGGGTGCTCCCGTTACAGAGCGGTAAAGTGTCGGCTTTACAGTCGGAATGCGGGTGGTACCGCGGATATGTGCATATCCGTCCCGGAAAACGGTTTTTGCCGTTTTTCGGGGCGGTTTTTGTTTGTCAAAAGAAAATATATAGATAAAAGGAGGCGTTTCGATTTGAAAGAAATGCTGGAAAAAATCAAGGCTGAGGCGGCGGCAAGGCTCAGTGAGAAGAATGCCGACCTGGAAGCGCTGCGCGTGCAGTACCTCGGCAAAAAGGGCGAGCTGACAAGCGTGCTGCGCGGCATGGGGCAGCTCTCCGCCGAGGAAAGACCGAAAATAGGGCAGATGGCAAACGAGGTTCGTGCCTATATCGAAGACCTGATTGAGGAGAAAAAGGCGGCGGCGCATGAGGCTGCGCTCGAAGCAAAACTTGCGGCGGAGACGGTGGATGTCACCCTGCCCACCGAGCCTGCGGTCGTCGGTAGCCGTCACCCGCTCTCGCTGGTGCAGACCGAGCTTGAGGACATCTTCATCGGTCTCGGCTTTGAGATTGTCGAAGGCCCCGAGGTCGAGTATGACTACTACAACTTCCAGGCGCTGAACATCCCGGAGAACCATCCGGCGCGCGACACGCAGGACACCTTCTACATCACGGACAAGATTCTGCTGCGTTCGCAGACCTCCCCCGTGCAGGTGCGCACGATGGAGAAGAAGAAGCCCCCGATTCGCATCATTTCGCCCGGCCGCGTGTACCGCTCGGACGCCGTGGACGCAACGCATTCGCCGCTGTTCCACCAGCTCGAGGGTCTTGTGGTGGACAAGGGCATCACGATGGGCGACCTCAAGGGCACGCTTGAGCTTTTCGCCAAGAAGATGTTCGGCGAGGACACGCGCATCCGCTTCCGTCCGCACCACTTCCCGTTCACCGAGCCGTCGGCGGAGGTCGATGTCTCCTGCTTCGTCTGCGGCGGCAAGGGATGCAGCCTCTGCAAGGGCGAGGGCTGGATTGAGATTCTCGGCGCGGGCATGGTACACCCCAATGTCCTGCGCGGCTGCGACATTGACCCCGATGTGTACAGCGGCTTTGCGTTCGGCCTCGGCATCGAGCGCATTGTCATGCGCAAGTACAACATCGACGACATGCGCCTGCTTTATGAAAACGATGTCCGTTTCTTAAAGCAGTTTAACTGAGAGGGGAGGCATATACAATGAATCTTTCGAGAAAATGGCTGACCGACTTCGTCGATGTCACCGATATTCCGGATAAGGAATTCTGCGACCGCATGACCGACACCGGCTCCAAGGTCGAGGGCTACACCGTCCTCGGCGCGGATATTGAAAATGTCGTCGTCGGGCGCATCCTTTCCATCAAAAAGCATGAGAACTCCGACCACCTGCAAATCTGCTCGGTGGATGTCGGGGAGGGCGAGCCTGTCCAGATTGTGACCGGCGCGCAGAATATTTTCGAGGGCGCGGTGATTCCGGTCGCCAAGGCGGATTCCACGCTGCCCGGCGGCGTGCACATCAAGCCAGGCAAGCTGCGCGGCGTGGATTCGTTCGGCATGCTCTGCTCCATCGGCGAGCTGGGGCTGACCACGCATGACATGCCCGGCACGGTCGAGGACGGCATCTGCATCCTTGACGAATCCTTTGGGGACAAAATCGGCACCGACATCCGCGAGGCGCTGCTGCTGTCGGACACGGTGGTCGAGTTTGAGATCACGCCCAACCGCCCCGACTGCCTGTCGGTCATCGGGCTTGCCCGCGAGGCGGCTGCCACCTTTGCGCGCCCCGCGCAGATTCCGACGCCGGTTGTGCGCGAGAGCGGCGACGATGTGAACAAGTACCTGAAAGTGACCATCGACGCGCCCGACCTCTGCCCGCGCTACACCGCGCGCGTGGTCAAGAATGTGAAAATCGAGCCTTCGCCGCTGTGGCTGCGGATGCGTCTGCGCGCGGCAGGCGTGCGTCCCATCAACAACATCGTCGATATCACCAACTACGTCATGCTCGAGTACGGCCAGCCGATGCACGCCTTTGACTACGCCTGCCTCGACGGCAGCGCCATCACGGTGCGCCGCGCCCGTGCGAATGAAGAATTCAAGTCGCTCGACGACAAGGACCATACGCTCGACGACAAGATGCTGGTCATCTCGGACGACAAGAAGGCGGTTGCCCTTGCCGGTGTGATGGGCGGTGCAAACTCCGAGATTACCGACGCGACCAAAGTCGTTGTCTTCGAGTCCGCCTGCTTCGACGGGCCGTCCGTCCGCATCACCTCGCGCAAGCTGGGTATGCGCACCGAGGCGTCCGGCAGATTTGAAAAGGGACTGGACCGCGAGAACACTTACGGCGCACTGGAACGCGCCTGCGAACTCGTCAACCTGCTCGGTGCAGGTGAAGTCGTCACCGGCGTGGTCGATGTCTACCCGGGCAAGAAGGCGCAGACGGTCGTCCGCCTCGAACCCGAGCGCATCAACCGTTTCCTCGGCATCAATGTCTCCGCCGACTATATGCGCGGCGTGCTGGAAAGCCTCTGCTTCAAGGTCGAGGGGGACAAGATTTATGTGCCGTCTTACCGCGAGGATGTGCTCTGCATGAACGACATCGCAGAGGAAGTCGTCCGCATCTACGGCTACAACAAGATTGAATCCACCGGCATCTCCGGCAATATGACGCAGGGGCAGAGAAGCCCGTCGCAGAGCTTTGAGGCGGGGCTGCACCGCCTGCTTTGCGGGCTGGGTCTTGATGAGATCAACACCTTCTCGTTCATCTCCCCGAAGTACTATGACAAAATCGGACTGCCGAAGGACAGCGCAAAGCGGAAGTCGGTCACCATCCGCAACCCGCTCGGCGAGGATACCAGCGTGATGCGCACCACGGCGCTCCCGTCCATTCTCGAGGTGCTCGCGCGCAATGCCAACTTCTCCAATGAGAAGGTCGGGCTGTACGAGCTGGCAACCACCTATACGCCCACGGGCGAGGATACCCTGCCCGAGGAGCGCAAGGTGCTCACCATCGGCTTCTACGGCAGAGGCGACTTCTTCACGCTGAAGTCGATTTGCGAGACGGTTGCCCGCTATGCGCGCATCCGCACGGATTATGTCCGTCAGAGCGAGAATCCGTCCTACCATCCCGGCAGATGCGCCGAGCTGTATACGCATGAGGGCGTCCGCCTCGGCATTCTCGGGCAGATCCACCCGGTTGTCGCGGCAAACTATAACATGACGCAGCCGGTCTATGTTGCCGAAATTGATGTGCCCGCACTGTTTGCCAACCGCGGGGCAGAACCGCAGTACAGACCGCTGCCGAAGTTCCCGGCCACCACGCGCGACTTCTCGTTTGTCTGCGCAGAGGGGCTGGAAGTCGGCGCTATCGAGAAGGTCATGTACAGAAGCGGCGTCAAGCTGCTCGAGGACGTGAAGCTGCTCGACATCTATCGCGGCGTGCAGGTCGGCGAGGGCAAGAAGAGCGTCACCTTCCGCATCGTGCTGCGCAGCGCAGACCATACCCTGACCGTCGATGAGGCGGACAAGGCGGCAAAGAAGATTCTTGCCGCAATGGAGCGCGAGCTGGGCATTACGATAAGACAGTAAAAAGGATAAGAAAAAGGAGCTGCTATGCAGCTCCTTTTTTGTGTTGTGAAAGAGGTACAACTGGGTTTTAGACATGGCGCACCATTTTATTGTAGGGCGGGGGCTTGCTCCCGCCGTTTGCTGTGAGTTTTGCAGAAAGCCGAATCAACGCGCAAACCTTGTAGGGACCGGCGTCTGGGGTGTCCATAACCGTGCCGTTCTAATCAAGCCTCCTTTGTGTAAAGGGAGGTGGCACGCGAAGCGTGACGGAGGGATTGTTTGGTGTGGAACAACCCCTCAGGCGGCTATTGCCGCCAGCTCCCCTTGCACAGGGGAGCCGAAAAGCGTCCCTACGGATGGTTGAAATTTTATGCAACGCGTATCCTTTGCGCCCTGCGCGCTCACATCTCGTCGGTGAACTGGCTCTTATAGCCCTTGCCGAAGATTTCGGTGGCGCTGGACACAATCACGAAGGCGTGCGGGTCAACTTCCTTGACCACATCGCGCACCTTGGGGAAGCTGTGCTTGCGCGCGACGCAGAGAATGACTTTCTTCGGCGTCTTCATGTACGCGCCCTCGCCGTCGAGCAGCGTGATGCCTACATGCATCGACGAGAGCACGCGGTCGGTGATTTCCTGCGCGCGGTCACTGATGACAAAGACCAGTTTTGCGCTGTCGCCGCTGTAAAGCACCTTGTCGAGCACATAGCTTGCGACAAACATGGCAAGCGCGGAATAGATGGTGATCTCAAAATCGTGGAAGACGATAAAGGTCAGCGTGACGACGGCGGAATTGATAATGAGCGCCATGCCGCCGGTGCGGATGGCGCGGTATTTCTGCCGCAGGAACTTGATCACGATGTCCGAGCCGCCGGTGCAGCCGCCCGCGCGGAAGACCAGCCCCAGTCCGAGGCCGTCCAACGCCGCGCCGCAGAGGGCAATGACCGTCATATCATCGGTCATGGGCGCAACCTGCGCGGCATAGGGCGCGAGCAGGTCCATGACCAGCGAGGAGAGCGCCGTGGTGTAAATGGTGAGAAAGACGAATTTTTTGCCGAAGCGGAACAGTGCCAGTATGAGCAGCGGGATGTTCATCACGAAAATCAGCGTACCGGTGGGAATCTTCGTCACATGGCTGATGATGACCGCAAGACCGGAGATGCCGCCGGGCGCCAGTTTTGCCGGGTCATAAAAAAAGGCAACGGCAACGGCGAAAATGAGCGCGCCGAGCGTGGCAAGCGGAATGCCTTCGAGAATGCTCTTGAAACTTTCCTTTTTCATAACAGACCTCGTGTGTAAATGTATTGCATACATTTTTATTATAGCCTACGCGCGGGAAATAGTAAATAGTTTTCGGAAAACTTGTAAATTCTCTTGGATTATGCTATGATGGTCTTCGGGTGATGACATGGAAAACATACTGATCTGGCTTATCCCGGCTGTGCTGCTCGTGCTCGCCACCGCGCTGATGCTTGTCTGCCGCAGACTGCTTTGGATGGCGCTTGCGCGGGACGGCAATTTCACCGCCGATGTGAGCGAAAACTTCAAAAAGCAGATGGACGAGAGCCGCGACCTCATTGAGCAGGGGCGCGCGCTTTACGACAGCCTGCCCCATGAGGATCTGTACCTGACGAGTTTTGACGGGCTGCGGCTGCATGCACGGTTCTACAAAAACGGGGACGGGCGGCGCATTGTGCTGCTGTCGCACGGCTTTCGCAGCTCGGCGCGGCGCGACTTTGCCGCAGTGTTCCCGCTCTACTATCAGACGCTCGGCTGCAGCCTCCTTGTGCTCGACCACCGCGCGCACGGCGAGAGCGAGGGCGAATATATCACTTACGGCATCCACGAGCGCTTTGACATCCGCGACTGGGCGCGGCTTCTGACCGAACGCGCCGGGGGCGATGTAAAAATCGTGATCGATGGCATCTCCATGGGTGCGACCGCCGTGCTGATGGCGTGCGGCACGGATTTGCCGGACACGGTGACGGGTGCTATCGCCGACTGCGGCTTTACCTCGCCGTGGGACATTTTCAGCCATATTCTGCACGGCACCTTCCACCTCGGCAATTTCCCGATTCTGTACATCATCGAGCGCATGGCGCGCCGCCGCGCACACTTCGGCTTCCGCGAGACGACTACCGCGCTTGCGATGCAGCATTGGACAAAGCCTGTGCTGTTTATCCACGGCACGGCGGACGATTTTGTACCCCCCGCCATGACCGAGGCGGCGTATGCCGCATGCCCCGCCGCCGACAAAACGCTTGTGCTTGTCGAGGGAGCGATGCACGGGTGCAGCTACCTGCGCGACCGCGCCCGCTGCGAGGCGGCACTGCGACAGTTTTTCACCAAAGCGCTTGATAAATGATGCAATTCCTGCAAAATCGGGCATCTCACAGAGAAAATGCTCTGATTTTGCAGGATTTTTGTTGACTTCCTGCAAAAAGAATGCTACAATATAACGGATTGCGGCGTTTTGCCGCAGCGACTATAAACAGGACGGAGCAAAAAATGACGATGAGAAAAGACCTGATTCGCGAGATTGAGGAATTGCTTCCCACTTTCTCCAAAGGGCAAAAAACCATTGCAAATTACCTGCTTCACAATTACGATAAGGCGGCGTATCTGACCGCCGCGCGGCTCGGCCGTGAGGTCGGCGTGTCGGAATCGACCGTAGTCCGCTTTGCGATTGAGCTCGGCTTTGACGGCTATCCCGGACTGCAGCAGAACCTGCGCGAGATCATCCGCACGCGCCTCACCACCAAGCAGCGCATGGTGGTCACCAATACCCGCATCGGCAACGGCGATATTCTCAACAGCGTGCTCGAGTCGGACATTGACAACATCCGCCGCACGCTGGACGAAATCGACCACAACGCCTTCAACGAGGCGGTGCATAAAATCATCAACGCTAAAAGCATCTATATTATCGGTATGCGCTCGTCCGGCTCGCTTGCGAGCTTCCTTGCGCACTACTTCCGCCTGATGTTCGACGATGTGCGCCTGGTGCAGACCACCAGCGGCAGCGAGATGTTCGAGCATATTTTCCGCATCGGCAAGGACGATGTCATGGTTGCCATCAGCTTCCCGCGCTACAGCGCGCGGCTCGTCAACGCCGTCGCCTATGCCAAGGAGCAGGCGTGCAACATCATTTCGATTACCGACAGCATGACCTCGCCCATCGCGCCCTACGCCAGCCAGACCCTGGTCTGCCGCAGCGACATGGCGTCGATTGTCGACTCTTTTGTCGCGCCGCTCAGCATCCTGAACGCGCTGATCGTGGCGGTTGCCCGCGAGATGCAGCCGAGCCTCGACGACGTGTTTGACAAGCTGGAGCGCATCTGGGACGAGTACGACGTTTACGCAAAGGTGCAGGGCTGATGCCGCAGATTGCTGTTGTCGGCGGCGGCGCCGCAGGGCTGATGGCGGCCGGGCATGCCGCCGCGTGCGGTGCTGCCGTCACGCTGTATGAGAAAAATCCGTTTTGCGGCAAAAAGCTGCGCATCACCGGCAAGGGGCGCTGCAACGTCTGCAACGACTGCGATGTGAACACGGTGCTCGAGCATGTGCAGAGTGGAAACCCGCGGTTTTTGTATGCGGCGCTGAATGCGCTTTCGCCGTCCGATGTCAAGGCGTTCTTTGAGGAGAGGGGCGTCCCGCTCAAGACGGAGCGGGGAAACCGCGTGTTCCCGGTCTCGGACAAGGCGGCAGACATCGCCGAGGCGCTGCGCCGCGCCGCCGCCGAGGCGGGTGTGCACTTTGTACATGCCGCAGTTCGCGCCGTCCGCCCGGAGGGCGACGGCTTTCTCGTCGAGGCAAACGGCGTGCACCGCTATGACCGCGTCATTGTGGCGACCGGCGGCGCATCCTACCCACTCACCGGCTCGACCGGCGACGGCTATCGCTTTGCAAAGACGCTGGACATCCCCGTGACGGCGCTGCGCCCGTCGCTCGTCCCGCTCGAGACCGAGGAGGGCGACGCCGCCGAAATGCAGGGGCTGTCGCTGAAGAACACGGCGCTCACCGTCACCGACCGCGAGAGCGGCAAGGTGGTGTACACCGACTTCGGCGAGATGCTGTTCACGCATTACGGCGTGTCGGGGCCGATGATTCTCTCCGCGTCGGCACACCTGCGCGACATGCAGCGCGACCGCTATGTGCTGCATCTGAATTTCAAGCCCGCGCTCGACGATGCGACGCTGGACGCGCGCCTGCTTGCGGACTTTGGCAAGTATGCCAACCGCGATTTTGCAAACGCGCTCGGCGACCTGCTGCCGCAGAAGCTGATTCCGGTCGTGGTGCGGCGCTCGGGCATCGACGCACAGAAAAAAGTCAATCTGATTACCCGCGCCGAGCGGCAGGCGCTCACCGCCGTTTTGCGCGACTTTACACTGACCGTGAAACGCCCGCGCCCGCTTGCCGAGGCGATTGTCACAGCGGGCGGCGTTGACCTTTCGGCAATATCGCCGAAGACCATGGAGGCAAAACAGCTGCCGGGGCTGTATTTCTGCGGCGAGGTGCTGGATCTCGACGCCTACACCGGCGGCTTCAATCTGCAAATCGCCTTTTCCACCGGCTATCTCGCCGGGGAGAGCGCGGCGTACAGCTGACGCAAAGTATGCGCAAAGGAGTTATAATAAGATGATAGGAATCGCCATTGACGGTCCCGGCGGCGCGGGCAAGAGCACCATTGCAAAGACACTTGCCAAGCGGCTCGGCTTTGTCTATGTGGACACCGGCGCAATCTACCGCACGGTGGGCTTATATATGTCGCGCATCGGCGTCGCGCCCGAGGACGCGGCAGGCATCGAGCAGAATATCGGCGGCGTGCGCCTCGGCATCCGCTATGAGAACGGGGAGCAGCGCATGCTGCTCGACGGCGAGGATGTCAGCGACAAGATTCGCACGCCGCTGATTTCCAAGTACGCCTCCTGCGTCTCCGCCGTGCCTGCCGTGCGTGACTTTCTGTTTGTCACCCAGCGGGAGCTGGCGAAGAAAAATAATGTGATTATGGACGGGCGCGACATCGGCACGGTGATTCTGCCGGACGCCGATGTGAAGATTTTCCTCACCGCATCGCCCGAGGCGCGTGCGCGCCGCCGCGTCGATCAGCTTGCGGAGAAGGGCGAGACGGTCTCCTTCGAGGAGATTCTCGCCGCCATCAACGAGCGCGACGCGCGTGACAGCGGCAGAGCCGTGGCGCCGCTCTGCGCGGCGGCGGACGCCGTGCTGCTCGACACTTCGGATATGACACTCGACGAGAGCATCGCCGCAGCGGAGCGGATTGTGCGCGACACGCTTGCGAAAAAGGAGAAGTCCCTGCCGCACGCCGAGAGCGATGCCGAAAAAAACCCCGAAATCTATCACGACAACCGCCCCGACCGCAACAACCACGGCTTTTACATGTGGGTGCGCAAGTATGTGTCCTGGCTGATTCGCGCCTGCATGTGCGTCCGCACCTACGGCACGGAGAATGAGCAGACCGAGGGGCCGCTGATCGTCTGCGCCAACCACACCGCCATGCTGGATGTGCTGGCGCTTGCCATCTCGTTCAAGCGGCAGCTGCGGTATCTTGCGAAAAAAGAGCTGTTCAAGGTGCCGCTGCTCGCGCCCCTGATCCGCGCGCTCGGCGCCTATGCCGTGGACCGCGGCACGGGCGATGTTGCCGCCATCAAGAAGACGCTGACCCTGCTCGACGAGGGCGAGGTCGTCGCCATGTTCCCGCAGGGCACGCGCTATCGCGGCGTGGACCCCGCCGAGACGACCGTCAAACCCGGCATCGGCATGCTGGTCTACCGCTCCAAGGCGGATGTGCAGCCGGTGTTCGTGCGCGTCAAGGGCTATCGCTACCGCCTCTTCCGCAAGAAAGAGGTCATCATCGGCAAGCCCATCCGCTATGCGGAGTTCGGCTTCACCACCGGCGGCAAGGAGGAGTACGCGCGCGCGGCCGAACTCGTGTTTGACCGCATCCTCGCGCTGCGGAACGAATATCAAAGCAAATGAGAGTCATCGTAGCGAAAGAGGCGGGCTTCTGCTTCGGCGTGCGCCGCGCCACCGATTTTGTGGAGCATGCCATCGGGCAGGGTGAGGATATCTGCACGCTCGGGCACCTGATTCACAACCGCCCGTATAACGAGCATCTGGCCGCGGCAGGCGTCCGCACCATTGACATCGGCGATGCCGAGACGATTGCTAAGAGCGGCGTGCCGACCCGCGTGGTCATCCGCACGCACGGCATCCCGCGCGGGGAAGAGGAGACGCTCCGCGCCCTGGCGGCAGATTATCCGAGCCTGCGTATCGAGGACATGACCTGCCCATTTGTCAAAAAGATTCACCGCATCGCGGCGGAGCATACCGCACCCGGCGTGACGCTGTTTGTGCTCGGCGACCCCACGCACCCCGAGGTGCTCTCCATTCTGAGTTATGCGAAGGGCGAAACCGTGGTGTTTGACAGCGAAGATGCGCTGGATAAACTGCTCGCGGCAGAAAAAAATCCCGAAAAATCCGTTGTTTTGGTCGCCCAGACCACGCAAAACACGATTCTTTGGAAAAAATGTGAGAAAAAATTAAAAAAACTATATACAAACGCGATTATTTTTGATACAATATGTAATGTTACGGAAAACAGACAAAGCGAGACGAAAGGTCTCGCGGCAATCAGCGACGGCATGATCGTTATCGGCGGCAGGGAAAGCTCGAACACAAAGAAACTGTTTGAGATCGCCTCCTCCGTCTGTAAGCGCTGCACATTGATCGAGCGCGCGGACGAACTCAGACCGGAGAGCTTTGTCGGCTGTGTAACAGTTGGTATTACCGCAGGCGCATCGACGCCGCGCGGTATCATTGAGGAGGTAAGCAAAACCATGAACACTGAAGCAGAAAACTTTCAACAGATGCTGGAGGATTCCTTCAAAACTTTAAATACAGGAGATATCGTCACCGGCACGGTCATGTCGGTCTCGCCCACCGAGATCCGACTCGATCTCGGCGCAAAGGCGACCGGCGTAATTACATACGACCAGATCACCGATGAGCCGAATGCAGATCTGACCAAGATGTTCAAAGTCGGCGACAGCGTTGAAGGCTTTGTGATTAAAGTCAGCGACATCGACGGTATCGCTGTGCTGTCCAAGAAGCGTGTAGACGCGGACAGAAACTGGAAGGACATCGTTGCAGCCAGCGAGAGCGGTGAGACGCTTGAGGGCAAGATTGTTGAGGCTGTCAAGGGCGGCGTCATCATCTCCATCAAGGGCAACCGCGTCTTCATCCCCGCATCCCTGTCGGGCGTTCCGCGCGGGGGCGACCTTTCCGTGCTCGTCGGCACGACGCAGAAGGTCAAGATTATCGAGATCAACGAGCAGCGCCACAGAGCGTTTGCATCCATCCGCGCCGTCCTCCGCGAGGAGCGCAAGGCGAAGGAAGATGCATTCTGGGCAACCGTGGAAGTCGGCAAGCACTACATGGGCACGGTCAAGAACCTGGCAACCTACGGTGCATTTGTGGACCTCGGCGGCGTAGACGGCATGGTGCACAATACCGAGCTGTCCTGGAAGCGCATCAAGCATCCGTCCCAGGTCGTCAAAGTAGGCGATGTCATTGACGTCTATGTCAAGGACTTCAACCGCGAGACCGGCAAGATTTCGCTGGGCTACAAGACCGATGAGATGAACTCCTGGTACGTCTTCAAGAACAAGTACAATGTCGGCGATGTGGCAACCGTTAAGATTGTCAGCTTCACGCCCTTCGGCGCATTTGCCGAAATCGTGCCCGGCACGGACGGTCTGATTCACATCTCGCAGATTTCCAAGACCCGCATTGCACAGCCCTCCGATGTCCTTGAAATCGGCGAAGAGGTCGAGGTCAAGATTATCGACATCGACGAGGAGAAGCAGAAGGTCAGCCTGTCGATTCGCGCGCTGATTGAGGATGCAGAGGCGGCAGCCGCTGCAGAAGAGGCCGAGGACGCCGAAGCAGTTGCCGAGACGGACGAGACCCCCGCAGACGCTGAGTAAAAAATGTGATAAAAATACCGATTGAGCACCGCTCAATCGGTATTTTTCTTTCTGTTCTTGACAGAAGACGGATTCTGTATTATAATAGGAACAGAAAATTTACAAATCGGAGACGGGTATGAAAAAACTTGCTTTTCTTCTGGCGGCGCTCATGCTGCTCTCGGCACTGTGCGTGTCCGTCGGCGCGCTTGAGGGCGACAATTATGTCTGGTTTGCCGGCAACAACAATGATGCGCTCCCCAAGAATGAACATATCGGCGGCGATACGGACGGCGACGGCAGGGTGGATTTGCGCGATGTCATCAGTCTCCTCCGCTATCTCGGCGGCGACCCGAATTTTGTTGCCCGCGATGCCATTGATGTCAACGGCGACGGAAAGGTCGATGTGGCGGATGCACTCTATCTGCTGCAGTTTACAGTCGGCAATCACGACGACCTCGGCACGCTCGTCCCCGGCGATAACTGATAAAAGAAAAAGCACTGCAAAACAAGGTTTTGCAGTGCTTTTTTTGCGTTATTCTTCGGCTTGCAACTTGTCCAGCGCCCCCGTGAGGTATGCTCGGTAGGCATCCACGGCGCGCGCAGGTGCTTTCAGCCGAATCAGCCCGGCAAGGCCGGTGAGCCATGCGTAAAACTGCGGGCTGGTGAACACGCGCACCGTCACATCAAAGCCGCCGTCCGGGCGGGGGATGAAGGTCGGTTCCGTGCCGAAGCGGTCTATGATGGCGTCGGCGGCGCGCTCGGCGCAGGCGAGCGTTACAGTCTCTTCCTCGCCGCCGAACATGCCGAAAGTCTTGCCCTCGTAGATGCCGATGTCAATGCTGCCGAATGCCTCTTTGCCGAGGCGCTTTTCTTTTTCGGCGCGGACATCCTGCATGCGGTCCACGCGGAAGTGGCGGATGGCCTGCGTCTCGCCGTTATGTGCGACGAGATAGTAGTTTTCGTTGTCCCACACCAACGCCCACGGGCTGACGACATAGCGGAAGCCGCGCGACCGCTCGACGCGCGCCTTGTGCGCATCGTAGTGGAAATAGCGAAAGCTGATTTGTCGGTTTTCGCGGATGGCGGCGTGGATGGCGTCCACCGTGTAGTAGATGCCCTCACTTTGAGATTTGGCGCGCGCCGTGTAAACCTGGCGCTCCAGCGACGCCGCGCCGTAGCGGCTGGTCTCGCCGTACAGCTTGCGAATCAGCTTGCGGCTCTTTTTCTCGGTCAGAAAATTGGCGGAGCTGATGATGTCCACCAGCATTTTCAACTCGGCAAGCTCATAGGTGCGCGAAACCACGGCGTAGCCGTGCTTCGGCTGGTACTCCACCGCCACGCCGTGCTCGTTCAGTGTGCGGATGTCGTCGTAGAGCGACTTGCGCTCGGCGCGCACGCCCATCCCGGCAAGCCGCGCCTGAATTTCGGCAAGCGGCATCGGGTGCTCGGCGTCGGTCTCCCGCAGGAGCAGTTCCATGAGGCAGAGCAACTTGCCCTTTTGATTTTCCGCGCGTGCCATTTCAGGCGATCTCGAGGGCGAGCCGCATCATCTGCGTGAAGGCGGTCTGCCGCTCTTCGGCGGTGCATTCCTCGTGCGAGACGAGGCTGTCCGAGATGGTGCAGATGCAGAGCGCGTTCTTGCCTGCGCGCGCCGCGTTCATATAGAGCGCCGCACTCTCCATTTCCACGGCGAGAACACCCATCTTCTGCCATGCGAGCGTGCTCTGCGCATCGTCGTAGAACAGGTCGTTTGAGAGAATGTTGCCGACGGTGACCGGCATGCCGAGCGTTTCTGCGGCGTCGGTCGCCTTTTTGAGCAGGGCATAGCTTGCCGTCGGCGCATAGGTGCCGGGCAGTCCGAACTGGTCGGCAAACACGCTGTTGTAGCTGGCGCTCATGCCGATGACGATGTCAAAGAGCTTGAGGTTCGGCGAAATGGCGCCGGCAGAGCCGATGCGGATGATGTTTTTCACATTGTAGAAGTTGAACAGCTCATAGGAGTAGATGCCGATGGACGGCATGCCCATTCCGCTTGCCATGACGGACACGCGCTTGCCGTGGTAGGTGCCGGTGTAGCCCTGGACGCCGCGCACATTGTTGACGAGCACGGGATTCTCAAAGAAGTTTTCGGCGATGAATTTGGCGCGCAGGGGGTCGCCGGGCATCAGAACAGTCTCGGCAAAATCGTTTGCGCCTGCGTTGATATGCGGGGTTGGAATCGACATGGTGATACCTCCGTGAATTTGAAGTTGTTTGACCTGCCTCTATTTTAACATTTTTTTCGCGCCGAATCAAGCCCTATCTTGCGGCGTGAAAACACTGTGCCGATTGAAATAAATCGCGCGTGATTTATTTCCGGGACCATTCGGTGCGAAAAATAAAGATATTGTTAAGAAAATGTCAATCACGCGCAAAAACAAAAAACAAAGCGAAATTTTTATTTGTAAAGAAGAAAGCGCCGCCGCCTTGACTTGCAGCGCGGAATTCTTTATAATGAAGATGTAAGACAGTGGGCGAATTTTGTCCACACAAAACTATTTTATCGAGGTAAACAAAAATGAAAAAAGTGGTTACTTTCGGTGAGCTGATGCTCCGCATTACCCCTCCCGGCAGGGAGATGATTCTGCAAACGCCGAACATGGTCTGCACCTTCGGCGGCGCAGAAGCCAATGTCGCAGTTGCGGTCAGCGCATACGGCGACGAGGCAAAGTTTGTCACGGCACTGCCGAAGAACGACCTCGGCCGCGCGGCTGTCAACGAGCTGCGCCGCTTCGGTCTGGACACGAGCGCCATTCAGTTCTCCGACAAGCGCCTCGGCCTCTACTTCACCGAGACCGGCTCCAACATGCGCCCCTCCAAGGTCATTTATGACCGCGACAACACCGCTATCGCAGCGGTAAAGCCCGGCGATTTTGATTGGGATGCCATCCTTGCGGATGCAGACTGGTTCCATGTCACCGGCATCACGCCCGCTCTGTCCGAGTCGCTCTGCGAAGCGACCATCGAAGCGCTGAAGAAGTGCAAGGAGAAGGGCATCACGGTCTCCTGCGACCTCAACTACCGCAAGAAGCTGTGGAAGTGGGGCAAGGAGCCCATCGAGGTCATGCCCGAGATCGCCAAGTACATCGACATCATGATTGCCAACGAGGAAGACTGCCAGAAGTGCCTCGGCATCAAGATGGAGACCGGCGTGGATTCCGGCAAGCTGAACACCGAGATGTACAAGGACCTCGCCAAGATTGTGATGGACACCTATCCGAACGTCAAGGCGCTGGCAGTCAGCCTGCGTGAGAGCGTCAGCGCAGACCACAACAACTGGTCCGGCGTGCTCGCCTTCCGTGACGGCGACTTCCACATCAGCCGCAAGTACAGCATCACCAACATCGTGGACCGCATCGGCGGCGGCGACAGCTTCGGCGGCTCGCTCATCTATGCGTTCCGTCATTTCCCCGACGACCGCCAGAAGATCATCGAGTATGCCATCGGCGGCAGCGCGCTGAAGCACACCATCTACGGCGACTTTGTCCGCTTCACCAAGGACGATGTCGAGAACCTGATTGCAGGCAGCGGCAACGGCAGAATCCAGAGATAACATAAGACTTCATTGAATTTGTGAAAGAAGGATTTCTAAGATGGAAATTTTGAAGCACAGTGTCATTCAGAACATGCACAAGAACGGCCTTGTCGGTATCGTCCGCGATAAGAACGAGGCAGACGCAATGGTCCGCACCCGCGCCATTATGGACGGCGGCGTGACGATTCTCGAGATTTCGATGAGCACGCCCGGCGCGCTCAACATCATCGAGACGATTGCAAAGGAGATCAAGGAGAAGAACCTCGACGCCTATGTCGGCGCGGGCACGGTTCTCGACCCCGAGACCGCGAGAGCCTGCATCCTGGCGGGCGCATCCTTCATCATCGCGCCGAACTTCCGCCCCGAGGTTGCCAAGCTCTGCAACCGCTACAGCATTGCATACATGCCCGGCGTGCAGACCTTCACCGAAATTGTGACCGCCATGGACTACGGCTGCGACATCGTGAAGATTTTCCCGGCAAGCGCGGTCGGCATCGGCTTTATCAAGGCGGTCATGGGACCGCTGCCGCAGGCAAGATGCATCCCGGTCGGCGGTGTCTCGATCGACAACATCGACAAGTGGTTTGACGACGGCGCATACGCCGTTGCGCTCGGCTCGGGTCTGACGCATCCCACCAAGGGCACCTGCGACTACGACGAGATCAAGGCGCACGCTGAGGCGGTTGTCGCTAAGGTCAAGTCCTGCAAGAGAAAGTAATTCCCGCTGTGGTGCGTCTTTCGTCACAGCCGAGCGGCGCGCCCGGCTTTGCCCCCGTCACGGACGGCGTTTGCCTTCTGCGGGAGCCGTTCGGCGGCACAACGACCGGCATCGTGCTGGTTCGCGGTGCGCAGAACATATTGATTGACGCGGGCGGCAGCGCCGCCTTGGTCGACAGCGTGGTCGTACCCGCACTGGCGGCAGAGGGGCTGCGCCCCTGCGACATTGATGCGCTGACCTGCACGCACACGCACGGCGACCACATCGGCGGTTTTGCGCGGATGCGAGAGCTCGGCGTCGGATGCATCGCCGCCTATGAAAAGTCGGTCGATAAAATCCGCAACCCTCTCTATTATAATGTAGAGATTCGCCGCGCCTTTCCCGAAAACAGCCCGCCGCCATCGGCAGGGCTTGTCGGGACGACGGTGGACACCGTCCTTGCGGACGGCGCACTGCTCGGCGGGCGGCTGGAACTGGTCGCCGCGCCAGGGCACGACGACGACGCAGTCTGTTTTTACGATCGCGACACGGGCACGCTCGTCTGCGGCGACTCGGTGCAGCTGGACGGCACGGCGGTGCAGGGCTGCGGCGCGTACATGTACCTCGCCGATTACCGCGCCTCCATGGCACGGCTCGGTGCTTTGCATGCCGCGCGCGCCATCCTCGGCCATCCGTTTATCCCCGTGGGCGACATCGTAGAGGGGACGGATGCGGTGGATGCGCTCTTTGACACCGCCATTCAAAAAACGAGGCTCTACCGTGATTTTGTAAAGGCTTGCCTTGATGCGGGCGAGACCGACACGGCGACGATCGCGCGGAAGCTGGTCGATTTTGTCGGCGGCATACAGCCCGCGCACCTGTTCTTGCCGATGTACACGGTGCGGGAGCATATGAAGGAGCTATTATGAGCGTTGCCGTACAAATCATGGACGCGATTCGCCACGGAAAGGGAAATGCGTCCAAGAAAGATATTCAGGAGGCGACCGGCATCGCCTGGGGCACGATGTGCAAGGGCGTAGACGCGCTGCTCGGCAGCGGCTATGTGTTTGCGCGGCGTGAGAAGGCGCAGGGACGCGGTCGCCCCGTCATTCCGCTGTGCATCAACAGCGATGCCGCCTACTATGTCGGGCTGGACATCGGCGCGGGCTTCACGCGCACGGTCGTGTGCAACCTCGCGTTCAATACGGTGTATATGAACGAGGTGGAGACGCCGCATTATGAGGGCAAGGAGTCCTTCATGGCGTTCCTCTTCGACATTGTCGATACCGCGCTGCGCGAGTCGCGCATGGAGCGGGAGCGGCTGGAAGGCATCGGCGTTTCGGTCTCCGGCAATGTGGATTTTGAGGACGGCGTCATTGTTTCGGGCAGAAACTTCGGGCTGGCGTGGAAGGAGAATGTGCCGGTCGCAGAGCTCCTCGGCGAGCGCTACGGCGTGGGCATCTATGCCGTGACCACGCAGGCGGCAGCGCCTGCCGCCGAATACTATTTCGGCAAAATGGCGGGCTGCCGCAACATCCTCACGCTCGGATTCGGCGTGGGCATCGGCTCCGGCGTCGTTTCCGAGGGGCAGCTCTTGATCAGCCGTCCCGGCCGCCCGGTCGGGCATATCGGCCACATGCTGATTACCGGCAACAAGCGGGTCTGCGTCTGCGGCTTCCGCGGCTGCCTTGAAGCCTATTCCGGCGGCAATTCCCTCGTGCAGGTTGCGCATGAGCGTTTCCCGAATCGTACCGATTTCACCGACGCGCGGGCAATCGACCTCGCGGCGGGCGCGGGCGACGCGGACGCACAGGCGATTCTCGATACCGCCGCGCTCTACAATGCGGCAGGCATCGCCAGCATGATTCAGCTCTATGTGCCGGATGCCATCATCTTCGGCGGCGGTCAGTGCCGCGAGGACGGCTATCTGTATCGCCGGACGCTGGAGGAAATCCGCAACATCCTGCCGCGCGAACGACTCGAGAACATCAAGGTCTCTATCACCACGCTCGGCAAATATCAATCGGCGCTCGGTGCGGCACGGCTCGCATACGAGAAATTTTTCGGAGAAACAAAAAAAGATAAATAAATCACACTTTGGAGGAACACACAATGGCAAGAAATGTATTGGTCACCGGCTCTTCTACCGGTATCGGTGCAGCTACCGTCGTCGCTTTCGCAAAGCGGGGTGACAATGTAGGTATCACCTACAACAAGAACCCCGAGGCAGCGCAGGTGATTGCGGAGAAGTGCCGCAAGTACGGCGTCCGCGCCGAGATTTTCGGCGGCGACATCTCGAAGCGCGAGGTTGTCGAGCAGATGATGCACGACTTCTTTGAGAAGTTCGGCACGATTGATGTCCTCGTCAACAACGCGGGCGGCGCACTCAAGATGCCCGAGGGCGGCTTTGAGAAGATGCCCCTCGAGTACTGGGAGAGCCAGATCAACCTCAACCTCAATGCGCCTGCATACTTCTCGCACTTCGCGATGAAGAACATGATTGAGCACGGCATCAAAGGCTCTATCGTCAACATCAGCTCGGTGCACTCGCAGGTCACCTGGGTCAGAAGAAAGACCCTCCCCTACACGGCATCCAAGGCAGGCCTCAATATGTTCACGAAGAACCTCGGTATCGAGGCGATTCACTACGGCATCCATGTCAACGGCATCGCGCCCGGCTTCATCGCCACCAAGGCGACCGACCGCTATGACCAGTCCGACCTCGAGAAGGGATTCCTGCGCAAGATTCCCGCAGGCTTCCTCGGCTGCGTGGACGACATCGTGCCGATGATCCTCTTCCTCTCGGACAACGAGACCAACCGCTTCATCGTCGGCGAGACCATCGTCATTGACGGCGGTCAGTCCGTGGACGGCGCTATCGACAAGATGCTGGACGACGGCAATCCTGTCAACGCCTTCGACATCAAGGTCGACATGGAGAATTACATCAAAGCGCCGAAGTCCGACGACTGAGACGCGGAAATCGACCAAAGCACATCCCCTATTATTTTGCATACCCAATTTTAATAATTGTTTTTGAAGGAGAACGAAACAATGCTTAAAAAGAAAAAGTATGAAGATATGCGAAGCTGCTGGGAATTCGGTGAAGCCGAAGAATGCCGCCGCGGCCTGATGTACGGCATGGGCTACTCCAAGGAAGAAATCGACCGTCCGCTGATCGGCGTCGTCAACTCCTGGAATGAGTACAACCCCGGCCATGTTCATCTCGACAAGCTGGCTGCAAGAGTCAAGCAGGGCGTCCGCGAAGCAGGCGGTCTGCCGCTCGAAGTCATGACCACCGGTATCTGCGACGGCATGGTGCTGAAGGACCCCAAGTACATCGAGGTTCCTTCGCGTAACTCCATCGCAGACCAGGTTGAAATGACCGTGGACGGCAACTTCTTCGACGGTATGGTTCTGCTCTGCACCTGCGACTCCATCGTTCCCGGTTACCTGATGGCTTGCGCGCGTCTGGACATCCCCGCAATCATTGTCACCGGCGGTTACATGCCGCTCGGTATCCACAAGGGCAAGGAAGTTCTGCACATCCATGCACAGGACAAGGTCGGCACTGCCGCCAAGGGTCTGATGGACATGGACGAGTACAACGGACTGATCGAGCACTCGTGGGGCATTTGCGGCGGCTGCACTTCGATGACCACCGCAAACAGCATGTGCATGATGGCAGAAGCGCTCGGTATGACCCTGCCGAACAACTCCTCCACCTGCGCCGTCAGCAGCCAGATCTACCTGATCGCATATCAGGCAGGTAAGCAGATCATGAACCTCGTTGATGAGGGCATCACCGCACGTCAGATCATGACCGAGGCTGCCGTCAAGAACGCGATCAAGATCGACATGGCTGTTGCCGCATCTTCCAACCTGATTCTGCATATGCCCGCAATCGCAAACGAGGCGGGTCTCGGTCACATCCAGTGGTGGAAGTATTTCGACCAGGCATCCAACGAGATTCCGCTGCTGTCGCACCTCGCGCCCAGCGGTATCTACTCGGTCAAGGACTTCGACATGGCAGGCGGTATGACTGCCCTGATGAAGAACATGGAGACCGTGCTGGACATGGATGTTATGACCGTCACCGGCAAGACGCTGCGTGAGAATGTCAAGGACGCAAAGGTTTACCTGCCCGATGTCATTCACACGCTCGACAACCCGGTTATGACCGAGCCCGGTATCGGCGTTCTGTACGGCAACCTTGCACCCGAGGGTGCGATCATCAAGATCGCGGCAGTTCCCGCAAACCTGATGACCGGCTACCGCGGAAAGGCACGCGTTTTCGATACGCTTGATGCATCGCTGGAAGCGCTCCGCTCCGGCAAGATCAACCCCGGCGACGCCTGCGTCGTCCGCTTCCTCGGCATGAAGGCGCGCTTCGGCACCACCGCCTTCACCTTCCAGGAAGAGCTGAAGGGCCATCACGAGCTCTTCAATTCCTGCGCCGTTATCACCGACGGCCGCTTCTCCGGCGGTTCTTCGGGACTTTCCGTCGGCTATGTTTCGCCTGAAGCAGCGCTCGGCGGCCCGCTCGGCGTCGTCAAGGAGGGCGATGAGATCGAGATCGATGTCATCAACCGCCGCATCACCCTTTGCATTTCCGATGAGGAAATGGCAAAGAGAATCTCCGAGTTCCATTGGGAATTCCCCGCAAGCAACTACCAGCGTTATCTCCGCCTCTTTGTCAAGAACGTCGGTTCGATGGCACAGGGCTGCGTCTGGGATTGCTAAAAGATTTCGGGGCTGTAAAAAAAGCGCAGACCGAAAAAGGGAAACCTGTCGGATTGCGGCTTTAAGCCCCAAATGGCTGTTTACAAATGGCGCTGTCGGATTCCGGCAGCGCCATGAACAGCCTCGACCCATATTATCCGGAAAGGAAACAGAACAGTGGAGTATTCCGTAGTAAAAACCGACGCGCTGATCCTCGGCTGCGGGCTTTCGGGTCTGCTGGCGGCGCGCGGCATCGCGAAACGCTGCCCGGACAAGAAAATCACGATCCTCGGCGACGGTCTCGGTGCATCGCCCTATGTACACGGCTTCAATGTGCCGCTCCATCCCGACGACAGCGTCGCCTGCTTTGAGGCGGACACGCTGAAAAGCGGCAGGGAGCAGAGCGACCCCGCGCTGGTCGACGCACTCTGCCGGGGTTCGCTCGCCGTGGTTCCGCCGCTGATGAAGGAGCTCGGCATCGAGTTCAATCGTCAGAAGGACGGCTCCTACTCGCTCCTGCGTCCGCTCGGCGCAAGCCGGCCGCGTGTCGCCAGCGTCGGCAACCATGCCGGCGTCGCGATCATGAATGCGATCCGTGCCGAGTTCGCGGCGAATGCGAACATCACCGAGATCGGCAGCACCCGTGCGCTCCGCCTGCTCAAAGCGGACGGCCGCGTCTCGGGCGCGCTCTGCTACAGCGAGAAGGACGACGGCTTCGTCTGCTATACGGCGGACGTTGTCGTGCTGGCCTCGGGCGGGTTCTGCAATATCTATCCGTTCTCGACCAACATGTCGGACATCGGCGGCGACGGCATTGCCATGGCGTTCGGCGCGGGTGCGTCGCTCTGCGACATGGAGTTTGTGCAGTTTGAACCCTCTGCGGCAGTTGCGCCTGCGGCGCTCCGCGGCAAGAGCGTCATCACCACGATGTTCTTCGAGGGGGCGGTGCTGCGCAACGCGCGCGGCGAGCGCTTCATGCTGAACTACAGCGACAAGGGCGAGTGCGTCGATAAGGACGTGCAGGCCAAGTGCATCTTCAAGGAGATCAAGGAGGGGCGCGGCACCGAACACGGCGGCGTGTACTTCGACGCGACCGGCGTGGGCAGGGAAAAGCTCGGCGAGCTGTACGCTTCCTACGTCAAGCGCTATGCCGATGTCGGCATCGACATCGCGACCACCCCGTTTGAGATCGCACCCGCACCGCACACGTCGCTCGGCGGCGTGGTGATCGACGCGCACTGCGACACCGGCGTTCCGGGGCTTTACGCCTGCGGCGAGGTCACGGGCGGCCTGCACGGCGCGAACCGCATCGGCGGCAACGCGGGGCTGGAGACGCTGGTCTTCGGTTCGATCGCGGGGGAGAGCGCGGCGGCGTTCCTGCATCGTGCGGCGCCCGCCGATCCCGACGACGAGACGATCGAGGATTTCGTCTGCGACACGCTCTCACTGTGCGGCAAGAAGCCGGTGGAGGAAGAACTCCTCACCAAGCTCCGCGCGCAGATGGGCGCGATCCTGTCCGACAAGCTGAACGTGCTGCGCTGCGGCACGGAGCTGGCAGCGGCGGTGGACGAATTCGGCGCGATGCTCGAAACCCTGGAGGAGACCTCGCTTGCGGGCGTCTCCGCAAAACTCAAATTTGATACCATTCGCCTCGTGAACGATTTGCAGACGGCATATCTGCTTGCCGTCAGCGCATATACGCGCGCAGGCTCGATGGGCTGTCATGTCCGTACCGACTCCGTGGACGAGAAGGAGAAATACCGGATCGTCATCCGCAACACGCCGGACGGCGCGGCCGTGACAAAAATGCAGCTTTAATCCAATCACAAGTCCGTTATACGAACAGTTAGAAGGGAAAAAGACAATGAAAAAGGTTATTCTGAAAAAGAACCGCTATGTTGACTCGGTTTCTCTTATGGCAGTCGGAGACAAGGTGACCAAGCTCGAGGGCGTTTCCAATGCAGAGGCACAGATGTGTACCCCCGCAAACCTCGAGGTGCTGGACGATCTCGGCTATACCATGCCCGAGGGCGTCACGGCCAACGACCTTGCACTCGCCGTTACCGCAGAGACCGAGGAACAGGTCGAGGCGGCCATGCAGATGATCATGGACATCATCGACCATAAGGCCAGCGACGGCGGCGTCAGCTACAAGTCTCTGTCCGAGATCGACCTCCGCGAGGACGGCTATGACCTCGTGCAGATTTCTCTGCCCGGCGAATATGCAGCCGCAGAGGCCAAGAAGGCGCTGTCCATGGGTCTCGATGTCTTCATCTTCAGCGACAACGTGACGCTGGAAGAGGAAGCCGACATCAAGAAGTACGGCAATGAGCGCGGCAGACTCGTCATGGGTCCTGACTGCGGCGTCGGCCTGATCGAGGGCGTTGCTCTCGGTGCAGGCTCGATCGTCCGTCCCGGCCCGGTCGGCATCGTCGGTGCATCCGGCTCGGGCGCGCAGGAGGTCTCCTGCATCGTCGAGCGTCAGGGTCTCGGCGTCACCTCGATCATCGGCACGGGCGGCCATGACCTGCTCCCCGAGATCGGCGGTATCACGATGCACGCTGGTATGCGCCGCCTGGACGACGACCCGGACACCAAGGTGATCGTCCTCGTCTCCAAGCTGGCAAACCTCGACGTTATGGCTAAGATCCTCAGCGCGGCGGACAGACTGTCCAAGCCCGTTGTCGCGATCTTCCTCGGCGCCGATGCATCCCTCTTTGAGGGGCACAGCGTTTACCCGGCCTACAGCCTTGAAGAGGCTGCGCTCAAGGCGGTCGAGCTCTGCACCGGCAAGAAGCCGGATGCCGGCTACACCGACGCGCAGATCGCAAAGCTCGTCTCCGAGCGCGTTTCCGCGCTGAAGCCCGAGCAGAAGTATGTGCGCGGTCTGTTCAGCGGTGGTACGTTTACCGAAGAGGGCATGATCTACTACACCAAGCACAACAAGGGCGCAAAGCTCTATTCCAACCTGAAGACCAAGTACGCAGAGCAGATTCCGGACCACAACACCAGCGTCGGCCACTGCATCCTCGACCTCGGTGCCGAGGACTTCACCGCAGAGGCACCGCACCCCGTCTTTGACCCGATGCTCAAGCTGAAACGCTTCAAGAAGGAAGTTGCAGACCCGACCGTTGCCGTCATCACGATGGACTTCATCATGGGTCCCGGCGTTGCGGCTGACCCGGTCACGCCCTTTGCCAAGGAGTGCAAGGCGCTGAAGGATGCAGGCAGCAACCTCATCTTCATCTCCAATGTCTGCGGCTCGCTTGAAGACCCGCAGGATACGCTTGCGGCAGAGCAGATGCTCCGCGATGCAGGCGTTATCGTCACCAAGAGCAACTATGAAAGCACCAAGATTGCAAGCGCGTTCCTTGCAGCGCTTGAGGAAAGGGGTTGAGTCGTATGGCAGAAAAGGAATATAAGAAAGACCTCCGCGTCATCAACATCGGTACGACGCTCTTTTACGATGCGCTTGTCGCACAGGGCGTCAAGGCTACACAGCTGGACTGGAAGCCGCCCGTCAAGCAGAGCGCTGAGGTTCTGAATGCGCTCAACGCCATCTCTTCGCCCGAACTCAAGGCAAAGATTGACGCGGCAAACGAGGTCGCTGTTCACAGAATCATCGATTCGCAGCCGTATCTCGTGGACATTCTGCCCGCAGGCGATGTCATCGAAGGGCTCGATGACTACACGATCATCCACTCCGGTCCTCCGATCGCTTACGAAGACATGGTCATGCTGCATCAGCGCGGTCTGGTCAGCGCGTGCCGCTTCGAGCACTGGGCTGAGACCGATGAAGAGGCTGTCAAACTGATCAAGTCCGGCAAGGTCAAGATCATGTCTGCACTCGATACCAACACGGTCGGCGCAGGCACCGGTATCATCACCAAGAGCGTCGCCATGTTCATCATCGAGGACAGAGCGACCGGCAAGATTTCGGCAAACTTCCCGGCAGAGGGCCCGAACCAGGGCGGTTTCTGCGGCTGGGGTCTGTACTCCGAGGAGATTGCAAACTATCTGCGCCGCATGCGCGATGAGTTCTTCCCGGTTATGCGCGCCGTACTCAAGAAGATGGGCGGTCTCGCAGTCAAGCCGATTCTCGCAGAGAGCTTCCAGATGGGCGATGAAAACCACACCCGTCAGACGGCATCCGACCTGCTCTTCGACAAGAAGATTCTGCCCGAGCTGTTCAAACTCGAGGGCTTCGACCGTCAGCAGCTGCTGGATACGCTCGACTACATCGTTGAGACGCCCCGCTTCTTCCACTGCATCGGTCAGGGCGCAAGCCGCAGCGCTATGCTGTCGGCAGTCGGCACCGAGTACTCCACGATGGTTACCGCAATCTGCGGCAACGGCGTAGAGTTCGGCATCAAGGTTGCAGGCCTCGGCGACAACGAGTGGTTCACCGCACCCGCACCGATGATGAAGGGTCGTTACACCTCCTCGAAGTTCACCGAGAAGGACCAGCTTCCCTGGATCGGCGACAGCTGCGTCGTTGAGTGCGCCGGCATGGGCGGTCTTGCCGCTGCTGCCAGCCCGATTGTTTGCAGCCTGCGCGGTCTGAAGCTGAAGGATGCCATCCACATCACCCGTGAGATGGAGGAAATCTGCATCGAGCACAACCCGGCATTCCCGGTTCCGAACCTCGACTTCGATTTCCTGCCTGTCGGCATTGACATCCGCAAGGTTCTCGAGACGGGCATTGCCCCCGAGATTCACGGCGGTATGTTCAACTACCAGGGCGGTCTTATCGGTGCAGGCTCGGCAAGAGTGCCGATGCTCTGCTTTGAGAAGGCCATCAAGGCATTTGAGAAGAAGTACGCAAAGTAAAATTTGCAAAAGCGTAAATAAAAGAAGCAGATTCTGCAGCAATGCGGAATCTGCTTCTTTTATTTTTTGAAAACCGCTTTGCAGTCCGTTTTATCGGACAGGCAAAGCGGTATACTGATGATGTCGGAGGGAATCAGGCTTCGTCGACGAGCCGAA
>CAKSLU010000015.1 GCA_934474225.1 uncultured Eubacteriales bacterium | reverse complement strand
AGCTTGCCTGCCTGCGGGCAGAAGTTTCCATATATTGTGCGGTTTTGGGGTGGTAGAGGCCGCAAGTTCAAGTCTTGTCACTCAGACCAGCAAAAGCGGAATGAACCGTGCGTTCATTCCGCTTTTGCTTTTTTTGCAGCGGAAAAGCTTGAAGTTGTGTCCGAGAGCAGCCCCTGCGCCTGTGGCGCAGAGGGGTGGTGCGGGGTTCCCCAAAGCGTGCAAACACGCTTTGGGGGTTCCCGGTTGTGGCCGCAAGTTCAAGCCTTGGAACGCAGACCATAATAGGGGATGTCCCATCGGGGCATCCCCTATTATATTTATGCGACAGGTTATGCAGGAATTGCCGAAAAGGCGACGCCTTTTCAAAGCGCGCGCGGCAAGTCTCAAGTCTTGGTTGCAGCCGATTCAGTCAAACAAGCTGATCTGTTCATTTCTCTCGGGGTATTCGCGCAGATAGGCAAAAATCTCGCCCAGCGAAGTCATCACCCCGGCTTTCCGACAGCGGTCGGTGAACAGTTTCCACAGTACCGCAGAATTGTCCGAGGCACATTCGTAAGAATCCCCGAAACGGCGGATATAGCGCTCTTTTAACTCCGGAAAATGCTCGTCCAGCTTGCGGTAGAAATATTCCCGATTGCCAGCACGCAGCGTCACGCCGAAGCCGAAATTGATGATGCCTTTCACGCCCGCGTCAAAGCAATAGTCGAGAATTCTGTTCATATTTTCTTCTGTGTCGTTGATATACGGCAGAATCGGGCAAAGCCACACGACTGTGGGAATTCCGCGCTTTTGAAACTCTTTCAGAACATCGTAGCGCCTGCGCGTGGTGCAGACATTCGGCTCAATAATACGGCAAAGGTTCTCGTCTGCCGTAGTCAGCGTTATTTGCACGGCCGCCTTGGAATGGCGGTTGATCCGTTCGTATAGGTCAATGTCCCGCAGGATGCGGTCGGATTTCGTGATGACCGTCACGCCGCAGTTGTACTTGTCGATAACCTCCAGCGCACGGCGGGTCAGCCCGAGCTTTTCCTCGCAGTGCATATACGGATCGCACATCGAGCCCGTGCCAATCATGCAGGGCTTGCGCTTGCGGCAAAGCGCATCCTCCAAAAGTTCAATCGCGTTGCTTTTGACCGCGATATCTTCAAATTCGTGATTCATCCCGTAGCAATCCGAGCGGCTGTCACAGTATATGCACCCGTGCGTGCACCCGCGATAAAGGTTCATACCGTTTTTTGTGGACAGGATGGTTTTCGCTTCAATGTTGTGCATCTATTTGAATTCGTAATTTTTTGTATTCCAACTTATAGCGGATCAAAGCCGCTTTAAGTACATCCACTCATCGGCGGTTTGTTCGGGTGGAAGAAATCCGCCGACCTTATGATACCCGAGCTTTTCATAAAACCGCCATGCGGATTCATCGGCTTGCGTGCTCGTCATCGCATACTTGTACCCGCAGGTCATCATTGTTTCTTCCCAGCGATTCATCATTTGCGTGCCAAAGCCTTGGTGGCGGTATGCGGCATCAATGTACAGCAGGTCGACAAACGGGATTGTCTGCCAGAACAGGCTGTAACGCAGCACGCCGACCACAGGACCCTTCAGCCTGTGATTCTGTCCTCCGTTTTTGATGGAATCGTCCTTGAGAACATACACCAGACCGCTATAAATGCACTCCCCGAGGCGTGACGGCGGTACGTGGCAGTCCAGCTTTGCAATCTTCGGCTTGTCTTTGCTCTGCGCAAGTTCGATAATCATTTGCAGACCTCAACGATTCTTTTGAGTATCTCCGCATCCGCCGGGCAGAAGGCATAGTTCGGGATTTCGCGCGGCGTGATCCACCGGATATCGTTATGCTCCAGCTTTTGCGGAACGCCTTCGGCAATCGTGGCGTTGAACAGGGTCAGATGCATCGTGATATCGGGATATTCGTGGACAACATCCATGAACACATCGCCGACCGAGAGCGTAACAGCAAGTTCCTCCCCGCATTCCCGGATGAGCGCCTGTTCTTTGGTTTCGCCGGGCTCCACCTTGCCGCCGACAAACTCCCAAAGGAGCCCTCTCGCTTTATGTGCCGGGCGTTGGCATATCATGAATTTGCCGCCCTCCCAAATGAGAGCTGCTACGACTTCGGTCATAGAAACCTCCTTTTAATCATCCTCGGGTTTATGCTTCTATTATATATTTTTTCCGGGCAATCTGCAAGTATTGAGCAGAACAAAAATGTCTGTTTTTGCGCGCTTGTGCATTCGTTCGCTATACATGAATTGACGCAAAAAGAGGTTTGTATCACAATGTGATACAAACCTCTTTTGAAATAAGGGAATTGTTGCTGTAATGCCGCGCGGAACTCGGCAAATAAACGGTTAGCCTTTGTCGGGTTTACTTCACCGTGGATCTCCACAGGAAGGTTACGGCCTGCGCACGGGTGCAATGGTTGTCGGCGCCGAAGCGTCCGCCGCCGATGCCGGTGGTGATGCCTTTTTCCTCCGCCCACGCAACAGCGTTTGCATAGTAGGCGTTGGGGGCTACATCGCTGAACCGGGCAGTGCCGCTGACTGCGGGATTGCCCGCCACGCGGTAGAGCAGCGCCACGGCATGCGCTCTCGTGCAGATGCCGTCGGGGGTGAAGGTGGTTTTCGAAGTGCCGACAATGATGCCGTTTTCCACACCCCAGAGAACCGCTTGCTCATAATAGCTGCCGGGCTTCACATCGGTGAAGTTGTGGCTTGTGCTCTTCGGCGCGGGGCAGCCCGCCATGCGCCACAGAAGGGTTACCGCCTGTGCGCGCGTGCAGGGACCGTCGGGGTCAAAGCGGGTGTTGCTCACACCGCTGACAATGTCGTTCTCCACCGCCCAATCAACAGCTTCCTTGTAGTAGCTGTCCGCCGAGACATCCGCAAACTTGCCGGAAGTTTCGCCGGTCTTTGTGAAGCGAGCCTCAATGGTGTGTTCCTTTGTGACTTTCTCAAAAGTATAGGAAGTCACAGCGCCCACATCCTTGCCGTCTACCAGCACCTTGGCGATGGTGCAGCCCTCGTCCGGGGTGATGGTGAAGGTCATGTCCATATCTCTGCGGACGGAGGTGCGGCCGACAGGGGAGATGGAGCCGTTTTTGCCGGCGGTTGCTTCAATGTAGTAGTAGGTGTAGTTGCCGCTGCCGGATCTGCTGAACAGTCTGATTTCGCCGGTCAGAGGCGCATAGTTGCCATCCGTGGGCGTAAAGCGCCACTTGTAGGACTTGCCGCTCTCGACTCGGGTGTCGCCGGGCAGCACATTGCCCGCGTCGTCGATCCATTCCAGCACGCCTTCCGCAGGGGAGAGGGTGCTGCCGACCGCGGTCAGCGCCGCGTCATCCAGCGTCTTGCCGCCGGAGGTGATTCTCGTGTGCTTGGGCTCGCCTGTGGAGGCAGCCTGCGTGATGGTGATTTCCACCGCTGCGCTTGTGACGGGGTCGAAGTCCGCATCGCCTGCCTTGGTCGCGGTCACCTTGACAGTGCCGACCTTGACGGGCGTCAGAACGCCGTTTTCGTCAATGGTGGCATCGCCCGTGCCGCCGACAACGGCGTAGGTCACCGCGCCCGTGCCCGAGCCGCCCTCGGTGCCAAACTGCAGCGTCTCACCGTAAACAACGGTCGTCTTGCCGGTCACATACAGTGCCGCCTGCTGATCCTTGGTCAGAGTCAGAACCACTTCCTTGGTGAATTCCGCATAGTTGCGGCAGGAGACGGTCACCGTCCAGGTGACGGTATCATTCTTCTCACCTGCGGTCAGCCTGTAGGTCATCACGCCGGTATCGGCACCTATGGTGACAGAAGCGGGATCGACAGCCGCTGCGCCGGTGAATACGGTGTCGGTGATGCTGTAGGTCCACTTCTGACCTGCCGGGAGTTCGCCGTAGTCGGGGGCGATGGCCTTCGGCGCAAGATCGCTGTACTTCTGCCCGAACTGATATGCCGTCAGCGTGCCGCCCGCCGCCTGCTCGATGGTCAGCGTGCCGAGCGCAAGCTCTGCGGCATTGTAGTTGGAACCGTCCGCCACGGATGCCGTCACCTTGTAGGTGCCTGCATCGGTGGGTGCGGTCTCGCTCTTGGGATAGGTGATGTCGAAGGCGGCCTCGTAGTACACCTTGACAGCGCCCATCCCGCGGATGCCCGACTTGGGTGCTATTGTCACGGTCTTGGAATTGCCGTCATAGACCGCTGTTGCCGGGAGGGCAGGGGACACATCGAAGTCCGCCGCCTCGGGATTGATTTTTTCAATCTTCCAGGTCGTTGCGGCTGTGCCGGTGTAGTTGCCCTTGCCGCGGATGGTCAGCGTGAGGCTGTCCGCCGCGTCGGTCGCCTTGTTGCTGCTGCCCACGATCTCATAGTCGGCAGCCGTAATCACAGGCGTCCAGCCTGCCAGCGTCACGGAGACGATGCTCACCGTCTGCTCGACGCCGCTGTAGGGAAGGACGGTGGAATCCAGCGTGATCACCGCGCCGCCCAGTGACTTCGGCAGGATGGTGAACGCCTTTGCAGCCGTGCCGGTGTAGTTGCCCTTGCCGGTGACGGTCAGCGTGGCGATGCCCGCATTGGTGTTGTCGGCATAGCCGAAATCGAAGTCCGCGCCGGGCACCAGCATCGCCGCACCGTGCTTGACCGCGGGGGTGGGCAGGATTGCGCTGCCGGTGTATTCAGCCGCGGGGATGTCGGCAATCATGTCGGCGGTGACGGCCTTTGCCGCCACGGTGATGGTGACGGTGTCGGTGCCGTAGTGCGTCGCGCTTGTGTAAACCACTGTGAGCGTTGCGCCGACGGCATCAGTCTTCTTCACTGCGATGGTGGGCGTCCCGGTATCCGCACCGGAGATGATCTCCAGAATGTCCGCATCGGAACTTGTCCAGCTCCATGTGCCGTCGTCGGGCGCGGTCTTGGTTGCGGTCAGCGTAAAGCTATCGTCACCGTAGGTCTTGCTGCCGGGCGCATTTGTGATGTGCACGCCCGCATTCGCCTTCTCCACCGCGGTCACGGTGATAAGTACATCAGCCGGTGCGTTGAAGTTGGCGGTAGCGGCAGCGCTCACGCGGATGGTGAAACTGCCCGCCGTGGCGGCAGCATTGGCAGCCTTCAGCATGCTGCCCGTCAGCGTGATGCCCGCGGGCGCACCCTCCAGCGTGTAAACCAGTTTTGCGTCGCTGTCGGTGTTGTCAAAGGCTGCCCAGTCGGAGATGTCCGTGCCGAGGTCGTTTTTGACGACCTTCTGCGAAGCCGCAGCTGTGATGGTCGGCGTGGCTTTGTCAATGGTGAAGTTCACCACATCGGTGCTGAGCGTCAGCGTGTAGTTCTGGGCGCGGAAGCTGCCTTCATCCTTGAGCGCAAGCGTGCCTATGTCGATGGCATAGCTGCCTGCATCCTTGCCTGCGGCTCTCGCGAGCGCGCCGTCAAACGCGGGGACTTCACCGTTCACGGCGGAAGAGTAGGTATAGGTCAGAACCGGGTCTGCATCGCCGTAGGTCTTATGCTGCCCGGCATCCGGGGTCACGGTGATGGTGACGGGGAGAATGCGCACACCGTAGAAAGAGAACGGTTCAGACGACAGCCGGTAATTGCCGGTGGTGATTGCGTCCGGGGTGAAGATAATCGAGGAGCTTTCCCAGACGTTGGAATCCGAATACTTGGCGCTGCCGCTGACAGTAAGTGTATCGCCGGGCGCGAGGTATTTGGACTCCACGGCGACGACGATGTCTGCGCTGTCTGTGCCGTCATAGAATTTTTCGCCGCCGCTGATGATCTCAAGGTAATTCCAGTACAGCTGCTTCGGCGTGACCGTCAGCGTATAGGTTACGGAGGTCTCGGTATACCTGCCGGGCACCATCGGCGCGGTGGCGGTGATAACCGTCGTGCCGACGCTGTGCAGCGTGATGACGCCGGTGTCGGCGTCAATCGTCGCGACGGACGGGTTGCTGCTGGTGTAGGTCAGCGTGCCGTCGTCAATCGCGCCGTCTTCGTAGGTGTAATTCTTTGCACCGAGCGTGAACGGCGCGCTGCCGTAGGTCTTTGTGCCCTCCGTATCGCGATTCCGGAACTGCACATTCTGCGGCGCGCCCTTCACAACGGTGACGACGATGCTGCCGGTCTTGCTGCCCTGAATATAATTGTCGTCCGGAGCGTCAAACTCAAACTTCCAGTACAGGGTTGTCGAGCCTGCCGTGCCGAATGCCGTATCTCTGTCAACCTCGGTCGTGCAGCTGCTGTCGGTGTACCATTTGAGGGTGTTCGAGAACTGCTCGTTGTTTACGCCGGTCCACTTGACATTGAAAGCGTCGATGTTGTTGAGCGCGAAGAAGACGGAGCTGCCCTCGATGACTTTCTGCTCATTCCACGCTGCCGGAATGTCCACGCTGTAGTCTACCGGCAGGATGGAGAAGGTCCAGCTGGGGTCAGACAGCGTGACCTCGTTCCAGTTCGTATCGTATTTTACATGAACCTTGACGGTGTAGGTACCAACGCCGATGGGGGCGAAGATGAAGCCGTCACTGCCTGCATAGCTGTACCGCACATCAAAGGCGACCGGCAGCGTTGTGTCGAAGTCGGCATGCTTTTCATGGCCGTCATAGTCAAGACCGGTCGGCGGGGCAAAGGTGAAGTCGCTTGCCTCGGGCGTGAGCTTGTCTATCTTGTAGGTCACTTCGGCTGTGACAGCGTCTGCACCCTCGCCCACGGTGATGCTTGCGATGTATTCGCCCGCATCGGTGGGGGCGCCGTCCAGTGTGATGGGATTTGCGCCGTTCTTGCGCGTGTAGGTAACGGCAGAAACCTTGTCGCCGGTTGCCAGCGTGTCTGTCACGGTGACCGGCTTTGCATTGCCGTCATAGGTGTAGACCTTTTGCACCGAGAGGATGACGGAGCCGCCGCTTGCCGTGCAGCCGGTCTTTGTGCAGGATGCCGCAATGACTGCAACGGTTTCGCCGTCCGCCGTGTCCTCCTCGGAGGTGGTATACGTCCATGTGTGGATGTGGTTGAAAAGTTGTGCGGTCTTGCCGTCAGCGCTTGTGCGCAGGGGGTACTCGTCGTTGTCGCCGGTGAAGCTGTCGGCGGCAATCCAGCCCTCGGTTTCTGCCGTGGCGATGATGACCGTATGCGTGTCGTCAATGGTATCTAAGACAGAGCCGGGCACGCGCACGCCGATGCTTGCGCCGCTCAGCGCGCCGATGACGGTGATGGGGTTAACGTTGTCCGTGCCGCTTAGCAGAACATTGGCAGGGGTGCCGTAGCTGTCCCGGTTGTCGGTCACCTGCACCGCGCCGGAGACGGAAAGCGCCGCACCGTCGGCAACGAAGATACCGCAGCCGCGCATCATACTCGTTGCATTCAGAATCGAGTTGCCCGTGATCTTCGCGTTGTCGCGGAGCGTCACCGAGCCGCCTGCCGCATACACGCCGCCGCCGTTCGCACCGCCGTTGGTGATTGAGTTGCCGGTGACCTCAGCGTTTTCCGCAATGGTCAGCGTGCCTGCGGAATAAATGCCGCCGCCGAAAGCAGCGTTTGTGCTGCTTGTGTTGTTGCGGATGGTGTTGTCGCGGACAGCGGCGCTGCCCGTCAGGGTCAGCGTACCGCTGGAATAAATACCGCCGCCGCTGCCGCCGTCACCGCGCAGGGCAGAGTTTCTCAAAATCTGCGCGCTGCCGCCGATGACCACGGTGCCTGCGGACCAGATGCCGCCGCCCGAACTGCCTTCGGTAGACAGGACATTTGCGGTGATCTCGCCGCCGTACATGGAGAAGCTTGCGGTGGCGGCAACGGATACGCCCGCGCCCGCCGTCTCCACCATGTTGCCGACGATAGCGCCGCCGTACATCGTGAAGCTTGCGCCGTCGGATACGAGCACGCCGCGCCCCGACATGCTCTTGGCATGGGTGATGACGCCGCCGTCAATGATAAACTTGGTGTTGGTTCCATCGTCCAGCTTTGTGGGATTCCACTTCGGTGCCAGCGCATAGAGCCAGCGGAATGCATACTGTCCGTTTGTGCCGTTGCAGTCGGAGAGGGTGAAGGACTTGCCTGCGCCGACCTCGATGGCGTCAAAGTCGCCGTCTGCCGTGATGCTGTAGCCGTTCAGGCAGAGGCTTATATCATAGCTGCAGACCCACTTCTCGTCCAGCGTCACAACATTCGTCAGATAGTAGCTGCCGTCCCCGGTAATCTCCGACAGACTTGCGATGCCGGTCCACAGCACGCTGTCATGCGCGGTATCTGCGCAGCTCTTGCCGCAGACAGGGTGCTTGTGCGGCGTGCCGAAGTAAAGGTACAGCGTATTGCCGTCGCGCTGCACGCTGTAGGCGCCGTCGCTGTAATGTTCGTCGGCATAGAAGGCATCCGCGTCGCGGTCGGACAGCGTGACATTTTTGCCCGCCTTGGCAAAGGCAACGGGGTTGCCTGCCGTGGGCATCGTCTCCAGCGTCAGACCGAGGTTGCGGAAGTTTAAGAGGTTGCCGGTGATGGTGATTGTCTTGCCGGCGGTCAGATAGATATTGCTCGTGCCGCCATTGCTGTTGACCCAGCTCTGCACCCCGCCGGAAATTTCAAAGGTACCGTCCATATACACGCCGCCGCCGTTGCCTCTGGCGTAGTTGTTGTCGAGGACGAGGGTGTAATTGTCGCCGCCGATCATCCTGAAGGTGCCCTTACTGTTCACAAGTACGCCGCCGCCGTTGCCTTTGTCGGCGCGGTTGTCCTCGATTCTTGCATGCTCGGACATGGTGAACTTGCCGTATACATACACACCGCCGCCGCCACCGTACTTAGAGCCGTAGTCGGTGGTGCTGATGCTGACATTCTCACGGATGGCTGCGCTGCCTGCCATGTTGAAGTTGCCGAACTCCTCAATCCGCACGCCTGCACCGGCGGAAGCGCTTACGCAGTTGCCGCGGATTTCACCGCCGTACATATTGACGGTGCCGCTTTCAATCGTCATGCCTGCGCCGCCATTGGTGAAATAGTTGCCGCAGATGGTGCCGCCGTACATGGTGAAGACGGAGGATGCGCCGTACACAAACACGCCGCGCCCGAGCTTTCTATCGCCGATGCGGGTGATGACGCCGCCGGTGATTTCGATGTCGCCCGCGTCGTCCGGGATAAACAGACCGTTCAGACCTGTGCTCGTCGTCTGGACATACTTGGTGAAGCGGTGCACGCCCTCGTCACCATTGCAGTCGGTCAGCGTGAAGTGCACGCCCTTCTTGACAGTGATTGCGTTCGTGCCCTGCGTTGCCGTTCCGTTGACGGCGATGCTGTGCCCGTTGAGGTCGAGCACGGTGCCGTCCATCGGCTCCCATGCTGCGCTGATGACCACATCGGTGGTCAGATACCAGTTGCCTGCGCTATCGGGCAGGCTCTCGGCGTCCGACCACTTTGTAAAGATGGTCTCCTCGCAGGTGTGGCCGCCCGCACCGTTACAGGTGCTGCCGCCGCAGAGGTAGTGCTTGTGGATTTTCACTGCCAGCTCAAGCGTATTGCCGTTTGGCTGCACGCGATAGTCGCTGCCTGCGTCGGCAGCAAACGCTGCGGCGTCGGTGTCCGTCAGCGTGTAGCCGCTGCCCGCGGCGACCGTGACTGTGCTTTCATCCACGGGCGGGTTCGCCACTGTCACGCCGATGCTCCCCGCGCCGCCGGTCAGCGCGCCGCTTATGGTGATGGTTCTGCCGTCTGCCAGATAGACATTGCCGGTGGCGCGGGACAGAATATTGTAGTTTGTCGCATTGTCAATGACAATGCGCTCGTTCTGTTCGATTTTCACATTGCCCGAGACCGTCATGGTGCCGCTCTGTGCCACATACACGCCGCCGCCAAATGCCAGGTCCTTATCGTAGGAATTTGCGCCTGCACGCTCGGTCCGGACTGCCTGATTGCCGGTGATCTCACCGCCGGTCATGACAAAGTCACCGGCGACATAGACGACGCCGCCGAGACCGAAGCGAATCCGGTTGCCGGTGATGCTGCCGCCGTGCATTTGGAAGATACCGCCCTTGTCCACATACATGGCGCCGCCGGGATTACCGTTGTAGAGAACTTCGTTCTCGGTGATGGTGCCGCCGTACAGGACGAAGACGCCGTCCTTAGCCACATACACGGCGTTGCCGGAAACAAAGTAGGCACTGTTGTTGGGGTCGACTGCATGCTTCAGCTTGCCATTGCCCTCGCCGCTTCTGTTGCAGTCCGTGAGGGTCAGGCTGCAGTTTGCCTTGACCTTGATGGTGTTATAAGCTTTGCTGGTGATGCTGTGCCCGTTCAGGCAGAGAACCACACCGTAGACTGGAGTCCATGTGTCCGTGAGTTCAATGTCCTTCGTCAGATAGTAGTTGCCCGGCACTGTGATTGCCGACAGGTCGGAAACGCCGTGCCAGTAAGCCTCTTCCGTATGGGTACCGTCTGCACAGCTTGCGCCGCAGATGGGATGGGCGACATGCTCCGTGCTGACAAGCAGCATCCGGCTGTTTCCGCCGTCATATTTCACGCGATAGCTGTCAGAGTCGCTGGTGAAGTGCGCCTTGTCCGCCGCGGTCAGCACATAGCCGTCGCCGACGGCGATGGTGGCAGGTTCGGTCTTGGTGGCTGCCTTCGCCCCCACGCCGATGGCGGCCGTGTTGGACAGCTGCCCGACGACCGTGAGGCAAGCCCATTGCAGCACGCCGTCAAAGTCCTTGTATGCGTCCAGCCAGAGATTGTTCGCGGTTCCGTCCGTGCCTTTTTCGTAGACATCGCCGGAGAGCTCGCCGCCGCGCCAGTTTTCCGCAATCTGCACATCCCCGGAGATTGTCATGGTGCTGCCGGGACCCAGAAGCACGCCGCCGCCTTTTGCGTTTGTGCCGGTGATATTGTTGCCGGTGATGGTGCCGCCGGTCATGGTGAATCTGCCGGTGGCGTCAACCTTGCTGGTGTCGACATAATCGCCGTGGTAAACGCCGCACATTACGCCGCCGCCCGAGGGCTCGTTCGTGCTGCACGCCTGGTTACCGGAGATGATGCCGCCCCGCATGGTGAAGCTGCCGCCGTTGCCGACGGCAACGCCGCCGGCGCTGCCTGCGGTCGCCTTGTTCAGCGTGACTTTGCCGCTTTCCATGGTAAAGCTGCCGCCGAGGACGGCGACGCCGCCATAGCTTTCAGCTGCGTTGCCGCTGACGGCAGCACTGCCGGACATGGTGAACGACGCCGAAGCATCCTCTGTGAAGATGGACACGCCGCCGGCGTATTTGGCCGTGTTGCCCGAGACCTTTGCATTGTCGGACAGGACAAATGCGCCGCTCTCTATGTATACACCGCCGCCGTGACCGTCTTTGTTGGTGATTTCGCCGCTGCTGATCGCCTCGTTGCCGCTGATGGCGGCATCGCCGGACAGGGTGCAGCCGCCCTTGGCATACACACCGCCGCCGAACTTTGCGGTATTGGCGGCGTCTTCCGTGCTGCCGCCGATGGTGCCGCCGGTCATGGTGAAGGCGACGCCTGCGCTATTGCTGCACACATACACGCCGCCGCCCTTTGCAGCGTAGTTGCCGGTAACGGTGCCGCCCGCCATGGTGAGCATGCCGTCCGTGTCTACAAAGATGCCGCCGCCCTCCGTGGGAGCATAGCTGCCGGAGACGGAGCCTTTTTCAAAAATGAATGTCCCCTTGCTCTCGACATACACACCGCCGCCGCTGCTGCTGCCGCGTGTGGATTCCGGCACTCGGTTGCCGGAGATGGCGCCGTCATGCAGATAGAATGCTGCGCCTTCGCCCACATACACGCCTGCGCCGCCGCTGTTGCCGGTGCTGTTGTATGCCGTATTTGAAGAGATGGTGCCGCCGTACATATGGAAGGTACCGACCGTGTCGGAATTTTTGGTGACGCCCTCCACATATACGCCGCCGCCGTAGACGGTGTTGCCCAGCGTGGCATGGTTTGCGGTGATGGTGCCGCCGTACATATAGAAGACACCGCCGCCGTCAACAAACACGCCGCGGCCGTTCTTGCCGCTGTCGTGGGTGATGATGCCCTTGCCCTTGCCGCTGCCGTTGCAGTCGGCCAGGGTGAAGGTCACGCCGCGTCCGATTTTGATGACGCCGCCGTTTGCGTTGCTGATGCTGCTTGCGCTGATGCTGTAGCCGTTGAGGTCGAGCACAACGCCATCTTTGGGCTGCCATGCCGCCGCGGTGACCTTCACATCTCTCGTCAGGTAGTAGTAGCCTGCGTCGCTGATGGAAGTCAGACCGGAAACGCCCTGCCAGGTCTCGCCCGCGGGCAGGGAAAAGCCGTGGTCGCCGGCATGCTCGGCAAACAGCGTGATGCCGCCGTCTTCGTCATCCGGCACAGCGGGGTTCTCGTCAACGGTGTCTTCGTCGATGGCATCCGCATCGCCGCTGCCGCCGTCGGCAGTACCGCTCTGTGCCGTCTGCGTCGCCGTCACGCCCGCTTCTTCCGCCAATACTGCCATCGGCAGCATGGAAAAGCAGAGCGCGAGCGCCAGCAGCAGACTCAATACTCGTTTTTTCATAGTGACCTCCTCGAAACCATGTCCTTGCAGTTTCTATCTTCAACCCGAGATGTTCGGGTAAAATTTTCGGCGCGGAAAGTCTGCCGTTTTTGCAGGATTTCCGCACAATATATCATACACCGTACACCGATGTGCGATACAAGACTTTTTTCGTGTTTTTTCGCGCGAGTGCGAAAAAATACTGCCGTTCTCGGTCGGCAAAGACACAATATTTGATGCAAAGCGAACAGCCGGAACCGAAAGCCATGTTTTCTACATTATAACATACAGCCTTGTATTTTTTCAAGACAAGCGACGCAATATTACAAACTGAAAAATGCGGGAAATCGGTTTTTTGCCGATTTCCCGCACGGCGATATTCCTTCGCTTTACAGCGTGCTGTCGCCGACAGACCCGAGATGCTTTTGCCGCGCCTGAATGCCGCAGGGCACTTGACGCTCTTTGCGGGATATGGTATACTGAATACAACAAGCGCATATTTTTGCAGCGCGCCTGCGAAAACATGTGCGCCCATGCGTTACACAGGCAGAATCTCGCAAAGCCGATGCCGCCGTACGGGCGGCAGGCAAGCGACGGAAAAGGAGAAAACTATGAACTTTTTGGTACAGGCAGCACCCGCCCTCATTACGGCGGCAGTCGTCATCATCGCGTTCTTTCTGCTCGGCTATGTCAAAGCGCCGCCGGACGTGGCGTACATCATCTCGGGTCTGCGCCGCCATCCGAAGGTATTAATCGGCCGCGCAGGCGTCAAGATTCCGTTCTTTGAGCGCGTGGATAAGCTGATCGTGCGGCAGATTTCGATTGACATCAAGTCCGAGGGCTACATCCCCACGCAGGACTTCATCGGCGTGGATGTGGACGCAGTCGCCAAGGTGCGCGTCATGACCGACCCGGACGGCATCCAGCTCGCGATGAAGAACTTCCTCAACATGACCGAGGAGGACTTCAACCGCGCGATTGTGGACTCGCTGCAGGGTAACATGCGCGAGATCATCGGCACGATTACGCTGAAGGAAATCTGCAATGACCGCAAGAAATTCGGCGACGAGGTGCAGGCAAAGGCGCAGACCGACATGAACGCGCTGGGCATTCAGATCATTTCCTGCAACATTCAGCGCGTCACCGATGAGAACAGCCTCATCAACTCGCTCGGTCAGGACAACATGAGCAAGATTCAGAAGGACGCCGCCATTGCCAAGGCAGAGGCGGAGAGGGACATTGCCATTGCACAGGCGCAGGCGGCGAAAGCCTCCAACGACGCGCAGGTCGAGGCGGATATGCAGATTGCACAGAAGCAGAACGACCTTGCCATCAAGCAGTCCGAACTGAAGGTGCAGGAAGACACTAAGAAGGCAGAGGCAGACGCTGCCTACAAGATTCAGGCGCAGGAACAGCAGCGCGCCATCGAGACCGCGACGGTCAACGCGCAAATTGCCAAGGCAGAGCGCGAGACCGAGCTGAAAGGCCGCGAGGTCGAGGTCAAGAAATCCGTCCTCGATGCAGAGATCCGCGCCCAGGCGGACGCAGAGCGCTATCGTGCCCAGCAGGAGGCGGAGGCCGACCTTTACAAGCGGCAGAAGGACGCGGAGGCGCGTCTCTTTGAGCAGCAGAAGGCAGCCGAGGCAAAGCGCGCCGAGGCAGAAGCCATCCGCTATATGAAGGAGCAGGAGGCAGCCGGTATCGCCGCCGTCGGTAAGGCGGAGGCAGAAGCCATCGAGGCGAAGGCGCTGGCAGAGGCGCAGGGTATCGACAAGAAGGCAGAGGCAATGAAGAAGTACGGTGAGGCGGCCATCGTCGAGATGGTCATGGGCGCACTCCCCGAGATTGCCAAGAACGTTGCCGAGCCGCTCTCCAAGGTGGACAAGATCACGATGTACGGCGAGGGCAACAGCGCAAAGCTGCTCGGCGATATCGTCAACGGCACCACGCAGGTCACCGAGGGGCTGACCGCCGGTATGGGCATCGACTTGAAGGCACTGATTGCCGGTGCTCTCGGCGCAAAACTCGCGGCAAAGCCCGGCGAAACCACTGTTGTTGTACAGACGCCGGAGACCCCCGCACCCGAAGAGAAACCCGAAGCATAACCAAATTCAAAGCAAAAGAGGCGCACCGCACGGTGCGCCGCTTTTTGTATTTTGCACGGTGCAGTCAAGCGCCGCGCGCTATGCGCGGCGCTTTTTGCGCTCTTTCATACAGACAAGCCCGACCGCGTCTGCGACAGCCCAGCCGATAGGGATGGAGAGCCAAATGCCGACCTCGCGCAGCGCGGTGGCGGAGAGCAGGTAGGCAAGCAGAACGCGCAGTCCGAGTGAGACGACGGTCAGCACCACCGACATGCCCGCGCGGTCGACGGCGCGATAGTAGCCGTAGAACAGGAACAGGCAGCCGATGCCGACGTAGCATGCGCCCTCGATGCGCAGGTATCTCACCCCGGCGGCAATCACGGCGGCAGCGCCCGCCTCGGCGGGGTCGATGAAGATGCGCATCAGCGGCGCGGCGAGGACGAAAATCACGGCGGAGACGGCGGCGCAGTAGAGCGCGCTCACGAGAAATGCCTGCCGCGTGCCGCGGCGGATGCGGTCGTCCGCCCGCGCGCCGTAGTTCTGCGCCACAAAGGTGGAATAGGCGTTGCCGAAGTCCTGCGCGGGGAGGTAGGCAAAGCTGTCGATTTTGACCGCAGCGTAAATATGCTATACTGTGTACTGTCAAGGGGAGCATATGCAGCATGCTTTCGCGAGGGACACGGGAACATAAATGCGACCCGCATTTATATCATGTCCACCGGCAATGAGCATCGCCACCGTATGGAGGGCATGCGTTTGATTCTATAAAAAAGCCGCTGATGGCGGCGGTAACAACATAATTCACATTATGTTGCATGTAGATTCCCTCATGGACAGGACAAGACAAAAAAAGGCATAGCAAAGCAAGCCTTCTCAGAATCGTTAAAACAACAGGAGAAAAGGCTTTATCGTCATGTTCATTTCCGCCAATTACAAGTATTTTATGCTTTTTCCAGGTTAAAATGCTTTACAAACCATCCGTATGATGGTATAATATGATTAAAAATGTTGCATTTGTCATTCCATAATATAGAATTTGTGCAACATAATGTGAATTATGTTGTCGAATGCTGTAGAATAGGAGAATACATGGCTGCTTTGAAATGTAAGATGTGTGGCGGCAATTTGCTTGTTACTAAAGGCGGAAAAGCCGCAAAGTGCGAATTTTGTGGAACTGTGCAGTCATATCTCGAAAGGAATAGTGAAAACAAAGACGGATTAACCAAAAGGGGTTATCTGTTTCTTGAAGATAAAGATTTTACCAGCGCGAATTCTTATTTTGAAAAGGCTCTCGACGAGAATCCCGAAAATTCCAAAGCTTATGTCGGCAAGGTTCTTGTGGCTTTACATAAGACAGCTCTTGAAGAAATCAATGATATCACAGTAAACCTAAATGAGTTCAGGGATTTTAAATGGGCCATTCGCTTTGCTAATGAAAATGAGAAGAGCCTCTTAAAGCACCTAAAGGAAGAATCAGATAGAAGATTTCTTATAGAACGCTTTGCTATAGGATTGAAAAAATGGGTCGAAATAAGAGAGTGTAATGATTTGCTTATGGAGATCAAACTCTTTGTTCAATCTGCTACGATTGAGGGATATGAAAAAGCAGCAGGTATTATCCAAGATGCATATAATCATCAGATTTGCAGAAAAATTTTTAGCGACTCTTTTGTAGAGTCTTATGCACGCCGAACATGTATTATCCGATTGTTGGTTTCTGAACGGGTATGCTACACAATAGGTCAGATAAAGGAAAGCAAGTATTTTAAGGAGAAAGGTGTTACTGATCTTGCACTTGAGCAAGATCTGGCTCAAATGATTATAGATGGTAGCATAGGAAAAGTATTAATTAACGGTGAAGCGAACTATTGTCTTAAAGATATAGCAGATGAGTACGAGAAGCAGCGGGAACAAGCGGCGAACTGCCAAAGAAAAATGCAAGAAGAGGCAGTTGCTGCGGAAGAAAAAAGAATTGCCGAGAAAAATAAGCGCAACGAAAAGCTTCTTAAACAAATCGAGGATGTTAAAAAGCATCTTGAATTACAGCAAGCAATTTATATGGAAAACGCAGGAAAAATATTCGGAATGGGTGCAAAACTAAAGAAAGATGCCAAAACCGAAATTGACAGGCTAGAGGGGGAGCTTTCAAAACTTATCAATCAATTGAATTAAGGTGCAAGCATTATGCGTAAATAAAAGTACTTATAAAAACCGGAGGAAACAAAATGGACGAAGGTAGAAGAAAAGGGCTGGTTTTCTCTATTAGTGAGGACCAAATCCGCGAGGACTTTGTAAATTATTTGCTTGAGACAAAAGGAATACCACCGGATGCTTCCACAACAGCTCAAATTTTAAAGATTAAAAAGCACTACCAGCTCTTCCTAAAGTGCGAAGGCCCCTATACCGCGCGCTGGGGAGCGAACTGCATTTGGGAACACAAAGAGGAATATACATACAATGAATCAGAAATCGTTTTTGTTGACAAGTATGGCAACGAATACTCCTACCAGCAAGAAGGAACAACCCCTGTATCAAAGCTGGTCACAAAGACTGGATACAGAACAGTCATTGATAAGTCTTTATGGGTTGATAGAGAAATAAAAGACAGATATAGCGAGTTTGTACATGCACAGGGAGCGCCTATCCCCTTATACAATTGGGTTGTTGAAAAAATTAGAAAGTCGACGCATGCCACATCAATATTAAGTGATGATGATTTCTTCGAATGCTCCACAACAGAGCAAAGGGATGAGAAAAAAGTATTAAGTTCAACAGAAACGAATTGCAAGAACGCTTGTCTTTCTCATGTCAAAGCCATAATACCGGGAGACAGATATACTGATTTCACATTTAACTTCGAAGATGATTTTAAGATTAGTGAGGAATGCTATATACCCCTCTATCAAGTAGAGTACACTTATAATCACCGTCAATATGAAGTGTGGTTTTTAGGATGTGAAAAAGGGGTATGGTATAGCGATAAAACTCCCGGCAACTCAAAAACTAAAAGAGGAAGCAAGCCTTTTTATACTGCTTCTGCCGCACTTTTTGTCATTGATATAGCGATTCTCGTGCTTGCGGCGGTAACCGAGAATTCTCTGTCATTTTCAAACACACTGTTGACCATTATTTTTGTCATAATTGGCATCTCCATCGGCTGTCTGATTGTAGGCGGTATTCTCAGCAAGATAAACTCGCGGACTTCTGAACGCTGGACTGATGTAAATAAACAGTTAGTTGAAATATATCACAACCAGGAAATGACGCTTCAAATTAGAAAATTAAAAATGGAGCAAATTGTAAAGAAGTTTGCTGCGGAAGAAAAGAAAGTTTTGCGTAAGCGGAGAAGCCTTGTTTTAATCCCGACACTCTCAATACTGGTTATTATTTTGTCTGTGCTGATAGCAAAACGAGTAATTATGCCAATGGAAAAATATAGCGATGCGAACAGGTTGCTTTCTTCTGGACAGTACAATGAGGCGATTGAGGCGTTTCAGAGTTTGGGAAATTTCAGAGATTCAAAAAATAAAGTTGCTGAAGCTTATGTCGCAAAAAGTGATTATATTTCAGCAATAGCCATATATGAAGAAATGGGGAATCAAGAAAAGACTAAAGAATATGCTTCCTTTGCAATGGAACAGCAAATCGCTGAGTCAAAGGCAGCGGGAAGACAAACACAAGTTGGTAGTGTTGTAGCGATTGGCAATTATGACGCTATAGTTATAGATAAAGAAACGGATAGAATCCTCATTATGCTTCTGAGGTATAGTGGAAATGATCCTTCTCGAAACTTAAATACAGTTTATGAGACAACTTACGATTACAAGTCATCAAGTTGGGAAAATAGCAGTCTACGGCGGTTCTTAAACGGCACCTTTTTAAATGAGTTCCAAGAAAGTATAAATAAACTTATATTGGAAGTTGATTTGCCCAACATTACGCAATCCGGTCAAGATCTTGGAACAACTAAAGATAAGGTGTTTCTATTAAGTGCAGTCAGTGATAAGCACTACATTGATGCTATAATCGATAATGGAATGATTATTAATTCTACAACATTTACGAGAACACCAGCGGGTGATAAAACTGTAGTTAGCATTGATGTTATCAATTACTTTGATGGAACGGGAAATCACTATTCTATAGGGGAGCAAGAAGTAAGCGACTCATATTATATTTGTCCGTGTATGTGGTTAGATATTTCATAATTGAATTTGCCAAGGAGTGTAAGTTAAACTAATGGTTGAAAAAGAAAATGCAAAAAACGAGCAATATATTTTTCAATACGGCAACAGTTGTTTTAGCGATGTCATTACATATCGAAAGCACTTGATAAATAGGATTAAAAGTGATTCGAAGGCGAAGAATGATGTGGTGATTCAAGCCTATCCTTCTGAAAGTGTAACCGACAAAAAATTTGAAACATTTATAAAGATTGCAAAAGAAGCAGGCTATACCATTTATAAAGTCGTGAAACTGTAATGTCGGCAAAAATCCGATAAACAGTGCCTGCAACTACGGTGAGGGGAATTCCCCAAGACCAAACACAAAAAGCCCTGCAAGCCTTGCGCTTACAGGGCTTTTGCTATATGCGTGCGAGCGACACCATGCGCTCCGAAGTAATGCTTTTTCGGACTCTTTCAAGGTGACAGTAATCGTCTTGTAAACTATATCAAAACACCGTTACAATGATCCATTTCGTGCTGAATGCTCTGCGGTTGCCCAACCGATGTAGGTTTCCAATTGACTCCTTTTTCGCTTATATTGTACCACTTTTCAAAATCCCTTGTAAAGTACAATAAAGGGCTCAGGACTCTCGTCCTGAACTCTTTGTCAGTAATCTGACGCCGCGCGCTATGCGCGGCGCTTTTTGCGCTCTTTCATACAGGCAAGCCCGACCGCGTCTGCGACAGCCCAGCCGATAGGGATGGAGAGCCAAATGCCGACCTCGCGCAGCGCGGTGGCGGAGAGCAGGTAGGCAAGCAGAACGCGCAGTCCGAGTGAGACGACGGTCAGCACCACCGACATGCCCGCGCGGTCGACGGCGCGATAGTAGCCGTAGAACAGGAACAGGCAGCCGATGCCGACGTAGCATGCGCCCTCGATGCGCAGGTATCTCACCCCGGCGGCAATCACGGCGGCAGCGCCCGCCTCTGTGGGGTCGATGAAGATGCGCATCAGCGGCGCGGCGAGGACGAAAATCACGGCGGAGACAGCGGCGCAGTAGAGCGCGCTCACGAGAAATGCCTGCCGCGTACCGCGGCGGATGCGGTCGTCCGCCCGCGCGCCGTAGTTCTGCGCCACAAAGGTGGAGTAGGCGTTGCCGAAGTCCTGCGCGGGGAGGTAGGCAAAGCTGTCGATTTTGACCGCGGCGGCAAAACCCGCCATCACGGCAGAGCCGAAACTGTTGACCAACCCCTGCACCATGAGGATGCCGAAATTCATCACCGATTGCTGCACGCAGGTCAGCGTGGAGAGCTGCGTGATGCTGTGCAGCACCTCGGGCGAGAACTTCCGCTCGGCGGCGGTGGGGAAGAGGTCGCGGCAGCAAAAGACGGTGTAGAGCACAATGCCGACTGCGGCGACATACTGCGCAATTACGGTTGCCGCCGCCGCGCCGCCGATGCCGAAGGGCAGCACGGCGACAAACAGCAGATCCAGCCCGACATTGAGCAGGGCGGAGATGCCGAGAAACCACAGCGGCGACGCCGAATTGCCGAGCGCGCGGAGCAGGCAGGCGAAGAAATTGTACACCGAGGTTGCAAGAATCCCGGCAAAGATGATGCGCAGGTATTCCCGCATGCCGGGCAGCACCTCGGGCGGCACGCGGAGCGCGTGCAGGATCGGGTCGAGCAAAAGATACACCGCCGCGCCGCAAAGCAGCGTCAGGACGGCAATCAGCCATGCTGCGTGCCAGATGCCCGCGCGCAGGCGCGACTCGTTTTTCTCGCCGCGGCAAATGGAGAAGAATGCGCCCGCCCCCATCGACAGCCCGAGAAAAATCGAGGTGAGAAAGGTCATCAGCGTGTATGCCGAGCCGACGGCGGCGAGCGCGTCCCCGCCGAGCACGCGCCCGACAATCAGCGTGTCCGCAATGTTGTAGAGCTGCTGCAAGAGGTTGCCCGCCATCATCGGCAGGGCGAACAGCAGAAGCGAGGACGTGATGCGTCCCCGCGTGAGATCATGAACCATAGTGTGCCTCGTCTGTGTAATATATCTATTCTATCACAGATTTCGTGCGCCGTCAAAGGAAAAAACGCGCTTCCCACAGTGTTGCCCGGCTTGCGCAAAACAGTATATTTTTTAACGATTCTGTGCAAAGCGCCGATATTTCGCCAAACGGTGCAAATTTGGGAATTTGCGGCGTTTCATGCCTTGAATTTTGTCGCGGAATGCGCTATAATAGATTGGAAATGAACCTTTTCGGAAGGCGGTGCGGCGATGACAAAAAAGCGGAAGCTGCTCATTTTGACCCTTACGCTCGCGGCGCTCGCCGCCGTTTTGGCGGTCGGCAGGTTGCACACTGCCTATCCGACGGTCGAGAAAAGCGGCTTTGACATGGGTACGGTCGTCACCGCGCGGCTGTACGGCGGGGACGAGGGAGATGCCGACGCCGTCTTGGCAGCGGTTACGGCGCTGGAAAACGAGATCTCGCGGAACATCGATACCTCCGCCGTCTCGGTGCTGAACTGCACGGGGCGCGCCGAGAATGCGGCGCTCGCCGATGCAGTCACCGCGTGCCGCGCCGTTTCCGCGGCGTCGGACGGCGCATTTGACATCACCGTCGGCGGCGTCACGCGGCTGTGGGACTTTGACAACGGCGGCGTGCTGCCGGATGCGGGTGACATTGAGCGCGCCCTTCCTTACATAGATTACAACCGACTCGCCGTGGACGGCGACACCGTCACGGCAGAGCAGGGGACGAAAGTTGACCTCGGCGCGGTCGGCAAAGGCGCTGCATGCGACGCGGCACGCGAGGTGCTGGCGGCGCGCGGCGTCAAAGGTGCGGTCGTCTCGGTCGGCGGCAGTGTGCTTGCCTACGGCAGGCGCAATGCCGCGGGCGACAAATGGCGCATCGCCGTGCGCCATCCCCGAGAGGCGGACAGCTATCTCGGCGTCATCACGCTTGACGAGGGCTGTGTTTCCACATCCGGCGACTACGAGAAGTATTTTGAGAAAGACGGCGTGCGCTATCATCATCTGCTGGACCCCGCCACAGGCTACCCGGCAGAGAGCGACCTCGTCTCGGTGACGGTGGTCTGCGAGAGAGGCCTGCTCAGCGACGCGCTCTCCACTGCCTGCTTTGTGCTCGGCAGTGCGCGCGGCACAGCGCTTGTCGAGGCGTTCGACGCGGGCGCGGTCTTCGTCCTTGCGGACGGCACGGTCGAGACGGTCGGCCATGTGGCATTTTCAAGGCAATGAGCGGGATGAATCAAATCGGCATCCGCCGCGGCGACATCGTCATCCTTTGCCTTGTCCTCGCCTTGTCGGCGGCGCTGTTTTGCTTGGATTTTGGGGGAGGCGGCGCGGTGCACGCTGTGATCTATGCCGACGGCGAGGTTGCAGAGGTCATTGACCTTGCCGCGGTCGGCGCACCGTATACGCTGACCGTCGGCGGCTGCACGTTTTCGGTGCGGCGCGGCGCCGTCGCCTTTACAGCGGCGGACTGCAAGGACAAACTCTGCGTGCGCCGCGGTGAGCTGACGCATGCCGGCGACTGCATGGCGTGCGTGCCGATGCGCGTGACCGTCCTTCTGACGGGCGACGGCGGCGCAGACGCCGTGACCGGGTGAGGTGCGCATGAAACAGAGAAAACTTTCGCGCGGCGGGCGCAGCATCGCCGCCTTCGGCTTGCTCGGCGCGCTGGCAGTGGTGATTGCCGCGTTTGAATCCGCGCTCCTGCCCGCGCTGCCGTTTCTGCCGCCGGGCGCAAAGCCCGGACTGTCCAACATCGTCACAACCTTTGCCACCGTAGCGTTTTCGCTCGGCGGCGGCGTGTATGTCACGCTGTGCAAGGCGGCGTTTGCGTTTCTCACGCGCGGCGGCACGGCGGGTTTCATGAGCCTTGCAGGCGGCATGTTTGCCGCTGTGGCGCTGTGGCTGCTTCTGCGCCTGCCGCAGCGGCGGCTCAGCTACATCGGCATATCGGTGCTTGCCGCCGTCTGCCACAATGCGGGGCAGCTTGTCGCGGCGGCGGCACTCTCCGGCACGCCCGCACTCTTTCACTACGGCAAGTATCTTCTGCCGCTTGCCGCACTCACCGGTTTTGTCACCGGCGTAATCTTAAATATCGTGATGCCGCGCATCCGCGCGGTGTTTGATAAGCATTTTCGAAGAAAGGATGCACATCCATGAACAAAGAAACAGGCATTCTGCATGCAGTCGCGCGCGGGCGCGGCGGCGTCCGCGTGCCGCATCGCAAGAACACGGCAGAGATGCCGGTCGTGCGCATGCCCGCACCGACGCGCGTGGTGCTTCCGATGCAGCAGCATATCGGCGCGCCCTGCACGCCGACCGTCAAGGTCGGCGACACCGTGGCGGTCGGCCAGGTCGTCGGCGACAGCGACAAATTCGTCAGCGCGCCGATTCACGCAAGCATCTCCGGCACCGTCACGGCGGTCGGCGATGTCAAGTTGGCAAACGGCATTGTCACAAAGGGCGTTACGATTGAGTCCGATGGCGAAATGCGGCTCTATGACGGGCTGACGCCGCCCGCGGTCAACTCCAAAGAGGATCTGATTGCCGCCGTGCGCGCCTCGGGACTGGTCGGTCTCGGCGGCGCGGGCTTCCCCTGCCATGTCAAGCTCAGCGTTCCGCCGGATAAACAGGTCGATACGCTGATTATCAACGCTGCGGAATGTGAACCTTACATCACCGTGGACTACCGCGAGTGCATCGAGCACGCCTATGACATTCTCGGCGGCATCGATGTGCTGAAAAAGTATTTCGGCTTCTCCCGCGTCATCATCGCGGTGGAGGACAACAAGCCGGAGGCTATTAAAAAGCTCAGCGCCATCGCCGACGAGGATTTGGACGCGGGCAACATCGTGCGCGTCATGACGCTGCGCTCCCGCTATCCGCAGGGCGCGGAGAAGATGATGGTGCTGTCCGCCACGGGCAGGCGCGTGCCGCCCGGCAAACTGCCTGCGGATGTCGGCTGCATCGTGATGAATGTCGCCTCGGTCGCGTTCATCTCGCGCTATCTCAAGACCGGCAAGCCGCTGGTCAGCCGTTCGGTCACGGTGGACGGCACGGCGATTGCCGAGCCGAAGAACCTGCGCGTGCCGATTGGCACTTCGCTCTCGGACATTGTGGATTTCTGTGGCGGCTTCAAGACCGAGCCGCGCAAAATTATCTCGGGCGGCCCGATGATGGGCATCGCCGTCTGCGGCACCGATGCGCCGCTCTGCAAGCAGAATAACGCATTGCTCGCCTTTGCGGACGAGCGCGACATGGAAAAGACCGTGCGTGACTGCATCCGCTGCGGCAGATGCGTCGAGGTCTGCCCCATGAGTCTGATGCCCACGCTGATTGAGCGCTATTCCCGCGTCAAAGACACCGACGCACTTGCAAAAATGAATGTCATGACCTGCATGGAATGCGGCTCCTGCGCATTTGCCTGTCCGTCGGGACGGCCGCTGGTGCAGTACATGCGCCTCGGCAAACAGATTCTGAAAGAAGGAGGGAACAAGGGATGAAAAAGCTGCTTGTCAGCGCATCACCGCATATCCACAGCCCCGAGACGACAACCGGGGTGATGGGCGATGTGCTCATTTCGCTGCTGCCCGCCCTCGTGATGGCGGTGGTCTGGTTCGGCAGCCGCGCGCTCGTGCTCACGGCGGTCTGCATCGGCGCGGCAGTGCTTGCCGAATGGCTCTCCCGCAGCGTGATGAAACGCCCGAACACCCTCGGCGACCTCAGCGCCGTCGTCACCGGTCTCATCCTCGCGCTCAACCTGCCCGCCTCGCTCCCGCTGTGGATGGCGGCAATCGGCAGCGTCGTTGCCATTGTCGTCGTCAAGCAGATGTTCGGCGGCATCGGGCAGAATTTCGTCAACCCCGCCATGACGGCGCGCATCATTCTGATGGTCTCGTTCCCCACGGCGATGGCGCGCTGGACAGCGCCGCTTGTGAGCGCATGGAGCGCCGACGCCGTCACCACGGCGACGCCGATGGCGTCCCTCGCTGCCTCGTCGGGCGGCAATCTCTCCGCGGACCTGCCTTCGCTTTGGCAGATGCTCATCGGTTACCACGGCGGCTCGATGGGCGAGGTCTGTTCGCTGGCGCTGCTCGTCGGCGGCGTGTACCTCATCCTCCGCCGCGTGATTTCCCCGATCATTCCGGCAGCCTACATCGGCACGGTTGCCGTCTGGATGCTGCTCGCAGGGCACGGCGACCTCCGCTTTGTCGCCTATGAGCTGCTCGGCGGCGGTCTCCTGCTCGGCGCGTTCTTCATGGCGACCGACTATGCCACCTCTCCGATTACGGCGAAGGGCAAATGGATTTTCGGCATCGGCTGCGGCATCATCACCTCGGTCATCCGCCTGTACGGCTCGCTGCCCGAGGGCGTGTCCTTCTCGATTATTCTGATGAACATTCTCGTCCCGCACATCGAGCGGCTGACCCTGCCGCGCGCCTTCGGTGCGGAGAAGAAAAAGAAGGAGGCAACAAAATGAAACTGTCTCCGAAAGAAATTCTGAAGCCGACGCTTGCCCTGCTTCTCATCTGCGTGGTGGCGACCGCGCTGCTCGCGCTGACAAACAGCGTCACCGCAGCCCGCATCGCCGAGACCGAGCGGGAAAACGCGCTTGCCTCGCGCCGCACGGTCATGCCCGATGCCGCCGACTTCGGCGAAGAGAAGACCTACGACACGCTTACATACTGCGAAGCACTCGATGCGGGCGGCAGCACCATCGGCCGCGTCTTCACCGCCGCCGCCAAGGGCTACGGCGGCACCGTCAGCGTCATGGTCGGCATCGGCGCGGACGGCAAAATCACCGGCATTGAGATTCTCTCGCACAGCGAGACGCCGGGACTCGGCGCCAACTCGACCAAGCCCGCGTTCAAGAGCCGCTTCGTCGGCAAATCCGGCACGCTCACCGTCAGCAAGACCTCAAACGACGGCGAAAACGTGCAGGCGATCACCGCCGCAACCATTACATCAAAAGCGGTCACAAGCGCCGTCAACGCGGCGCTTGCCGCCGACCGCGCATTAGAAGGGGGTGCATCCTGATGGCAGAAAAGAAGTCACTCGTCAAAGAATTTTCCAAGGGCATCCTCACCGAAAACCCGGTGCTCCGTCTGGTGCTCGGCACCTGCCCGACGCTGGCGACCACCACCTCGGTGCAGAGCGCCGTCGGCATGGGCGTCGCCGCGGCGGTCGTCCTGGTCTGCTCCAATGTCGTCATTTCGGCGCTGCGCAAGGTCATTCCCGAGAAGGTGCGCATCCCCGCCTATGTCGTCATCATCGCGTCCTTCGTCACCATCGTGCAGATGTTGGTCAAGGCGTTCCTGCCGTCGCTCAATGAGAGCCTCGGCGTGTATCTGCCGCTGATCGTCGTCAACTGCATCATCCTCGGCCGTGCCGAGGCGTTTGCGGGCAAAAATCCCGTCCTCGCCTCCGCGGCGGACGGGCTCGGCATGGGTGTCGGCTTCACGGCGGCGCTCTTTCTGATGAGTTCCGTGCGCGAGATTCTCGGCGCAGGCTCCTTCCTCGGGCTGAGCATTCCCGTGCTCTCCGAGAACCCGATGCTCATCTTCATTCTGCCGCCCGGCGGCTTCTTCGTCTTCGGCATTCTGATGGCGGTGGTCAACCGCCTCGCCGAAAAGCGCGGCAAGCCGCGCGCCGAACTGCGCGGCTGTGAGGCATGTCCCATGGCGGCGTCCTGCACGCTCACGGCGCATGAAACCTGCGGCAAAACCGATGCAAAGGAGGCGCAGAACTGATGGAAATGACAAAAGGGCTTCTTAGCATCCTGCTCACGGCGATTCTCACGCAGAACTTCGTCCTGTCGCAGTTTCTCGGCATCTGTCCGTTCCTCGGCGTCTCGAAAAAGCTGAATACCGCGGTCGGCATGAGCGCGGCGGTCATCTTCGTCATGGCGCTGTCCACGGCGGTCACCTATCCCATCAATCGGCTGCTCGTGCAGTGTGACCTCGCATATCTGCAGACCATCGTCTTCATCCTCGTGATTGCGGCGCTGGTGCAGTTTGTCGAGATCGTGCTCAAGAAGTACATGCCCGCGCTCTACAGCGCGCTCGGCATCTATCTGCCGCTCATCACCACCAACTGCGCGGTGCTCGGCGTCGTCCTGCTCAACATCGACAAGGGCTACGGCTTTGCAGAGTCGATGTTCAACTCGGTCGGCGCGGGTCTCGGCTTCATGCTGGCGATGGTCATGTTCGCGGGCGTGCGGGAACGCATGGAATCCTGCGATATTCCGAAGTTCATGCAGGGGCTGCCCATCACGCTGGTCGCGGCTTCGCTCGTCTCGGTGTCCTTCCTCGGCTTCACGGGCATCGTCGAGACGATTTTCGGTTGAGGGGGTGCGATGATGTCAGGTATTCTTATTCCCGTGCTCATCGTCGCCGCCATCGGGCTTGTTGCCGGTCTCGGGCTGGCAATTGCCTCGGCGGTCTTCGCCGTCCCGGTCAATGAAACCGAGAAAAAGGTGCGCGACTGTCTCCCCGGCGCCAACTGCGGCGCCTGCGGCTACAGCGGCTGCGACGGCTATGCCGCCGCGCTTGCCGCCGATGATAAAATCGAATGTAACCTCTGCGTCCCGGGCGGCAACGATGTCGCCGCCGCCGTTGCGGGCGTGCTCGGCAGGGAAGCGGGCACCGTCAAGCCGCAGGTCGCCGCCGTCATGTGCCGCGGCAACTGCGAAAATGTCGGCACCAAGCTCGATTACGAGGGCGTGCAGTCCTGCAAGATGGCGGCGCAGCTGTTCGGCGGGCCGAAAACCTGCACCTACGGCTGCCTTGGATTTGGCGACTGCGCGGCGGTCTGCCCCTATGAGGCGATCTTCCTCTGCGACGGCGTTGCGCGCATCAACCCGGACAAGTGCCGCGCCTGCAAGCTGTGCATCAAGACCTGTCCGCGCAGTCTTATCGACCTGTTCCCGCTCGACACCACCAAGGCGGCGGTGCTGTGCAAGAATCACGATAAGGGCGCGCAGACGCGCAAGGACTGCACGGCGGGCTGCATCGGCTGCATGAAGTGCGTCAAGGCATGCGAAGTCGGCGCCGTCACGGTCGAGAACTTCTGTGCCAAGGTCGATTACGATAAGTGCATCGGCTGCGGCAAGTGCCACGAAGCATGTCCCGTCGGCTGCATCGACCTGTATACGCTCCGCAAGCATTTCTGAAAACAAAAAATTGCGATGCCTCTGCATCGCAATTTTTTTGTTTAGGGACGCGGCTTGACGAGCGCTGTATTCTTATGGTAATATATACACAAAGAACGCAGCGCAGTTTTGCGCTGTCGCACAATCGAAAGGAGACAGCCATATGCGGATGCTGATTTACGCTATACTCGGCCTTGTGTATGTGCCGGTTTCGTATGTGGCGCTCTTGTTCGGCGCGTCGTCCCGCGTGCTCTGCACGGCGCTGATACTGTGCAATATCCTTGTGTCGTTTTGCATGTATTTTTATCACGACTACCGAAAAGAACCGCGGAAAAACAAGTGGTACAAATTCGTCCTCGGCAATCTGCTGACCGTCGCTGTGTTCTGCGCGGTGTCTTTTCTCGTGCTTTTTTTCGCGACTGCGGGCACATGGAATGAGCCGATGTAAAATCATGCGTATATGATGAGGAAAAGAATATGTTTGAACTAACCCCGGACGCGATTGAAGCCATACAAACCTCGGCGGCGTTTGCAGCCTTTCTGGATGCCATGAGACAGGATTTCCGCACGCATCCGGAGACCTGGCAGAATCGGACGCTCGGCGATTACTTTGAGGCGATGTCCGCCTATGTGCGTGATACCGCACCCGCCACCGCCGATTTTGCACAGCTTGCAAAGCTGTTGTATATCGGCAAGATTTATGAGTGACAGAATATCGGCAACAAGGAGAAATACAATGCAGATTGAAGTTCCGGCATACGATGGCAATACCATTCGCATGGAGTGGGAAAGCGGCTTTGAAATCAAATGCACGGCAGAGGATTCTGCCGTTGTGATTTCTGCCAATCAGGCGGGGCTCGTTTCTTTGGCGCGGCATTTGCTCACGCTGGCGCAGGACGGCGTTCCCGCACATACGCATATCCATCTGGATGCAGACAACGCGCTTGCATGCGATTCGTGCGAATTGATTCTGACAAGAGAATAAGCCCCTGTGCACAAAATGAGAGAAAGGCGGCAGACATATATGAAAACATGCCATACAGCAGCAGAATCAGAAAATCCGCTTTGCAAGTATCTTCTTTTGATTTGCCTTGCGGTTTGTCTTTGTGCAGTGCTGCTCGGCTGCGTCAAAAAACCGGTTTCCGGTGTGCTGCATGCCGGCGATACATCCGTAGATAAAGACACAACCGTTTCCGACGCAAGCGATTCAAACACGGTGCAGCTGCCGGAGCCGGAAAAGTACTACAGCCTTGCGTGCATAGACGGCACATATGTATACACGCTGCTTGACGCAGACGGCAATACGGCAATCCGCCGCGCGGTCTGGAAAGGCGGCGCGCCGCAATTCACGATGCGGACGGCGTCCTTGCTGGAAATCCGCGAGACGGACGAGCAGGGCAACGCGCGCATATCGTTCTACGACGGCGTGACGCAGGAGCTGTCCGCGTACAAGAAAACGTCGTGCTACTGGCTGCGGGACAGAGTCGCCGCTTGCCCCACAAATGACGATTTCAGCGGTGCGCTTTGCGTGAATCTGTTTCAGGTTTTCGATGCCGTACGCATGAAAGTTGAAGTTGTTCCCGCGGACGGCAGCGCTATCTCTGCCGATGCGGTTGCATCGATTTCTTATGTCGATGATACCCACATCCGGATTTGCTATCTACAAGACGGTGTCACGCAGACCGTCGATGCGGAGACGCCTGCGCCGATTTCATCCCTGTCTGTCCCCTTTTCCCCCGGTGTATTGGCGCACGAAGACGAGTTCGGTCGGCTGTACCGGACGACTGCAGATGAATGGCGTTATACGTTTGCGCTTCTGCGTGCAGACGGTACAACTGCGGTATATATAAGCGGTGATGTGAAAGAACCGGGGGTTACGCGGCTTTCGGATGATTTGGTGCAGCTCTGCATGCCGATGGGCACCGGCTTTTGGGATATGCTGTATTACGACAGAAATACGCAGATGCTGTCTGCCGAGTGGATAGACCGCGCTTTTTACCTGCAGGGAGATACAATGGTGTATTTCCGCTATGCCGACGATGCCGAAAATCCCGGACTGATGCTCTATGTGGCAAATGTCTTCTATCCGATTTACGAACGGGTTTCCTGCCCGATAGAGACAACCTTTGTGGATTCAATCGGTGCGATAGATACCCTGACCGTCGTCGATGATACCCATTTGCGGATTGTTTACAGTACCGAAACCGGCGAGCGGACACTGGACATCGAACTGTCGGTGCCGATTTCCGCAATTTCCGCAAAGACGGCAGGCGACCGCGGATTCTTCGCATATCTGTGGTAATGCGCCGCGCTATCTCTGCGGCGAAATGCAAACGATGAAAAAGGCCGTACCGAAGTACGACCTTTTCTTATCTCACATAAAAATGAAGCATCGACTTCGTCGATGTGAAGTGTTGCGCAAAAGCGCAACATGAAGCAAATTCGCTTCGCGAATTTATGAAGCGGAGCGCGCAGCCTTGTGCGGCGAAGCCGTGCTTCATAAGTAAAACGACTTCATAGGGCGAAGTCCTGCTTCATGCGCAGGCGGCGCGCTTCATTGAAAAACGACAGGTTTCTGTCGACACCTGTCGTTTTCTGGCGGAGAGGAAGGGATTCAAGACCCTTCGACGACGCGCGCGTCGTCATATCCATTGCTATCGCAATGGAGAAGGGTTCGAATCAACCTCCCATCTCCGGAATGAAAAAGGCCGCACACAAGTGCGACCCTTTGCGTTATGTCTATTGGCTATAAAAAAGATTTTAATGAACTTATTTACATTACTGCCTATGTAGTGTATAATTATTATGTGGAAGTACCGAAAATGCACTTGACTATATTTGTTTTTTGCTGTTAACAAAGTTTATGAAATTACTGATAGAGGTGCTTTATGAAAAAATTTCAAATTTCTATTCTTGCTCTCGTATTACTGTGCCTTTCTGTCTGCGTTGGCGGTTGCAATGAGAAACAGCTTGATGACTCAAAACAGACGGATAATGAGAGAATATCTGAATCCGAAGGTAGTATTGAAGATGAATATATTATAAATGGATTCGATATACGTTCAATCAAAGAATACCCGGAAATCGAATCGGCTATTCGTATGCGTGCAAATGTTGAAAACGGTGATCTTACAAGAGATAATTTCCTTTCAGTGACAAATTTAAACATAAGTGATACTGGAGTGCAAGATATCGCTCCAATTGCTGCACTTGTCAATCTAATTGCTCTTGATGCCTCTTCAAACAATATAACCGACATTTCGCCTCTTGCAGAACTAAAGAAACTTACTACACTAAATCTACGCAATAACAGTATAGTTGATCTTTCGCCTCTCTCAAGGTTAATAAATATTTCCACACTTTACTTGGACATCAATGATATAGTTGATCTTTCGCCTTTATCCGAGCTTACCGAGCTTACATATTTGAGCCTTTTGGATAATAAAATCGTCGATATATCGCCTATTTCGGGGTTGGTAAATCTCACCGATGCAAGATTGGGTGGCAACAGCATAAGCGATATCTCTTCACTAAAAAGTTGGAAAAATATCGAACGATTAGGGCTTGATATGAATCCGATCACGGATATTTCCGCGCTTGGCGACTTGACTACATTGTTAAGCGTGACATTAACAAATTGTCCTGTGAAAGATTTCTCTCCGGTTGAGCATGTGGGATATGTAGAACCATACACACGTGGCGGTACCGTACATGAATAATGATGATAAAATAATCGGCGAAGACATTTAAAGTCTTCGCCGATTATTCATTTAGAAGTACATGTGTTGCCGCAATGGAGAAGGGTTCGAATCAACCTCCCGTCTCCGGAACGAAAAAGGCCGCACACAAGTGCGACCCTTTGCGTTATTGATTTGTTTGATGACAAGCTCTCGGATAACAACGAATTCGATGATATCCTGCTCCAAGATGCAATGATGGATGTATTATCTGAAAAGGAACGGATTTGCATAGAAATGATTGTTCTGCGAGGCTTTACGGCACAATATGCTGCAGATATGCTCGGGGTTACCAAGCAAGCTGTTAATCAGTGCAAGAACCGTGCGCTTGCAAAGTTAAAGGATTTGTTACAATGAACTTATTTACATTACTGCCTATGTAGTGTATAATTATTGTGTGGAAGTACCGAAAATGCACGTGAGTATATTTGTTTTCTGCTGTTAACAAAGCGTATTGAATTACTTGTGGAGGTATTTTATGAAAAAAATACAAATTTCTATTCTTATATTGGTATTACTGGGTTCTGTCTGCATTGTCGCCGGCACAGTCATTGGCTGTTCTGTGAAAAAAGATAACAACATAATTAAGGAATCAGTTTACACGATTAAAGACGGAGTTACTGCGGTTGATTCTCTCGTGTTTGAAAATGTCGATACCACTGTCATCACCGAACTTGTTATAAGCAAGGATGTGGAGTATATCGACTTTGCGTATCTGAATACATTTGCGAATCTAAAACAAATCACTGTGGCTGAAGAAAATGTGAATTTTCGCTCATTTATAGGCAGTACAAATGCGAGTATACTGACATCGCTCAAAACCTGCGATATGCTGTACATTCCGTCAGGTGACCATTGGCTTCAGCCGTGGAATGAAAGTGAAGTTGCTGCCTGCTACCCATCGAGTGAGGAGATTCGAATCTACTCTTGCGGGGGTATTCTGAACGTTTATTACGACTATTACGACAATGACTTCGATGAATTATACTGGATGTTAAAAAGCATCGAATATAACGGTATTACAAAAACACTCAATAAAGAAAAGCAGATCACGGGTAACTGTTCATTTGACGTGTTCCGCATAAACAGCGGTTTTGTAGCTTCTCACTCGTATTACAGCTGGTCAAACGCATTTATATTCAAAGATGAAACCTTCATCGAATACAATCCTCCGAAAGAGAATGCTTGGGCATACGGCATCAATACCGAAGGTGACAGCGTATTCTTTTATCCGGATGAGAATGGTGACTTGTTATATCAAAGAACTACAGCAAATATGGTGGCAATGCAGACATATGATTGGTTTTTGTCACTGTCGTCTGCCGATCAGTTTTGGAAAGAAGAAGGCAGCGTGACAATATCAGAGGATGAATTGATTTTCATACCTTCCAAAACATATACGGTCGCCGACTACTTAACACAGCGTGGTACAACAGTCGAGGAAGAATTTGAACGATTAACGAATATGGGAGTCATCACCGAATACGAGTCTCTTGAAGAACTGTTTGCTGAAAACCGTTCAAAGACAACCCCTTAAGCGAAATTTAAAACTGAGTATTGAATAAATTTGAATATTCAACGCGCGTTGTAAAATGAAGTTGCAATAGTAAAAAAAGAATCCATAGTGATGAACCTATGGCAGAATTGAGTCACCACAACCAATTCTGAAAGGGCCATCACTATATCCGCCTACAGCCCTGACGACATACTTCCTTTTGCCGACCTGATGAACGCGCTCCCGAGAAAAATTCTCGGTTACCATACCCCGGAGGCGTTGTTCGAGAAAGAGCTCGACCGAAGCTACGCTGCCTGACGATCGCTGTAGCGGGATTTCTCCGTTCGGGCTTCGGCAATCCCACTGCATTCTGCCATATCCATTGCTGCCGCAATGGAGAAGGGTTCGAATCAACCTCCCATCTCCGGAATGAAAAAGGCCGCACACAAGTGCGACCCTTTGCGTTAAGGCGGAGAGGAAGGGATTCAAGACCCTTCGACGACGCGCGGCGTCGTCATATCCATTGCTATCGCAATGGAGAAGGGTTCGAATCAACCTCCCATCTCCGGAATGAAAAAGGCCGCACACAAGTGCGACCTTTTTTCATTATGGCGGAGAGGAAGGGATTCAAGACCCTTCGACGACGCGCGCGTCGTCATATCCATTGCTGTCGCAATGGAGAAGGGTTCGAATCAACCTCCCGTCTCCGGAATAAAAAAAGGCCGCACACAAGTGCGACCTTTTTTCATTATGGCGGAGAGGAAGGGATTCGAACCCTTGTGGCTTGCGCCAAACGGTTTTCAAGACCGCCTCGTTATGACCGCTTCGATACCTCTCCGTAGCGATTGCAACACCCTATATTTTAGCACAGGAAAGGCGCGGTGTCAAGCAAATTCTTTCTGCCAACAAAAATGCGCGGTGTGCTGCGAAAAGGTTGACATTTGCGCGTTTATCGAGTAGAATAAAGGCAAGAGAACCCCAAAATTTTCAGAACAGCGAGGTATTCACCATGGGACTTATTAAGGCAGCAATGGGCGCCGTCGGCGGCGCGCTCGGCGATCAGTGGCTTGACGCCATCGAAGCGGACAATATGAGCGATACGACCGTCTTCACGAGCGGCGTCCTCATCAACAAGAGCAGCCGTTCTTCCAACAAGCACGGCACGGAGAACGTCATCAGCGACGGTTCGGTTATCCACGTCTACCCCAACCAGTTTATGATGCTGGTCGAGGGCGGCAAGATCGTGGACTACACCGCAGAGGAAGGCTATTATAAGGTTGACAACCACGGTGCGCCCTCGCTCTTCAACGGGCAGTTTGGCGACGCGCTGAAGGATGTCTGGGAGCGCTTCAAGTTCGGCGGCACGCCCTCCTATGCACAGAAGGCGTACTTCGTCAACCTGCAGGAGATCAAGGGCATCAAGTTCGGCACGCCGAATGCGGTCAACTATTTCGACAACTTCTACAATTCCGAGCTTTTCCTGCGCGCACACGGTACATATTCCATCAAGGTCACCGACCCGATTCTGTTCTATAAGGAAGCGATTCCGAAGAACAAGGACCGCGTAGAGATCGACGACATCAACGAGCAGTATCTCTCCGAGTTCCTCAATGCGTTCTCGGCAGCGCTCAACAAGATGTCGGTGGACAACATCCGCGTCTCGCATGTCGCCTCCAAGTCGGTTGAGCTTGCCAAGTACATGGCAAATGAGCTGGACGAAGACTGGAAGAAGATGCGCGGCTTTGAGGTGCAGGCGGTCGGTATCGCCAGCGTCTCCTACGACGAAGAGTCGAAGAAACTCATCGAGATGCGCAACAAGGGCGCTATGCTCTCCGACCCCACGGTTCGCGAGGGCTATGTCCAAGGCTCTATCGCACGCGGCATGGAGGCTGCGGGCAGCAATGCGGGCGGCAGCGCGCAGGCGTTTATGGGCATGGGCATCGGCATGGGCGCGGCAGGCAATTTCATGGGCACTGCCAGCGAGACCAACCGCGCGCAGATGCAGCAACAGCAGGCACAACAGCAGAATCAGGCGCCCGCAGCCGGTGCATGGAAGTGCGCATGCGGCGCGGAGAACACCGGCAAATTCTGCGCAAACTGCGGCGCAAAGAAGCCGGAGAACACCGTCTGGAAGTGCGCATGCGGCGCCGAGAATACCGGCAAGTTCTGCACGGCTTGCGGCGCGGCGCGCCCGGCAGCATGGACCTGCCCCGAGTGCGGCACCGAGAATAAAGGGAAGTTCTGCGCAAACTGCGGTCATAAATACGAGGGCTGACGATGGCGGTTGTCAGTTATAAATGCCCGTGCTGCGGCGCGGGCATCGCCTTCGACTCGGAAAAGCA
>CAKSLU010000014.1 GCA_934474225.1 uncultured Eubacteriales bacterium | reverse complement strand
GAAGGCAGTTGCTCTATCCAGCTGAGCTAAAGGTACATGGTTTGGTCGTGCAACGCTGAATATTATAGCATTTGTCGTGGGTCTTGTCAAGATTTTTATGAAATTTTCTGTCGGGAAATTTTCAAATAGTCAATCAGAAGATGATCGGCAGACATTTTGCGCCGGTCGCGCGGATATAATCATCGGGCGAAAGCACGATCTGCGAGCCGAGCCTGCCGCCCGAAACCATGATTTTGTCAAACAGCACGCAGGTTTCGTCAATCACCGTGGGATAATCCTTTTTCATGCCGATGGCGGTACAGCCGCCGCGGATGTACCCCGTGACCTTCTGCAAATCCTTGACATGAATCAACTCCACCGCCTTTTCTCCGACGGCGCGCGCCGCCGCCTTGAGGTCGAGCTCCTCGGCGACCGGAATCACGAAGGCGAAATAGCCGCCGCTCTTGCCCTCGGCGACCAGCGTCTTGAAGGTCTGTTCCGCCGGCTGCCCCAGCTGCTCGGCGAGGTGCACGCCGTCCGTAAACTCGTCGCAGGTATAGGTGATGACCTCATAGGGCACGCCGAGCGTATCCAGGATGCGCATCGCGTTGGTCTTGATGTCCTTTTCCTTATCCTTTGCCATTGTTTATCTCCTTACTTCGTAAAGCCCGCGTGTTCCATCGCCAGCACAACGCCGCGGGCGTACGCCTCCTGCCCCATCGTGTTGGGATGCAGCCCGTCCGTATAGTATTCGCGCAGATTCGGCACGATGGCACGGCCGTTTATCACAGTCACATTGTCATGCGCGCCGTACAGTTCGCCGAGGATGGCATAGATGTCGGCAAAGGGCATCCAGTCGGGATGCAGCACCTCCGCCGTGCGCCAGAGCGGCAGAATGCCGAAAATCGGCACATCCGGATAGGTGCGGCAGAGCTTGTCAATGTACGCCTTTGCGGCGGCGCGGTAACCGGCGGCGTCCGCCTTGTGTCTGCCCCAGTCGTTTGTGCCGTAGGCGACCGTAACGGCGTCCGGCTTGAAGGCAAGCGTCTCGTCAATGATTCTTTCATCGAAGAAGTAGCCGCCGACGCCCTGGTTGAGCGCGACCGCATCAAAATGCATCCCCACCAGCGTTGCATAGCAGCGCGAGGTATAGCGCGCGTCGCTGCCGTGCGTGATGCTGTCGCCGAGCAGCAGCAGTTTCTTCGCGCCGCTGCGGTCGGTGGCGGCGACGGTTGCGCCGTCGTCCACGGTAAAGCCCGCAAGGGCGATGCCGCAGGTGTAGGGCAGATAAATCTGCACGCGACGCGGCTTCTTCTCGGCAAAGCGGTATTCAAAGTGCGTCTGCCCCTCTCCGGTGGAGACCGTATTCAGCGTATAGAGCATGACACCGTCGGCGTACAGGTCGATCGTGAACCACACGCGCGAGGTGCAGCCGGTAAAGATGTAATCGAAGGCGACAAGCTCACCGTCATAGGTGAAGTCGAGCGCGATGCCCGCCGTGCAGTGCGCGCGCGTGCCGAAGCCGACCTTGTCGTAGTGCGCATCCTGCACCTCGGAAAAGCGCAGCGGCTCGGTAAATCTGCCGCCGACCGTGCGGGTGCCGATGCAGTTGGTAAACAGAGATGTGAGTTGTTCCGTTGTCAAAGTCATTTGCGGTTCTCCTTTTTCTCCGGCAGAACGCCGGTCGTATCAAATGCGGGAATAAAGCTCTCGGACACGCATCCGCCCTCCTGAACGAAGGCGTTCTCCACGCCGCGCGAGAGAGCAAAGTCCACTACGCGGTCATATTCGTCCGCCGAAACAGGGCCTGCAAGTTCGGCAAAGCCGCCGCAGTCCCCGACGGGGGTGTACTGGCTCATCAGCGAGAGAATCACGCGGTCGCCGTAGGCGTCATGCACGCGGCGCACGACTTCGCACGAATCGTCGGCATGCGTCGGCAGCACGAGATGCCGCACAATCACGCCGCGCGTGAGCAGTTCGCCGCCGTAAACGCATGCGGGCTGCTGCCGCACCATCTCGCGAAGCGCCGCGTCGGCGACGGCGGGGTAATCCGCGGCAGCCGAATAGCGCGCGGCGAGTTCGCCGGATGCGTACTTATAATCGGTGAGGTAAATATCCACAAGTCCTTCGAGCGCGCGCAGCGTTTCGACACGCTCATAGCCGCCCGTATTCCAGACAAACGGCAGCGAAAAGCCCCGCGCCTTTGCCATACGGACAGCGGCGATGATTTCCTTTGTGTACTGCGTGGGCGACACGAGATTGATGTTGTGCACGCCGCGCGCGGCAAGCTCAAAGAAGATGTCGCACAGGCGCTCAACCGTGATGTCCACGCCGAAGCCGCCGCTCGAAATATTCTTATTCTGACAATAGACGCAGCGGAGCGGACAGTGTGAGAAAAACACCGTGCCGCTGCCCCGCTCGCCCGAAATCGGCGGTTCCTCCCAAAAGTGCGGCGCCGCGCGCGCCACGCGGAGCGTGCCGCCCGCGCCGCAAAAGCCGACCTCACCCGCCGCGCGGTCCGCGCCGCACAGGCGCGGACAGAGCTTGCAGCCTGCCATATCGCCGCCCCCTTTTTTTCTTCTTATCCTTAGGCAGTATACCGCAATCCAAAATGCAAGTCAAGTTTTTGCAAAAAACATCTTGACATTTTTGCAAAGATGCGTATAATCATTAACGGGTTAATTGTTAACATGTTAATTTTCTAAAACAGGAGGCAAGGATGCATACCGAAAACGATGGGCGAACCGCCCCGCGCGAGGTCATCCACCGCATGTCAACCGTGATGCGCAAGCACCATGCCGCGTTTGACGCGCTCCGCGAGGAGACCGGGCTCGGCCGCAGTGCGCACTACACGCTGATGCGCCTGTCCGATGCGGACAATGTGCTGTCGCAGACCGAAATCGCGGGCATGCTGGAGATTTCGACCGCCGCCGTCACCAATATGCTCAAAAGGCTGGAGGCGGACGGCTATGTCACGCGGCAGGCAAACCCCACCGACACGCGCGTCAACGACATTGCGCTGACCGACAAGGGGCGGCGCGTGGTGGACTTCTCCCGTGAGAAGTTCGGCGCGCTGGATGCCGCCGTATTTGCGGGTTTCACCGCCGCAGAGACAGAGGCGCTCTGCGACTATCTCGACCGCATGCAGGACAATCTCGACGCCCTCTCCGAGAAGACGAAGGGCAGAAAGGAAGATACGCTTTGAAAAAATGGGCTAAATACGCAAAGCCGTACACCAAATACTTTATTCTGGGGCCGCTTTGCATGATCGTGGAGGTCATCGGCGAAATCGTGATGCCGAAGCTCTATTCCGTCATCGTCGGGCACGCCGGTGATCATCTCACGGCAGGCAAACCCGGCTCGGTCTGGTATGTCGCGGGCATCGCGGGGCTGATGATCCTCACCGCCGTGCTGATGATGCTGGGCGGCGTGGGCGGCGCCTACTTCGGCGCAAAGGCGTCGGTCAACTTCGCAAGCGATCTGCGCATCGACGTGTTCCGCAAGGTGCAGAAATTCTCCTTTGCCAACATCGACAAGTTTCAGACCGGCTCGCTCGTCACGCGCCTGACCAATGATGTCACGCAGATGCAGAACTTCGTCAACATGCTGCTGCGCATGTTCCTGCGCGCGCCCGGCATGCTCATCGGCGCGCTGATTATGGCGATCTCGCTCAGTCCGAGCCTCGCCGCGGTGCTCGCCGTGGCGATTCCAATCCTCGCACTGCTGCTTCTCTTTGTGGTGCGGGTCGGCTTTCCCCGATTCAACGCCATGCAGGAGAAGATCGACGCGCTGAACAACACCGTCGGCGAGAATCTGACCAACATCCGCGTCGTCAAGTCCTTTGTGCGGGAGGACCACGAAAACGAGAAGTTCGGCGCGGCGAACGAAGACCTCAAGAGCGCCGGACTTGCCGCGATGAATGTGATGATTTTCATCCAGCCGATCATGATGCTGGTGATGAACCTCACCTCGCTTGCCGTCATTTACTTCGGCGGCAAACAGGTCATTTTCGACGGCTTCCCGATTGAGAATTTCTCCGCCTTCCTCACCTATATCACGCAGATTCTGATGTCGCTGATGATGGTGACGATGCTCTTCATGGTCACCTCGCGCGCCATGGCGTCCTCGCGCCGTCTCTCCGAGGTCATGGATGAGAAAATCGACCTTGACGATGCGGACGCAAAGTACCCCGCGCGCCGCGTGGAGCACGGCGAGGTGGAATTCCGCCATGTCGGCTTCCGCTACTACAAGAACAGCGCCGACGAGGTGCTGCACGACATCAACTTTACCATTCACGCGGGCGAAACGCTCGGCATCATCGGCGGCACGGGCAGCGGCAAGACCACGCTGGTCTCGCTGATTCCACGCCTGTACGATGCGGACAGCGGCGAGGTGCTTGTCGACGGCGTGAATGTGCGCGACTACTCGCTCCGCGAACTGCGTGAGGGCATCGGCATGGTGCTGCAGAAGAATCTGCTCTTCTCCGGCACGGTCGCCGAAAACCTGCGCTGGGGTGATGAGAACGCAAGCGACGAAGAGATGCGCCGCGCGGCATCCTATGCGCAGGCGGACGGCTTTGTCTCCTCCTTCGCCGACGGCTATGATCACGGCATCGAGCGCGGCGGTGCAAACGTCTCCGGCGGACAGAAGCAGCGCCTCTGTATCGCGCGTGCACTGCTGAAAAAGCCGAAGATTCTGATTCTCGACGACTCGACCAGTGCGGTGGACACCGCCACCGAGGCGAAAATCCGTGAGGCGTTCCGCACCGACCTTGAGGGTTCGACCAAAATCATCATCGCGCAGCGCGTGACCTCGGTCATGGACGCCGACCGCATCCTCGTCCTCGAGGACGGCAGGATCGCGGGGCTCGGCACGCATGACGAGCTGATGCAGAGCTGCGAAGAATACAAGGAAATCTACTCCCTGCAAATGGAGAACAAGGAGGCGAAACAGAATGGCTGAGCGCACGCTGGAAAATCTGCAAAAGCAGTACAATTCCTCTGCCGCATCGGAGGGCCGCAAGGGTCCTCCGATGCCGGGGTCAGGCGGGCGGCGCGGCGGCGGACCGGGCGGTCCGCGCGGCATGGGCGGCAAGCCCAAGGGCGACGCGAAGAAGGTCATCTCCCGCCTGCTTGCCTACATCGGCGCGTACAAGTATCTGCTTGTTCTCGCCTTCGTCTTTCTGATCCTCTCAACGCTGGCGGGCACGGCGGCGTCCTACCTGCTCCGCCCCATTGTCAACGCGCTGGTGGACACGGCGCGCACCCTGGACGAGCGGCTGGCTTATGTCGTCCGCGTCGTCGTTCTGCTGCTGCTGGTCTACGGCATACAGGTCGTTATGCAGTACGCGCAGGCAAAAATCATGCTCACCATCTCGCAGAATGCGATGGCAAGGCTGCGCCGCGACCTGTTTGCCAAGATTGAGCGGCTGCCCGTCAAGTTCTTCGACAACGAGAGCCACGGCGAAATCATGAGCCGCTTTACCAACGACGTGGACAACGTGGCAACCATGTTTGACAGCACGCTGACCAGCCTGGTCTCGGGCACGCTTACCCTGATTGCCACCTTCACCGTCATGTGCTACACCAACATTTGGCTGACGCTGATTACCCTCGCGTTCATCCCGGTCTATCTCTTCGGCGGCAGTGCGCTGTCCGGCAAGTCGCGCAAATACTATATTGCACAGCAGGCGGCGCTCGGCGCGGTCAACGGCTACATTGAGGAGAGCGTCTCGGGGCAGAAGGTCATCAAGGTCTTCAACCACGAGGCGACCTGCGTGAACGAATTTGAGCTGCTGAACGACGATTTGCGTGAAAAGCAGATCGGCGCACAGTTCTTCGGCGGTATCATGGGGCCTGTCATGGGCAACACCGGGCAAGTCTCCTACGCGATGACCGCGGGCATCGGCGGAATCCTCTGCATCGCGCGCGGCTTTGACATCGGCGGTCTGACCATCTTTGTCAACTACGCGCGGCAGTTCTCCCGCCCCATCAACGAGATTTCCATGCAGATGAGCACGGTGTTTGCCGCGCTTGCCGGTGCGGAGCGCGTGTTTGATGTGCTCGACCGCCCCGAGGAAGAGCCGGACAAACCCGACGCCGCAGACATGCCGCACATGCAGGGCTATGTCAAGCTTGAGGATGTGACCTTCGGCTATGTCCCCGGCAAGACGATTCTGAAGCACATTTCGCTCTATGCAAAGCCGGGGCAGAAAATCGCCTTCGTCGGTTCGACCGGCGCGGGCAAGACCACGATCACCAACCTGCTCAACCGTTTCTACGACATTGATTCGGGCAGCATCACCATCGACGGCGTGAATGTGCGCGACATCAAGCGCGATGTGCTGCGCCGGAATATCGCGATGGTGCTGCAGGACACGCACCTGTTCACCGGCACGATTCGCGAGAACATCCGCTACGGCAGACCCGACGCGACCGACGATGAAGTCATCGCCGCCGCGAAGACCGCCAGCGCCCACAGCTTCATCATGCGCCTTGAGCACGGCTATGACACGGTCATCACCGGCGACGGCGCAAACCTCTCGCAGGGGCAGCGGCAGCTCTTAAACATCGCGCGCGCCGCCCTCTCCAAGGCGCCGATCCTCGTCCTTGATGAGGCAACCTCCTCGGTCGATACGCGCACCGAGCGGCACATCGAGCACGGCATGGACCGCCTGATGGCAAACCGCACCACCTTTGTCATCGCGCACCGCCTCTCCACCGTCCGCAACGCCAACGCCATCATGGTGCTGGAAAACGGCGAAATCATCGAGCGCGGCACGCACGATGAGCTGCTCGCCCTGCACGGCAGATATTATGAGTTGTACACGGGCAAGAAAGAGCTGGACTGATCCGGACAACGCACACCAATGAAAAAATCCCACATTTGTGTGGGATTTTTTCTGTTGCGAAACGCGGCGGGATGTTGTATAATCGAAGTACAACATTGCGATGAGGTGAATGACATGGAAGCATCCAAGGTTTACTTTACAAACATGCGTGCAAAACTCGGCGAGGGGCTGCCCAAAAAACTGCAAAGACTGATTCGCACGGCGGGCATTGACAAAATCGACTTTGCCGGGAAGTATGTCGCCGTGAAGATCCATTTCGGCGAACCGGGCAATCTCGCGTTCCTGCGCCCCAACTACGCCAAGGCGGTCTGCGACATCGTCAAGGAACTGGGCGGCAAGCCGTTCCTCACCGACTGCAACACGCTCTATGTCGGCGGGCGCAAAAACGCGCTCGACCATCTCGACAGCGCCTATGAGAACGGCTTCAACCCGTTCCAGACCGGCGTACACAGCATCATTGCCGACGGCATCAAGGGCACGGACGAGGTGCTGGTGCCGGTGGCGGGCGGCGAATATGTCAAAGAGGCAAAAATCGGCCATGCCGTGATGGACGCGGACATCATCATTTCGCTCAGCCACTTCAAGGGGCACGAATGCGCGGGCTTCGGCGGCGCGTTGAAGAACCTCGGCATGGGCTGCGGCAGCCGCGCGGGCAAGATGGAGATGCACAGCGCGGGCAAGCCTACGGTGGCGCAGGACCTCTGCATCGGCTGCGGCGCGTGCGCCCGCATCTGCGCGCATGACGCGCCCCACATCGTCAACCGCAAGGCAACCATCGACCACACGAAATGCGTCGGCTGCGGCCGCTGCATCGGCGTATGTCCCAAGGACGCGGTCGAGGCGAGCATGGACGAGAAGGGCGAGATCCTCAACTGCAAAATCGCCGAGTACACCAAGGCGGTCATCGACGGCAAGCCGAACTTCCACATCTCGCTGGTAATTGATGTGTCGCCCTTCTGCGACTGCCACAGTGAGAACGATGTGCCGATTGTGCCGGACATCGGCATGTTTGCCTCGTTTGACCCCGTGGCGCTCGACGCCGCCTGCGCCGACGCCGTGCTGCGCGCGCCGGTCATGGCAGGCTCGCTGCTCGACGAGGTCGAGCACACGCACGGCGACCATTTCACCGATGTGTCGCCGAACACCGACTGGCACTGGCAGATTACGCACGGCGAGAAGATCGGCATCGGCTCGTCGCACTACGAACTTGTCGAAGTCAAATAAACCGTGTCCGACTACGAACTGAAATTCTCCGCGCGGCGCACGCTGGCACTGGAAGTCAGCCGCGACGCGCATCTGATCGTCCGCGCCCCGCGCGGCACGCACCGTGCGGACATCGAAGAATTTGTCGCGGCGCACGAGAGTTGGATCACGGAAAAGCTGCGCGCGGCGAAAGCGCGCACGGCGGCGTTTGACGCGCTGACCGACGCGGAGATTGCGGCGCTCAAGGCGCGCGCCGCCGAAGAACTGATTCCGCTGACCGAGCGCTATGCCGCAGAAATGGGACTGTCCCCGCGCCGCGTGCGCATTACATCGGCGAAGAGCCGCTTCGGCTCCTGCGGCAGGGACGGGGGCATCTGCTACAGTTGGCGGCTGATGCTCTACCCCGCCGCCGCGCGGGAATATGTCGTGGTGCACGAGTTGTGCCACCTGCGGCACTTTGACCACTCGCGCGCGTTCTACGCGCTCCTTGCGAGCGTTCTCCCCGACTACCGCGCCCGCCGTGCCCTCTTGAAAATGCCCGGCGAGGCGGACATCTGAGGTGAAACCATGAGCAATCCGATTTACGCCGCCACCCACGCACAATTTATGCCTTTAGTGCAACCGCTCGGATTTCGCTGCATCGGAAACCGCTATTATTATCGCATCGTCGGCGATGTCGTGCAGCAGTTCTGCGTACTATGTCTGCACAGGCAATGCACCATCCGCTTTTGCATGTCTTCCGTGTATGAAGAAAACGACCGCAAAAACGAAGGCGCCGAGGTGCACACGCTGATTGACGGTACAAAGCGATGGGTTGTCGAATCTTCCAAAGAGCTTGCGCCGGGCATTTTCGCCACGGATGAAAGGCTATTGCAGTCGAATGACGATTCCTGTGCCTATGCTGCCGTGCGCTGCACTGAAGTGCTGCAAAAGGTTCTGCTGCCGTGGTTTGAGGCAAATGCAACGCCGAAGCAGGCGATGCAAGCCATGCAAGCCGTTCGCGCGGCGGAGGGATGGGATATGCAAAAGCCGCAGGACAAAGATGTCGGCTTTCTGCTTGCCACGCAGCAATGGGCGCTGGCAGCCGCCATCCTGAACGCCTACTTTGCCATGCAGACAGCTCCCTGCAACCGCGCTTGGCGGGACGAAAATGCGTCATGGGCAATTCCGCTGCATCATGCCTTGCAGGCAAACGATTTGCCTTTTGTCCGTGCGTACATGGATAAGCGGAAAGAGGAGACCTACCGCGCATTCAAGTGGAAACAGATATAACACATTTGACTCAATTTCGTGAGAAAGGAAATTGGATATGCAACCCGAAGCACTGCTCGCCGCCCTGCACACGGCGGAAAAACTGAAAGGCACCTTCCGGCACTGCCAGACGGCAAACGGACACCCGGAGAGCGTCGCGGCGCACAGTTGGCGGCTGGCGCTGCTCGCCTATTTCATCGCGGACGAATACCCGGACGCGGACATGAACAAGGTCATCAGGATGTGCCTCATCCACGACCTCGGCGAATGCTTCATCGGGGACATTCCGTCTTTCAAAAAGACTGGCGCCGACGAAGAAACCGAGGAAAAACAGTTGTTCCGTTGGGTGGACACTCTGCCCGAGCCCTACCGCGCCGAAATGACGGCGCTCTACCGCGAGATGCTCGCCCTCAAGTCGACCGAGGCGCGCATCTACAAGGCGCTGGACAACATGGAGGCGGTCATCCAGCACAACGAATCCGACCTTTCCTCCTGGGAGGAAAACGAGTACGCGCTGAACCTCACCTACGGTGAGGACAAGGCGGCGTTCTCGCCCTACCTCGCCGCCCTGCGCCGCGTCGTGCGGGACGAAACCGAGAAGAAAATCCAAAACCGTTGAATCCCCCTGCCAGAAAAAGAGCGGGACAGCGCCATGCGCTGCCCCGCTCTTTTTATGTCTCTGCACGCAGGCGCCCTCTCTGTGTTAGAATAGCGATGCGCGCACGCCCGATTCGTGCCGCAAAAGCGATTTTACAGAGGAGGAAATTATGAAACCAATCAGTCAACAAGCATGCACAGCCTTTCGCGCCTATTTGATTCAGGCGGAAAAAGCCTCTGCAACGGTGGAGAAATACGTCCGCGACGCAGAGCGCTTTCGCCGCCGGCTCGGCGCGCGCCCGCTCTGCAAAGAGGCGGTTCTCGCCTACAAGGCGGAGCTGCTCCGCACCTATGCGCCCGCCAGCGTAAACGCGACGCTCTCGTCCCTGAATGCATTTTTCGTTTTCGCGGGCAGGTCGGACTGCCGCGTCAAAGCGCTGCGCATCCAGCGCAGGCAGTTTGCCAGTGAGGAGCGCGAGCTGTCCAAAGCGGAATACGAGCGTCTGCTCTCCGCCGCACAACAAAAAAACCGCCGATTATGGCTCGTCATGCAAGCCATATGCTCGACGGGGATTCGCATTTCCGAATTGCAGTACATCACGGCAGAGGCCGCCGCGCGCGGGAAAGCCGATGTGCAAAACAAGGGGAAAGCAAGGCAAATTCTGCTGTCGCAGGCGCTGTGCCGCGCGCTGCTGCAATATGCAAAGGAGCAGGACATCACAGAGGGTCCGATTTTCCGGACACGGAGCGGCAAGCCGCTGGACCGCAGCAATGTCTGGGGCGACATGAAATCGCTGTGCAAGGCGGCGGGCGTCGATCCCCGCAAGGTGTTCCCGCACAATCTGCGCCACCTGTTTTCGCGCACGCATTATCTCCTGTACAAGGATGTCGTCCACCTCGCCGACCTGCTCGGGCACGCCAGCATCAACACGACCCGCATCTACACGCAGGAGAACATCTGCCTATACAAGCAACAAATCGAAAACCTGGGTTTGCTTGAATGCTGAAAAATACCACATAATCAAAATTATGTGGTATTATTTTTTGCTTTCGCCGCTTTTCCGAATCGAAAAAGCGATGAAAAAGCATGCCAAGGTTTTTCTTTGTTCCAGTATAGTACATAAATAGGAAATTGTCAATGCTTATATTGCCGAATTTATTCTCAAACTGCAGTTTTTCTCTGTCAAAATACCACATAATTTTGATTATGTGGTTTTAAATATTTCCTAATATTATAAGCAAATCAGGAGGAACTATGAAAAAACAATTCGTCGCTATACTTTTAAGTTGTGTGCTTTTGCTTTGCGCATCGCTCCCGATGCTGACCGTTGACGCGGCAGCAAGAGACATCACAGCAGAAGAACAACTCGCCGCAAAGCTGAAGACGCTCGGACTGTTCCGGGGCGTCTCCGATACGGATTTTGACCTCGAACGCGCGCCCACGCGCCTGGAAGCGCTGGTCATGCTGATTCGCGTGCTCGGCAAGGAGGCGGACGCGCTCGCCACGGACGGCAAGCATCCCTTTACGGATGTCCCGGCATGGGCAGCGCCCTATGTCTGCTATGCGTATGCAAACGGTCTGACCTACGGCGTTTCCGAAACCCTTTTCGGCAGCGATATCGCCACGGCGACGACCTATCTGACGTTTATGCTGCGCGCGCTCGGCTATTCGGATGCCGAGGGCGGGGACTTCACCTGGAATGACCCCTACGCGCTTGCAAAAGCCGTCGGTCTGTTGCCCGCACGTGTGCAGGTTGACAATTTCCTTCGTGCGGATGTTGTCACGGTGTCCTATGCGGCGCTCTTCAGCAGCCTCAAGGGCTCCAAGCTGACCCTCGCGGGCAAGCTGATGGCTGCCGATGCATTCTCCGAGAAAGATTTTGCCGAGATGCCCACGCCGGATGCAGCCGGGCTGAACATCGCTGCGGGCACTGCCGGTGTCGGCATTGCCGCTGCCAAGGTTGACGCGAAGGGTTGCCTGATCATCACGCTGACGGACGGCAGAGAAATCAATGCAGGCGTCGTCAAGGGCGCCGACGGCGAAAGAGGTTCCTCGGGTTCGCGCGGTTCCAGCGGTGCAGACGGCAAGGACGGTAAGGACGGGAAAGATGGCGCGGACGGTAAAGACGGCGTCGGTATTACCGCTGCCGCAATCAACGCCGAGGGGCATCTGATTCTCACGCTGTCTTCCGGCAGCACGCTTGACGCAGGCTATGTCGGCAGCGCCGCCGGTACGCAGGGTGAAAAGGGTGACAAGGGCGACAAGGGCGACACCGGCGCACAAGGCATCCAAGGTGAAAAGGGTGACAAGGGCGACAAGGGCGACACCGGCGCACAAGGCATCCAGGGCGAAAAGGGTGACAAAGGCGATAAAGGTGACACCGGCGCACAAGGCATCCAGGGCGAAAAGGGTGACAAGGGCGACACCGGCGCGCAGGGCATCCAAGGCGAAAAGGGTGACAAAGGCGATAAGGGTGACACCGGCGCACAAGGCATCCAGGGTGAAAAGGGCGACAAGGGCGACACCGGCGCGCAAGGCGTCAGCATCACGCGCGTGTATGTCGATGCAGACCTTCACCTGTGGATTGAGTTCTCGAACGGCACCAAGACCGATGTCGGTTACATCGGCGTTTCGGTGACGCCGACCCCCGACCCGGAGCCCACCACGCACACCGTAACCTTCAAGGACTGGGACGGCAGCGTTCTGAAGACCGAGACCGTCGAGGACGGCAAAGACGCAACGCCCCCCGCTGACCCCGTGCGCGAAGGCTATACCTTCACCGGCTGGGACAAAAAGTTTAACAATATAACTGCAGATACGGTGATTACAGCTACATACACAGAAATACTCGATCCGACAATTATCGTAGAAAGTTGCACTGCCGAATCAGGCGAGCTTGTGAATATGACGGTCAGAATTAAAAACAATCCAGGTATTTTAGGAGCTCTTTTGACGCTGTCGTATAATTCAAAACTTACATTGACTTCTGTTACCTCCGGTGAAGCTTTTTCTTCCTTGACATACACAGGACCGGGAAAATTAGCAAATCCGTGCAACTTTAATTGGGATGCTGAGAGCGGAATGGTAACAGACGACGGAGTAATCTTAAATCTTGAATTCAGCGTCTCGCCAAGCGCACAGCCGGGCGAGAATCTGAATGTTTCGCTCTCATATAAGAACGGAGATATATATGACGAAAACCTAAACGACGTGAACATCAATATTGCAAACGGATATATTATAATAAAGTAAGAGGTGAAAGTTTTGGATAAAAAACTATTATCATTGATTTTATCGGTGCTGTTTGTGTTCACTGCCTTACCTATTTCGGTTTTTGCCGAGCTTGCTGACAGTACAATAATAAGCGTGGAAAGTGTTTATGCTGCACCCGATTCAACAGTGGATGTCAACATAAATATTGATAATAATCAGGGAATTGCAGGTGCCACATTTACATTAACATACGATGAAAAACTAACGCTGTTGGATGTTCAAAAAGGCGATGCGTTTGGTATGCTCGAATTTACCGCACCTGGTCTTTTTTCAAGTCCGTGTAATTTTTTTTGGGACTCAGAAAGTGAAGTTTCTACCCAAAACGGCAAAGTGCTTACATTGTCCTTTAAAGTTTCGGATAAAACGACAAAGAATGAAAAGCTGTCAATAAAACTGTCGTACCGATACGGGGATATTTACGATGCAAATCTTGATTCTATTCCAGTTACATTTGAAAACGGAACAATTACGGTCATCAATTATATACCTGGCGATGTGAATGGCGACGAGGCTGTAAACGGTAAGGACATAACGCTTATAAGACGGTATACTGCTGGTGGATACAATGTTTCGATAAACGAAGAGGCAGCCGATGTAAATGCCGACGGAGTAATTAACGGCAAAGATGTTACGCTCATCAGGCGAGTTAACGCGGGCGGCTATCTTGATTCCAATGGAAAACCATTATCCTTAAAACCTGCTAAACAAAAATGCAACCATAGCCTTGAAAAGACAGAAGCAAAAGCCGCAACCTGCACCGAGGACGGCAACATTGCCTACTGGCACTGCGCCGAATGCGGCAAGTACTTCTCGGACGCGGACGGCAAGAACGAAATCTCGCTTGAGGGTACGGTAATCCATGGCGAACACAACAGGATTGTGAAAGAGGCAATCCCTGCCACGTCTACATCGGAAGGATACACCGAGGGTGTCTGGTGCGACAAGTGCAACACATGGCTCAGTGGTCATGAAAGAATTGAACCTATCAAGCCGAAAGAAAAAAGCATAATCTATAATATTGTAGGTGCGCATTCGTACCTGCGCAACCAAAGCATTGACATAAACGAATTGCGGCAATCTTATACACCCGGAGAAAGCATATCGCTCGCCGATGAGGAGGCCAAAATCACAGAGACGCTGGAGAAACTCGGATTCAAATTTGAGGGGTGGTTTGACAGCTATAACGCACAAGCGACTCGGATTAAAGAAATTCCAAGCACAGCAACAGAAGATTTCAATCTATACGCACATGTATCCGAAGAGGATTATAAAATCACCTATAATACATATCAAACGCCTGTTGAAACATCCCCGAAAGAAGAGCAATGCCATTATACGGTAAGCGCAGGAAACTCTAATCTATACACCCCTAAAATAAACAATTACATATTCCTCGGTTGGTATGACGATAACGGTGTTGAATACAAAAACATACCGGTAGGAACGGTCGGGAACATCACGCTGAATGCATATTGGACCAGTCAACGCAATTTGGCAGTCAGCAAAACAGACGACAATCCCCTCATTCTCGAGGATCGGGAGAATAATGTTGTTTATTTCACCTATGAGATCGGTGAAATACGCAATATTCCGCTGAACGGCGATAAACCGTTCTGGACGGTAACAAGCCGTGCCGGTCTTGGCGGCCAAAAGTCGGAAACATATACAACCAGCATTTCCAATTCGGAAGCGGCAAGCGTCTCCAAGACGATCTCCGACATGACGACCAATTCCGGCACATGGACGCTCTCCAAAGAGTGGAACAATGTCACCACCGTAGATGAAGCCTGGGCAACCACCACCGGAAAAGAAGCAGAAGTGTGCAAAACCGATGCAACAACCTCTTCGGGCACATTAAGCCTGACATCGCAAGAAGGTGGGTCAAGCTATCATAAGGCCGATAAAGGTTCAACGGTATATGATTATAATTCAAAAACCGAAACCAACGAAAAAGGGCACCAATTCAATGCAGGCCTCAACGCAAGCTATACAAACAAGGCAGAAGCCAATCTCGGTGCTTCAACCGAGTTCGGCGCCACAAAGAACACGCAATCATCCACAAACACCGACAAGGATACGCTTTCTTCCGGCATAAGGTATGAAAACGGATTTGAAGTCAAAGGCAGCCTGGGATACGGTTACCATAATGACACGACGACCGTTACAAAAACCGGCACGGATAAAGTCACGACTCGTTCCAACATTGACGAAGATGCGGCTAGCTGGAACAATTCAGCCACATTCTCTGCTACACAGGCGCACAGCTCGAGCCAAACGGTTAGAAACACTTTGTCGGAAATTGTGACTGCCTCGAAAAAGTATGGTACCAGCTATTCCAACGGCGGCACGGATTCTTCCACGCAGGGATTCAGCTCCACTGCAAGCAATACAGCCGGGACCACATCTTCTGTTACCTACAGCAAGCTGGAGAGCCGTACAACCTCACAGACATACTCGGTTGACGGTGTAATTGAAGGCGAATACAGAAGCATTCTGGTTGGAACAGCACATGTCTTTGCCGTTGTCGGATATGACTACGCCACAAAATCCTATTTCACATACACATTCAGCGTAATGGATGATGAAGTGAAAGAGTGGTTGGATTACACACCCAAAGGCGGCGATTTCCATGACAATGAAAACACTTGCCTGCCGTTTGAAGTGCCGTATTTCGTTTTTGAATATGTAAGTGAACGCGTATCCAAAACAAACGGCATCGAATACTTGACCGATTCTAAAAACGGCACAGCCCAAATTGTAGACTATATCGGCGAGTCTTCCGATGTAGTCATCCCCTCGTATGTTTCCGACGGAACACAGGCATACAAGGTGACTGAAATTTCCAAAAACGCATTTGCCAACAATGCAAACATTCGCTCTGTCGCTCTCGGTGAGTTTATCGAAACGATTCCGAACGGCGCATTCAAGAACTGCACAGGTCTTGAAGAAGTCATCGGCAGCTTTACCGAGATTGGCGACGAAGCCTTTGCAGGCTGCACAAACCTGACAAATATGAACATTCCTTCCAATGTGACCAAAATCGGTAAAAATGCATTTGTCGGTGTAAACAGCATAAAGGTCAGAGCAATCAATTCCCTGTCGGCATATGCAGAGGCTGTAAAGCAGCTGCCGAGCGGCACGGATGCACAGATTGAGGCAAAGCAAAAAGCAATCACGCAGGAATTCGTCCAGGCGGTTCTTGACAGCGGTGCGCAGAACATCGTCCTTGACCTTTCCTATATTGCAGACGATACGCCGCTGTCCCTGTCCGTACCGGAAATTGAATCCGTTGAGATTTGCGGCGGCACAAAGACATTTGATGCATTCTATCTGAGTTCTTCCGCCGAGAACACCTCTATCAGCGAAATGACAATCACCGGCGACCATGGCACCCCGATCATGGTCGATTCGGACAAACTCACATTGCGCAAAGTCTTTGCAAGCGGGAACGCGACCGTGTTGATTCTCAAGAAGGACGGCGCTGCGCTGTCTCTGATTCAAGACAGCAGTGTTCAAGCAGATTCTAAATTCGCAATCCTTGCCAAGAATCCGAAAATCGAATCTCAGTCCACATCGGGTGGAGCCAGAGGCATCCTCCATGTCTCCGGCAACTTCGGCTATGTCAATTCCATTACCGGTGAAAACAGAGTGAATATGCGCAGCGGTGCACTGGTGAAGATTTCCGAAGAAGACTTCAACAAATACCTCTTAGGACAAAGCACTGTATCTTTTGATGCAAACGGAGGCAGCCTCGACAGTTCCGCAGCGTCTAAAACTGTATTCTACGGTGACACATTCGGTTCAATGCCCACGCCTGTGAGAGATTATTACACATTCCTTGGCTGGTATACCGGGCGTGACGGCGGTACAAAGGTTGCCGAGAGCGATTTGGTGGCGGATGCCGCTGACATTACCCTCTATGCGCACTGGGAGCTGAATCCGCTGTCAGACTGGGTTGAAGCTTCTGCTATGCCGACGGACGCACGCGTCGAAAACACGAAGTGGGCGTATACCCTGCGGCATTATGACGCAGGCAGCGAGCCGACCAAGTCAGGCTGGAACACCTCCGGCAAGGAGCGAACCGGCTGGAGCGCATGGAGCAGCTGGAGCCGGACAGACCCCACGAATGGCGAGCGCAATGTAGAGAAGCGTACGGGCACCGAATACCACTATTACCGCTGGATTAAAGGAAACAGCATTTATTCATACTATGTCAGCGGTCATGTGCTTCAGGAAAAATGGTTTGACCACAGGCTGCCGGTTTACGATGGCGGTTCGCTTGGCTCTGCCGTTTGCATAGACGGCAACGGGTTGGAGAACCGTTGGATTGAATCCACCTGTGACAGCAACTATTCCGTGGACAGAACCTTTACGCGTTCGTATAGCGAATGGCGGTATCAGGAACCGGTGTATACCTACACCTACTATATCGATACAAGAGAAACAGCCACAACAGACCCGACCGGGCAAGACAATGTTTCCGATGTGGTTCGGTATGTACAATACCGCGAAAAATAATGCTTGCGGTTGATTCGCTTTTCGTAAGACCCAAATAACAAAACCTCCTATGGCGGGATGCAGAAGCATTCTCCATAGGAGGTTTTTTATCAAGAAAAAAGGCAATCGTGGTTTAGTTCCGCTCAAACGAGAGATAGCGCGTGCCCTGAAAGGTGAGTTTGCCGATGTCGCCCTCGGCGAGCATGCCGTATTCGCTGCCCGAGAGGGCAAGTTCCAGGCGGTCGCCGCTCTCAAACTCAAAGGTGGCATAGTACCAAGTGGAGCCGGTGGTGTGCATATGCCCGCTTGCGCTGTGATGGTGCCCGTGGCTGACGCTTGTCCGCTTGGAAACGACCTTTGCTGGCACGGTGAGGCGCGGGGAGTTGTTGTTCTTATGCCACTCGCCGATGCCGCGCACAAGGGTCACGACAAACACGATCAGAACCATGGCGAAAACGCCGAAGAAAAAGAACGGGAACAAAAATTCCATAACCGAAAAGCCATCCATATTGTCAAACCTCGCTGTCTGTGTTTTGCATTCTGCTTATTTAACGGTCGTCGCAGCGTTTTTCGCAGCGTCGGCATGCAGCTGCCGCAGATATTGCTCCGCGGCGGTGGCGGCTGCCGCGCCGTCTGCCGCAGCGGTCAGAATCTGCCGCAGAGGCGTGGTGCGCGTGTCGCCTGCGGCGAAGACGCCGGGGCAGTCGGTGTGCGTGTCCGCGCCCGCGCGGATATAGCCGTTCTCGTCCAGACTCACCAAATCGGCAAACGCTGCGTTGTCTGCGACAAGCCCGACAGCGACGAAGACGGCGGCGACCGGAATCTCGCGTTCGCCGTGCGGCGTGCCGACGAGGATGCGCTCCACCCGGTCGCCGCCGCGAATCTCCGTGACGGTGGACGAGGGCAGAAACTCAATCTTCGGCTCGGCATGCAGCCGCTCGACGAGGCGCGCCTGCGCGCGGAAATCCGCGCGGCGGTGAATCAGCCACACATGCGGGCAAATGCCTGCAAGATAGAGCGCGTCCTCCAGCGCGGTGTTGCCGCCGCCGACGACCGCCACATCCCGCCCGCGGAAAAACGAGCCGTCGCAGACGGCGCAATAGGACACGCCGCGGTGCGCAAGGCGGTCTTCGCCGGGAACGCCGAGGTGACGGCGTACCGCTCCCGTGGCAAGCACCAGTGTGCGTGCGTCGTAGGTCGCCTTCCCCGCCGTCAAGCAGAAGCCGTCGGCGGTCTTCTCCGCCGCCCTGACGCGGCGCTCGACGAGCGTCGCGCCGAGCGAGAGCATCTGCTGCCGCATGGCGGACGCAAGCGCCGCGCCGGATGTGCCGGGCAACCCCGGGTAGTTCTCGATCTCGGGAGTGAGAATCATCTGCCCGCCGCAGACTTCCCCCTCAAACACAAGCGCGGACAGCCCCGCGCGGCAGGCATAAATGGCGGCGCTCATGCCCGCAGGACCCGCGCCGACGATTGCAATATCGTACATTTTACCTCCGAAAAAAACATTTTCCCGTGAAAATCTCGTGAAAATGCGCCGCTGTGACGCATTTTGTGGTACAATATAAATAAGTTCAAAGAAACAGGAGGTTTTTCACATGGGAATCATCAAACTGGACGAATCGAATTTCAATGCGGAAATCAAGGAATACGCAGGCATCGCGCTCATCGACTTCTACGCCGACTGGTGCGGCCCCTGCAAGATGGTCTCTCCTATTGTGGACGAGATCGCCGAAGAATATAACAACTACAAAATCTGCAAGGTCAATGTGGACGAAGCGCCCCGCCTTGCCGAGCAGTTCTCGGTGATGAGCATCCCGACGCTTATCGTGATGAAGAACGGCGAGATTGCCGACACGCACATCGGGCTTGCCTCGAAGGGCAAGATCATCGACATGCTGGAGGGCGCGGAATAAGCAGAGTTCAAAATTGCAGGGCAAATGCCCTGCAATTTTTTGCTATAATGCCGCCGCGCTCAGCCCTGCTCGCGGTCCTTTTCAATCAGAATCTTGAGCGCTTCGACCGCCATGCGGACGGCGAGGTCGGTGTCCTCATCCTGCACGGCGAGGTCGTCCATGCCTGCCGCCTTGCGCTCCTGGTTCCAGACGACATGGAAGATGCCGCCGCAGCGCGCGCCGAGCGAATCCGACACGACAAACTGCGTGGCGCTCTCCATCTCGCTGCACAGCACGCCGAGACGGCGGTACGCCTCCCAGCGGTCGAGCAGCCGATGTGCTATCGGCATCCGCTCGGGCGAATGCTGCCCATAGAACGAATCCTTGCTCTGCACCACGCCGGTGTGGAAGCGGCAGCCCTCCTCCTCCGCCGCCCAGACGAGCGCCTGCGTGACGGAAAAGTCCGCGACGGCAGGGTACTCGGGCGGGGCATACTCATGGCTGGTGCCGTCCTGTCGGACAGCGCCGGTGGCGATGACGAGGTCGCCCGCGCGCACCTTTAAGTCAATGCCGCCGCAGGTGCCGACGCGGATGAAGGTATCTGCGCCGAGGGCAAACAACTCCTCAATGGCAATCGCGCTGGATGGGCCGCCGATGCCGGTGGAGCAGACGCTGACCTTTTCGCCGAGCAATGTGCCGGTATAGGTGGTGTATTCGCGGTTCTGCGCGACGAAGACTGCATCGTCAAAGTACGCCGCGATTTTCTCGCAGCGACCGGGGTCGCCGGGCAGAATCACATATCTGCCGACATCGCCCTCGCCGCAGTGAATATGATATTGCAATGCATTCTTGGGTACCATTTCGGTCTCCTCCTCACAGATATTCCTTGCCGAAGCTGTAGGGCAGAATGTCGCCGAGCGTCAGCTCAAGCATGCCGTCCGCGCCGTCCGCCACATAGACCGGCATATCGAGTGTACAAAACTCGCGCATCACCTGTCGGCAGACGCCGCAGGGGAAAAACGGTTCGCCGAGCACGCCGTCCTTGCCGCCCGCAACCGCAATGGCGGCAAACTCCCGATGCCCTGCCGTCACCGCCGTGCCGAACGCGGCGCGCTCGGCGCAGATGGTGGGCGTGAACGCCGCATTTTCAATATTGCAGCCGGTGAAAACCTCGCCGCTCCTCGTGAGCAGCGCCGCGCCGACATAGCACTTGGAATAGGGCGCGTAGGCGCGGGTCATTGCCTCCTTGGCGAGGCTCATCAGTTCGTGTTTGTCAATGTTCATCCGAGCATTGCCTCCTTCATGCTTTCGCCCGCGTTCGGGTTCGGCACGCCGAAGATGTCGGCGACGGTGGCGCCGATGTCGGCAAAAGTCGTGCGCGTGCCGAGGCTGCCGGGGCGCACGGCGTCGCCCGCCGCAAGGAGCGGCGTGTATTCGCGGGTGTGGTCGGTGCCGCTAAAGCCGGGGTCGCAGCCGTGGTCGCCTGTGATGAGCAGCAGGTCGTCGGGGCGCATCTTCCCAAGGAAGTCGCCGAGCCACGCATCAAACGCGGCGGTCGCGGCGGCATAGCCGTCGATGTCACGGCGATGTCCGTAGACCATGTCAAAGTCCACGAGGTTGACAAAGGCAAAGCCGCGGAAGTCGCGGTCGAGCAGCGCCATGGTCTTCTCCATGCCGTCCGTATTGCCCGCCGTTTTGATGGCGTCAGTCACGCCCTGCCCGGCGAAAATATCGCTGATTTTGCCGACCGCGATGACATCAAGTCCCGCGTCCTTCAAGAGGTCGAGCGTGGTCTTGTGCGGCGGCACGAGCGCAAAGTCGTGGCGGCGCGTGGTGCGCTTGAAGGGGTATTCGCCCTCAAACGGGCGCGCGATGATGCGCCCGACGCCGTACTTGCCTTTGCAGATTTCGCGTGCCAGTTCGCAGTCGCGGTACAGCTCCTCAATCGGCACAACGCTCTCGTGCGCGGCGATTTGCAGCACGCTGTCCGCCGAGGTGTAGACGATCAGCTTGCCGGTCTCGATGTGTTCCCTGCCGTAATCGGCGATGACCTGCGTGCCGGAATAGGGCTTGTTGCAGAGGATGCCGCGCCCCCAGGCGGCAGAGAGCTTTTCGAGCAGTTCATCCGGGAATCCGTCCGGGAATGTGGGCATCGGCTGCTCCGAAATGACGCCGCACATCTCCCAGTGCCCGATGATGGTATCCTTGCCGCGGGAGCGCTCGGTCATGCGGGCATACGCGCCCGTGGGCGACGCGATGCCGCCTTCAATGCCATCAATATTGAACAGCCCGAGTTTTTTCATATTCTCCGCCGAAAACTTTGCCGAGCGGCGGATGGAGCCGAGGGTATTTGCACCCGCGTCGCCGAAATCGGCGCTGTCGGGCGCTGTGCCGATGCCGAAGCTGTCCAGCACAATCAGAAATACGCGTTTCATAAACTGCCTCCTGTAAAAAGTAAAAGGCGATGCAAAAAACTTTCTTTATTTGTTCTCGTAGAGCATACGAATCAGCGAACTTGTGCCGAGGCGGTCTGCGCCGAGGTCGAGGAAACGCTCCGCGTCCGCCACGCTCTTGATGCCGCCCGCTGCTTTGATGCGGATGCCGTGCACATGGCGCGCAAACAGTTCGATGTCCGCAAAGGTTGCGCCGCCGGTGGAAAAGCCGGTGGAGGTCTTGATATAGTCCGCGCCGCTTGCCGACACGATTTCGCACATCTTGATCTTCTCGTCTTCGGTGAGCAGGCAGGTCTCGATAATGACCTTGAGAATCTTGCCATGGCATGCCTCACGCACGGCGCGAATCTCGTTTGCCACCGCGTCGTAGTTGCCCGCCTTGAGGTCGCCGAGGTTGATGACCATGTCGATCTCATCCGCGCCTGCGTTGACGGCGTCCTCGGTCTCGTAGACCTTGACTGCCGTGGTGTTGTACCCGTTCGGGAAGCCGATGACGGTACAAATCTTCACGCGCCCCTTGGCATACGCCGCCGCGTGCGCGACAAAGGACGGCGGGATGCAAACCGATGCCGTCTGATATTTGATGCCTTCATCAATAATTTTATCAATATCCGCCGCCGTTGCCGTGGGCTTAAGCAGGGTGTGGTCAACATGCGAAAGAATCTCGCTGTCGTCGTATTTTCTCATTTCCGCCATGGTTTTATCCTCCGTTTTGTCTGTTCTGCCTAAAGTGTACCACAAAGCCGAAAATAAGGCAATCATTTTTGAAAATTTTTTAACTTTCGGCTTGACTTGCCGCTGCTTTTGTGCTATATTCTAACCATCCAAACGAAAGGAAACCGAAAAAGTGGCAGGCAAAATTCTGAACAGCGTTTATGCATACTTTTACTTTAGCTTTATCTATTTTACGGATAAGGCTTGTTTTGCTGTTCAAAATTCTGCGGTATCTGCGCACTGAAGCGCGTTTATACATCCACAGGGTTTGCGGCGAACAAGCTGCAAACCCTGTTTTTTATTCATTCGAGAACCGCGGGTTTTCGAATGGGCAAATAAGGTTAAATCAAAAATTTTTCACATACAGGAGACCAAAACCATGATCGTTATTCTCAAGCAAAATGCAGACCCCGCCCAGCTGAGCCAGCTCGAAAACTTCATCCACGGGATGGGGCTGGAAATCCACAGGTCGCAGGGCGAAAACTCCACCATTCTCGGCCTTGTCGGCGACACGTCGAAGATCGACATCGACATGATCGGCGCGCTCGACATCGTTGAAAACGTCAAGCGCATTCAGGAGCCGTACAAAAACGCAAACCGCAAGTTCCACCCCGCCGACACGGTGGTGGATGTCGGCGGCGTGAAGATCGGCGGCGGCAATTTCGCCGTGATCGCGGGCCCCTGCTCGGTCGAATCCGAGGCGCAGATCTGCGAGGTCGCGGCCGACGTCAAGGCAAGCGGTGCAAAGCTGCTGCGCGGCGGCGCGTTCAAGCCCCGCACCTCGCCCTACTCCTTCCAGGGTATGCGCGGCGAGGGCATCAAGCTGCTGCTCGAGGCCAAGGCAAAGACCGGGCTGCCCATCGTCACCGAGATCATGGACATCTCCCAGCTGCCGCTGTTTGACGAGGTCGATCTGATCCAGGTCGGCGCGCGCAACATGCAGAACTTCGAGCTGCTCAAGGAGCTGGGTCACACGAGAAAGCCGATCCTCTTAAAGCGCGGCCTTGCCAGCACGATCGAGGAGCTGCTGATGAGCGCCGAATACATCATGGCGGGCGGCAACGAGCAGGTCATCCTCTGCGAGCGCGGCATCCGCACCTTTGAGACGGCGACCACGCGCAACACGCTGGACCTCTGCGCGATTCCCGTGCTCAAGGAGCGCACGCACCTGCCGGTCATCATCGACCCGAGCCATGCAACCGGCGTTGCGCGCCTGGTCAAGCCGATGTGCATTGCAGCGACCGCTGCGGGCGCGGACGGTCTCATCGTCGAGGTGCACAACGACCCCGCACACGCACTTTGCGACGGCAAGCAGTCGCTCACACCTGCGCAGTTTGACGATGTGATGCACTGCGTGGATGCCGTTCGCCCCTACGCATACAAGTTCAACTGAAAAACGCAAAACGGATTTGAAATTCCGCCGCGTTTCGTGTATACTGTATTTATATAGATAGAATGGGAGAAAACGACAAGCCATGAACATTTTTATCTGCGGCCTCGGGCTGATCGGCGGTTCCATCGCCAAAGCCGTCAAGGCGCACACCTTTCATACCGTCATCGGTTTTGACCGCGACGCCGCGGTCTGCCGTGCGGCAGTCGCCGAGGGCGCAATCGACCGTGCGGGCAGCGTCGGCGACCTCGCCGCCTGCGACCTCGTGCTCGTCGCGCTCTACCCGGACGCGGCGGCGGCATTTGTCAGCGAAAATCTTGCAAAGTTCAAGCCGGGCGCAATTCTCGTGGACACCTGCGGCATCAAGTCCGCAGTCGCCGCGAAGATTGCGGCAGCGGTGGAGGGCAGCGACATCCGCTACATCGGCGGGCACCCGATGGCGGGCACCGAGCGCAACGGGTATGAGAACGCCTTCGGCGACCTGTTTGCAGGCGCATCGATGATTCTCTGCCCCGACTACTGCAACGACGAAAAGGCGCTGAAGACCGTGTCGGACTTCTTTCTCGAAATCGGGTTTGGCCGCATCACGGTGAGCAACTGCGCCCACCACGACGAGGTGATTGCCTTTACCTCGCAGCTGGCGCATGTGGTGTCCAGCGCGTACATCCACGGGCGGCTCTCCACCGCGTACAGCGGCTTTTCGGCAGGCTCGTTTGCCGACATGACGCGCGTGGCGCGCCTGTCCGCCGACATGTGGACCGAGCTGTTCTTTGAGAACGGCGAAAATCTCTCCGCCGCCATCGGCGAACTGATTGAAAACCTCGAAAAATACAAAGCGGCGCTGGACAGCGGCGACCGCGCGGCGATGCACGCCCTGCTTGCCGAGGGCAACGCGCGCAAAATCGAGTCCGAGAAGCTGGGCGCTGCGCCGAAGAAAGGATGCACCGCATGCTGACCGTCACCGTCCCGACCGGTGTTCCCTACGATGTGCAGATTGGCACCGGACTGCTTGACGGCGTGGGCGAGCGCATCCGCGCCCTCACAAAAGCCGCGCGCGTGATGCTCGTCACGGACGACATTGTTGCCCCGCTCTACGGCGCGCGCGTGCGCGCATCGCTGGAGGCTGCGGGCTTTGCGGTCTCGACCTTTGTCTTTGCAAACGGCGAGGCGCAGAAGCGGCTCTCCACACTGGAAGCACTGCTGGAGCAGCTTGCCGCCGAACATTTCACGCGCAGCGACCTTGTGGTCGCCCTCGGCGGCGGCGTGGTCGGCGACCTCGCGGGCTTTGCCGCGGCGGTCTATGCGCGCGGCATTGACTATGTGCAAGTGCCGACCACCCTGCTTGCGGCAGTGGACTCCTCCGTGGGCGGAAAGACGGCGGTCGATCTTGCGCACGGCAAAAACCTCTGCGGCGCATTCCATCAGCCGCGCGCGGTTTTCTGCGGCATCGATACGCTCTCGACGCTCACACAGCATCAGGTGCGCGACGGGCTTGCCGAGATGCTGAAATACGGTGTCATCTGCGATGAAAAGCTGTTTGACCGCATCGTAAACTACCAAAATGAAAACATGGCGGCGCTTGCCGCCCGCTGTGTGGAAATCAAGCGCGACGTGGTTGCCGAGGACGAATTTGACCGCGGCAGGCGCGCGCTGCTCAACCTCGGGCACACCGTGGGGCACGCCATCGAGGCGGCAAGCGGCTTTGCCGTGACGCACGGGCACGCCGTGGCGGCGGGCATGGGCGTTGTTGCCCGCGCCGCCGAGGCAGGCGGCATCGCCGCCGCAGGCACGGCGGCGCGCATCGACGCGGCGCTCGGCGCGCTCGGGCTGCCGTGCGGCACGGAATTTGACATGGCGACGCTCGCGCCCCTGATGCGCGGCGACAAAAAGGCCGACGGCACGGCAATCTCCCTGATTGTGCCGCGCACCGTCGGCGACTGCGCGGTGCTGCGCATGGACATGGACGACGCAGTCGCCTTTCTCAAAGAGGGGTTGTAAAATGGACATCTATGTTGCAAACCGCTCACTCGTCGGCAGGATTCGCGCCATCTCCTCAAAGTCGGACGTGCACCGCTTTCTGTTTGCGGCGGCGCTGGCAGACGGGCGCTCGTCGGTGCACTTCACCACGCTGTCGGACGACATCAAGGCAAGCATCGCGGCGCTCGGCGCGCTGGGTGCTGCGATTCGGGTGCACGGCGCGGACGGCGGCTACACGGCGGACATCGACGGTATTGTCAAACCGCATGAAAATGCCCTGCTCGACGCCGCCGAATGCGGCACGACGGCGCGACTGCTGCTGCCGGTCGCAGCGGCGCTCGGCGGCGGCTTCACGCTCACCGGCAAATCGGGGCTTGCGGCGCGGCCGTTTGACGCGCTGTGCGCGGCACTTACGGCAAACGGCGCTGTGCTTGACCGCGACCGCCTGCCCATCACAGGGCGCGGCAGGCTGCAAAGCGGCGTTTACCGCATTCGCGGCGACGTCAGCTCCCAATATATCAGCGGACTGCTCTTTGCCCTGCCCCGCCTCGCGGGCGACAGCGAGATTCTGCTGACAACGCCGCTGGTCTCGGCAGGCTATGTGGACATGACGCTTGACACACTCGCGCGTTTCGGCGTGCGGGTCGAGAAGACCGAAACCGGCTTTTTCGTCCCCGGCGGGCAAACCTACACACCGGTGCGCGGCTACACAGCCGAGGGCGACTGGTCGAACGCGGGCTACTTTCTCGCGGCGGGCGCGCTCGGCGGCAAGGTCACCGTTGAGGGACTTTCCGCAGGCAGCCGCCAGCGCGACCGCAGGCTGCTTGACTTACTGACGACAGCGGGCGCTGTCGTCGCGCAGGATGCGGACGGCGGCATCACGGTCTCGGGCGGCAGTCTCCACGGCATCAGTTTTGACGGCGAGGACATCCCGGACGCGCTGCCGATGCTCGTCGGCGCGCTGGCGACGGCGGCGGGCGAAAGCCGCATCACGGGCGCGGCGCGCCTGCGGCTCAAAGAGAGCGACCGCATTGCCACCACGGCGGCGATGCTTGCCGCGCTCGGCGGCGATGTGACCGCCCACGCGGACGGCTTTACCGTGCGGGGCAAGCGCCTCGGCGGCGGCACGGTCGATGCGGCAAACGACCACCGCATTGCCATGACGGCGGCGGTGCTTGCCGCCGCGACAGAAGGCGGCGTCACGATTCGCGGCGCGGAGGCCGTGAACAAATCCTATCCTACATTTTTTGCAGACTTACAGAAGCTCGGAGGGCAGACACATGTCGTCACGCATGGGTAAACAAATCACGGTGGAGATCTTCGGCGAGTCGCACGCGCCTGCGATCGGCATGACGCTGGACGGCGTCCCCGCAGGCATCCCCATCGACTTTGACCGCCTGCTTGCCTTTATGGCGCGGCGCGCGCCGGGCAGAGACGCGACCGCCACCGCGCGGCGTGAGGCGGACATCCCGCGGTTTCTCTGCGGTGTCGTGGACGGTGTGACCACCGGCGCGCCGATCACCGCCATTATCGAAAACACCGACACCCGCTCGTCGGATTATGCCGCGCTTGCCGTGCGCCCGCGCCCCTCGCACGCCGACTATACGGCGTATGTCAAATACGGCGGCAAAAATGATGTGCGCGGCGGCGGGCACTTCTCGGGCAGGCTGACCGCCCCGCTCTGCGCGGCGGGCGGCATCGCCCTGCAAATTCTCGCGGCGCACGGCATCACCGTCGGCGCGCACATTTCGCGCATTGCGGGCATTGCGGACACACCCTACGATGCGGAAAATTTGGACGCAGAAACGCTCCGTCGCGCGGCGGGCAAGGACTTCCCCACCCTCTCGGACGCGGCAGGCGTCGCCATGCGCGACGCGATTCTCGCCGCCAAGGCGGACGGCGACTCGGTCGGCGGCGTTATCGAATGCGGCGCGACAGGGCTTCCCGCAGGGCTTGGCGAACCGATGTTTGACGGCATGGAAAGCCGCCTGGCGGCGGCGCTCTTCGGCATCCCCGCCGTGCGCGGCGTGGAATTCGGCGCGGGTTTTGCCGCCGCCGATATGCGCGGCAGTACGCACAACGACCCGTTTTACTTTGCGGGCGGCGAGGTGCGCACAAGGCGCAACAACAGCGGCGGCATCCAGGGCGGCATCACCAACGGCATGCCCCTGCTGCTGCGCGTCGCCTTCAAGCCGACGCCCTCGATTGCAAAGGAACAGGACACGGTTGACCTTGCGACCGGAGAAAATGTAAAGCTGACGATTGCCGGACGGCACGACCCCTGCGTTGCGGTGCGCGCCGTCCCGGTAGTCGAGGCGGTCACGGCGCTCGTCCTGCTGGACGAAATGCGCGCGGGCGGCAGGCTCTGCGCAACCGAAATCTAAAACTATATAGAAATAAAGAGGATAAAACGATGGATCTTACAGAACTGAGACAGAAAATCGACGCACTGGATGACAGCATCCGCGACGCCTTTCTCGAAAGAATGGCAATCTGCGCCGACATCGCCGCCTACAAGAAGGAAAACGGGCTTGCCGTGGCGCATCCCGGGCGCGAGCGCGAAATCGTAGCGCGCCTGACGAAGGACATGGACGCCGACATGGCGACCTACTTCAAGATTTTCTACAGCGGGCTGTTTGAGGTCTCGCGCGCCTACCAGACCAAGAAGACGGCGGGCGTCGGCAGACTCTCGGACATGATTCACAAGGCGATGGAGACGACGCCGCCAACCCTGCCGGTCACCTGTACGGTCGCCTGCCAGGGCGCGGAGGGCGCTTACTCGCAGCTCGCTGCCGAGAAGCTGTTCTCCATCCCGAGCATCCTGCATTTCGGCACGTTTGAGGGCGTGTTCAACGCGGTTGCAGGCGGCCTCTGCCGCTACGGCGTGCTGCCGATCGACAACAACCTGCACGGCTCGGTCACCGAGGTCTATGACCTGATGAAGAAGCACAAGGTCTACATCGTAAGGAGCGTCAAGCTGCGCGTGGATCACTCGCTCGTCGCAAGAGAGGGCGCGACCCTCTCCGGCATCCGCGAGATCGTGTCGCATCCGCAGGCACTCGGGCAGTGCCGCGGCTTCCTCGACTCGCTCGGCAAGGATGTGAAGGTGACCGAGTGCGAGAACACCGCCGTTGCCGCCAAGACCGTCGCCGAGAGCGGCAGAACCGACATCGCCGCCATCGCAAGTTCCGCCTGCGCCTCGCTCTACGGGCTTGTCGAGCTGGAGGCATCTGTCGCCGACAGCGACAACAACCACACCCGCTTCATCGTCATCTCGAAGGCGCTGGAGATCTACCCCGGCGCAAACAAGACCAGCATCATGTTCACCCTGCCGCACACGCCGGGTTCGCTGTTCTCCATCATCTCCAAGTTTGCCGCCCTCGGCGTCAACTTCTCAAAGATCGAGAGCCGCCCGATTCGCGGCAAGGACTTCGAGTACATGTTCTACCTCGATTTCGAGGGTTCGCTTGCCGACGAGGGGCTGCTGAAAACGCTTGACCTGTTCGACGCGGAGTATCCGGGCGGCACGTTCCTCGGCAGCTACAGCGAGAGCTGAGTGCCATGGGCGAAAAGAAGTATTATCTGCTCGGGGGGACGCTCGGGCACTCGCATTCGCCGCGCGTGCATGCCGCGCTCGGCAACCCGGCGTATGCGCTGCATCCCCTGCCGCCCGAAGCGCTTGCGGACTTTTTCGCCGCCCGCGGCTTTGCGGGGGTGAACGTCACCATCCCCTACAAGCAGGCGGTCATGCCGCTGTGCGACGCGCTGGACGCGGCGGCGGTGGAAATCGGCGCGGTCAACACCGTGGTCAACTGCGGCGGCAAACTCTTCGGCTGCAACACCGACATCGACGGCTTTCTCTTCCTCTGCCGCGAGGCGGGCATCCGCCTTGCGGGCAAAAAGGTGCTCGTTCTCGGCAGCGGTGGCACGTCGCACACGGTCTGCGCCGCAGCAAAGCGCAGCGGCGCGCGCGAAGTTGTGGTCGTCTCCCGCACGGGTGCGGTCAACTACGACAATGTGCATGCCCTCTGCGGCGACGCCGAAATCATCGTCAACACAACGCCGGTCGGCATGTACCCGCACGGCGGCGAAAGCCCGCTGCCGCTTGACGGCTTCGACCGTCTCACGGGCGTGGTGGATGTCGTCTACAATCCGCTGCGCACCGCGCTCCTGCTCGACGCCGAGCGGCGCGGCATCCCTGCGGCGGGCGGGCTGTCCATGCTGGTGGCGCAGGCTGCCGCCGCCGACACGCTCTTTCGCGGCAGACGGCACACGGACGGCGGAATCAGCCGCATCGCGGCAGACCTGCGGCGGGAGCTGAAAAACATCGTGCTCATCGGCATGCCCGGCTGCGGCAAAAGCACCGTCGGCAAGTGCCTCGCGGCAAAGACCGGGCGGGAACTTATCGACCTCGACGCCGCGATTACGGCGCGCGCGGGGATGCCGATTCCCGACATTTTTGAAAAGTTCGGCGAGGCGCACTTCCGCGACCTCGAGAGCGAAGTGACGAAAGAAATCTGCGCCGCGGGCGGCAAAATCATCGCCTGCGGCGGCGGCACCGTCCTGCGCGAAGAGAACCGCGCGGCGCTTTCGTCAAACGGCTATGTCATCTATCTGCGCCGCGCCGTATCCAAACTGGCGCGCGGCGGTCGCCCCCTCTCCGCCGGGGACGGCGCGGTCGAGCGGCTGTACAAAGAGCGCCGCGCCGTCTACGAGGCGGCAGCCGACTGCATCCTCCCGGATACGGACGGCGTGCAGATTGTCGCCGCGCGCGCACTTGCGGCATTCCGCCGCCACGGCGGCAAACCGGCAAAGCCGGGAAAGGAGAAACGCATGAAACTGCTGGTGCTGAACGGACCGAACATCAACATGCTCGGCATTCGCGAGCCGGGCGTCTACGGCAAGGAGACCTACGCCACCCTGCTTGAGAAGATTCGCAGCCATTGTGCAGAAAAGCATGTGGAGGTCAAGTGCTTCCAGTCCAACCACGAGGGCGCGCTTGTGGACGAGATTCAGGCGGCATACGGCAAGTTTGACGGCATCGTCATCAACCCCGCCGCCTACACGCACACCAGCGTCGCCATCCTCGACGCGCTGAAAGCCGTCTCGATCCCGACCGTGGAGGTGCACATCTCGGATGTAAACACGCGCGAGGAATTTCGGCACTTCTCCTATGTTTCGCTCGTCGCGAAGAAGACGATTGTCGGGCACGGCACGGACGGCTATCTCGAGGCTGTCGATTGGCTGTGTGAGCAGAAGTAAAAGAAGCGCTCCCAAGTGAGCGCTTCTTCTTTATATTGACATCTTTGCGGGAATATGGTACACTCGGGGTAGACCCCGAAAGGAGAATGCCGATGAGATTGAAACACACAATTCCCCTCTTTTGCCTTTCACTGCTTGCCCTCTTTCTCACCGCCTGCGGCGACATTCCCGCCGCCGTCACCGACGATACAACCGCAGAGAGCACTGCGTCTGCGGAGCCATTTGTCTGCCCGCACACCGAAATCAATGAAAACGGACAATGCCTGAAATGTCTCAACTATTTCGGCAAACTCGGGGACAACATCGACTGGACCTTCACCCGGAACGACTGCGCGCTGACCCTCACCGGCAGCGGCGATATGTCTGCGCCCTTCAGCAATGATGCCGTGCGCAAGCGCGCGCGCAAAATCGTCATCGGCGAAGGCATCACATCGATTGCCGAAAGGGCGTTCTGCGATTTTTCGCATGTAACGGCGGTACAGCTTCCGGCGGGCGTCACCTCCATCGGCGAAGACGCCTTTTACTGCTGTACGGCACTGACCGAGATCAAACTGCCGAGCAGCCTGCGCACCGTCGGCAGCAGCGCATTTTACATGGTCCCGCTGACCGAACTGGAGTTGCCGGAGGGGGTCACCGATATTGAAGACCTTGCATTTGCCTATACGAAGTTGACAGCGCTCCATCTGCCGAGCAGTCTGCGCACGGTCGGCGACATGGCGTTTTACTGTGCGCCGCTGACCGAACTCGAACTGCCGGAGGGGATCACCGACATCGGTGACGATGCTTTCGCCGGTGCGTCCTTTGCGGAAATCTACATTCCCGCAAATGTCACCACTCTCGAGAGTTACGCGCTCCAAAGCAATGCGCTCCTGCGCTATACCGTCTCGCCGGACAACCCCGTCTACAGCGCCGATGCGGACGGCGTACTCTTTGACAAATCGGGCAAAACGCTCGTCGCCTTCCCCTGCGGGCGGGAGGGGCATTACGCCGTGCCGGAGGGAGTCGAGCGCATCGGCGAATCGGCATTCTACGGCTGCGGTCTCTCCTCTGTCACGCTGCCGTCTTCCCTGACCGAAATCGGCGAGGACGCCTTTGCTTACTGCATGTCCCTTGCCGACATCCGATTCGGCGGCAATGTCACGCAGTGCAGCTGGAGCTCGTTTGAGCGCACGCCGTGGTGGGACGCGCAAGCGAAACTTTCCGCCGAAAGCGGCGACGGCATCTATGTGGACAAGGTGCTGCTGCACTTCTATCACGCAAACGAAGTCTTCACCGTGCGCGAGGGCACCGTGCGCATCGCCGCGCTGGCGTCCATCCACAGCGACAGTGAGGCGATGAAGACGCTGGTGCTGCCGGACAGCCTCCGCTATATTGACGACGCGGCGTTTTGCCTATGCCCTAACCTCGAAAATGTAATCCTGCCGGAGGGGCTGCTCACGATCGGGCACGCCGCTTTTGCCGACATCACGGCACTGACTGAGGTCCGCATTCCCAAAAGCGTCACATCGGTTTCGACCGAGGCGTTCCGCGGCTGCCCCGCGCTCACGCGCGTGACTTTTGACAGCACGGATTGCGAAATCGGGCAGTGGGCGTTTCTCTATGACGACAAGGTCACCCTGTACGGCACGGCGGATTCCACCGCGGCACGCTACGCGGCGGAAAACGAAATCCCGTTTGCAGAAATCAAGTAAGAAAAAAGCGCTGCCTGCAAGCAGCGCTTTTTTCATCAATACAGCGTTTTTACGATATTCGGGTATACGGCGAGCAGGTCGGCGAGCGTGGTGCGGCTCTCGGAGCCGGGGTCGAGAATGCGGAAGTTTGCGGCGTCAAGCGCGCCGCCGGTAAAGCCGCAGACCACGGCAAAATGCGTGCTGCCATTCGGTTTCTGTACATGCACGATCACGGGCTTTCCCGTAAGGAGCGCCGCGCGAACCGTGGCAAGCGAGGCGTCGCCCCAGGTGTAGAATGCGGGCCAATAGATCGCGCCGTTTGCCGTAAACTGCTCGGATGCAAGGATGTCGGTCGGCGTGACAGTCTCGCCCATGCGATAGCTCTCCGCCATGGCAAGCGCGGTGACGGCGCAGCCGTGCGTGGAGACTTTCTCCCCGCTGCCGGGCAGGCGGAGCGACGCCCAGCGGCTGTCATACTGCTTGTAGGACGGGACGGCAAGCGTCACGGCGTCGCTCCCCGCTGTAGGCGCGGCGATGACAAGATAGTCCCGCGAGACATAGCCGGTGCGCTCATCCGGGAGCAGCACTTTGGCAAAATTGCCCTCCACGCCGAGAATGAGCACGGCGGAAGCGTTCGGCAGGCTGTCGATGACTGCCGACGCGGTGCTTGCCGCCGCGCGCACATGGAGATTGCCGCCGTGTGTGCGGACATAGCGCACGGCGAGATGCTGTTCCTCTATGTACGCGGCGTAGACATACCCGCTCCCCCCGGCATAACCGATGCGCCACCAGTTTCCGCTTTTCTCATAGAGGGTGACACTGCGCCCCGATTGCAGTTTTCCCCGCACCGCCGATGCGGTGGTGGGTGCGCTGCGCACATTGAGCGCGGTGTTCACGCGCACGGTGCCGCCGTCCAGCGCCGCCGCGCCGAGCGTCAGCACAGCCGATGCGCCGAGCGCGGCAAGCATTCGCTTCAAGTTCTGATTCATGATTTTGTCCTCCGAAGTTGTTGCAAGCCGCACGGAGGTGACAAAACGATGCAGAATCGGCTTGCTCCTACCTATTTTACCATATTACGCGGACGAATGAAACCCTCAAAATCCGGCAAAAACATTGACAGCGCACGGCAAAAACGGTACAATAAGGGAAATGCTATGAGGATAAACCGATGAAGATACAAAATATTGAGATTCCGCACGGGCTTTGCCTCGCGCCGCTTGCCGGGGTGAGCGACCGCGCGTTCCGCACGCTCTGCCGCGCGCACGGCGCGGAATACCTGTGCAGCGAAATGGTCAGCGCCGCCGCCATCTGCTACGGCGACAAAAAGACGCCCGCGCTTGCCCGCTTTGACGAAGCGGAAATGCCCATCGCCATCCAGCTCTTCGGGCACGACCCCGCCATGATGGCGGAGGCGGCACGCCGCATTGCCACCGGCACGCTGGCAGACGATGTGCGCATCCCCGCCGCCATCGACATCAACATGGGCTGCCCGGTGAAGAAAATCGTCGCAAACGGCGAGGGCAGCGCGCTGATGCGCAATCCCGCGCTTGCGGCGGAGATCGTGCGCGCGGTGGTCAAGGCCGTAAACCTCCCGGTCACGGTCAAGATTCGCGCCGGATTTGACGACGCGCACAAAAACGCGCCCGCGCTTGCCAAATACCTCGAGGACGCGGGCGCTTCGATGATTTGTGTGCACGGACGCACGCGCGAACAGATGTACGCCGGGCGCGCCGATCTCTCCGTGATCGCTGCGGTCAAGGCGGCGGTGCGCGTCCCCGTCGTCGGCAACGGCGACATTTTCTCGGCGGCGGACGCATGGCGCATGCTCCGCGAGACCGGCTGCGACGGCGTGATGATCGCGCGCGGCGCGATGGGCAACCCGTGGATCTTCGACGAGTTGCGCGCCGACATCGACGGCGTCCCCTTCACGCCGCCCACCGACCGGGAAATCATCGACACCGCAGTCGAGCACCTCGACCTGATGTGCGCCGACAAGCCCGCCGCCGTCGCCGTACGCGAGGCGCGCAAGCTGATCGCCTACTACATCCACGGCTTTCCCGGCGCCGCCGCCGCCCGCGGCGCCATCAACGCCGCCGAAACCGCAGAAGAAGTGAAGGCGATTTTGTATGGACTGGTGTGAGACGCCGCAATGCCGCATCTCCTTAGTTAGTGACACGGCGGGAAACAGAACGGCGTCCTACGAAGGTGCGCATCTTCTGGCATACCCGGTAGGAGGCATGGCGACCGGAACACATCGTGTTCCAAGACGCCATGGTCCCTACAGTTTCTTGTGCTTCTCTTCCCCTTTGGGTAAAACAAATCCCCGCACGGGTGACCGTGCGGGGATTTGTTTTATTTGAGTTTTGTTTTGATGCTTTCGGGGACGCTGCCGGCGACGAAGTTGCAGCGGCGGGTGGTTTCGGTAACTTCCATATCGTATTTCTTCTGCTCCTCGGCGTCGAGCGGGCGCTCGTACCGCAGGATGGCGATATATTCCGTGTCAATGTCCACGAAGACCGAGCAGAGCGGCACATAGATGCGCACGAGATGCGGCAGCAGCGCTTCCGCCTCGGCGGCATCAAGCTCTGCCGTCGGATAGCCGTCGGGCTCAACGATGTCCGTATCCCTCGCGGTCGCTTCCGTATACATCTCGGCTGCCGCCGCCTGCTCGGCGCCCCCGATCGTCGCGGGCGTTCCGTCGCCGGTCACGCGCATCACGGCAGCGCCGGTGAGTTCGCCGTATTCGGGGACAAGTGAGATGCCCGCCGCATCGACAGCCTGCCGCAGGAAGGCGATCGTCTCCTGCATGTCGGCGTAGAGCGGAAAGTCGCTCCACATCGCGCCCCACTCGTTGTAAAGCCCTCTGCCGTACTCGTCCGTGACATCCCAGATGTTAACTCGGCCGATGGGCGGCATGGACAGGCGCTCGTAGTTCAGCGCGCCGATCTCGCGGCGGTAAATCTCCCAGAACGCCGCAAAATCAAATTGCAGGGTGGCGTTTTCATCGTCGATGGTGGTGTCCGTGCGAACGCTGTAGCTGCCCTGCGCGGCGAAAGCGTCGCCGGTGGTGAGCAATGCGTCCACCGCGCCGGAATCGGCATACGCCCGCAGGAATTCCCGTGCACCGTCCGTGCTCTTCTCCACATAATAGTTGCGCGCCACGGGAATGCCGAACCGCGTGTACAGCACGGTCTCCATATAGAAACCGTCGTTATCCCCGCGCGCTCTGTTTGCAAGCGGCGCATTATCCGCCGCAATCTGATTCTCAATCAGCGTGCAGAGCGCAACTGCCGTCTCGCGGTCGGTGACGGTCGTATTGCGGTCAAAGCGGCTGATGCGCACTTCGGCGCGCGTGACATCCTCCGCCTCGGGCACGCGGTCGATGGTGTGGAACACATCCAGGCTGAAGGCGGCGAAGAACAGCGCAAACGCGACCGCAAAGATGATAAACCCGCGCCATCCTTTGAACATCGCCTTCGGTGACTTTTCCAAAATCGTGTTGCCGAGCAGGAAGGAGAGCAGCCCGCCGCTGGCAAATCCGAAAACAATCCAGCCGCCGCCCGAGACCGCCTCAAAGAACAGCCCCGCATAGACGGTGACGACAAAAACCAGCAGGTATTTCAGCACGCTGCCGAGCCTTGCAAACACAATGGGTTTCTCCGCATTCTCCACTGCGCGGCGACGATAGATGCAGAGCGCACCGAAGAGC
>CAKSLU010000013.1 GCA_934474225.1 uncultured Eubacteriales bacterium | reverse complement strand
TGTTGTTGAACTCGTAGACAGCGCCGCTCTCGCGGTAGTCCACGCCGCCATATACGCTGGTCAGCGTGACCGAGCCGGTGTAGGCGGCTTTGCGCGTAAAGTTGACGCCTTTTTCCTGCGTAAACTTGCCGCAGAGCACGACCGTGCAGTCCTTTGTGAGGTCGAGCGCGTCATAGGCTGCCGTGAGCGTGCCGACCGGGCTTTCCGCTGTCGAGCCGTCGCCGCTGCCGCCGTCTGCTAAGAATACGACGGTGCTGTCCGCCGCCGATGCGGCGACAGACAGGGCGCAGAGTGCAAGGAGCAGCAGAAAGAGCGGAAGTAAGATGCGTGTGCGTTTCATGATGCAATCTCCTTTTTATTATATCGTTTTTTTATGCTGTTTGCAAGGTAAATCCGGGCGCCGCTCAGTCGGCGGTGCTTTCGCGGAATAGCTCGTTGATGCCCTCCAACTTGCGCTCGGCAGCGCCGCGGTTGGTCTCATAGACATTGGTCAGCGTGTCGCCGAGGCGCAGCATGGAGCAGATCTTGTCCTTGTAGCCGCCGAGGTCGTAGTAGATGCCGACGTCAAAGACGCGGGTGGCGAAGATGATGTCCAGCATATCGGCGCTCTCCTCGTCGCGGGTATACTGCCCAACCAGCGTCTTTTCGTAGTACGCGGGGGTCAGCAGCTTCTTGCCCTGGTATGCCAGCACTTCGAGCACAAGACCGGTGCGGCTGAGGTCGGCGACGCCGCGCGGCACGCAGAGGAACTCCGAGTGCCATGCGCTGACCGCATGGCCGTATTCTTCCTGCGTCTCGTCAAACTTGGGGAAGGGCAGGATGCCGAAGTCGGTCTCGATGTCGCGCAGATAGTCCATGTAGAACATCATGTGGGGGTAGAAGAGCGCGCGGTTCGAGTTCATCATGGCGACGCGCTCCTCGTTGGAGGCGACAAGCCCGCTCTTGCCCGTGCGGTAGTCAAACTGCCAGTTGAAGGTGTGGCTGTAGTCGCCGCAGAGCGCGAGGTACTTGTCGTAGATGCTCACGGTGCGCTCGTTGTAGAGCGTCAGCGCGATGTTGCCGTCTTCGCCGATGGTGGCGATGCGCTCACGCGCCGCCGCCAGCATCGCCAGCTTGTCGTCGTTGGCGGAGAGCAGACCGAAGCAGTCGTTCTGATCGTATTCGCCGTTCTGGTCGAGGTCTTCGCCCACGGTCTTCACCATCGAGGCGAATTTGTCAAAGGTCCATTCGTCGTTCCGCACCAGCTCGTAGGGATTATCCAGCCCGTATGCCTTGATCATCTCCTTGTTGAAGAACAGGACATTCGTGCTGCGGTTGTCCGAGAGGGAAATCTCGCCCGTGGTGTAGAACATTCTGCCGTTTATGGTGAGGTCCTCGTTGGCTTTCTGATCCCAGTAGTCTTTACTCAGGTCAATGTAGGGGACTTCGTGCAGGTCTTCGAGCACGCTGCTGTATGCCAGCGTCGCCACATCGTAGGTGCCGATCATCGCGGCGTCAAACTCGTTTGTGCCCGACATGTAGCCGGTGTACAGCCGCATGTAGCCCTTGCCGCTGCCCATTGCGGTGGAATATTCCACGATGTCCTCGTTTTTGACATCCACGCCGTAGGTGTCCAGCATGTACTTGTTGCGGCGGAAGATGGCGCTGTCCACGACTGTGCCGTCCGTACCGTCGGATTCATAGTCGTTCCACGCCCAGTTGCCCGCAACGAGGATGTTGAAGTCGCCGCCGATGTTGAGTTCTGCGGCGTCGGGCACATCGGGGGTGTCCTCGGTGACGACGGGCTCGGTCTGCACCGTTGTCTCGGCGGAGTCGTCGGTGGCGTCCGGCTTGTCGCCGCAGGATGCAAAGAGCGGCAGCAGCATCGCTGCCGAAAGCAGCAGGGCAAGTGTTTTTTTCATCAGGGGTTCATCTCCTTTTCATAGCTTTCACTCTCGAAAATATCAAACCGCATTTCATCCGGGCGCAGGGACACGCCGCACACCGTCTCGGTGGTCTCCTTTGCCGCGTTGTAGAGGATGCGCAGCACCTTGGTGCCGTCCTCGCTGTAGAATTCGCCGCGCTTGATGTAGTAGGGCAGGGGGCTTACATCCAGCACGGTGAACTTGCCGCGCAGGAGGTATTCGGCGTATTCGGTCTGCATGTCGGTGTAGCGCTTGACCTCGGCGGCGTATTTCGGCGATGCACTGAGGTCGGCGCGGCAGACATACAGCTCGGCGTCGAGGCGCACGCCGCTGACCAGTGCGCAGCGCATCTGCCTTGCAAAGTCGCCCTCCTCGTGGCGGATGCCGCGCTCGGTGGTGATGACTTCGGGGAAGGTGTAGCGGAACAGCGCCGGGAAGGCGTCGCTCCCCACCTTGAAGTCCACATTGACAAGACCGTGGATGAACTGCGTGTAGGCGGCGGCGATGTCGGTGACGACCTCGGCGGCAAACACGCGGTTTTCTTCCTTACAATATGCAACGGCTTTGTCAAAGAACTTGCGGTGGTAAATCCATTCCTCGTCGATGCGCAGCCCGTGCTCGTGACGGTGGTTGAAGCAGGGCTGATAGGGCGTTCCGCCGTAGCAGTCGGCGAAGAGGCAGTCAGCCTCGAGCGAGCGGAGCTGCCGCATCTGCGCCATCAGCTGTTCGCGCCAGCGCACCGTGCCCGCACAGCAGAGCGGGAACTGCTTTGCGCCGTAGGTGGCGCGGAACTCGCCCATGCCGGGGTAGGCAAAGGCGGGGCGCACTTCGTTGCCGTTGATGTCGAGGATCTTCACCTCGTCGCCGTACTGTCTGTAGTAGTCGCCCTGGGGGTCAAGGAAGTGGCAGTTGCACTCGAGAATGACGCGGCCGCCCATATCCTGTACCTTTTGGATGTTCTTCTTCAGCTCGTCAAACGCGCCGGCATACGGCTCCTTGTAGATGGGGTAGGCGCGGTCCATGCCCTCGCGCCACCAGGCGAAGAGGAAGAGTGTGTGAATGCCGTATTTTGCGCCTTCCTCGTAGAGGCGGGGCAGGTCGCGTGCCGTGTAGTAGTCCTCACCGTACTGGGAGCGCAGAATGATGCGCTGCCAGCCCGTCAGGTTCTGCACCCAGTCCGCCTTCGGCTGAATCTTGAAAAAATTTGCGTCCGCCCATGCGCGGTAGCGGCGCGCGGCGCAGCGCCAGTCGCCGTCGAGCAGACCGACCACCACGGGCGGCAGCGTCAGACGCTCGCCGGGATGCGCCATCGGAAAGTGGTCAAAGCCGACCATGAGGTCGAGCGGCGTGTGGTGGATGCGCTGCCGCACGGTCATGAAGCAGTGGCGCATCTCGGGGTCGTAGCGGGCGACATAGAGGAAGCGGCTGCCGCTCTCAATGCCGAACCAGCCCATCGACGCGCGCGGATAATGTAAATGGATGAAAATCTCGCTGGTGTCGTGCGCATAATAGTTGCCGGTCAGGCTTTCGAGGTGCGCCCAGGGGTTTTCGATGCGCCGCCCGAGGCCGTTCGGCAGATAGAGCGCGTCCTTTGCCTTGTCGCCGCCCAGCGTCTCAAAGTCGCAGAGCGGGCAGAAGCACTCGTTGATGCGCACATCCGTCGTGTTGTTCTGCAATGTGGGGACAAAGCGCAGAAGCCCGTCCTCCTCCGTTACCGTCACGGTGAAGGAGATGGCATAGCTGTCGCCGTAGTCCGAGACCAGCTTGTCGTAGTGCACGGTCAGCACGCCGCCTTCCAAGGTGGCTTTACCGCGCTGCTTTGAGGAACGCACCGGAATCTCGGTGCGCAGTCCGTCGTCGAGAATCAGACGCCAGAAGTCGCTGCCGCGTACCGCGCCTGCCTCTTGTCCGTCCTGAATGAAACCGGCGTTTCCGCCGTCCGCATCCAGCTCAAATCGTAAGAATCTCGTGGAAATTTGCATGTAAGTGCTCCGCCCTTCGTTGATATTGTCCAAAGATAACATAGCTTTGGATTCTCTTTTCAATCTTATTATACAGCCGCGAAGAAGAGCGTCGCAATACACGCATATAGCCTATATTTGAAAAATGTGAAACAAAATGCAAAATGCCTATTTTCTTTTTTGCGCACATGCGTTATACTGAGTTTGGGGAGGGATGTACATGTTCCGATATGACTTTTCACGCCTGCCGTTTGTCAGCATGACCGGCAAGGTGCGGGAGGCTTCCGGCTGGAGCCACGACGGCAGACGGATGGGCATCAACATGCTGGTGGTGTTTCATCGCGGCAGCTGCCGCTTTACCATCGAGGGGCAGGATTTTGACTTTGCGCCGGGCGATGTTGCCCTTGTGCCGAAGGGGAGTTTTTACCGTCCGCACACCGACGACTTCTGCGAGTACACCTTCTTTCATTTTGACGGTGAATTTCTGCCCGCCCGCCCGGACGAAAGCGTCAAGCCCTTTGACGCCGTGCCGGTCGGCAAGCCGTTCTACGGGCTGATCCGCTATGAGGAGCCATCGCTGGTGTTTGACCACAAAATCGCGCTCGGCGACGGACGGCAGAACGCCGAGCTGCTGCTGCGCAAGTGCGCCGATGTGCAGCGCCGCTATGCCGAGAAGATGACGGTGCTGCTGTCGCTGCATTTTTCGGAGCTGATGTTCTGCATCTCGCAGAGCTATTGCGAGCAGTTTCGTGAGCGCACGCCCGTGCCCGCCGCGGTGGCGAAAATCGTGGCCTACATCGGCGACCACTATATGCAGAATATCACACTGGCGGATGTCTGTAAAGAAACAGAACTTTCCAAGCAGTACTGCATGCGGGTCTTCCGCAAGTACATGCAGACGACCATCGGCGATTACATCCTTGATTTGCGCATGCGGCACGCCGCCTATCTGCTGCGCAATACCTATATGAATGTGAACCAGGCGGCAGATTACCTCGGGTTTTCCAGCACGAGCTATTTTTCGCGTGTGTTCAAGAAGTATTACGGCGTGTCCCCGTCCGCGTACTTTGACTGAAAACAGCCGCGCGACCGTAAGGTCGCGCGGCTGTTTTGGTGGGGGATGATACAAAAATCGTACAAATCTGTAGGGGCGACCATTGGTCGCCCGTTTTCGCCTCGGCAGGGGCGGGCGACCAATGGTCGCCCCTACGGAATGGTGGGAACTGTGTGCATACCGTCATGCGGGGGCTTGCTCCCACCGCATCTGAGCCTCCCTTGTGTAAAGGGAGGCGTCATGCGTAGCATGACGGAGGGATTGTTACACGGTAAAGGAACAACCCCTCAGGCGGCTATTGCCGCCAGCTCCCCTTGCACAGGGGAGCCTATAGTGCCCCTATTCTTCTTTCCATGTTTTGACCTCACGGATGTACAAAACCACGCCGCAGAGGGCGACGAGCGTGTCCGTGAACAGGTAGGCGTACCAGGCAAGGTCGAGCGAGACCCGCGTGAAGAGCCAGAGCGAGGCGGTCAGCACGACCGGGCGCAGCCCGCCGAGAAAGATGCTCTCCTTGGCGCGCACCCGCTGGCGGGGCGGTCGTCGGTCACGGTGAAGGAGCTGCGCGCCTATCCGCTCGTTGCCGAGGGCAACGTGTTTGCGCGGGACGTGCTGCCGCACATCGGCGCGCTGCCGCCCGTGCGCTATGCGCAAAACAGCGATATTTCGGCGCTTGCCATGGTGGAGAGCGGCTTCGGCGTCAGCATTTTCCCCGCCATGACGCTGCGGCACTATGCGTTTGATGTCGTGCAGATTCCGCTCACGCCCGCGGTCTATCGCACGGTCGGCATCGCGGCAAAACCCTCCGCGCTGTTGTCCCCCGTCACCCGCTGCTTTTTGAAATTTGTCACGGAAAACGCCTGAAACGGTCGTTTTGCCGCGCTCTTTTGCATAGAATGGAGCATCATTTCCATGCAAAGGAGCGCTTTTTTATGATGCGAATCGGTATTTTCGGCTACGGCAACCTCGGGCGGGGCGCTGCGGCGGCAGCGATGGCGGCGGCGGACATGGAGCTGTGCGGCATTTTCACACGGCGCGACCCCGCCGCGCTCTGCGGCGTGCCGGACGGCGTGCCCGTGTATGCGGCGGACAGCGTCGCGGCGCACCGGGGGGCGTTTGATGTACTCCTCCTCTGCGGCGGCAGCGCGGATGATTTGCCGTGGCAGACACCGCAGCTTGCCCGCGACTTTTCCGTGGTGGACAGCTTTGACACGCATGCGAAGATTCCGGCGCACTTTGCCGCCGTGGATGCCGCCGCCCGCGCGGGCGGCAAGGTTGCGCTGATCTCGGCGGGGTGGGACCCCGGCCTTTTCTCGCTCATGCGGTTGTATGCCGAGGCGGCACTGCCGCGCGGCAAGACCTACACCTTCTGGGGTGCGGGGGTCAGCGAGGGGCACTCGGACGCGGCACGGCGCGTGCCCGGCGTGGCGGACGCGCGGGCGTATACACTGCCCGTCGTCGATGCGCTCACCGCCGTGCGCAAAGGGGAGACGCCGCCGCTCTCGCCGCGCGCGATGCATCGGCGCGTGTGCTATGTCGTGCCGATGCCGGACGCCGACACCGATGCCGTCGCGCACGCGATCTGCACCATGCCCGCCTACTTTGCCGACTACGACACCGAGGTGCATTTTATCACGGCGGAAGAAATGGCACGCGACCATGCCGCCCTGCCGCACGGCGGCTGCGTGCTCCGAAATGGGGACGCGGGCGGGGACTGCGGCATGGAGTTTTCGCTGCGCCTCGCGTCTAACCCCGCCTTCACCGGCGGGGTGCTGGTCGCCTGCGCGCGCGCCGTCTGCCGCGCCGCCGCGCGCGGCGAGGTCGGCTGCCGCACGCTTTTTGACATTCCGCCCGCCGACCTCTTGCCCAACTCCGTCCGTGCCCGCGAGACGCTGCTGTGAAGTGTGAATATGTGGATTGACAAATGCAGATATTGATGGTATCATTTGCATAGAAACTGAAAAATGCAAATGATTCAGAGGGACTATGATGAAGCAGCAGCTTCTCGCCGCATGCCTTGCGGCATTGCTTGCCGCGTCGCTCGCCGCCTGTGCCGGTACACCCGTCGGGACCACGGCATCGGATATCGCCGTGACCGAACCGACGACCGCCTCGGCAGAGATGACCGCATCGACTGTGGTCGCGTCCGGGACCGAAATCAACGGCTTTCGCGTGAATGCGGAGAAGGATGCATTTGTGTGGACGGGCGATGTGCGGGACGGCATTGCCGCCATAGAGGCGGGCATCGCCGAGCTGCATCCGGAGGCGGGCAAATTCACCGCGACCTTCGGCGCCGTCACGCTGGAGATGCAGGTGGACTTGATGGCGGAGAACGAAAGGATTATCGAGGTGACCGCCGCTGTGACAGGCGAGCACCGCATCGCGTTTGACGCGCCGCGCCAGACGCACTTTGCAAACGGCGGCGTCGAGCTGTTTGCCGTCGGCGGCGTGACCGTCCTGACCTATACGATGCCATCCGAGATTGTCGAGAACTATGTATTTGATGCGGCGGGCATCACGCAGCTGACCTTCTCCGCGGTGGCGACCGATGCCGACTGCAACGAGCCGGTGGTGCTGCTCACGGACGGCGGCGACAGCCTGCACTTTGTCTGTTGGCCGAAGAAGTATGCCTGCGGGCATCCGAACTTCGCGTATCTGGTCGGTGCGGACGAACTTCTCGAACTCGAGGGCAGCGTCGCTTTTCGGGACGGCAAATTCAGCTTCGGTGTGACGACGCAGCGCAGCTTTGCCGATTTGAATGCGAACGGCGCGCTGGACTACGCTTATTTCTGCGACACCGGCGAGGACGCCGCGTCGCTTGCCGCGCGCATGGCGGAGAATGCAAAGCAGGTCGCGCCCTTTACGCTCTCGGATTTTGCCGCCCGCTTCAGCGTAGCCGTTCCCTGAAATTCAGATAACCGTAAAAAAGGACCGCTTCGGCAGTCCTTTTTTGCTGCTGCGTGTCAAACTGCTTGATTTGCGCGGCGGGACGCGGTATAATACAGGCAAGTATACATGCGGGGGAATGCATCTATGAAAATCACAGCGCTGCTTGCCAAAAATCAACCGATTCTGTCCTTCGAGGTCTTCCCGCCGAAGACCGAGTCCGGCTTTGACAGTGTCCGCACGGCGACCGAAGAGATTGCCGCGCTGCACCCCGCCTTCATGAGCGTCACCTATGGTGCTGGCGGCGGTACGAGCGCCTATACGCTGGACATTGCCGCGCACATCCGGGCGCGCTACGGCGTGCCGACGCTGGCGCACCTCACCTGTGTGTCCTCCACGCACGAGACCGTGCACGAGCGGATTGCGGCAATTCGCGCCCGCGGCATCGAAAACGTCATGGCGCTGCGCGGCGACGTGCCGCCCGAACTAAAGGACGCCGACCGCAGCGGCTGGGACTATCACTACGCCGCCGAGCTTGTCCGCGAGCTGCGCGAAGCCGCGCCCGACCTCTGCATCGGCGGCGCGTGCTACCCGGAGGTGCACCCCGAGAGCCACAGCCGGGCAGAGGACATCCGCTGCCTGAAAGAAAAGGTGGATGCGGGCTGCGATTTTCTCACGACGCAGATGTTCTTCGACAACAATCTGCTCTACAGCTTTCTCTATAAAATCCGCGAGGCGGGCATCACCGTGCCGGTCATCGCGGGCATCATGCCGATCACCAACCGCAGCTACCTCACCCGCGCGATTGAGCTGTCCGGCTCGTTTATGCCGCGGCGGTTTGTGAGCCTTGTGGACAAGTTCGGCGACAATCCCGCCGCCATGAAGCAGGCGGGCATCGCCTATGCCACCGACCAGATTATCGACCTCTATGCCAACGGCATCACCTGCGTCCATGTCTATTCGATGAACAAGCCGGACATCGCCGCCGCCATCCTCGGCAACCTGTCCGCCATCCTCGGCAGATGACCCCCGCCGTGCTGACCGCGACCTTTGCGCCGCCCCCGTTTTCGCGGCGGGAGGCGCTGCGCTACGCCGGATGCGGCGCGGACGCGGGCGCAGAACTTGAAGCGCTGCTCGACGCCGCCGCGGACGAGGTGTGGGACAAACTCACCTACCGCGTCTGCTACGCGCGTCTCCCGGTCGCGATACGCGGCGACGTGTGCGACTTCGGCGCGTTTGCGTGCACCTCGGCAGGGCTTGCAAAGAACCTTTCCGGCTGCGATGCGGTGATTCTTTTCGCCGCCACGGTGGGCGCGGGCATCGACCGCCTGCTCGTCCGATACGCGCGGCTCTCGCCCGCGCGGGCGCTGCTTTTGCAGGGCATCGGCGCGGAGCGCATCGAGGCGTTGTGCGACGCCTTCTGCGCGGCGCGCGCGGCGGCAGAGGGGCGGGGGCTGCGCCCACGGTTCAGCCCCGGCTACGGCGACCTTGCGCTGGACGTGCAGAAGGACATTTTCGCCCTGCTCGACTGTGAGCGGCAGATTGGACTGACGCTCGGCGACAGCCTTTTGATGTCGCCCGGCAAATCGGTGACGGCGTTTGCGGGCATTCCGCACGCCGCCGGTATACAAAACGGAGAAACACGATGACATTCACGGACTATCTGAAAAGCCATATCGTCCTGCTGGACGGCGGCATGGGCACGCTCTTGCAGGCGCGCGGTCTTGCGCCCGGCGAGTATCCCGAGCGCTGGAATCTCTCGCACCCCGACGCGGTCACCGCGATTCACAAGGCGTATTTTGACGCGGGCAGCAATGTCGTCTGCGCCAACACCTTCGGCGCAAACCCGCTGAAATTCGCCCGGGACGAGCTGGAGGCAATCATCGCCGCCGCTGTTGCAAACGCAAAAGCGGCACGCGCCGCATCGACGGCGGCGGGCGAGAAGTTTGTCGCGCTCGACGTCGGACCGACGGGCAGACTGCTGCGCCCGCTCGGTCCGCTCGACTTTGAGGATGCGGTCGCCGCCTTTGCCGAGACGGTGCGCCTCGGCGCAAAGTACGGCGCAGACCTCGTCTTCATCGAGACGATGAACGACAGCTACGAGACCAAGGCGGCGCTGCTGGCCGCCCGCGAAAACTGCGACCTCCCGGTCGTCGTCTCCAACGCCTACGGCGCGGACGGCAAGCTGATGACCGGGGCGACGCCGTCTGCGATGGTTGCCATGCTCGAGGGCATGGGCGTCACGGCGCTCGGCGCCAACTGCTCGCTCGGTCCCGCCGAGCTGCGCGGCGTGATGGACGAGCTGCTTGCCTGCGCCTCCGTGCCGGTGCTGTTCAAGCCGAACGCGGGGCTGCCGCAGGCGGTGGACGGCAGGACGGTCTACAACGTCACACCCGAGGCGTTCGCCGCTGAGGTGGCGGCCGCGGTGCGCCGCGGCGTGCGCGCCGCGGGCGGCTGCTGCGGCACCACGCCGGATTACATCCGCGCATTGGCTGCTGCGGTGGCGGACGTCGCACCTGTGCCGATTGCGCCGAAACACCTGAGCGTCGCCTCCTCCTACACGCACGCTGTGCGGCTCGGCGACGACCCGGTGCTGATTGGCGAGCGCATCAACCCCACGGGCAAAAAGCGCGTCAAGGAGGCGCTGCGCGAGGGGAATCTCGATTTCATCCTCTCCGAGGGTGTCACGCAGGCGGAGAAGGGCGCGCACATCCTCGACGTCAATGCGGGCCTGCCCGACATCGACGAGTGCGCCGTGCTGCCGCACGTGGTCTGCGAATTGCAGGCCGTGACCGACCTGCCGCTCCAGATCGACACGGCAAATCCCCGCGCGATGGAGGCGGCGCTCCGCCGCTACAACGGCAAGGCCGTCATCAATTCGGTAAACGGCAAGCGCGAGAGCATGGAGGCGGTCTTCCCACTGGTGAAAAAGTACGGCGGCATCGTCGTGGCGCTCACGCTGGACGAGGATGGCATCCCCGCGACGGCGGAGGGGCGCTTTGCCATCGCGAAGAAGATTCTCGCCGAGGCAGAGCGCTATGGCATCGACAAAAAGGATTTGCTCTTTGACACCCTCGCCATGACGGTCAGTGCAGACGACCACGCGGCGCTCACCACATTGGCGGCGCTCCGCCGTATCCGGGACGAGCTTGGCTGCCACACCTCGCTCGGCGTGTCGAATGTCTCCTTTGGTCTGCCTGCGCGCGACACCGTGAACAGCGTGTTCTTCGCGCTCGCGCTGGAAAACGGGCTGTCCGCCGCAATCATGAACCCCTATTCGGACGAGATGATGCGGGTCTATCACACCTACCGCGCGCTCAAGGGGCTGGACGCAAACTGCCTCGGCTATATCAGCGCCGCCGCAAATTTTGCCGCAGCCGTGCCCGCAGCGCAGACCGCGCCTGCGGCGCAGGCGGGCGCTGCGGCGGACGGCACGGCGCTCTCCCCGCTGCAATACGCCATTGTCAAGGGCATGCGGGAGCGTGCGGGCGAGATTACGCGCGCAAGTCTTGCTACGGTGCCGCCGCTCACGCTGGTGAACGACGAAATCATCCCGGCGCTCAACCGCGTGGGCGAGGGCTTTGAGCAAAAAACGGTCTATCTGCCGCAACTGCTGATGAGCGCCGAGGCGGCGAAATCCGCCTTTGAGGTCATCAAGGCGGCGATGCCGGAGGGCAAGCGCGGCGGCCGTGCAACCGTGGTGATTGCCACCGTGGAGGGCGACATCCACGACATCGGCAAGAACATCGTCAAATTGCTGCTGGAGAACTACGGCTTTGCGGTCGTGGATCTCGGGCGCGATGTGCCGCCCGCGAAGGTCGCGGATGCGGTGGTCGAGCGGCATGCGCCGCTCGTCGGGCTGAGCGCGCTGATGACCACTACCGTGCCCGCCATGGAGGAGACGATTCGCCTGCTTCGCACGCGCGCGCCGTGGTGCCGCGTGATGGTCGGCGGCGCGGTGCTCACAAAAGCCTACGCCGAGCGCATCGGCGCGGACCACTACGCCAAGGACGCAATGGAAAGCGTCCGCTACGCCGAGGCGGTTACCGCCAAGACGGCAGAATAAAAGAAAAATCTCCGAAACGCAGTGCGTTTCGGAGATTTTTTCACATGCATCCGGAATGCGCCCGACCGGTGCGCACGCGGCAGCTTTTTGCGGGACTGTCAGGTGTCATGTTCGCGTAGCCCGAGAATAAAATCGGCGCTGACATCATACAGTTTGCATAATTTGATGAGGTGGCGAATCGGCAGTTCATTGGCTTCCCGCTCATAGCGGGCATACATCGTCTGCGATGTGCCGAGATAAGTTGCGACATCCTGCTGCGTCAAGTCGTGATCCTCCCGAAGGTCACGGATGCGTTTGGCAACGATCGACATGGTGCTCTCCTTTTGGCGAAGTATAATCTCATTTTAATGCCGAAACAAATTTGCTCTTGACTTTAGTAAATATTTGTACTAAAATGTAGACGGACGCATATTTGCATTGACAAATCAAATTACGCATATACAACAAGGAGAAAAACATGAAAAACCTGAGGAAAATGCCGACTGCCGTTCTTCTTGCAATGCTGCTGGCATTTTGCATGGTTGTCGCTGCTGCCGGTTATGACAGCGTGCGCGGCGATGTGAATGGGGACGGCGTCTGCGACATCGCGGATGCGCTGCTCGTGCTGCATGCGGTGCTGGACGGTGAAACGCTGCCCGGCGGCGATGTAAACGGTGACGGCAGACTCGGCCTTGCGGATGTAATTCTGACGCTGAAGCTGACGGCATTGCCGCCCGAGCCGACGCGATATACAGTCACTTTTACGGATGCAGGCGGTGCGGAACTGAAGCGCGAAACCGTCACCTGCGGCGCGGATGCGACACCGCCGCTTGCGCCATACCGTGAGGGATATCGCTTTGCCGGTTGGAGCGGTACATATACGGCGGTGACGGCGGATACCGTTGTTACGGCGGAATATGTTCCGTTTTACCTCATTCAGTTTGTAGACAGCGACGGCTCTCTGCTGAACCTGCAGGTGCTCGACGCAGGTGAAACCGTGACGGCGCCTGAGGAGATGCCGGTGCGTCGGAATTGTCGGTTTAACGGCTGGGACAATATGCCGGACACCGCAACGGAAGATGCCACGGTTACGGCGCAGTATGTGCGGCAGTATACGGTGACCTTCAGGGATTTTGACGGTACGGTGCTGAAGACCGAGACTGTGGATGCCGGCGATGCGGCAACGCCGCCGGAGGCGCCGGTTCGGGAAGGCTATACCTTTTTCGGCTGGGACACGGACGCCTATGCAAATGTCGAGGCGGATGTCACCGTCTATGCAACATATCAGTTTGTTTACCACACGGTGACCTTCTGCATGCCGGACGGCAGTGTGATTGCCGCGGAGAAGGTCGAACATGGCTATGCAGCGTCTGCACCGACGCCGGAACCTTATCTGTTTACATGGGACGCGTATGACGACGGCACCTTTGATATTGCGGTGCAGGAATTTACGGGCTGGGATACGGCATTCGACAAGGTGACGAAAAGCCTCGAGGTGACGGCACAGTATGCGTCCGCCGCGGATTTTGACAGACCCGTGCTGGTCATGCGATTTGCAAACGGGCGGAACAGCCGCACGGCGCAGATTGCGATGAAAGTGTCAAATAAGAAATGCCGCGTGTACGCGCTTGACTTTTCGATTGACAGCCGCGGACTGCCCGGCAGCATCAGTAAGGCTGAGGCGAATACAGAAACGCCGCTCATTCGGCAGGGCAAATGCAAAGTCTCCGGTGAAAGCGGCGGGCAGATTCTGTCGTTCACAGCGGCGTCCATCAACGGTTTGTCGATTGAAAACAGCACGCTGCTCTTTAACAAACTGGTGCTGGCAACCGACAATAAGAAGGCAGATGAGAACATTTTCCGCATCGGCGCGGACTGCGTCATGGTGGTTGATGAGGGCGACGGCACGCCGCTGCGGAAGGTGACGCCGGTTGTGGTCTATATGCAGGAATCAGGAGGAAATAATAAATAATGAAGAATAAAATATGCATAAAAATACTCGCGCTGATTCTTCTGCTGGCGGCACTGTTTACAGCCGCTGTTCCCGCAGCGGCTGCCGAAACGGCGCAAAAAGACGAGAGAGCGACTTATACGGACATTTCTACACAGCTGAGTAATATACAGACAAAGCTGAATAAAATGACCGAAAAATCCAAGATTAAAAAATTCAAGGAAAAAGTTAAGGAAACATATGAGCCTTTTTTCGGCATGTTGGATGCCGCGTCTACGCTGGGGCAGGCTTTATTGAAAGGCGAGGATGCAAATTGGTCGCGGTTTGCGTTTGACTCGGGCAAATCTATTGCACATGGTTTGGCATCCATATTCGGCTTGGGTTCTGTTTCTGACAAGATATTTGATTTTGTCGAGGGAATTATCCCCGGCTCTAAGCCGATGTCCGAGGTGGCAAGGCTGCAGGATGACATGGAAGATCAGTTCAGCCAGGTGAAGGAGAGCCTTGCGGACATTCAGGAAGACCTGCATGCCCTCTCGGATGCAGTCGATGCCACGGCAGACCGTGTCATCGGCGCCACGCCTGCGGCACTGGAGGACGCGGATGCCAAGCGCGAGGTCAGAACCTTCATGGCCAGCGGAGAGGGCAATTTCAGCTATAAGCGCTTCAAAAATTACCTCTACGGCAGTGCGGACGCGGAGAATACGAACAGCGCGCAGGCGTACTACAGCATTCTGCTTGCATCAATTCTTGACAATGCACCGGATGCCGTGCTGCGGAAAAAGTACGATGCGCTCTACAACAGCCTGATGGCGGATGCGCGCACGCCGCTGACCGATTACTATATGTATCTCCTGCCGACGGAAAGCGGCAGAGACAGATCGATTGTACAGTATTACTATGATTATCTCGTGTCGCGCGCCGACCTGGTCGGCGCGGATTCGACGCCGGAGCTTGACGCCGTTTTGTTTGCGCTGGATGCCTATCAGACGGCGCTGATGGCGGGGAATCTGATTGAGATATGCAACTGTTATCAAAAGGTGCAGATCTATGCCGACTGCTTTGCGGCGGGCACGGAGCCGGATGCGAACACGACCTATTGCTTCAATGCTTCGACCGGCGAGTGCGTCACGCTTGGCGACATCAATGAGATTTCTGCATGGCTGGATGCACAGGAGGAAAAACTGCAAAGACAGCTTGCCTGCGACCTTGCCTATATCACCAATATGGGCGGCTCCTATATCGTTGCAGATGCGGATGATGCGGATTTGCCCGCAGCATTCTACGAGATGCGCGTGGACGAAAATGCCTACGCCGCAGTCACAACAGGGCAGACCGTCTATCTGAACCCGATGCCGCTTGAACTGTGCGACTGGTTTGATTTGAACACCGACCTGTTTACCTTTACGGTCTCGGGCTTCGGTGCCTGCGATGGGTATTTCACGGTCGGCACCGAGAAAACGGTGACCGCAACGGCATCTTATGACGGACTGGAACTCTATACCATTCACTTTGCCGTCGGCGCTTTCGGCGGCGGCAGCGGCACCGAGAGCGACCCGTATCTGATTGACAATGCGGCGCAGCTGTTTGCCATGTGGGATGACCTCGACGGTCACTATCGGCTGACGGGGGACATTGACTGCGGCGGCGAGACAATTCTCCCCATCGGGGCGTCGTTCCGCGAGGACGGCACGCCGAAGTATACCGCATTCACCGGTTCGCTGGACGGCGGCGGCTATACAATCTCGGGGCTGACGGTGCAGGGCAGCTACTATACCGGTCTTTTTGCCATGCTGGAGGGCGAGGTTCGCGATTTGTGCCTGAAAGATATCACCGTCGTCTCGGAATCGGAAAAGGACCGCATACAGGCACAGCAGTCGAAGAACAGCTTTTACATCGGTATCCTCGCGGCGCAGAATGCCGGTATAATCGAGAATTGCCGAATTACAGACAGCACGCTGACCTACAACCGGCAGAACACGAAGAAGAATTTCTACATTACGGTTTATGCAGGCGGCGTTGCCGGCAGCAACGCAGGCGGCATTCTGCGCATGAAGGTGCAGAACTGCAAAATCGATGTGAACGCCTCGCGCCATTATGCGGGCGAGCAGGATAAGGCAAACCGCCAGACGGTCTATGTCGGCGGCATCTGCGGCAGCACGACCGGCAGAATTGCGCAATGTATCGTCACAAAACAGTCGGAGAAGACCAATATCACGGTGCATGCCGTGGCGGAGGCTGACCCGAAACTGCAGGATATTTATCCGTATGTCACGGTTCGGGCAGGCGGCATCGTTGGCAGGGTAACGCCGATTTTGCAGATGTCCGACATCGTCACACAGGTGTATTCGGATGAGAGCCCGGAGACAACGCTGGAGGCGATACACCACGCCGGTGTTGTCAAGCATACGACGCATTTTGAGGACCTGAAAGACGCATACCTCCCGCTTTCCGATGCGGACAAGAAAGAATTTACAGAGGCGCATATCGAAGAGGAAGCCGAAAAGCAAAAAATCCGCGCATCGGAGGCGGATATCGAGGCGGCATTCCCGCAGAGCAGGGTGTATACGACAGAAGTAACCGTCGCCGACGACAAGGATAAGGTCTATGCTGCGGGCAGCAAGCTGCTGCAGGCGGACAGCATGAAGCTGAAAGTCAATGGCACAGAGGTTCCCTATACGGTGGTTGCCGTGTACGGTCTGCGCACGCATAACGAGGCGCATGACCCGCAGACGGATTTGTCCGTGCGCGTGCTGCTTATGGCGACTATGGACGGCAGAAAAATCTTCGTCCCCGCGACAATTGCCGGCATCACTGTGCTCGCCAATCCCATCGTCTCGGTTGAATTTGACGGATTTATCGCCGCGGAGGGCACGGACAACAACTTTGATGTGTCCGAGCTTGATAAAATCAGAACTTCGGGCATTCGTCTGCGCTTGCGCTATATGTTCGGCGACGAGCCCTACTATGTGACGGTGACCGGCGATGCTATCACGCTCCCGGACGAGATGGTGGACAGCAAGAACGCTGTCGTAACGGTGCGGTACGGCGATTTCACCGTCAGCCATGCCTTTGAGATCAGCTGTGCGCACAAGGACTGTGTCGTGGACGCGGTCAAAGAACCGACCTGCGCCGAAATCGGGTACACGACGGTGAAATGCCGGACGTGCGGCTTCTCTTATGAAATGGATTATAAGCGCCCGACCGGCTCCCACACCGTTGCGTATACGGATAAGGTCGAGCCCACCTGTACAACAGAGGGCAGAGCCGCAAAAGCCTACTGCACGGTGTGCGGCAAGGTGTTTGCGACCGACGCCGCCATCCCGAAACTGACGCATCACTATGCGCAGTACAGCGCGGATGAGCACCGCTGTGACCGAAACGGCTGCGGTAGTACAGAGCGGCATCAGTTCACGGTTTCCGAGGTCATGGTCAACGATGTGCTGATGTACCGCTATGCCTGCGAGAGCTGCGGCGACAGCCGGGATGTAGAGGCAAATGTCAATGCGGATGTGCCGATCGTCTTTGTTAATGACGGCTATGCCGTAAACGGCGGGGATAAGGTGACCGTCTATGTGCAGCTGCTGAACAACCCCGGCGTGTATGGCGCGCATTTTTCCATCCGGTATGACGCGCGGCTGAAGCTGATTGGCAGCGAGGATATGGACTTCTTTGAAAACGCGCTGCGCATCAGCACCGAGGTGGCAAACGGCAGTACCTACGGCTGGGCAAGAGCGGACAAGGTGATTGCAAAAGCGGATGCCGACGGCGGCAATCTGCTGAAGCTTGTCTTTGAAGTTCCGCAGGATGCAAAATGCGGAGATACCTATGCGGTTGCCGTGACCTATGGCATCCCGCACGCGGACGAGAACGCAGACATCGACAACGCGGATAACGGCGGCTTTGCGGTGGATAACGCGGACGGCGTCAGCGGGCTTGTCAAGCAGCCCTTCGTCACGCAGAGCGGCAGCATCCGTATGGTGACGCATTTGCCGGGGGATTTGAACGACGACGGCGCGTTTGACATTCTGGATGCGGTGCTGCTACTGCGCACGCTTGTGTACGGAAGTCAGGCATCGCAAAAGCAGTATGCCGATGTCAACCGTGACGGCAGGGTGGATATTCTGGATGTTGTTCTGATGCTGCAGGCGCTGGGCGGCGGGCACGGCGTATCCCTGCTTGACAATACCTTCACGCTGGTGCTGGATACCAACTGTGACGATGCCGCATTGAAGACAGCAGAGCATACCGTGGCGTTCTACGATGCAGACGGCAACCGCAATACATACGGCGCGTTTGTTGACCCGCTTGAGCGTGCGGGCTACACCTTTGAGGGGTGGTATACCCGCCGCGTGGGCGGCAGCAGGGTCGGCAGAGACAACCTCATCGCCTATGACGCACAGCAGGCGGCGCAAACGCTGTATGCCCACTGGTCGCTGAATACGGTCACATTTGTGGATGAGAGAGCCGATTCGCAGACGGATGCATATGCCTCGACGGCAACGAAGATCCCACTGCCGACAAACGAAAAGGAATACCCTGTTAATTTTGATTTCGGCAACGACGGGGTGACAAAGCAGAGCACCCTGAAACGCACCGTCACGGAGTGGAAATGCGGCGATAACACCTACGCCGTCGGGGATGAATTTGATCTCGCCAAACCCAACCTCGGGCAGGTCACCTTGTCCGTGAAAACAGAAAAGGGCGAGCTCGTTTTCCCTGATTGGACGCGCGAAGGCTATACCCTGTCAGAGGAATGGACGACGAAGGACGGCTCCCGCAGCTTTACTGCGGACAACACGCTCGCGATTCTGGAACTGAATCCGAATCAGGAGAGCAATGTCCGCAACCTGTATGCCAAGTGGATACCGAACCAATATACGGTTGTATATAACGGCAACGGTGCAACAGCGGGCAAAATGGAGAACTCAACATTCATCTATGACCGGGAAGGACGCCTGAGTCCGAATGCGTACAGCCGCACCGGCTACACCTTCGCCGGTTGGAGCACGGACAAAAATGCAACCGAGAGCGGGTACAAGAATGCTGCAAAAGTCAGCAATCTGACTGGTGAGCCGAAAGGAACCGTTAAGCTGTTCGCGGTCTGGAAGGCAAACGAGTATACGGTGACATTCAATACAAACGGCGGGAAGTCATTGGAACAGATAACCTATACGGTGGAAAGTCTGCCGACCTCGTTTGCAACACCAGAATACAAAACCTATCCGGAATACAATCATTTCTTGGGTTGGTATGCGGATGCGGCTTTGACGCAGCCTTTTGTGAACGATTTAAAAGCACAACCGCGAAACGTGACGCTGTATGCGAAGTGGGATTTGTGCACGGTGTACGACTCTATTGACAGCACGCCGTGGGGACTGAGCGGGCGTGTCATTCTGGACTGGAGAAACGAAAGCGATACAAATCTTCTGAATCACAAGACGCGGAATGTGTTAAGCAATCGGTATAACAATGTCGATATTTATAACAGCGCAAAGGAAATCATCTTTATCGGTAACACGGCAAAGACCTTCACCAATTTCCGCATGTATATCTGCCAGTTCGCCAAGGGACAAAAGCTGACGATTCGGTTTGTTAACTTCAAGTTTATTACGAATGAAAATGCTGCAATTGGCTTGTATGAGGACAAAGGTGTCGATTTGACAATTGATGTCGTCGGGACTTGTTCGATTGGCACATCTTGCGCAGGCGGAAACATTGTCAATCTGTCGCAGGAGGATACGGCGCTGACAGTTACCGGCACAGGCAGAATGACCATGACCGCCGGAAACGGCGCAAATGCTGCGCAGGCAGGTCAGAACGGCGGTAACGGTGGCACTGGTATTATCGCAAGCGAGTTCTCTACACAGAACTTTAGCGGGACATTGACTGTATACGGCGGCAATGGCGGCAATGGTGCTAAAGGCGCAAAGGGCACGGATGGTAACCGCGGAGCGGACGGACAGAATAAAGGGGATAAGGGCGGTCCCGGTACTGCCGGACTTCCCGGCGGGACCGGAAGTAACGGCGGTGACGGCGGTATCGCTATCAAGGTGTCTTCTTTAATCACGCAAAGTGGCGCTTGCATTTTGAGCGGTGGTGCTGGCGGCACCGGCGGCATGGGCGGCACAGGTGGTACCGGCGGCACCGGCGGTACCGGCAAAAACGACTGGAATATTCGGGAAAAATGGGGTAAAGATGGCGGCACAGGTGGCAATGGCGGCACAGGCGGCATCGGCGGTAATGGCGGCAAATTCGGACTTGCTTTTTCAGCAGATAGTTACCATGTTGCCAAAGAGGCCACGCTGAGTGTTACCTCCGGAAAATCGGGTGATAGCGGCATGGGCGGCACCGGCGGTGCAGGTGGTACCGGTGGCGTCGGCGGCTCTGCTAATGGTCATGGCGGGCATGGCGGCACCGGTGGCAGAGGCGGAAAAAGCGGCAATGTATACAGTTCCACTGTTGTGGTTTCCGGGCGCGCTGTAAATAATGCAAAGCTGAATATCACCAATCCTCAAATCGGCAGTGTTGCAAACGGCGGTGACGGCGGAGCAGGCGGTAAGGCCGGCAACTATGGCGGCCAAAATTATCGTGACACCGCACGGGACGGCGGCACGCTTGGAAGCGGCCAAAAAGGTACGGTAATCGCTTATTGATACTGCAAAGCAATGGTAAACAGACAAAACCGTCTGTGGGGCACGAGAGTGCTTCACAGACGGTTTTGTTGTTGTATCGATAGCTGCTAAAATGGAATGTGGAGAAAGCACAGGCGCTTTTTCAGAAACATTTACGAATCAGTTTGACCAGCGTCCAGAGGGCGGTGGCAAAGCCGAGCAGGGCGAGGACGGCGACGACTTCGCGCGGGATTTCGCCCTTCAGGTTCAGCGAGAGCAGGGGATGCTCGGGGTCTTTCTTATTCTTCAGCGAAAGCGTAAAATCAAAGCGGCGGGAAAGCGCCGCGCGCGCCTTTTTTGTGAAACGCTTTGCCTTGACCTTGGCTAAGGTAATTTTTTTGTTCATACGAAGCCTCCCTCTGCCGCTTTCGCGGTTCTTGATTTTCTATAACTATAGTATACGCGCTTTTGCGGCTTTTTTCAAGACAAAACCGAAAAAGGTCTTTTTTTTTCGCGTGCGTTCATGTATAATGAGAGTGCTTTATATAATATACGGAAAGAAAATGCATGAAAAAAGTGAGGGCGAACCATGCGTCTCGTTTCGCTGACTTTCCTTGCACTCTGCCTGCCGACGGCGGCAGCCGTATATCAGATGCTCCCCGCGCGGGCGCGCGTCGACGCGCTGCTTGCGCTTGACCTTGCGTTTTACATTCTCGCGGCGGGGCATGCCGCATGGCTCCTGCCGCTCCTTGCCGCTCTCACGGCGTTTGCGGCACGCCGCCGCCTTACGCGCGGACTTTGCGCGGCGCTGCTTGTCGCCATCCTTTTTCTCTGCCGCGCGGTCGGCTCCCCGCCGGTGGGGCTTGCCTTTTTCGTGCTCCGCGCCGTCGGCTTTCTGCTCGATGTGCGGGAGAAACCGTCCGTTTCGGCAGCCGTTTGCTATCTGCTCTTTTTCCCCACGGTGACGATGGGGCCGCTCTTTGATTTTGACGCTTTCCGCGCGGGACTTGCTGCGCCGCACGACACAAAACGGCGTGCTGATGCCGTCTGCCGCCTTGCGCGGGGACTGGTGAAGAAATTTGTCTTCGCCGACCCGCTGCTCGCCGCCTACCGCGACTTTGCCGCGCACGGCACGGCGCTCGGCGCCGCGGCAACGCTCCTTACCTTTGCGCTGTACCTGTACTTTGACTTTTCGGGCTACTCGGATGTTGCCGTCGCGGTCGGCGGCATCTTCGGCTTTGATTTGCCGGAGAATTTTGACTATCCCTACATGAGCCGCTCGGTCGGCGAATTTTTCCGCCGCTGGCATGCCACGCTTGGCAAATGGCTCTTCCGCCATGTCTATCTGCCGCTCGGCGGCAGTCGACAGGGGCGGGTGCGCACGCTTTTGTCGCTTGCCGCCGTCTGGCTCTGCACCGCGCTGTGGCACGGCGCGACCGCCTGCTATCTCCTCTGGGGCGCATACTTCTTTTTGCTGCTTGCCGTCGAAAAGCTCTGCTTTGCCAAGGGGTTCCGCATCGGCACGCTGCCGACGCTTCTGCTCGTCCTGCCCGGCTGGGTGTTCTTCTTTGCGGACAGCCCGCGCGCGGCGTTTGCCTTCTTCGGGCGGCTGTTTTGCCTCGGCAGCACGCTGCTCTACAGCCGCGCGGACTTCTACGATGTGCTGCGCTATGCGCCGTTTCTCACGCTTGCCGCGCTTGCGGCAACGCCGCTCTTGCGGGACGCGATGCGCGCGCTCTGCCGCCGCCTCGGGAACTTCCCAAAGCATGCGGCGGCACTCTGTGGGGTTGTACTGGCGCTTGCCTATGCGGCGGCGGGCGGCTACACGCCCTTCCTCTATGCGTCCTATTGAGGTGCGGCATGGGGAATCGCCTGTTTGTTTCGCTCACGGGGGCGGCGGCGCTCCTTGTGATGCTGTTTGCCCTCCTTGCGCCCGCCCCGGCAAAGCTGCCGTATGAAAACCGCGCGCCGTCGCGCTTTTCGTGGCGTGACCCGGACGCTTACTTTTTTGACCGCCTGCCGCACCGCACGGCGCTCCTCAAACTCTGCCGCAGCCTCGAATTTGCCCTCGGCAAAAATGCATACGGCGGCGCGTTTCGCGGCAAAAACGGCTATATCTTTTCCAATGAAGCCACGGACGAAACCGTCCTTTCGCGCAATCTTGCGGCGCTTGCCGCCTTTGCCGAAACGGTGGATACGCCGCTTTACACGGCGCTTGTACCGTCCAAGACAGACGCGCTCCCCGGGCTGCTGCCGCCGCTCTATACGGCGGAGCGGGACGCGCTGTGGGCGGCGGCAAAGACCGCACCCGGTGCGGTCGATCTCCTGCCGACGCTGCGCATGCGGGGCGGCGAGGGAAAGTACATCTACTATCGCGGCGACCATCACCTCACCTCGCTCGGCGCTTACTATGTCTATCGCGCGCTTGCCGCGCCGCTCGGCTTCCCGGCGGCGGAGGCTGAAGACTTCGCGGTCTCGGTCGTGCGCGCCGACTTTTCGGGCAGCGACGCGCGGCGGCTGCTGACCGACACGGGCGACACCATCGCGCTCTTCCGCGCACGCGGGGACGGCGCCCTCACCGTCACAACAGACGGCAGCGCGCGCCGCGGACTTTACGACTTTGACGCGCTCGCCGGGGACGACGCCTACGGCGTGTTCCCCGGCTACGGCGCGGGGTATACGCAGATTGCGCACGGCGACGCGCACGCACGCATCCTGCTGCTTTGCGACAGCTACGGCTGCGCGCTTGCGCCGTTTCTCGCCCGGCAGTACGATGTGGATATGCTGGATTTGCGCTACAGCGGCATGGATGTTTCGGCACTCTGCCGCACGCGCGGCTATACCGCCGTGCTCTGCTGCTGCGGCATCGACACGCTGGCGGCGCACGAGATTCTGTTCAAACTGCAAAGATAAAGATAGATAATAGATAAAAGGAGGAAAAAACATGTCCGCACTGGATTTGCCCGTGACCAAACTCACCGGCATCGGCAAGGTGAAGGCAGAGGCGTTTGCCAAGCTGTCGATTCACACCGTCGGCGACCTCCTTTTGCATTTTCCGTCCCGATACGAAAACCGCGGGCTGATCACCCCGCTGTGCGACGGCAGCCTCACGCTGGCGCAGTCCTATGTGCTCACCGTGGCGACGCCGCCGAAGACGGCGCGCATCGGCGGGCGCATGCTGTTGACCAAGTTCCGCGCCTTTGACGACAGCGGGACGATCGACATCCTCTATTTCAACCAGCCCTACGCCGCCGACCGCTTTCATGTCGGCGAGACCTTCCGCTTTTTCGGCAGGTTGACCGAGAAGAAGGGGAAGTATTCGCTCCCCTCGCCCACGGCGGAAAAAATCCTGCCCGACCATCCGCTCCCCGCGCTCTATGCGGTCTATCCGCTGGCGGCGGGGCTGAACAACAACACGATGCGCGCGTGCGTCGCGCAGGCGCTCGGGCTGGCAAAGCCGGAGCTTGCCGAATTTCTCCCCGAGGACATCCGCCGCGCCTATTCGCTTGCTACCTACCCATACGCGATTGAAAACATTCACACGCCGCCCGATGCGGCGGCGCTCGACCGCGCGGCGCGGCGCCTCGCCTTTGACGAGATGCTCGAGAGCGCGCTTGCCGCGCGGCTCATCCGCGCGCGCGGGGCGCACGAGACCGCGCAGCGCATGGCGGACACCGATGCCTCGCCGCTGCTTTCCGCGCTGCCGTTTGCCCTGACCGGCGCGCAGATGCGCGCGGTGAGAGAAATCTGCGCCGACCTTTCGCGCGGGACGGGCAACGACGCGCCGCGCATGGCGCGCATCCTCGTCGGCGATGTCGGCAGCGGCAAGACTGCCTGCGCGCTTGCCGCCATCTATGTCGCGCTGAGGAACGGCTGTCAGGCGGTGCTGATGGCGCCCACCGAGATTCTCGCGGCACAGCATTTTGCCGATATTGCGCCGCTGCTTGCCAAATTCGGCTATACGGTGGAAAAGCTGACCGGCTCGACCGGCGCTGCCGAAAAGCGGCGCGTGAAAGCAGCGGTCGCGGCGGGGCAATGCGACCTTGTCATCGGCACGCACGCGCTGATTGAGGACGATGTGACCTTCGCCCGCGCGGGTCTCGTCGTCTGCGACGAGCAGCACCGCTTCGGCATTGCACAGCGGGCAAAGCTGCTGCGCGCCTGCCCGCGCGCGCATATGCTCGTCATGAGCGCGACGCCCATTCCGCGCACGCTCTCTCTGGTGCTGCTGGGCGACCTCGACGTTTCCCGCCTGGACGAAATGCCGCCGGGGCGGCAGAAGGTGGACACCTTCTTTGTAGACAGCGGCTATCGCACGCGGCTGAACACCTTTATCGAAAAGCAGGTTGCAAGCGGCGGACAGGTCTATGTGGTCTGCCCGGCTATCGAGCCCGCCGACGACGATGCGGACGACTGCCTCACGCTCAGCGCGTTTGACACCGCGTTTGAGGAGACGCCGCCGCTGCGCAGCGCCGTGGAGGTTGCCGACACGCTGCGCGCGCGCTTCCCGCAGTACACGGTGGCGCTCGTGCACGGCAAGCTCCGCCCCGCGGAGAAAAACGACATCATGACCCGCTTTGCGGCGGGCGAAATTCAGATTCTGGTCTCCACCACGGTGATTGAGGTCGGCATCAACGTGCCGAACGCCTCATTGATGATCGTGGAGAATGCCGAGCGCTTCGGTCTGTCCCAGCTGCACCAGCTGCGCGGCAGAGTCGGGCGCGGCACGCGCAAGTCCTACTGCGTGCTCGTCTCGGACGCAAAGGGCGAGAACGCCGTGCGGCGGCTGCGCCTCATGACAAAGACAAACGACGGCTTTGTCATCGCGGACGAGGACCTCAAAATGCGCGGCCCCGGCGACTTTCTCGGCACGGACGGCGCGCGGCAGAGCGGCGAGGGGCACAACTTCCGCATGGCGGCGCTCTGCAACGACGCAGACCTCATTGCCAACGCGGCGCACGCCGCCGAGGCGCTGCTTGCCGCCGACCCGCAACTTGCGGACGCGCGGCTTGCGCCGCTGTGCGCACGGCTGGACGCCGTGCTGCGCTATGGCGGCGACACGATGAACTGAGGCAAAGGAAAGGAAGATAACGATGCAAAACAGACCGCTTGCGGACAGGCTCCGCCCGGAGAGCCTCGACGACATGGTCGGGCAGACGCACCTCTTCGGCAAAAACGGCGTCGTCCGCAAAATGCTGGAGGGCGGCAGGGTCACCAACATGATTTTCTTCGGCCCGCCCGGCACGGGCAAGACCACGGCGGCAAACATCGTGGCAAAGCAGTCGGGCATGGCGCTCTATAAATTGAACGCGACCACTGCGTCGCTGGCGGATGTGAAGGAGGTCGTTTCCCAGTCGCAGAACCTCTTCGGCGCGAAGGGCACGCTGCTCTATCTCGACGAGATCCAGTATTTCAACCGCAAGCAGCAGCAGTCGCTGCTCGAATACATCGAGGACGGGCGTGTGACGCTGATTGCCTCGACCACGGACAACCCCTATTTCTGCATCTACAACGCGATTCTGTCCCGGTGCGCGGTGTTTGAATTCAAGCCCGTGCCGCGCGCGGAGATTAAGCGCGCGCTGCGCCGCGGGCTGGACGCGCTCAACGCGGACAGCGGACGCACGACGGCGGCGGACGAGGACGCGCTCGACTTCATTGCGGGCGTGGGCGGCGGCGATGTGCGCAGCGCGCTCGGCGTGCTGGAAAATGTCTATTCGGTGGCGAAGGACAAGATTACACGGGCGGATGCCGAGCAGTTCACCCCGGCGTTCGTCGGCAATTTCGACCGCGCGGGCGATGTGCACTATGATTTGCTCTCCTGCCTGCAAAAGTCGATTCGCGGCTCGGATGCGGACGCGGCGGTCTTTTACCTTGCGCGCATCCTCGAGGGCGGCGACCTGCTCTCGGCGTGCCGACGCCTGCTGGTCATCGCCGCGGAGGACATCGGGCTTGCCTATCCGCAGGGCATCATCCTGGCTAAGGCGTGCGTGGACAGCGCGCGGGAGCTGGGGCTGCCCGAGGCGGTGATTCCGCTTGCCGACCTGGTGGTCGCGCTGGCGACCGCGCCCAAGTCCAACAGCGCCTATGCGGCGTATCACGCTGCCGTCGGCGACCTCAAGGCGGGGCATGGGCAGGAGGTGCCGCTGCATTTGCAGTCCCCGCTTTTCAAGGGCTACAAGTACCCGCACGACTACCCGAACCACTATGTAAAGCAGCAGTATCTGCCAAGCGACCTTGCGGGCAGACAGTATTATGTCTTCGGCGAGAATAAGACCGAGCAGGCGGCAAAAGCCTATTGGGACAAGATCAAGGGCGAAAAATAACGCGCGGCTGTTCCAATGCATTTCTGCGCATACTAACATCGCTTGCCGGAACGGACATGGACAAAAAATTGTTTTTATGCGGTTTTGCCGTGGGACTGTGCGCCTGCATTCTGCTGGGCGTGGCATTTGCGGTTTGCTTCGGCGGCGTATTTTTTGCGTGACATTTCAAATCAAGGATAGTTTATGAGAATCGACAAGTTTTTATCCGAATGCAAGGTTGCCACGCGCCGCGAGAGCGGCGCGGCAATCCGCCGCGGGCAGGTTTTGCTCGACGGCGCGGCGGTGAAGCGGGCGGACACGCAGGTTGACCCCGAGAAAAGCGAGGTCATCTATTGCGGGGCGCGCGTGGTATACCGCCGCTATACTTATGTGCTCTTAAACAAGCCGGACGGCGTGGTCAGCGCCACCGAGGACGCGCACGAGCGCACCGTGCTGGATCTGCTCCCGCCCGAGGTGCGCAAGTTTGAGCTGTTCCCCTGCGGTCGCCTCGACAAGAACACGCTCGGGCTTGTGCTGCTGACCAACAACGGGCCGCTGGCACATGCATTGCTCTCGCCGAAGCGGCATGTCGAGAAGGTCTACCGTTTCGAGTGCGCGCATCCGCTCACGGCGGAAACCGTGGCAAGGCTTGAAGCCGGCGTGGACATCGGCGGCTATGTGACAAAGCCCTGCAAAGTGCGCATGGACGGCGAGACCGCGGGCGAAATCACCCTCTCCGAGGGCAAGTATCACCAAATCAAACTGATGTGGAACGTGGTGGACAACCGCATTCTGTATCTCGAGCGCATCCGTTTTGCCAACCTGACGCTGGATGGCGTCAACCGCGGCGAGTGGCGGATGCTGACCGACGAAGAAATCAAAACACTTGAGGAAATGGGAAACTGACATGGATATTCTGCAAATTCTGACCGACGAGCTTGGCATCAAGCGCTGGCAGGTGGAAAAGGCGGTCGAACTGTACGACGACGGCAACACCGTGCCCTTCATCGCGCGCTACCGCAAGGAGGCGACCGGCAGCCTTGACGATGTGCAGCTGCGCACGCTGGTCGAGCGGCTGGACTATCTGCGCCGTTTTGAGGCGCGCCGCGAGGAGATTCGCGCCGCCATCGACGCGCAGGGCAAGCTGACCGATGCCGTCAGCACGGCGCTCGACGCGGCAAAGACGCTGAACGAGCTGGAGGATGTGTACCTCCCCTACAAGCAAAAGCGCAAGACCCGCGCGTCGGTCGCGCGGGAGCGGGGGCTGGAACCGTTGGCGCTGCTGATTTTTGCCTGCGAGAAGCAGTACGACAAGCCGCTTGCCGCCTATGCGGCGGACTTCGTTGACCCCGAAAAGAATGTGCCGGACGCCGACGCCGCGCTGGCGGGCGCGTGCGACATCATCGCCGAGGAGATTGCGCAGAATGCGGTCTATCGGAAGACCATCCGCGAGGGCAGCATGCGCCTCGGCGAACTGACGAGCAGCGCGGCAAAGGAGGAGGACTCGGTCTACGCGCAGTACTACGACTACGCCGAGCCGCTCACCCGCGTGCGCCCGCACCGCTATCTGGCGATTGCCCGCGGCGAGCGCGAGGGCTTTCTGCGCGTGGCGGTGCGCGTGCCGGAGGAGACGGTCTATGCCTATCTCGAGCGCGCGGTCATCACCTGCCGTGAGAGCGAGGCCGCGCCGCTTTTGCGCGAGACGATCAAGGACGCCTACAAGCGGCTGCTCGCGCCCGCCATCGAGCGCGAAATCCGCGCCGATCTGTTTGACGCCGCGTCGGACGGCGCCGTCGGCGTGTTCGCGCAGAATCTGCGCGGCCTCCTGATGCAGCCGCCGGTCGGCGGCATGACGGTCATGGGCTACGACCCCGGCTACCGCACCGGCTGCAAGCTGGCGGTGGTCGATCCCACCGGCAAGGTGCTCGAGACGGCGGTCATTTACCCGACCAAGCCGCATGAGAAAATCGCCGAGAGCCGCAAAAAGGTCTGCGACCTCATCCGCCGCCACAATGTCGGCGTTGTCGCCATCGGCAACGGCACGGCGTCCCGCGAAAGCGAACAATTTATCGCCGACACGATTAAAACGCTGTCCAATGATGTAAAATATGTCATTGTGAGCGAGGCGGGCGCGTCGGTCTACTCGGCGTCCGAGCTGGGGGCGGAGGAATTCCCGGATTTCGACGTCACCGAGCGCAGCGCCGTCTCGATTGCGCGCCGCCTGATCGACCCGCTGGCGGAGCTTGTCAAAATCGAGCCGCGCGCCATCGGTGTCGGGCAGTACCAGCACGACATGAAGCCGCAGAAGCTGGACGCGGCGCTCGGCGGCGTCGTCGAGGACTGCGTCAACAGCGTCGGCGTGGAGCTGAACACGGCATCCTTTGCGCTGCTGTCCTATGTCGCGGGCATTTCCGCCGCCTGCGCGAAGAATATCGTCAAATACCGCGAGGCGCACGGCGCGTTCCGCAGCCGCGAGGAGCTGAAACAGGTTTCCCGCCTCGGCGACCGCGTGTTTGAGCAGTGCGCGGGATTCTTGCGCGTCAGCGGCGGGGAAGAGATTCTCGACAACACCGGCGTGCACCCCGAGTCCTATGCCGCCGCGCGCGGGCTGCTCGCCATGTTTGACTACACCGAGGACGATGTGCGCGCCCGCCGCCTCGGCGACCTCTCGGCAAAGCTCGCCCGCGCGGGCGCGGACAAGGTTGCCGAGCGGCTGCACATCGGCGTGCCGACACTCACGGACATCTGTGCCGAACTGGAAAAGCCCGGGCGCGACATCCGCGAGAACCTGCCAAAGCCGGTGCTGCGCGCCGATGTCATGCAGTTTGAAGATCTCAAAGAGGGCATGGAGCTGACGGGCACGGTGCGCAATGTCGTGGACTTCGGCGCGTTTGTGGACATCGGCGTGCACCAGGACGGGCTTTTGCACATTTCCGAAATCGCGGACCGCTATATCAAGCATCCGAGCGAGGTGCTGTCGGTCGGCGACGTCGTGCATGTCCGCATCAAGAGCGTCGATGCGGTGAAAAAGCGCATCGCCCTCACGATGAAGACGGCGAAAAGCTGATTTTCTAATAAATTAGAATTATCGACGAGAATGCGCCGTTTCGTGAACGCTGTGTGAAGACGGATTGTGCAGAGTACACAAAGGCGAATTTGAAAGTTTGGATAATCCACCACTATGCGCGGGGCGCAGTTTTTGGTATAATAAACACGATAAAAATCCCTGCCGCGGCAGGATAACGGAGGACACACAAATATGGCAAGTCTTTCACTGAGACATATTTACAAGAAGTACCCCGGCGGCGTCACCGCCGTTTCGGACTTCAACCTCGAAATCAAGGATAAGGAATTCCTGATTTTCGTCGGACCTTCCGGATGCGGTAAGTCCACCACGCTTCGTATGATCGCAGGCCTTGAGGAGATCACCGAGGGCGAACTCTTCATCGACGACCGCCTCGTCAACGATGTCGCACCGAAGGACAGAGACATCGCGATGGTGTTCCAGAACTATGCACTGTATCCGCACATGACCGTGTTTGAGAACATGGCGTTCGGTCTGAAGCTCCGCAAGACGCCGAAGGAAGAGATCAAGCGCAGAGTTGAGGAAGCGGCTCGCATCCTGGACATCGCGCACCTGCTCGACAGAAAGCCGAAGGCTCTGTCCGGCGGTCAGAAGCAGCGTGTTGCACTCGGCCGTGCAATCGTCCGTTATCCGAAGGTCTTCCTGCTCGACGAGCCTCTGTCGAACCTCGACGCAAAGCTCCGCGCGCAGATGAGAACCGAGCTGACCAAGATTCACAAGAAAGTCGGCACGACCTTCATTTATGTTACGCATGACCAGGTCGAGGCTATGACGATGGCATCGCGCATCGTCGTTATGAAGGACGGTATCATCCAGCAGGTTGATACGCCTCAAAATCTGTATGACAGCCCCTGCAATGTCTTCGTCGCTGGCTTCATCGGCACGCCTCAGATGAACTTCATCAACGGCACGCTTGAGAAGAAGGGCGAGGATGTGTACTTCAACTTCAGCGGCAACAGCATCAAGCTGCCTGCCGAGAAGGCCGCAAACCCGGCTATCAATGACTATATCGGCAAGGAAGTCATCGCAGGTCTGCGCCCCGAGTGCGTCCACGATGAGCCGATGTACCTGTCCAGCCTGTCCGACAGCGTCATTGATGTCAATGTCGAGGTCACCGAGTTGATGGGCGCGGAAATCTATCTCTACATCGTCACCGGCGAGCAGAGAATGATCGCACGCGTTTCTTCCCGCAGCCAGGCGAGAGCGGGCGACACCATCAAGGTTGCGCTGGATGTTTCGAGAATCCATCTGTTTGATAAGGATACCGAGCGCGCAATCCTGCACTGAGTTTGGTTATATGAAAAAAGGGAGTTGCCCCGGCAACTCCTTTTTTCATCCGGGCTTCGGAAATTCCACGATACTTCGTTTCTCCTCGCCGCCGAACTCGACGACCGTAAGGTCGCCATCGTCCGACGCCTGCGGTGCGCCTCGCCCTGCGAAATTTTCGTGCGCCCGAGGGCTCCTGCGGTGGGCTTCGGAAATCGCCCCACTCACCGCACTTTCTCTTTTATTTTCAAAAAGGTTTGGAGGGGTGTGGGGAACCTTTCCTGAAAAGGTTCCCCGCAGTTCTTTCCTATTCTAACTTATGAAATCATTCGGTCGACCCGCAGGGCGGGTCATGCTCACCTGGCTTGCGGTTTATCTCGTCGGCACGCTCTGCCTGCCGACGGCGGCGGGCGTGTTCAGCGCACTCGGCTGCCTCGCCGCCGCGCTGTTTTGCGGGCGGGAAGCGCCGCTCTGCGGCGTCCCCGCAGAAAAACTGCGGTATTCCAAGATTGAATATGCCTGTGCGCTCGGGCTGCTCGTGTCGGGGAGCGCGCTGCTCTCGTTTGCCACGAGCCTCGTTTTGCGCTTTGGCGGCGCAGGGCAGGCGGCGGCCGCCGGGCAGGGCAATTTCCTCGCCGCGCTCGTCTTTTCCTGCCTTGTGCCCGCCTTCTTTGAGGAGCTGCTCCTGCGCGGGCGCGTGCTCGGGCTTTTGCACGATGCACACGGGGGTGGCGTGTGGCTGTGCGCCGCGCTGTTTGCCCTGATGCACACGGATTTTGCAAGGCTGCCGTATGCGTTTTTCGCCGGCGTCGTGCTCTCGGCGCTCGTGTACCTCGGCGGCAACCTGTATGTCGGGATGCTGTTTCATTTTTTGAACAACCTTGCGTCGCTGGCGCTGTCCCGGCTGCCCGATGCGGCGGCATACGGCGCTGCGGCGCTGCTTGCCCTGCTGTTTTGCGCCTGCATCGCCGTCTTGCGGCAAAAGCCGCTCTTCGCCGATGCAAAAGCGCTGCTCGCCGCGCCGCGCGCGGGCGGATTTGTGCGCACGCTCGACGGCACGCTGTGGCTGTACGCCGCGGCGGCGCTGGCACTTTGCGTGCTGAAACTGTTTTAGGAGAACGCCATGACGGATGATGTGATGTTTATGAACGAGGCGATTGCTGAGGCGCGCCTGGCGGTGGAAGAGGACGAAGTGCCGGTCGGCGCGCTTGTCGTGCGGGACGGCGAAATCATCGCCCGCGCGCACAATACCCGCGAACGCGACAAAAACGCGCTCCGCCACGCGGAGTGCGCCGCCATCGACGCGGCGTGCCGCGCGCTCGGCGGCTGGCGGCTGCCGGGCTGCACGCTTTATGCCACGATGGAGCCATGCCCGATGTGCGCGGGCGCGGTCGTCAATTCGCGCATCGTCCGCGTTGTGTACGGCGCGCACGACAAGCGCGCGGGCGCGTTCGGCAGTGTGCTCGACCTCAATGCCTACCCCCTCAACCACAAGCCGGAGGTGGTCGGCGGCGTCTGCGAGGACGCATGCGTGGCGCTGCTCCGGGACTTTTTCAAACGGAAGCGGTAGGGGGGTAAGCCTCCCTTGTGTAAAGGGAGGTGGCGGCGAAGCCGCCGGAGGGATTGTTACAAAGCAAAAAACAACCCCTCAGTCACCTGACGGTGACAGCTCCCCTTGCACAGGGGAGCCTTTATTTTCGGGAGGTGAGACCATGGCGGACAGAGTGGTGCTGCATTCGGACTTGAATGCTTTTTTTGCGTCGGTCGAGACGGTGCTGAACCCCGCGTTGCGGAACGTGCCGATGGCGGTCTGCGGTGAGCCGGAACGCCGCCACGGCATCATCCTCGCCAAAAACGAGCTTGCCAAGCGGCAGGGCGTCGCCACGGCGGAAACTATTTACCAGGCACAGAAAAAATGCCCGAACCTCGTGCTCGTGCGCCCGCACCATGACCTCTATGTGCGCTATTCGCGCGAAATCAACGCCATCTACCGCGAGTATACCGACCTTGTCGAGCCGTTCGGCATTGACGAGAGCTGGCTGGATGTGACCGGCTCGCAAAAGCTGTTCGGGAGCGGGGAGAACATCGCCAATATTCTGCGGAAGCGCATCCGCCGCGAGACCGGGCTTACCGTGTCGGTCGGCGTCTCCTTCAACAAAACCATCGCCAAACTCGGCAGCGACCTCAAAAAGCCGGATGCCGTCACCGTCATCGACCGCGCGCATTTCCGCGAAATTGTGTGGCCGCTGCCGGTCGGCGCGCTGCTCTATGTCGGCAAGAGCGCCATGCAGGTCTTCCGCGACCTGCGTATCACCACCATCGGCGCGCTGGCCACGAGCAGCCCCGAGCTGCTCAGCCACAAGCTCGGCAAGCTCGGCACGCAGCTCTATGCCTACGCCAACGGCGAGGATGACGAGCCGGTGGCAAGCGCCTATGAAAAGCGCGAGGTCAAGAGCGTCGGCAACGGCATGACCTTCTCGCATGACCTCTACGGCATGGAGGAAATTTTAGTCGGGCTCGACGCGGTCTGCGACCTCGCCGCCGCGCGCATGCGCGCGAAAGGCGTGAAGTGCACCGGCGTACAGCTTGCTATCAAGGACGAGAACTTTGTCACAAACCAGCGGCAGAAGCAGCTGAAACTGCCGACCAACCTCGCGCGCGAACTGCGCGAGGCCGCCGCCGCACTGCTGCGCGACACCTGGAACCCACGGCTCGGCATCCGCTCACTCACGGTCACCGGCATCGGACTTGTCCCCGAGGGGGCAGCCGTGCAGATCGGTTTCTTCGACAACCCGGCGGAGAACGCCCGCGCCGACCGCCGCGAACGCGCGGTGGACGGCATCCGCAAAAAGTTCGGCAAGGGCGCGATTCAGAGCGGCGGCATCCTCGCCAGCGACATCGGCATCGATAAGGACGGCTGATTTTCCGCAAATTGCATGCATAAATTTCGAAAAACCTCTTCCTTTTTGTCGAAAAATCATGTATACTATAGCTTGATATTTCGATGAGGAGGTCTGCCGTATGAAAAAATGGGGAGCCCGGCTTGCCGCGCTGCTGCTTGCCGCCGTCCTTGCGCTCGGCGCGGTCGTTTTCGCCGCACAGGCGTATTCCTCGGCGGACGATCCGCTGATTTCGCTCAGCTACATCAACGATGTGCTGCTGCCGCAGATTGTGGAGTTGATTCAGAAGAACAATCGCGGCGAGGACATCGGTGAGGTCGTTGTCACCACCCCGGAGGAGACCACCGTGACCGAACCGCCGGTGACAGAGCCGCCGGTCGAGTACCCGGACGGCACCGCGCATACAAACGGCTACTACGCCGTGGTGCAGGTGGGCGCGGGCGAGACGCTCTATGCGTCGGTCAATGCCTGCGAGGTCATTGTCCGCGCGGGCGACACATCGGTGTTGTCGCCGTTCACGGTCAAGTACGAGGAGCAGGGCCTGTCGGATACCACCGAGGGCAAGGAACTCTACAACGGGGAGAACATCCCGAAAAATCATACGATTCTGATTCCGCGTGACGACGGACGCGGCGTTTCGGTAGGCGAGGGCGGCGCGTGGCTGATGGTGCGCGGCGACTATCGCATTGTGAAAACGCCTGCGGCGACCGACGCCACAGCGGCGGAATAAATACATTCCTTTGCAAATTTTTCGGAAGGAGGAACTGCGATGAAACATAGCATCTGGGTCAAAATCATGGTGTGGGTACTGGTTGTCCTCATGGCAGGCAGCTGTGCAATCCTTGCACTGCAATTCCTGTTCAATGTCGACGCGGCTGAACCGACCCCCGAAGCACCCGACTACGTCACTGCCGGACTTATGTACGGCAGCGACGTGACCGTCGGGTTTGAAACGGTCAGCACCGTGGGCTTTCGCGTCTCGGCTGCCGACATCGGCGCAGACGAACCTCTCACCGAACTCTATACGATTGAAAACAAGAAAATTTCCGTGGTGTGCGACGACAGTCTTTCAAAATCGGCGTACACCTATTCTATTTTGAAGGGGAATAAGGACTGCGCCGTCGGCGGCTATCACCTCGAGGTCTACGAGGATTTCACAACGCTTGCGGACGCCGAGGACATGCTCGACCGCATCCGCGCGGGACTTGCGGCTGAGGGCAGCGACATGCAGCCGTTCCTCGCCTATATCAAGGGCGTGTACAAGGTGCGCCTCGGCAATTTTGCCGCGCGTCCGGGCGTTGCCGAGCATGCGGCGACCATCCCGAACCTCAAGACCGAGATCACCATGGTCGCGGCGCTCCCGTCCGACACCGGCGTGTCGGTGGTCGATCCCGCGACCGACGAGATTCTGTTTGAATTTGACGACGGCGGCGAGACCGCGCTGGCGCTCACCGCCCTGCCGAAGGACGGCGAAAAACAGTACCTCCGCACCCCGGCCAAGCGCCTGTACGACGGCGCGTTTGTCTACTCGCGCTATAAGACAGACAGTGTAGACGGCGTGCAGCTCGTCAACCTCCTGCCGCTGGAAGACTACATCGCGGGCGTTGTCCCCTATGAGATCAGCCCCACCTGGGACTATGAGGCGCTCCGCGCCTTTGCCATCACGGTGCGCAGTTACACCGTGCGCGGTCGCCGCCGCCACCGCGACTACGGCTTTGACCTCTGCAACACCACGCATTGCCAGGTTTACCGCGGCATCGGCTCGGCAAATGACAATGTGTATGCGGCAGTCGCCGCCACCAAGGGCATGGTGCTGACCTACGAGGGCAGCATTGTCCCGGCATACTATTCGTCCTCGACGGGCGGCTACACCGCAGGCGGCAATGACACCTGGGGCGGCAGCGAGGCGGCGTATCTCACGCCGACCTACACGCCGTGGGAGCGCTACAGCGAGTATGCAAACGGGCTTTGGTCGGTCGAGGTGGACGCCGCCGAGCTTGCCGAGCACCTGCGGAGCAAGGGGTATACCGCGCTCACCGGGCAGCGCATCACCGATATTCAAATCAATTCGTTCTCGGGCGACGGCCCCTATGTCTATTCGATTACCTATACCGATTCGGACGGCAACAGCCAGACTATCAGCCGCTGCGACAAGGTGCGCACCAGCATCTCGAAGTATGTCAACAGCGCAAATTTTGTGGTCGGGCGCGGCAGCGTGACCCGCAGCTATGAAAAGGTGGTTTCGATTTCGCCGGACAGCCCGTTCAGCTTCACCACGGGCGGCTATCTGCCGCTTGTCGATGCCGAGGATACAGCGGGCGGCGCACTTACCGTGCTGACCGGCGCGGAGAAGACTGCGGCGGAAGAATCCCGCCTCACGGTGCTGACCGGCAGCGGCGAGACGACCGTCGCGGCGGGCGATGCCCGCGCGGCAACCGGGGACAGCCTCGTCTATGCAAGCACCGCAGGGACGCCCGGCGTCATTCTCACGCAGGTCACCGAGACGCTGACCGCCTCCAATCCGCAGAACTTCATCTTCGCGGGCAAGGGCTGGGGGCACGGCGTTGGCATCAGCCAGTACGGCACCAAGGACCTCGCCGACGCGGGCGTGCCCGCCGAGCAGATTCTCACGCTCTATTTTCCAAAGACCACAATTTGCGACTATCGCACCATGCAGCCGGTGGACACCGTGACCGCCAAAGCGGAAACCGATGCATCCGCATCGGATGCCGCCGCCGCAGAACCCGACGACGCCGTGGAACCCGACGACGCCGCAGAAACTGACGATGCCTCCGCGTCCGACACCGAAAATCTGCCCGCCGCCGACGGCGAGAGCGAGGAATAAACGCAAAAACGCCACCCTTTCGGGTGGCATTTTCTATGTTCAGATCTTGAAATGCACGGGCAGACCCGCCTCGGTGCGGTAACGCACCTCGCCCTCGATGAGGGGGCGGAGGTAATCGAGGCACTTGTCGGTCACATTGTTGCCCGACGGCGTGATGAATTCGTCCGGCACGCGGCGCACTGCGTTGGCGACCTCGGCAACATCCACGCTGCCGATGGTGATCTTATACCCGGTCTTGCTGCGGATGAAGTTCATCATATGGCCGCTCACGCCGCGCAGCGCGGCTTCAACGGCTTTTTTGCCGATGGCGACCGACTCGCGGATGTCCGCGCCGGACGCGATGTGCGAGGCACACCGCTGCGAGGTGTTGAACTCGACCGCGCGGGTCTTGCAGCCGAGCTCGGTGCGCAGGGCGGAGCAGAGGCAGGTGCCCGTACCCGAGAGCTGCGTGTGCCCGAAGGCATCCGTCTTCGCGCCGGGCAGCCCCTCGCAGATGTAGCGCCCGTCCGCCAGCCGCACGCCCTCCGAAACCGCGATCACCACATTGGGATGCGCCTTCAGCGCCGTGCGGACATCCGAGAAGAAGGCGTCCATGTCAAATTCCCGCTCGGGCAGGTAGACAAAGTCGGGGGCGATGCCGCCCGACAGACGGGGCAGGGCGGCGGCGGCGGTCAGCCAGCCTGCGTCGCGCCCCATGATCTCGGTGATGGTGACCGCCTTGGTCGTGTAGACCGCGCAGTCGCAGAGAATCTCCTTGACCGAGGTGGCAACATACTTTGCCGCCGAGCCGAAGCCGGGCGTGTGGTCGGTGTGTGTCAGATCGTTGTCGATGGTCTTGGGCACGCCGATGAGCCGCATCTCATAGCCGATGCTCTCCGTGTAGTCGCGCAGCTTTTTGACCGTGTCCATCGAGTCGTTGCCGCCGATGTAGAAGAAGTAGCGGATGTCGTACTTCTTGAACAGATCGACGATGAACTCGAAGGGCACGGGGTTTTCCGCCGGGTCGGGCAGGCGCTTGCGGCAGGAGCCGAGCGCCGCGGCAGGTGTACGCTCGAGGTCGTGCAGATGCTGCTCGCTCGTGAAAATCTTGCCGAGATCGACCAGCCGCTCCTCGCAGAAGCCCTCGATCCCGTTGCGCATACCGTAGAGCTTGCCGATGCTGCCCTTTTCCATGGCAGCAAGGCATCCGCGGATGACGCCGGAGAGGGTCGCGTTGATGGCGGCGGTCGGGCCGCCGGATTGCCCGACGACGGCGTTGCCGTGCAGTTTCTCCATTTCTCAAGTCTCGCTTTCTTTTTTATTAACAGCACTATTATAGCACAGTTTTTCCCGTGAATGGGGCGGTTTTGAAAAATAATCTGCATTTTCGGATACAAAAAACGCCGATGCGCGTATTTCGGAATTTGCAAGGCTTGCAAATTTCGTGACAATGTGGTATGATGAATGCGGTTTATGAGCGTCTTGAAACAGGAGCAAAATATGGCAAACGACTTTACGAAGATCAATGTCCGCGGCGTGGATTTCGCCGCCGTGACGCCGGACGAAGCGGCGGCGATCTGCACGGCAATGCTCGACGGTGACCGCGTGCGCACCGTCTTCACCCCGAATGCCGAGATCGTGCAGCTCTGCGTGGAGCAAAACGAATATTATGACCTCTATAACAGCGGCGATCTCGTCGTCCCGGACGGCGCGGGCGTCGTCAAGGCGGCGAAGATCCTCGGCCGCCCGCTGCCCGGCAAGGTCGCCGGGGTGGAGCTCGGCGAGCGGATGTTGGCGGTCTGCGCCGCGCGCGGCGACGGTGTGTATTTTCTCGGCGCAAAGCCGGGCGTCGCCGAAGAGGCGGCAAAGCGCATGACCGCAAAGTACCCCGGCCTTTCGGTCGTCGGCACGCACGACGGCTACTTCAAAAAGAGCGGGGAGGAGAGCGACGCCGTGGTCGCCGAGATCAACCGAAGCGGCGCAAAGCTGCTCTTTGTCTGCCTCGGGGTGCCGGTGCAGGAACGCTGGACGGCGGACAACAAGGCGAAGCTCACCGCCGTGCGCGTCTGCATGTGCCTCGGCGGCAGTCTGGACGTGTATGCGGGCGTGGCGCAGCGCGCGCCGAAGTTCTTTGTCGATCACTCGCTCGAATGGTTCTACCGCCTCACGAAAGAGCCGAAGCGCATCGGCCGCATGATGAAGCTGCCGAAGTTCCTTTTCGGCACCTATCTTGCAAAAATCCGGGGCAGGGCATAAAAAATTTTCGTGAAATTTTGATAAATTTGCGTCAAACCTATTGTATAATCCGAAATTTGTGGTAGAATAGATAAGGAATGGAATGTTCCGTTCCGACGAAAAGGTTTCAATATTTTTATATATCGGAGGATTTTCAAAATGGCAGTTAAAGTTGCTATCAACGGCTTCGGCCGTATCGGTCGCCTTGCATTCAGACAGATGTTCGGCGCAGAAGGCTATGAGGTCGTCGCAATCAACGACCTGACCAGCCCCAAGATGCTGGCACACCTGCTCAAGTATGACACCGCACAGGGCAACTATGTTGCACAGGGTCACACCGTTGAGTACAAGGATTCGGTTCTCGCTGAGGACGGCAAGACCGTTGTCACCCCCGGCTCCATCACGGTAGACGGCAAGGAAATCACCATCTATGCTATGCCCAAGGCAGCAGAGCTTCCCTGGGGCGAGCTCGGCGTTGACGTCGTTCTCGAGTGCACCGGCTTCTACTGCTCCAAGGAGAAGGC
>CAKSLU010000012.1 GCA_934474225.1 uncultured Eubacteriales bacterium | reverse complement strand
CAGCGGGAGGTCATGACCATGACCTTGCTGTCCCGGAGCAGCTTCAAGGGGTTTTGCCGATACCCGAGAAAATGCACACAGCCGTCGAGACCGTATTCCTTAGCCAGCGCCTGCGTCGCCTCGGCGAGGTCGCCCGTGCCGACCACGGCGAAGGTCGCCTGCGGCAGCTTTTCGTGCACGAGGCGGAAGACGCGCATGAGGCGTTCGGGGTCCTTCTGATAGGTCAGTCTGCCGACATAGGCGACATCATAGGCATAGTCCGCCGTATCCAGGCGCATCTTTGCCTCGGTGGCGGCGAGGTCGATGATATTGTAGAGCACGGTGCTCTTCTTTGCAAACAGCCCATGGAACGCATAGCCGTCAAACGAACTCTGCGACACCCAGAAAATGTGTCTTGCCTTCCATGCGGCAAGCAGATAGGCAACAGACTTCGGCGAGATGCCGCGCGAATCGAAATTGTTGTTGTGAATGTGCGAGATCAGCGGAATTTTGCCGCAGACGCGCGCCGCATAGAAACTCGCGCGCATGTCGTGCGCGTGGATCAGGTCCGGCTGCTCGGCGCGCAGCACCTTGCGGATCTCGCCCACCGTAAATGTCGGCAGCGGAATAAAGCGGATGCCGCGCTCGGCAAGCGCCTCGCGGATCTGCCCGTCCGAGCTGCAATAGACCATCTCGATGTCCGGCGCGTCGCGCAGCATCCCGAAAATCTGGCAGACTACATTCTCCGCGCCGGAGAAGCGGTCACTTTGCAGCAAATGCAATATCTTCATTCTGCTCTTTCTCCTTCAAAAGTACCGTGCGGTAGATCTCGGCATGTCGCGCCTTGACCACTTCGACGGCAAAGCAACAGGCGGATGTTTTTGTGCGCCGCCTTATGCAGCGCCCGTATCAGCGTGCCGTTATTCTTGTTTGCCTCAAGCCGCCCGGCGCTGACGAGGACAAAGTCCACCGCGCCGATGCCGAGTTCGGTGCGTTTTCTCTCCCGCATCGGGAAATAGTCTGCAAGGGATTGGATAAATGCGTCAAGATTTACCCCACCGCAAACTATCTTTGTAGATTGCTTCGAGCGCGTCTTTTGCGGCGGCGGTGCTGAACTTCTGCAAGGTCAGCCGGTTCTGCGCGCCCATCTCGGCGCGCAGCGCTGGGTCGGCGGCAAGCCGCTTGATCTTATCGGCGAAGTCCGCCGCATCGTCCGCATCGCAAAGGAAACCGCCGTCCGTACCTTCCAGCAAGTCCGTATTGCCGCGGATCCGGCTTGCAACGCAGGGCAGTCCGGACGCCATCGCCTCCATCATGGAGCGCGGCAGACCCTCCTGCCTTGTCGTAAACAGGAAAATATCCGCGGCGGCAAGCAGTTCTTTTATGTCTGAGCGGAAGCCGAGAAAATGGATCTGTCCCGCCACGCCGAGGCGCTCTGCAAGCGCTTTGAGGTTGTCCTCCTCGGGTCCTTTGCCGCAGATCAGATACTGCAGCGCGGGGTCCTCCGCCGCCGCAATCGCGCGGATCGCCGTGTCGTAGTTTTTCCGGGGAATCAGGTCGCCCATGGAGATCAGCGCGACATCCGTGTCGGAAAGCCCCGTTTCCGCTCTTTTTTGGGGGCGGACGCTCTCTTCCGTCGCGTACGCAGACACATCGATGCCCACGCCGGGAACATAGTACACCTTGCCGTGCCGCCGCAGTTTCATTTTGCGGCACGCAAGGTTATAGTCCTCGTGATTGATGGTGATGAGCGCGTCGGTCTTGTGCGCCAGCCACTTTTCCACCGGGTAATAGGTGCACCAACTCAGCCACGGCGCGCCGCGGTAGAAGTGAAAGCCGTGCACCTGGTAGATGACGGTATCCACGCCGCACGCCTTGCCCGCAAGTCTGCCGAGCATGCCGCCGACCGGCGTGTTGCAGTGGATGGCGTCGATGTGCTCCTTGCGGATAAGGTCGCAAAGTTGTTTGTACGCCACGCGGTTCTGTATGCTGTAGGGCGAGCGGTCGAGGTCAAGCTGCACGATGTGAATGCCGTACTTTTCTGCGTCCGCTTCGCGCTGTGCCGCAGAGGCGTAACCCCATTTGCCCGCGATCCAGAACTCGATGCCGAGTTCTTTTGCCGCAAGCATCGCGGCATAGGAAAAGTTGTTCACCCGATTGGCAACATTCAGAATGTAGAGGAGTTTCATGCGTCACCCTTCCGATAGCGGTATTCGTTCATCTTTCTGCCCTCGCGCGTCTCGTAGGTGCGCGCAAGGGTAAAGCCGTTCTTTTGGTAGAACCGATTGACCTCCTCATTGTCTACGGCATCGGTCTCCAGCGTGATATAGGCGTACTTGGCAAAGTCCACGCGCGCCTTCAGCGCGTCGATGAGCGCCGTGCCGATGCCGCGCTGCTTGGCGGCGGGCGCCGTGCCGATGGAGGCAAGTTCCACATACGCCTCCTCCCGCTTCGTCTCGGACGGCTTGAGAAAGGCGCGCAGCAACCGCATGAACACGGACGGCTTGCGGAAGAAGGCGCCCGCGCTGTACCGGGCGAAGGCAAAAAGGTGGTTCCTTATCATGTATTTATACAGCCCGCTCATGTCGCAGGCATAGGCGAGAAAGCCGAGCACGCGCCCGTCCTCCACGGCGGCAAGCAGCGCCGCCTCGCCGTATTCGCAATAGGAAAGGTACATCTTTTGCAGAAAGCCCTTGCCCATAAAGGTGAGAAAAAAGCCGGGGAAGGTCTCCATATGGACCGCCGTGACGGCATGGAGCAGCGCCTTTTCGTCGGCGCGCACCTCGATGATGTTCATACTTTACTCTCCGCTCTCGTCTCGTCGGTCTCTGCCGCCTGCGTTTCGGGCGCGGCAGGCTCTGCGACAGGTTCTATATAGTCGCCCTTGTATGCCTTGCCGCAGACGGCAAAGAAGGTCATAAACATGATGCCAATGTCCCGAAAGAAGCCGAACTGTTCGATCGCTTTCAGATTGTAATACATCTTCGCGGGCAGAATCCGCTCGATGTAGGTCTTGTCGGTGTCCGCCGCCGCGTCGAGCAGCTCCGCCTCATCCTTATAATAGATGCTGGCAAGGCTGGTGACGCCTGCGGGGAGCAGCAGCGTCGCCATCATGGCATCGGTGTACGCCGCCGTGTATTTTGGCACCTCGGGGCGTGTGCCCACAAAGGTCATGTCGCCGACAAACACATTGACGAGTTGACTGACCTCGTCCAGGCGAAAGCGGCGGATGATGCGCCCAACGCGCGTCACGCGGCTGTCGCCGCTCACCGTGACCAGTGAGCCGCGGTCGGCGTTTTGCACCATGGAGCGGAACTTGAAAATGCGGAAATGCCGGTTGTACTGCGTCACGCGCACCTGCCGGTAGAAGACCGGGCCGGGGCTGTCCAGTTTGATGGCGACCGCCAGAATCAGAAACAGCGGCGAGAGCAAAAGGAGCATGACCGCAGACGCGAAAATGTCAAACGCGCGCTTGCAAAACAGCCCTGCGCGCTTTTTTTGCAGGATGTCGTAGTAATGCCGCACCGCGTCGGTCTGCATCTCGGCGGGCAGCGCCTCCCATGCGCAGAGCCGCATCAGCGATACTCCCGCAGGATGCGCGTGTAGTTGTCGATGACATAGGCAACCATCTCATCGGTGAGGCAGGTGTGCAGCGGCAGGGTGATCTCGTTTGCAAAATGCGCATAGGCATTCGGATAATTCGCAATGTCAAAGCCGAGCGCCTTGTACGCCGTGTGCATCGGCAGCGGCTTGTAGTGCACGTTGCAGGCGATTTCCGCCTCTGCCATCTTCAGGATAATCTCGTTGCGCTGTGCCGCCGTGATGCCGGGCACGCGCGTGATGTACAGATGTCCCGAGGACGCATATGTATCGGTGTAGTGCGCAAGCGTCTCCACGCCGAGCGGGCGAAACGCCTCGTCATAGCGGCGGATGATCTCCCGCCGTCTTTCCAGCATGCCGGGATAGCGCTCAAACTGCGCCAGCCCCATTGCAGCGGCGATGTCGGTCATGTTGCACTTGTACCAGGTGCCGACGATGTCATATTCCCACGCGCCGATTTTGGTCTTAGCCAGCGCGTCCTTGGACTGCCCGTGCAGGCTGAGCAGCTGCAGCTTGCGGTAAATCTCCTCATCGTCGATACCGGGGATGGAGCGCCAGGTGAGCGCGCCGCCCTCTGCGGTGGTGAAGTTCTTCACCGCGTGGAAGCTGAAGCTGGAAAAATCGGCGATGCTGCCGACCATGCGCCCGTGCCACTTCGCGCCGAAGGCGTGCGCCGTGTCTGCACAGACGGCAATTCTGCCGAGCGCCGCCTGTATCTCGTTTGCCGGCTTGAACAGGTGCTTCTTCCGCTCCGCGATGGCGAAAATGCGGTCGTAATCGCAGGGCACGCCGCCGAGATCGACCGGGATGATCGCCTTGGTGCGTTCGGTGATGGCGGCTTCGAGCGCGTCATAGTCCATCTCGAGACTGTCCTTCTGTGTGTCGATCAGTTTCAGCGTCGCGCCGACATGGCAGACCACGGAGGCGGACGCCGTGTAGGTATAGGCGGAAGTAATGACTTCGTCGCCTTCGCCGATGCCGAGCACGCGCAGTGCCATTTCGGCGCATGCCGTCTGCGAATTGAGGCACACACAGCGCGGCGTGCCGACCCATGCGGCGATTTTTTTCTCAAGTTCCTTGGTTCGCGGTCCGGTGGTGATCCACCCGGACTGCATCGCCTTTGCAACCTCTTCAATTTCAAGCGCGGAAATATCCGGCGGGGAAAAAGAAACCTTCATACCATTCTCCTGTATGTATCGCGGCTTGGGAAAAGCATCCATCCAAAAATGGGCAGATACAGCCTTATACCGTTTTAATATGTAACATTCTTATTATATCAGCGCCTACCGTGAAAAGCAAGGACTTTATCGCAATTCTCCGCGATAGGCTTTGGCGCAGTCGATGCAGGCCGCCGTCATGCTGTCGAGGCGGCGCAGCATGTCCTTTGCCAGCGCGATCTGCGCCCGCGCGCGCATGAGGTTGTGCCCCGCGCATTTGATCTTCCAGTACAAGTCGCCGTCCAGATAGTCCGCGAGAAAGCGCGTCGCCAGCTCACAGGTCAGCGCAAAGCAGGAGACGCCCAGCGTCTCGATCTCGGTCTCGGTCAGCATCGGCGCCGTCCGGCTGAGGAATCCTTCCGCAAACGCGCGGAACACATCGGGATTCACGCTGACCTTTGCAAGGTCCGCGCAATCCTCGTCGGCATTGTTTGCCGCAAAGCGGATCGCATCGCCGAAATCCTGCCCCACAAGTCCGGGCATCACGGTGTCGAGGTCGATGACGACGAGCGGGCGGAGCGTCGCCTCGTCAAACAACACATTGTTGATCTTGGTGTCGTTGTGCGTGACTCTGAGCGGCAGTTTGCCCGCGCGGTAGAGGTCGGTCAGCGTGCACGCCGTGTCCTCGACCGAGAGCAGCCATTCGCCCTCTTCTTTGCATGCCGCAAGCCTGCCGCACCTGTCCGCGCGGACAGCCTCTTTCAGCGCCGCATACCGCAGGCGCGTGTCGTGGAAGTCCGGAATCGTCTCGTGCAGCGTGGAGGCGTCAAAATCCGACAGCAGCAACTGAAAATCGCCGAACGCCTCGCCCGCCGCCCGCACCACGCGGCTGTTTTCGCCGCTGTTGAAGGTGACCGAGCGCACATAGTTGCTCAGCCGCCAGAAACCGTCCGGCTCCATCAGATAATTCTCGCCGGTCGCGGTGTGGTGGAAGTGCAGCGAGACGGCGTCCGGCCGCTTTGCCCGGAGAAAGGCGGTCACCCGGTCGATGTTCTCCATCAGCCCGACGGGATCGCGGAAGGCGACGGTGTTGATTTTCTGCGCAAGATAGGCTTTTTCGGTCTCGATGCCCGCCCGGTCGGTCGCCGTGTAGTTCAGTTTATAGGTGCGGTTGATGTTGCCGTTTTTCAGTTCTTCATAACTCTGCAGCGTGCCGGGCAGCCGAAAGGCCGTGCCGACCGCGGCGAGTTTTTCAAAAAGTGCATCCGTTTTCATGTCCCGTTGTCCTTTTTCCTTGCAAAATTCCCGCATTGCAGCAAAAACGGCAGGGTTTCCCCTGCTGTTTTTATCGCAATTCCAGTTTATCCATGTCGAGGAACGCGCGCGCCTCGGCGAGAGACGCCGTGGAAACAAACTGCTTTGCGCCGCAGTTTTTGCAGAACACGCAGACGCTGTCGTCCAGCATCTCGATGTCATAGTCCCCCTCGCCCGGCTTGCAGCGGCAGGAAATCGCCTGCTCCGCCTCCAGTTCCTTGACGATGAAGCGCACGATGTCGTACACCTGCGCGTCCGGAATCTCTTCTTTTTGATCCGGCTGTTTCTTGAACACATCGAGGTTGTCCGCGCCTGCCTCGGTGAGCATGCGCGACAGTTCCTCGTCCGAGCGGGTGAGCGCGTCCGCCACCGACTTGCCGTCCCCGATCCAGCAGAGCGCAAGCCCGGAGAGGGCGCAGGGCAGCTCGAAAAATTCATTCTTGAAGAAGAGCTCGCGGCTGATGACATAGTCGTGGTCGTGGCGGCAGACAAGGCAGGGCACGCTGAGGCGCACCTTGCCGTCGTTGGTCTTTTTGATGGTCATCGAGCTCTTGCCGCAGGGGCATTTCAGCCGCATCGCCGCCGCGGAAAGCGTAAAAATGCCGACAATGCTCTTGACGCCGCAGCCGCATTCGGGGCAGCGGTACGCCACGGTGGTTTCTTCAGGTCTGACTATCACGTTTCTTCCTCACTTCCGGCAATGACCGCAGAGACGGCATGCTTTTTGACTTCTGCCTTGTTTTCTTCGTGCCCGGCGTTGGTGCGGGCATAGAGGTTGTAACCGGTGGTATCGGCGACAAAGTAATAATACCGCGTCTTTGCGGGATAGAACGCGCAATAGAGCGCTTCGTACCCGGGGTTGGCAATCGCGCCGGGGGGCAGCCCGCGGCTGACGCGCGTGTTGTAGGGGCTGTCAAACTCGACATCCTCTGCGGTGAGCGTCTCGGGGCGCGTGCCGGTCGCCATGCGGATGGCGTAGACCGTGGTCGCGTCGCTGTCGAGGCGCGGGAAGTCGGCGGGATCGTTCAGGCGATTGTAGAAGACCGAGGCGACAGTCTCATAGTCCACCGCATACTTGACCTCTTTTTCCACCATGGAGGCAAGCGTGACGACCTCATCCAGCGTCATGCCCAGCTCTTTGAGGCGCTCGCTGCACATATCCTCGCCGATATACGCCAGCTTCCGCTTGAAGTTGACGAGCATCTTGTAGATGACGGTCTCGGCGCTCGAATCGGTGTAGAACTGGTAGGTATCCGGGAAGAGATAGCCTTCGAGGCGATAGTAGCGGCCGCCCTGCATGTCAATGTCGTTGACAAAGTCCAGGCCGTAGTCATAGTCGTTGATGGCGCTGATGATGGACGCGCGGTCGGAAATCCCGGCTTCGGTCAGGGTCTCGATGATGTCCTCGACAGTCGAGCCCTCGGGGAAGGTCACCCAGACCGTGCCGCGCACATACTGCTCCTTGAAGGCATCGAGAAGCTGCATGTAGTTTTCCATCGGGCTGACGGTGTAGGTGCCGGGGATAAACACGCTCTTGCCGTCCTTATCCACGCCGGATTCCTTCTTCAGTTTGGCATAGAGGCGGAACAGCGCGGGATAGCGGACGACGCCCGCGTCGCCGAGAATCTCCGAAACATCCGCGACGCTCGCGTTCTCGGGGATGACCACCTCAACCTCCGTGTCCGGCTTAACAAAGGCGAAGACATCGTTTGCCACGACGACGACGGCATAGGCCAGCAGGATGGACACGAGCAGCACGACGGTCATGTAGACAATCGCCTTGAACACGCCGTTTGCCGCCGAGGAGGATGTCTCTTTCGGCGCGGGCTTGCCGCGCACGGGCGTTTTCAGCCCCGCCTTCGGCATCGCGTCGGTCAGGCGCGTCTTTTCGTTGTCTTCCTCGTCCGCGGGCATCGGCTTTGCCGATGCGGCAGGCTTCGTCACGGCGGTTTTCGGCGCAGTCGGGCGCTGCGTCGGCGTCGGCTGCTTTGCCGGGGTCGGACGCTTTGCCGGGGTCGGCTGCTGCGCCGGGGTCGGGCGCTGTGCCGGAGTCGGACGCTGCGCCGGGGTCGGCTGCTGCGTCGGCGTCGGCTGCTTTGCCGGGGTCGGCTGTTGTGCCGGGGTCGGCTGCTGCGCCGGGGTCGGACGCTGCGCCGGGGTCGGCTGCTTTGCCTGGGTTGGCTGCTGCGCCGGCGTCGGGCGCTGTGCCGGCGTCGGGCGCTGTGCCGAAGTCGGCTTTTTCGCCGAAGTCGGCTGTTTCGCTGGGGTCGGTCGCTGTGCCGGCGCCGGTTGCTGTGCCGGAGTCGGTTGCTGCGCCGGGGTCGGGCGCTGTGCCGGAGTCGGACGCTGCGCCGGGGTCGGCTGCTGTGCCGGGGTCGGCTGCTGCGCCGGGGTCGGCTGCTGTGCCGGGGTCGGACGCTGCGCCGGCGTCGGGCGCTGTCCGAACGCCTCCGGCGTGCGGCGCGGCCGCGGCCGCTTGTTTGCATCGTTTTCCATAGAATTTTCCTTTTCTGAATCGGGGATAAAAGCGGGGGTATCCATGCAGAGACAACTCTGCAATGCCCGGGGCATTTTCGTAGGGGCGACCATCGGTCGCCCGTTATGCGCCTTTGTTTATGCCGGGGAATGCGGGCGACCGATGGTCGCCCCTACAGGATAAAAGGCAACAATGCGGCAATACCTGCATGTTTGCGCTACCGCATCTCCAAAATCGCCACGCACGCAAACAGCAATGCGCAGAGCAGGAACGGCAGCGAGAAATACACGGACGCGCCCGCGCGGAGCCTGTCCGCATAGCGGAGGCGCGGCGCGTAATCCGACGGCAGGCCCGCATCGGCATAGGCGCGGTAGGTGCGCGACGCCGCCGACAGCGTGAAGATCACGCAGATGAGGAACAAAAGAAGCATCACGATAAACAAGAGCGCGAAGCTCTCGAGATGCGCCGCCACGCCCGAAAGATAGACGCCCGCATACACCGACGCGATATTGTAGACCGCGTGCAGCAGCACGGACGCGAAAAGCGAACGGCTGACATAGACGGCAAAGCAGAGCACCACCGAGCAGAAGAAATACAGCGGCAGGCGCAGAAGGTCCATGTGCGCAAAGGCAAAGAGCAGCGAGGTGCCGACAATGGCGGCGCGCGTGCCGCATGCCTCAAAGGCGCAGAGGATCACGCCGCGGAACAGAAATTCTTCACACACGGCGGGCAGGATGCAGACGACAAACAGCGTTGCCGCAGGACTTGCCGCGCCGGAGGTTCCGGCCGTCCCCGCGCTGTCCAGCCCGACGCGCTTGCCGACCAGCGTCAGAATGGCGCTGCCGAGCAGCAGACAGCACAAGAGCAGCACAAGCGTCCCCGCGCTCTCGATGCGCGGGGCGGCAAAGCGCAGCCGCCGCGCGTTGAACTCGCGATAAAAAAACAGATAAAGCACGGCGGGCAGCATGCAGCATACGGTCTGCGCCACGCCGAGCACCGGCAGCCGCCATGCGGCGGGCAGATCCGCCCCGGCGCTCACCATGCCGTAGACCAGCGTCAGAAGCGAGCAGGCAGCGGCGGCAAGCGGGGCGGCGGTATAGGGCTTCAGTTTCATTCTTTGGTTTCCTTCGCGCGCGGCGGCGCATACTTGCCTTCTTCCGGCGAAACATAGGCGGCGTCATAAAATTCGCGCACATGCGGCTTTGCCGGATTGCCGTCGCGATCGAGCAGCGGGACATGCCGACGGTGCCGCACCTCCCACTTTGGCGCTTTTTCAATGCGGCGCGTGAAGACCAGCCCGCGCTCGGTCACGACCAGCGCCAGATTGACATCAAAGTCGGTATACGGAATCGGCGTATCCGAGAGCAGTGCAGAAAAAGTCACGCCGACTGCCGTCGAACCGCGCAGAAAGTCCGGGAATCGCCGTATGTAGCGGTCATACATGCCCTTGCCGTAGCCAATGCGCCGCCCGCGGCGGTCAAACAGCAGTCCGGGGATAAGCATCAGCGTCCCCACCGTCGGCGTAAGCCGCCGCGCGGGGTCGGGGACAGGCTCGGGAATGCGCATCGGCCCGTTTTCCGTGAGTGTGCCGTCCCCGATGTCGTAAAACTCCATCTCCCCGGTCGCATAGTCGCAGACCGGCAGCGCGACGCGCTTGCCGCGCGTGCGCGCCTCGGCGATGAGCGGGCGGATATCCACCTCGCTGCCCACCGGGCTATAGCAGAACACCGTGTCACACAGCCCGAAGGACGCCATGGCGAGAATCTTTTGGCAGATCGCCGCGCTCGCCTCGGCGCGCAGCGCCGCAGGCATCGCATCGCGCAGTTCGCGCGCAGCGCGGCGGCGTTCGGTTTTGGGGTTCGGCGCATCACATTGCGCCAAAGTACAGGGGCTTTCCGCGTCCGTCAGAACCGTCATCTCGCCAGCACCGCGCCGCCGAGCTTGTCTGCGGCTTCCTTTCCGCAAAAAACTTCGACGAGGGCAAGCCCGAATTCCAGCGCGGCGCCCATGCCGATGCCGGTGATGATTTTACCGTCCGTGACGACGCGGCGCGCGGACAGATGCGCGCCCGCAAGTTCATGCTCAAAGCCGGGGAAGCAGACCGCCTCCTTGCCGCGGAGCAGTCCGCGTCTGCCCAGCACCATCGGTGCGGCGCAGATAGCGGCGATATACGCGCCGTTCTTGGCGGCGGCGCGCAGAAGCCCGTCGCAGAACTGCGATTTGTCAAGGTTGGTTGTGCCGGGCATACCGCCGGGCAGCACCAGCATCTCAATGTCGGACAGCGAGTTTTCCGCCGTCAGGTCGGCGGTCACCGGGATGCCGTGCGAACCGGTGACGACCCGCTTTTCGGTCACGCTGACCGTCTTTGCATCGACGCCCGCGCGGCGCAAAAGGTCCAGCGGGCAAAGTGCCTCAATTTCTTCAAATCCGTCTGCAAGCAGGATATAGACCATGAAAACCATCCTTTCGGTTGATGTTGTTGTTTTCGCATGATGCGGCGGGAGCAAGCCCCCGCCCTACAGGTATGCGGGGATTTTCCGCAAACCGACCCGCGCCCTCACACTTCGAGCAGCATATCCGCGAAGATGCCGTCGGTGGGAAGGGGCGTTTTGCAGCGCAGGAGCGCCTTTTCGGGCATGGGATGCTTCGGCTGCATGCCGACCGCACCGTACAGCCTGCCGTCGCGCACCGCGCAGAATGCATCGCCGACGACCAGAGGGGCGGCGCCGCTCTCGGCAAGCGACAAATCAAACAGCTTCTCGCCGAGCAGAAGCCCGCCGTGCCGCCGCGCGGCGCGCACCGCATCCGCATAGCCGCCCGGCGTGCCGCCGTCCGGCGCGGGGCTCTCGCCGTCGCCGCCGACCGCCACGCAGCCCGACAGCATGCGCGTAAAGCCGACGCGGCGGTAAAAATCGCACAGACTGCGCGAGGCGGGCACTGCCACCAGAAAATCGCCCGCGATGCGCACCGCCGCACCGAGCAGCGCATGCGCAAAACCACGGCCGCGGTACGCCGCCGCCGTACAGAGCGCGTACAGATACCCGCCCTGCACCGCCCCTTCGCCCGTGTACAGCGTTGCGCCGAACACAAAGCAGCCTGCGGCGATGCCGCCGTCCGCGCGGATGTACAGATACTGCTCGTCTGCGGCGGCATCGGTCAGCCGCGCGAGGAACGCCGCATCGTCGCCGAACGCCGCATGCGCCAGTGCATGCGCTGCGCGCAGCGTTGCCGCGTCCAGGTCGCGCACGCGCGAAATCCTGACCGCGTCTACACTTACCGTCGTCCTCACAGCCGCATCACCTCGCTAAAGATTGCGTCGGCAATCGCCTCGCGCGGGAGAATGGCGCCGTCCCGACAGCAATTGATTTTGTCAAAGCCGAGTTTCGCCGCCGCATACAGCCCCGCATCATAGCAGGCGCGCATATAGGCGGCATCGGTCTCGTGAATGTCCTTCTTCTCGCCGCGCTTGTCCACAAGCGACATGGACACCGCAGGCTCGACGACCAGATACAGCGTGAGATCCGGGCGCGGCAAGCCGAGCCGCACAAACTCAAAGTCGTAGAGCCATTCGAGAAATTCGTCCCAATCGGCGCGCCCGAGCTTGGACAGCTGGTGCACGGCGTTGGCACTGGTATAGCGGTTGAAAATGATATAGTCGCATGTGTCAAGCAGTTTTCCCCAGGTCGTGCGCATGCTGATGTAGCGGTCAATCGAGAAGAATGCCGCCGCCGGGTACGCGCCGGTGTCGTCCGGGTGACCGCCAAGCCCGCCGGAGAGGTACATCTCCACGGCAAAGCAAGAGGGACTGCCGTACATCGGAAAGCTGACGACCTCGGCGGTATAGCCTGCGGCGCGCAGGCGGTCGCGGAGCAGCTCGCTCTGCGTATTCTTGCCGCTGCCGTCCAGTCCGTCAATCGAAATCAGCTTCGCTTTTCTCGTCTTTTCCATCAGTTCAGCCTCTCGTCGTTGTTGACGACCATCTCGCGGTACTGCGTCTTCGAAATCAGCACCTCGCGGGGTTTCTGGCCGTCCGGCGCGCTGACAAAGCCGCGCGCCTCCATGATGTCGATGATCTTCGCCGCGCGGCCGTAACCGATGGACAGCCTGCGCTGCAAGAGCGATGTGGAAATCTTGCCGGACTCGGTGGCAATCTCGAGTGCGTCGCGGAGCTTCGGGTCGCTGCCCGCATCCTCCGCAGCCTCGCCGCCGCCCTTCTTGCCGGCACTTCCGATGGTCTGTGCCTCGCGCTCGATGCTCTCGATAATTTCACTGTCGTACTCGGTCTCGCCCGCCGCCTGCTTGACGAAGTTGGTGATCTTCTCCACCTCGTCCTCGCTGACAAACGCGCCCTGCGCGCGCATCGGCTTGGACAGCCCGACCGGGTAATAGAGCATATCGCCGCGGCCGATCAGCTTCTCCGCGCCCGCGATGTCAATGATGGTGCGCGAGTCAACCTGCGACGCCACCGTGAACGCAATGCGCGACGGGATATTTGCCTTGATAAGACCCGTGATGACATCGACCGAGGGGCGCTGCGTGCCGATGATGATGTGCATACCGGCGGCGCGCGCCTTCTGCGCCAGGCGGCAGATGGATTCCTCCACCGCGTCGGGCGCGGTCATCATCAGGTCGGCCAGCTCGTCGATGATGATGACGGTATAGGGCAGGACCTCCATGCCGCGCTCGCGCGCGATCTCGTTGTAGGTTTCGATCTTGCGCGCGCCGACCTCCTCGATCAGCTCATAGCGGCGCTCCATCTCGGTGACCGCCCAGTGCAGCGCGCCCGCCGCCTTCTTCGGATCGCTGACGACCGGCGTCTGCAAATGCGGAATGCCGTTGTAGATGTTGAACTCGACCTTCTTCGGGTCGATCAGCATCAGTTTGACCTCGTCGGGGGTGGCTTTATATAGGATGCTCGTGATGATTGAATTGATGCAGACCGACTTGCCCATGCCGGTTGCGCCCGCAATCAAGAGGTGGGGCATCTTTGCGATGTCGAAGATGATCGGCGCGCCGCCGACATCCTTGCCGAGGCAGACGGTGAGGCGGCTCTTTGCCTCCTTGAAACTCTTGTCCTCGATCAGTTCGCGCAGCGCGACGGTGGAGACCACCTTGTTCGGTACCTCGATGCCGACCGCCGCCTTGCCCGGGATGGGCGCTTCGATGCGGATGCCCGAGGTCGCCAGCGACAGCGAAATGTCGTCCACGAGGTTGGCAATCGAGCGCACGCGCGTGCCCGCCTCGGGAATCAGCTCATAGCGCGTGATCGTGGGGCCGCGCGACACGCTGGAAATGCTCACATTGACATGGAAGGAGCGCAGCGTCTCAATCAGCTTCTGCGCATTGGCGCGCAGCTCTGCGCCGACATCCTCGTTTTTCTTGTGCTCCGGCGGGGACAGCAGCGTCACCGGCGGGAAGCGGTAGGCAGGCTTCGGCGGCTTTGCCGGTGCGGCGGGCGCGGCAGCCGGTGTGCCGACCGCCTCGCGCACAACGCCGAGCGTGTCGCCCGTGTCCAGCGTCTTTGCGTCCGCGTCTGCGGCGAAGTCGCGCGTCGCGCTCTCGCCGAGCGCGTCGCCGATGTCGATGCCGCCCGCCTCGGGCGCATCGGCGGCGTCTGCCGCTGCGTCTGCATCCGCATCCGCGGATGCGGCAGGCGAGAGCGGCGCGGGGTCGACAAAGATGGCTTCGAGGTCGATCCGCCCCGACGCATCGTAGAGCGGGCGCGCCGCCGTCTGCGGGATGTCCGTTACCGCGGTGCCGCCCGCCTCGGGCACATCGGCGGCGTCCGCCGCAGGCATCTCCGCGGTCTTTTTCGCCGCGTCGGTCGGCGCGTCCACGCCGAAGAGCGGGTCAAGCGGCTCATTCGGGTCGGGCTTCGTCACGACGAGCGTGCCCATCGTATCATCCACGCCGCCGATGTCAAAGGCGGGCGCGGCCGGATTCTTCGGGGTCGTCTTCGCGGGTGCTTCGGGCGGCACGAAATTCTCGGTCTCCTCGCCGGACTCATAGTCAAACTCGCGCTCGCGCTTTCTCGCCGCCTCGGCGGCATCGCGGCGCTCACGGCGCATCTGCATGGAATAGCGGAAATTGATCCACAGTTTCTTCGGCGTCAGCCCGAAGAGGAACAGCCCGAATGTGAGCAGCACCGCCGCCGACAGGATGATGCCCGCCGTCTCGGCAAAGGCGTGGTACATGCCGACGCCGATGATGCCGCCGATAAGACCGCCGCCGAAGGCTTTTGTGCCGTGTTCATACAGCAGCGCAATGTCAACAGCCCCTTCTGCGCCCGCCGCAATCGAAATCAGCTGGATCAACGCGCCGAGAAACAGCGTGACCACAAAGGCGAAGATGCTCTTCATCACATGCACGCCCTCGGCGACCCATGTGCGCCAGTCAATCGCAAAGTAGACGAGCAGCAGCGGCAGCGCGTAAATGCAGGGCCCGAACAGCCCGAGCAGCCCGGTCTTCAGCCAATTGCCGACCGTGCCGCTGTTCGGCACAAGAAAGCATACCGCAAGCAAAACTGCGCATACTACGAAAACATAGGGCAGGACGCGATGTATGAGCGCATTCTCGTCGCGCGGCGGGCGCGGCGCGGGTGCGGGCGCAGCCTGCCGCTGCGGCTGCGCGGTCTTTGTGTTTTTCTTCGGCGCGGCAGAAGACTTCCGCGCGGCGGGCGTCTTCGACGCCTGCGCACGCTTTGCCGTCGTGCCGGATTTATGTTCAGCCATGTTGTATATCCTTTCCGTTTTGCGCGAGTGCAGCGTAAGGCTCCCCTGTGCAAGGGGAGCTGGCGGCGATAGCCGCCTGAGGGGTTGTTCGTTATGGCACAATCCCTCCGTCACGCTTCGCGTGCTACCTCCCTTTACACAAGGGAGGCATCCGCGCAAATCGCATAACTTCCTAAAATACATAATAACAGAAAAACGCAAAGAATTCAAGACTTATTTTATCCGCCCTGCCGTGCGGATAAACGCGAAACGGGGAGGGTGCGCAAAAATGCAGACCGCAAACGAAAAAAGGGACGGCCGACTGACGCCCGGCGAGGTCGGCATTCTGGCGCTCGGCGCGCTTTTTGCCGGGTTTCTCAACGGGCTGCTCGGCGCGGGCGGCGGCGTTGTGCTCTACTTCACGCTGGGCGCGGTGGGCGGCGCGCGCGGCTCCAAGGAAAACCTCGTGCTGTCCTCGACGGCGGTCGCCTTCTACTGCCTCGTCTCGCTGTATTTTTACCGCGCAAACGCCGCGCTCGACGCCGAGGACATCCTGCGCGTGGGCGTCCCCGCCGCGCTCGGCGGCATCGTCGGCGCATATCTGCTCCGCCACATCCCGCAGCATGCCGCCCGAAAACTGTTCTCCGTCGTGGTCTTTCTCGGCGGCATCCTGATGCTGCTCAAATAAATCCGGGAGGTTATCATGCCGTTTGCAACCTTTCTCGTCGCGCTGCTCGCCGGTATGGGCGTGGGCAGCGGCGGGCTGTATGTCGTTTATCTCACGCTCTTTGCCGGAAAGAATCAGCTGGCGGCGCAGGGGCTGAATCTGTATTTTTTCATCTTCGCCACCGGCGCGGCGCTGCTGCTGCATGTCCGTACCGCGCCGCTTCATTGGCGGCGGCTGGCGGTGCTCTGCGCCGTCGGCGCGGTCGGCTGCGTCTTCGGCGCGACGCTTGCGCAGAACATGAGCCTTACGCTGCTCCGCCGCATCTTCGCCCTTGTGCTGATGGCGTCCGGCGCGGTCTCCTACTTCAAAAAAGCGCCCGACTCGAAAAAAATCAAAAAAACTCTTTACAAATGAAATTGCCCGTGCTATAATCATCTTCGTAACGCCGTGACTCAGTGGTCGGATACTGTCCGTTTTGCGGACGCTTCACCCGCCGCCGCTCAGTCACCGGTGAATTTATTTCATGAGGTGAAAATCATGCTGAAAAGCGAAAAGCAGGACATCATCACGACCTATGCGGTACACGAAGGCGACACCGGTTCGCCCGAGGTGCAGATCGCCATTCTCACCAACCGCATCAACACGCTCACCGAGCACCTGAAGAACAACCCGAAGGACCATCACAGCCGCCGCGGCATGTTCAAGATGATCGGTAACAGAAGAAACCTCCTGGGTTATCTCCAGAAGAAGGACGTTGAGCGTTACCGCGCAATCGTCGAAAAGCTCGGCCTGCGCAAGTAATCGAAGTTTGCAAACCGAAGCCGGGCGCGGCTTCGGTTTGTTCTCTTTATGCCGGGGTTACTCCAAGCCTTCCCCGGTGGGGAAGTGTGGCACGGAACGCATTGCGTTCCTAATGAGTTTCCCTTACGGGAAACATCACGCTTCGCGTGACGGATGAGGGCATGCAGGCAGCCGACACAGCATCATGCGATGTCTCACTTTCATCAATCCCTCATCAGGCGCCTACGGCGCCAGCTTCCCCCAAGGGAAGACTATTCATGTTCTTTACGGCGGCGGGATTAGCAATTAAACATGCCGCCCGGCAGGGTCGGGCAGCGTATTTAAGTGCTAAACCCACAGTCCGCCGAAAAAATATTTTTTTGGAGGATATGCAAATGTTTGAAAACTACAAGGTCTTCAAGTACACCCTCGCAGGCAGACCGCTTGTGATCGAGACCGGCAAGCTCGCCGGCCTTGCCAACGGCTCCTGCCTCGTCCGCTACGGCGAGACCGTCGTGCTGGCCTGCGCCACCGCGTCGGAAAAGCCCCGTGACGGCATCGACTTCCTGCCCCTCTCCGTCGATTTTGAGGAGAGAATGTACGCGGCGGGCAAGATCCCCGGCGGCTTCCTGCGCCGTGAGGGCCGTCCCGGCGAAAAGGCCATCCTGACCTCGCGCGTCATCGACCGCCCGATCCGCCCCCTGTTCCCGAAGGATCTGCGCAACGATGTTGCCATCACGCTGACCGTCATGGCAGTCGATCCCGACTGCTCGCATGAGATCGCCGGCATGATCGGCGCATCCATCGCGCTCTCCATCTCGGATATTCCGTGGAACGGCCCGATCGGCGGCGTCTTCGTCGGTATGGTGGACGGCAAGCCGGTCATCAACCCCACCAAGGCGCAGCGCGACGAGAGCACGCTGGAGCTGACCGTTGCCGCCACGATGGAGAAGATCGTCATGATCGAGGCGGGCGCAAAGGAAGTCTCTGACGACGACATGTACAACGCCATCATGCTCGCGCATGAGGAGATCAAGGGCCTGCTCGGCTTTATCAATGGCATCGTTGCCGAGATCGGCAAGCCGAAGTTTGCCTACCCCTCCTGCGAGCTGGATCACGATATGTTTGACGAGGTCTTCGCCTTCTGCGAGAAGGACCTCATGACCGCGCTCGACACCGACGACAAAAACGTGCGCGACGCGCGCATGGTGCCGATCCAGGACGCGATCATCGAGCACTTCTCCGAGAAGTACCCCGACATCGCCGCCGTCATGGGCGAGCTGGTCTACAAGATGCAGAAGAAGATTGTCCGCCGCTGGCTGCTCGAAGACGGCAAGCGCGTGGACGGCAGACGCCTGGATGAGATCCGCCCGCTGGCAGCAGAGGTCGGCCTCATCAACCGCGTGCACGGCAGCGGTCTGTTCACCCGCGGTCAGACGCAGGTGCTCACGATCGCAACCCTCGGCTCGATGGACGACAAGCAGGAGCTGGACGGCATCGACGACCAGACCGAGAAGCGCTACATGCACCACTACAACATGCCCGGTTACTCCACCGGTGAGGCAAAGCCCGCAAGAAGCCCCGGACGCCGCGAAATCGGTCACGGCGCGCTTGCAGAGCGTTCGCTCATCCCGGTTCTCCCCTCTGTTGAGGAGTTCCCCTACGCCATCCGCTGCGTATCCGAAGTCGTCTCCTCCAACGGTTCGACCTCGCAGGCATCGGTCTGCGGCTCGACCCTGGCGCTGATGGACGCAGGCGTGCCGATTAAGGCGCCTGTCGCCGGTATCTCCTGCGGTCTGATTACCGAGGGCGAGCGCTGGATGACCATGATTGACATCCAGGGTCTCGAAGACTTCTACGGCGACATGGACTTCAAGGTCGCCGGCACGCACAAGGGTATCACCTCGATTCAGATGGACCTCAAGATTGACGGTCTGACGCCCGAAATCATCAAGGAAGCGCTGGCGGTCACCCACCGCGGCAGAGACTACATCATCGATGAGATTCTGCTGAAGGCAATCGACAAGCCGAGAGCGGATGTCTCCGAGTTTGCACCCAAGATGATTACGATGAAGATCAACGTGGACAAGATTCGTGAGGTCATCGGCACGGGCGGCAAGGTCATTCAGAAGATCGTTGCCGACACCGGCGCGAAGATTGACATCGAGGAGGACGGCTCGGTCTACATCTCCGCCGTCAACCGCGACAACGCCTATGCCGCACAGGAAATCATCGCTGGCATCGTCTTTGAGCCCACGGTCGGCGCGATTTACACCGGCAAGGTCACGCGCATCATCCCGATTGGCGCGTTCGTCGAATTTGCCCCCGGCAAGGAGGGCATGGTGCACATCTCCAAGATCGCCAAGGAGCGCATCGAAAAGGTGGAGGACAGACTGGAAGTCGGTCAGACCGTCAAGGTCAAGTACCTCGGCACCGACGAAAAGAACCGCATGAACCTCTCGATGAAGGACGTCGAGCAGTAAGTAAGATAAAAGCAGGAACGCACATGCGTTCCTGCTTTTTTGTTTGTATTGATATTGACATTGCGCATACTATGTATTACAATAGATATACAAAGGAGTGATATTACATGTCTACTGTCAATATGAGCATCCGCATGGATGCGGCGCTGAAAAAGCAAGCGGAAGCCATGCTTTCGGACATGGGGCTGAACATGACGACCGCCATCAATCTGTATCTGCGGCAGGTGGTTCGGCAGGGGCGGATTCCCTTTGAGATTGCAACCGATTTGCCGAATGCGGAGACGCTGAAAGCCATGCAGGAAGTGGAGAAGATGAAAGCCGACCCGTCCTTTGGCAAGACCTACGACAATGTGGATGCTATGATGAAGGATTTGCTGAACTGATGTACAGAATCAAACCAACCACAACATTCAAATGGGATTTGAAGCGTGTGCAGAAGCGCGGCTGCGACCTCGCGCTGCTGACCGAAGTCATCCGCAAGCTATCCTTGGGTGAAGCATTGCCCGAGAAAAACCGTGACCATGCGCTGACCGGCAACTACGGCGCCTGCCGCGAATGCCACATCACGCCGGACTGGCTGCTGATTTATGAAATCGCCGATGCGGAGCTGATTCTGTATCTGACCCGCACCGATTCGCACAGCGATTTGTTTTGAAAAAGCGTGTCTCCGAGGGAGACACGCTTTTTTCAGATGATGACACATCCGATTATGCAGAGGCGTATGCGGCGGGAGACAGACTGCGCCCTGCAAATTTGCAAAAATTTTGCGCATATCTGTAGGGACCGGCGTCCCCGACGGTCCGTCCCACCTTTCGCAAGCATCTTCCCGTTCACCTATCCGCCGTCAGGATGCCGATGAACCGACAAAGCTCGGCGCGGAAATCGACTGGCACAGGGTCGATGCCCGCGAGGGCAAGCGCCTCGCGGATGCGCAGACTGCGATAGCAGATGCCGTTATAGCCGATGGCGTGGTACAAGACGGCAAGGAAGAGCGAATTTGCCTCTTCCGCCGAGGTGCCGAGCAGGTCGCCGAAACGTGCATTGACCACGCCGACGCGCGCATAATAGTTCCGCTTGAACGCGGCAAGCCGCTCCACCGAGACGTTGCTCTCGATAATCGAGCCGAGCACATCCGCATAGCGCAGATAATCGGTGTGCGCGGCGAGAATCCCCGCCCACACCTCGCAAAAGACCGCGCGCGTATAGCCGCACCCCGCCGGGAACGCCGCCTCGAGCGCATCAAAATAAGCGTTCATCTTGTCGGCGCAGAGCTCGAGGTAGATTTCCTCCTTGCTTGTCACATATTTATACAGATTGGCGCGCGTCCAGGACAGCCTTGCGGCAATCGCGGACAGCGTGATGGTCGGATAGGGCTGCGCGCAAAACAGCGCGTCCGCCGCCGCCTTGATTTCGTCCATGCGCGCCGTCTTCTGCGCGTCGCTCCGCGCGCGGATAAAGTCGTTCATCTGTGCCTCCCGCACTCTTTGTGAATCTTCTGTGATTTCTATTATAACCGTTTCTTTTCCTCTTGACAAGAGGCAAATGATATGTTATAGTCTGTTTTAGTAACGAAATGTTTCTTAAATACGCAAGGAGGACACTTCTATGGCAGAAAAACAGACCGCCGGGCGCGACGCGCTGGGCACTTTCGCCCCGGCATTTGCACATTTCAACGACGATGTGCTGTTCGGCGAGGTGTGGAGCCGCACCGACAAACTGTCGGCGCGTGACCGCTCCATCGTCACGGTGACGGCGCTGGTCGCGCAGGGGCTGACCGACTCGTCCTTTGCCTACCACCTCGCATCCGCAAAGAAAAACGGCGTGACGCAGAGCGAAATTGCCGAGATTCTGACGCATGCGGCGTTCTATATCGGCTGGCCGAAGGCGTGGGCTGCCTTCCGCATGGCAAAGGAAGTCTGGAGCGAGGGCGAAGCGCCCGCTGCGGATGCTATGACGGCGCATGCAAAGTCGATGCTCTTCCCCATCGGCGCACCGAACGACGGCTTTGCAAAGTATTTCACCGGCAAGAGCTATCTCGCGCCGCTCTCGACTTCGGGCGTCGGCATCTTCAATGTGACCTTTGAACCGGGCTGCCGCAACTTCTGGCACACGCACGAGGCGACGCGCGGCGGCGGACAGATTCTCGTCTGCGTCGGCGGCCGCGGCATCTACCGCGAATGGGGCAAAGCGCCGCAGGCGCTGAACCCGGGCGATGTGGTCAACATCCCCGCCGGGGTCAAACACTGGCACGGCGCGGCGGCGGACAGCTGGTTCTCACACCTTGCCATCGAAGTGCCGGGCGAGGGCGCGCACACCGAATGGTTTGACGCCGACACCGAAGTGTAAAATGAAAATCCAAATCAAACTTGTGAAAAAGGAGATTTCCAAAATGGCTAAAAATGTACTGATCCTCTCCACCTCTCCCCGCAAAAATGGAAATTCCGCCGCACTTGCCGAAGCCTTTGCCGAGGGTGCGCGCGAGGCGGGCAACCACGCCGAGGTCGTCTCGCTGTGCGGTATGAAGCTGGAATTCTGCCGCGGCTGCCTTGCCTGTCAGAAGACCGGGCGCTGCGTGATTGACGACGATGTGCGCGCCCTGCTGCCGAAGATTCACGACGCGGATGTGCTGGTCTTTGCCACGCCGATCTACTATTATGAAATGAGCGGGCAGATGAAAACGCTGATCGACCGCATCAACCCGCTGTTCGGCTCGGACTATCACTTCACCGATGTGTATTTTCTTTCGGCGGCTGCCGAGGATGCGGAGGGCGTGGACGCCCGCGCCATCGAGGGGCTCGGCGGCTTTATTGACTGCTTTGAGCGTGCGCACCTGGCGGGCAGCGTCTTTGCAGGCGGCGTGACCGCCCCCGGCGAAATCGCAGGGCATCCTGCCCTTGCCGCCGCCCGCGAAATGGGGAGAAAGGCGTAAAGCAGGAGCGAGGGCACGCACAAACTTTGTAGGGACCGGCGTCCGGGGCGGTCCGTTTATGCTGTGGTTGGAGCGGACCGTCGAGGACGCCGGTCTTTACAGAATAGCGCACCCCCACAAACCCGTAGGGGCGACCATTGGTCGCCCGCATTCGAACCCCCTCTATCTTCGCCTCCCTTGTGTAAAGGGAGGTGTCGACGGAGGGATTGTTACAGAGCAGAAAAACAACCCCTCAGGCGCTCGCGCTCAGGAAGTTTTTCGTTTTCGCTCGTGAAATCGTCGGTGTTCAGCCGACGAAGAAAAACTCCGCGAGACGCATCGCGTCTCGTACAGCTCACCCCTTGCACAGGGGAGCCGAAAAAAGGAACGAACCTTGGTTCGTTCCTTTTTTTCCATATTTACTTTTTCTCACTTACCATCGCGCATAGAGGCAACGGCGATGCGGGTGAAGATGACGCACGCCTCGGCGCGGGTAATCTCGTTTGCCGCATTGTAATTGCCCTTGTTGTCGCCGCCGACGATTCCGGCGTTCGCAAGCTTCTTCACCGCTGCCGCGCACGCCATGCCGTCGGTCACGTCGGGCAGGTTCTTCTCGCGAATCGCCTTGTACTCGCTCTCGGGCAGGATATTGGCAAACACCACCGCCATGTCGCCGCGGGTGATGTTCTTGCCGTAGTCCGCAAACTGCCCCTCTTTGATGATGCCGTTTGCGATGCAGTAGCTGACATAGGGGTCATACCAGTTCTTCGCGCCTGTGGTGTCAATGGTCCCCGCGGTATACGCCTTGTGAATATTGGCAGCCGCCGTCAGCGCCTGCGCCACCGTAAAGCTGCTGTCGGGCGAGAACGCCGCAGCACTCGTGCCGTTTGCCAGCGCGTACTCATACGCGGTCTTGACATAGGTGTAGAACCACTTGTCGTTTGTCACATCGGCAAAGGCATTCTCATAGCCGCGCGTGGGCTTGAACGGGCTTTCCGCCGGTTTGCTCGACGCATAGGTCAGCAGCGTGCCATTGTTTTCAATCGTCATCGCATTCTGCGCCGCCTCGCTGAGAATCGCGGTCGCGCCCTCGTCAACGATGACCTTGAAGTGATAGTCCACGCCGGGCTTGGACAGCAGCACGACCGTGTCCGTCACCACCAGCGTTGAACCCGTGGTGACATGAATGGTGTTCTGCTTGTTCTCCTGGAACAGGATGATGTCCTCAAAGCGCACATCGCTGCCGATGGTCAGCGTTGCGCCCGACGCCATCTTGAAGGCGCAGGCAGGATTGGTCATCGGCTCCGCGTTTTTGTAGTCCTTTGTCCCGTCGTTTGAGGTGAAGACCAGCTCGCCGCCGAGCGTGGGCATCATCCAGTCGCGCGCCACATACGCCTTGCCGACGACGACCGCCTTGCCGCCCGCCGACAGCAGACCAAACAGCCCCTTGCCGCCCACAGCGCCGAAGGTCTTCTTCGGTGCGGCGGCGGAAAGCCCGTCGTTTGCGTCATTGCCCGCGCCGCTGTCCAGGTAGGCAAGTTCGACCGCCGTCTGCGGCTTTTCCTCTTCCTTACCGGGCTGAATGCCGCTCTCGACCGGGTCCTTGCCCTCGCCCATGTAGGTCAACACTTTGCCGCCCGAACCGCCGATGTCCATCACCTTCTGCGCCGCCTCGCTGAGAATCGCGGTCGCGCCGTCCTCCAGCAGAATGCGGAAGTGATAGTTCTTACCGGGCTTGGACATCAGCACCGCCTTGTCCGTAATCGTCAGGGTTGCCCCGTCCGTGACGGCGATGGTATTCTGCTTGTTCTCCTGGAACAGGATGATGTCGTCGAAAATGACGTCGCTTTCAATCGTCAGCGTTGCGCCGGACGCCATCTTGAACGAGGTGTTCGGATTGGTCTCGGGCGTCGCGTCTTTGTAGTCCTTGCCGCCGTATGCCGCCGTAAAGGTGATGGCGCCGCCCGCCTTCGGCAGCGTCCAGTCCTTGGCGACCCACGCCTTGCCGACGACCACAATGGTGCCGCCGTTTCGCACCTTGCCGAGCGAGCCTTTTCCGCTGAGCGAGCCGAAGGTCTTTTTAGGCGCCGCCGCAGACATACCGTCGTTTGCGTCGTTGCCCGCGACATTGTCAAGGTAGACGACGGCGTCCGCCGCCGCTGCCGCAAGCGGCACTGCGCAGAGCGCAAGCACGAGGACAAGCAGCAGAGATACAAGCTTTTTCATGCAGATTTCCTCCGTTTTCGGAAAGTTTTTCACTTATAGCATATCGGAAACCCGCCGCAAAAGCAATGCATATTGCGATACACTTTTGTCGGTTGTGATACCCTCGGTTGGCAAGAAAAAAGAAAGCGTGCGGTACCTGTCCGCACACTCCCTTTCCGTTTTACTTTGTTGCTTCCAGCAGCAGCAGAAGCAGCGCGCGCCGTTCGGTGCCGTCCATGCCCGCAAGCAGCCGGTCGAGCGCCGCATAAGCGGCGCGCTTGTCCGCATCCTTCTCCATACGGACGGTGGTGTCCTTCTCCATGTTCCCGTTTCCTTTACTCCATACTCTCGAAAAGCGTCAAGCGTGATTCCATACCCACAAAACGGGGAGCAGGCACAAAATAACATGCGACTTCTTGACAAACAGGCGAAATTCCTATATAATAGAACACGAAAGATGTTTCGCCTATTATTATAGCCGCGACAGAGCATCTTGTCAAGTAGAAAGACGAAATTTTTTTCGTGTCAGGAAAAAATATGGAATTTAATGAGAAGATTCGCGCGCTCCGCCGGAACGCGGGGCTGACCCAGCGGCAGGTTGCCGACGCCGTCGGCGTGACCTACCGAACCTATCAAAACTATGAGGCGGGCGCGTCCAAGCCCTCCGGCGGCGTTGTCCTGCGGCTTGCCGCCGCGCTGGGCGTGAGCACGGACACCCTGCTCGGCACGCGGGATCTGTCGCCCGCCGACCAAGCCGAGGACGCCGAGCTGCACGCCCTGCTCGCCGAGATGCAGGCGCTGTTTGCGGGCGGCCGCCTGCGCGAGGAGGACAAAAAATATGTGCTCGACGCGCTGACCGAAGCCTATTTTCGCTCGAAGGAGCACGGAAAGGAGAATCGCCATGTCTGATACCCCTGCGCTTGCCGACCTCGCCGCGACGCTTGCCGCCTTTGATGTGCCGGCCTACGATGCGCTGCCCGAAATCGACCTCTACATGGACCAGGTCATCGGCTATCTCAACCGCCTGCTCTGCCGCGTCTGCCGCAGCGAGGACGGCGCGCCGCTGACGCCGAGCATGATCAACAACTATGTCAAGGGCGGGCATGTCGAGCGTCCGGTGCAGAAAAAATACAGCCGCGACCGCCTGGCGATGCTCTACATGCTCTGCTGCCTCAAGCAAAATCTGACCATCTCCGAGGCGGCCGCCCTGCTCGACGGTGCGGACACCGCCGCCCTTTTTGCGCGCTTCCGTGCACTCCAGACCGAGACGCTGCGCGGGCTTTCCGCCGCCGTGCCGTCTGCGGACGCGGACGCCGACTGCCTGCGCGAGACTGCCCTGCGCCTCTCGCTGCACAGCGCGGCGGAGCGCCTGCTTGCCGAGGCGATCATCGCCGCCCTGCCCGCCGGCGCGGAGGACGCGCAGCCGGCAAAAAAGCAGAAAAAAGCAAAATGACTTGCATTTTTTCCCGCATTGGCTTATAATAAAAGTTGTGTGTTCAGATTGCATGCCGAAAGACGCTCCCGCGTCGGCATGCGTACTTTTTGAGAAAAGAGGAACTCTACGATGGAATACAAGATGAAAATTGCGGGCCTCGAGCGCGCGCTGCCGCTCTGCCCCCTGAATGAAAACCTGTACATCGGCGCCTTTGTCATGTTCGGCGATGTGGAGCTGACCGTTGCGGCGGCAACCGAGCTGCTGAAAATCGCGCCCGAATACGACGTGATGATCACGGCGGAGTCCAAGGGCATTCCGCTTGCATACGAGATGGCGCGCCAGAGAGGCGGCGAACGCTGGCTGCTGGCACGCAAAGCGCCCAAACTCTATATGCGCGATGTGCTGAAGTGCGAGGTGCACTCGATCACCACCGATGCAAACCAGGTGCTCTACCTCGACGGATACGACGCCGCCTATATGCGCGGCAAGCGCGTGCTGATTGTGGACGATGTCATCAGCACCGGCGAGTCGCTGCATGCGCTGGAGACGCTGGTGCATGAGGCGGGCGGCAAGGTCGTCGGCAAAATGGCAGTCCTCGCCGAGGGCGATGCCACCGAACGCGATGATATCCTGTACCTCGAAAAACTCCCGCTGTTCAACGCAGAGGGGCATCCCATCGACTAATCCGCGTCCGCGTCAGCGGACCTATCGCGCGCCGTAGGCGCATATCGTGTCCGCGACATATCGCGCGCCAAAGGCGCATATCGTGTCCCTGCGCGACATATCGTGTCTCCGACATATCGCGCGCCGAAGGCGCATATCGTGTCCGCGCAAACGGACATATCGCAGTAAAAAAGCCAAGTCTTACGACTTGGCTTTTTGTTTTGACATAGTTACATCGGTATAGTGCGGACCGTCGAGGACGCCGGTCCCTACAAGTTGGTGCGCCGCTTAGGCTTCCCTTGGGGGAAGGCTTGATTAGAACCGCACGGATGCGGCGGGAGCGAGCCCCCGCCCTACGGTCTGTACACAGTTCCCTTCCTTCCGTAGGGGCGACCATTGGTCGCCCGTTTTTGCTTTGTACAGGCGGGCGACCGATGGTCGCCCCTACGGGGTTTGTGCGCTTCTTTTGCCTCTCTTCTTTTACTCCCCGACGACCTCGTACATTTCGGCAGCGTCCGCCTTCTTTGTGCTCTCGCGCACATCGGTGACGCGCACGCGCAGCGTCTTCTCGCCGAAGGTGATGGCGATGATGTCGCCGACCTTGACATCATAGGATGCCTTGACAACCTTGCCGTTGACGCTGATGTGCGCCGCGTCGCAGGCGTCGTTTGCCACGGTGCGCCGCTTGATGAGGCGGGACACCTTCAAAAACTTATCTATGCGCATACCTGAATCCTTTCCGCAAAAAAGGGCTGCATAACCATGCAACCCTTTTTTCATGCTTCATGCAAAAATTACTTGTTGACGCTGTCCTTGAACGCCTTGCCTGCGGAGAATGCAGGATACTTGGATGCAGCAATCTTGATGGTCTTGCCGGTTCTGGGGTTTCTGCCCTCGCGTGCAGCGCGGGTCTTGGTCTCGAAAGTACCGAAGCCGACGAGCTGAACCTTCTCACCCTTTGCGAGTGCACCCTCGATAGCGCCGATGAATGCGCCGACGGCTGCCTCTGCGTCCTTCTTCTTGAGACCGGTTTCCTTTGCGATAGCTTCGATGAGTTCTGTCTTGTTCATGGTTGTTTTCTATCCTTTCAGATTAAAATAACAGCTTTGTTTTGGCAAAATTTCTTTTACCATTCATATTCTACCATGCCCTGCGCGCCATTTCAAGTATTTTTTGCAAAAAAAGGCGTCAAAATCACGGTTTTTTAGGTATTTTCACCATTCCCGGCTGCTTTGACCCTGTCCCAGTAGGCATCCAGCGCGGAAAGCGGCAGGCTTTCCATCGTTTTGCCGTCCGCGCGTACGGCGTTCTCCACCGCCTCAAAGCGGTTGATGAACTTGTCGGTCGCGTCCGAGAGCGCCCGCTCGGGGTCAACGCCGCACTTGCGCGCCACATTGACGGCGGCAAACAGAAGGTCGCCGACCTCCTCGGCACGGGTCGCGTCCGTCGCGGCGAGCACCTCGCTTGTCTCCTCGGCAATCTTCACCGCCGCGTCTCGGGCGGTGGCAAAATCAAAGCCGACCTTCGCCGCGCGCTTGCCGACCTTATCCGCGCGCATCAGCGCGGGCAGCGGACGCGGCACCGCGCGCATCGAGGAAGTCACCGTGTCGCGGTGCTTCTCCTTCGCCTTGAGCGCATCCCAGTTTTCCAGCACCTTGTCCGCCGTCTCCGCCGCCGTGTCCGCGAAAATGTGCGGATGGCGGTAGATGAGCTTCTTCACGATGCCGTCGGTCACATCGTCGATGGTGAAATGCCCCGCCTCGCGCTCCATCTCGGTGTGGAACACCACCTGCAGCAGCACATCGCCCAGTTCCTCGCAGAGGAGGTGCGCGTCCTTCGTATCAATCGCCTCGACGACCTCGTAGGTCTCCTCGATGAAATTCTTGCGGATGCTCTCATGCGTCTGCTCCCTGTCCCAGGGACAGCCGCCCTCGCCGCGCAGAATCTCCATCACCCGGCAAAGGTCGGTGAAGTCGTATTTCTCCTTGCCGAGCAGTTCTTTCGCTTTTTCGTTCATGTTATGTTTCCTTTTATATTATATCTCTCGCGCCAAAGGCGCATATCGCGTCTCCGACCCATCGCGTCCCTGCGGGACATATCGCGCGCCGCAGGCGCATATCGCCCTTATCCTTTTATCAAATGCGCACGGCGCAAAATTCCGTATATCTTCTTCCCACCCGGAATAAACTCAAAGTCCTCTTCGCTAAGGCAGCGCGTGAGCAGAATGCCGAGCACATAGACTACGACCGCCGCGGCAATTGCCAGAATCGTGTCCAGCCGCTGGCGTGCAATGAAGCGCTCGGCCAGCGCGTAAACGCCGACGGCGGCGCCGCCGCAGAGCGCCGCGGAGATGAGCGGCTTGACAAAGACGCCCATAAGGTTCGGGCGCAGTGACGCATAGCGCGCGCAGAAATAGAAGTTCATGAGCACGACAATGACATAGCAGATGTCGGTGGAGATCGGCGCGCCGAACATGCGGATGTTCGGATTGCCGATGAGCAGATAGCTGATGATGATTTTCGCCGCCGCACCGGTCAGCATGGAGACGAGCGGCAGTACCTCTTTTTTATGCGCCTGCAAAACCGAGTTTGTAATCGCCAGCATGCTGACGAGGAAAGACGAGACCGCAAGCGTGGCCAGCAGCGGCGCCGCCGTTGCGGCGCTGCCGTCCTTGTTGCCGAAAATCATGACTAAGATAGGCTCGGCGAGCGCCGCCATGCCGACCGCGCAGGGGATGGACAGAATCGCCGCCACCTTGAGCGAGGAATTCATCGTGCGCTGCAGCCTCCCCTCGTCCTTTTGCACAATCAGCGCGCTGAGCATGGGCACGAGCGAGTAGCCGATGGGGTAGACCAAAACCGGCGGCAGGTTGAAGAGCGGGACGGCAAGCGTGGTGTAGTTGCCGTAGAGCGCGGCGGCTGCCACCTCCGAAAGCCCGCTTGCCTGCAGGCGGCGGGAGACCACCATGAGGTCCACGAGGTTGGCAAGCGACATGACCGACGAGGACAGCGTGACCGGAATCGCGATAACCACGAGTTCACGGAGCAGTGTCTTCGTGCGTTCGGTGGGCATGGTGTAACTGTCGGGCAGCGCGTACTCGGCGTTGACCGCATCGGTGTTGTAGAGCAGCTTGGTGATCCAGATGAAGACCATGCCGCAGAAGACGCCGATGGTGATGCCGAGGATGGTGTACGCCGCGGTGACATAGAGCGGGTCACCGCGCGAAATTGACCAGGAGGCAAACAGGATGCCGAGCACCAGTTTGCCGACCGACTCAATCAGCTGCGACGCGGCGGTGGGCCACATGATCTGGTGCCCCTGGAAATAGCCGCGGTAGGCGCTGGTGAGGCAGACGAAGAAGAGCGTCGGCGCAATCGCAAGGATGCAGAGGTTGGCGCGTTCGACCTTGATGAGGGATGCAAACATCCCCGAGCCGAGCGCCAGAATCAGCATGCCGACGCTGCCGATGATGAAGAACAGCCACAGCGACAGGCGCAGAATCTTCTTGACCTGGTTGAAATTGCCCCTGGCACGGCTCTTGGAGACCAGCACCGACATGGCGACCGGCAGTCCCGCCGTGGAAATCATGTAAAACCAGGTATAGATGGTGTAGGCGGCGTTGAAATAGCCCATGCCTTCGTCGCCGAGGTAGGCATGCAGCGGAATCTTGAAGAGCAGGCCGATGGTCTTGACCAGAATGTTGGAAATGGTGAGAATCAGCACACCGTTTACAAACATTTTGGTACTTTTCTTCGGCTCGGTAGTTCCTGTGTTGTTCACGGGGTCAGTCCTTTCAGATGAAAACATAGTCAAAGGCGAAAAGCGCCGCTTTCTTCGGCTCCCCTGTGCAAGGGGTGAGCTGTCCGAGACGCGCAGCGTCTCGCGGAGTTTTTCTTCGTCGGCTGAACACCGACGATTTCGCAAGCGAAACCGAAAAACATCCTGACCGATAGGTGACTGAGGGGTTGTTCCTTGCTTTTTCAATCTTTTCTGCTATGCAACAATCCCTCCGTCGGCTTCGCCGACACCTCCCTTTACACAAGGGAGGCTTGCTTTTCAGCTTCCGATAAACTCGCGGAAGACCGAGGTCTTCGGCACGAAGGAGGCGGGAATCGGCGCAATGGGTGCGAGTTTTGCCCGCAGCGCCGCCGCGTCGGCGGCAAAGGGGCTGTCCCCCGGCAGCGTATCCAGCACCTCTATGGCAAACGGTCGGATCACCTGCACCTCATAGGCAAGGGTGGAATCGATGCGCGTCACGCCGGGCGCAACATTCGGGTAAATATGCGTGTCCTCGTTGTCGAGCACGCTCTGCCAAAGCAGATAGGTGTGCGCGGCGTCGGACGCGCGGAACTTGTAGTCCCGCACAAGTCTGCGCAGAAAGCGCACTTCGCGCGGCTCAAACACAACGCCGCCGACGTCCACCCCGGACTCCACCGAGATGAACAGCGCCTCATACGGGCTGCCCGCAAGGTAGCGCGTCAGCTCCGGGTACACCGCCTGGATGCCCTCAAACAGGAACGCATCGCTCGGCGTGCAGGCAATCTGCCGCATGCCGGTGCGCCGCCCCTCGCGGAAGCTGAACCGCGGCACGGACGCCATCGGCGCGCTCGTGATTTCGCGGACGACGGCGGCAAACAGCGGAATATCCACCGTCTCGGGCGAATCGTAATCAATCTCCCCGCCCCGCGCGCGGCTGCGCGCCGCCAGCACATCGCGGTCATAGTAAAAATCGTCGATTGAAATGGTGTGCAGATGCTTGCCGATGGCGGCAAACTCGTGCTTTAGCATCTCCGCCGTGGTGGTCTTGCCCGAGCAGGACGGCCCCGCCAGCGTGAGAATGCGTCTGCCGCCCGCTGCCGCCGCGCGGCAGACGGTGCGCAGCCGTTCTTCAAACGCTGCTTCATTTTCGCCGATATAGGCGGCAATTTCGGCAGCGTCTCTGAACTCTGTCTTTGCCTGTTTCATGTGTTCTCCTCTTCGCCCACGCGGAAGAACGCGCGCACCTTGTCTGCATAGGACGGGATGCCTGCTTCCTTGTCGCCCGCACGGAGCTTTTCAATATCTCTTAGATATTCGTATGGATATTTCGGCGCAAATATGCGCTTCATGCGCGGTGCGCCGCCCGTGTGCTCCACGAGCTTGGTCACCGCGCCCGCGCCGACGCCGAAAATGGAGTGCATCTCTTCCATCATATAAATATTATACATACAAGCGCTGCCCGGCTTGGCATAGCCGACATTTTCGAGATTGCCGACCGCGTTTTTCTGCCGGTACATATAATAGGGCTTGTACTGCGCGCCCGGCAGCATCAGCTGCGAATACTGGATGCACTTTGCCGCCGAGGGCGCGTCGGGCACAAATTCCGTGCCCTGCTTTTTGCTCATGTCGGCGGCGCGCTTGAAGCAGAAAGTGTGCACCGTGATGTTGCTGGGGTCGAGCGCGACAATTTCGTCGAGCGTGTGCGAAAAACTCTTGAAGTCGTCGCCCGGCAGCCCGACGATGAGGTCGGTGTTGATGTCCTTGATGCCGGACGCCGCGGCGAGGTCATACGCGCGGAAGAAGTCCGCCGCCGTATGCCGCCTGCCGATGTTTTCGAGCACCTTGTCCGACAGGGTCTGCGGGTTGACGCTGACGCGCGTGACGCCGTAGCGCCGCGCGATCTCCATTTTCTCCGCCGTGATGGTGTCGGGTCTGCCCGCCTCGAGCGTGAACTCCTCGAGCGCCGTGACATCGGTGCTCTCCGCCACAGCGGCAAGCAGCGTTTCAAGCCCGCGCGCGTCCAGCGTGGTCGGCGTGCCGCCGCCGATGTAGACCGAGGCGACGGTCTTGCCGAGGTCGCGGATGAGCGCAAAGGTGCGCTTCACATCCTCCACGAGCAGCGCAAGATAGTCGTCTAAAATCTTCAGCATGCGGTGCGACGCGGAAATGAACGAGCAGTAGGCGCAGCGCGTGGGGCAGAACGGAATCGAGATGTAGACCGAGCAGAGGTCGTCGCCCTTGCCGCGCGTGAGTTTGAGCTCGGTCTGCGCGACCGAGGTGGCAAGGTACGCCTTCTTGGGATTGAGAAAATACTCGCCGGTGAGCAGCTTGCGCGTTTTCATCACGCCGTAGCCGCTCTCGAGATACTGCGCGGCGACCTTGGCGGGGCGCACGCCGGTGAGCAGCCCCCAGGGGGAGATATAGCCGAAGAAATCCTTCGCCGCCAGTGTCACGGCGTGCCCCGACGCCATCTTCCGCACGCGCTCGCGCGGGAACAGCTCGGAGAACGGGACAAAGCAGTCCGCCTCGGCGCGCTTTTCGCCCACGCGAATCACGGCGCGGGAATAGATGCCGTCCGCGCGGTCCTCGACGGAAATGTCCACGACCGGGACGCCGTCCGCCTCCACCTCGTCCTCGCCGAACTTCGCGCCCGGGAAATAGATGAGGCAGAGCGTCTGTGCATAGTAGGGATTGAGGTCCCCGTGAATGTGTAGAATCATCGGCTCACGCTTTCCACATCGCGGAGTCCGCGAGAATGGTCACAGGGCCGTCGCAGACCGTTTCAATCTGCATGTCCGCGCCGAAGACGCCGGTCTCCACCGGCACGCCCAAAGCGCGCAGGGCATCGCAGAAGTGCTCGTAGAGCGGGTTTGCCGCATCGGGCTTCGCCGCGCTTGTGAAAGACGGGCGGTTGCCGTGCGATATGTCCGCCGCGAGCGTGAAATTGGACACGGCAAGCACGCTGCCGCCGATATCGAGCACCGACAGATTCATTTTATCCGCATCGTCGGTGAAAATGCGCATCTTTGCAATTTTGGCGGCGAGAATGTCCGCATCGCGCGCGGTATCCTCCGGGACGACGCCGACGAGCAGCAAAAGCCCGTGCCCGCACTTGCCCGCGGGCACGCCGTCTGCCGTGACCGATGCGCCCATGACGCGCTGAATGACAACCTTCATTTTCCGAATCCCCGTGTGACAGACAGGACGCTGCGGATATTGCGCAGGCGCGAGACGATGGAATCATAATGTCCGATGTTCTTGCAGCCGACGGTCAGGTTGACCAGCATCGTGTCGTTTCCTTTCTTTTGGGTGTTGATCTGGAGCAGCGAGACCTTCATGTCCGCCAGCGCCGAGGTGATGTCGGCAAGCAGCGTGATGCTGTTTTCGGCAAGGACGGTGATGAGCGCCTCGTACACATCGGCGGTGCTCTCCGCCGCGCCGTACTCCCAGTGTGCGGTGATAAAGCGGTCGCGCTGCTCGGGGTTGGCCTGCCCGGACAGCACATTGGGGCAGTCGATTTTGTGAATCGACACGCCGTAGCCGCGCGTGATAAAGCCGATAATCGGGTCGCCGGGCAGCGGGTTGCAGCAGCGGGCGAATTTCGTCACGCAGCCCTCCTCGCCGTCCACAATGACGCCGCCGGTCGCCTTCAGGCGGCGGGGCGTTGCCAGCTTGACCATGTCGGTCGTCAGCTCGGGCTGCGGCTCCTTGACCACGCGGTCAAACTCGTCGCGCAGGCGCATGGCAATCTTGGAGATGGGCATGCCGCCGTAGCCGAGCATATTGTAGAGGTCGTCGGTGTCCTGCATGCCGACACGGCGCGCCACATTGGCGGCGATCTCGTCGCGCTGTGCCTCGGTATACGGTCTGCCGACGCGATGCAGTTCGCGCTCGACCTCGGCGCGCCCGAGCGCGATATTCTCGGTGCGCTTCTCCTTCTTGAACCATTGGCGAATCTTGTTCTTCGCGTCGCCGGTCTTGACAATATTCAGCCAGTCGCGGCTCGGTCCCTTGGATGCCGACGAGGTCAGCACCTCGATGATGTCGCCGGTCTGCGGTTCGCGGTCAATCGGCACAATCATGCCGTTGACCTTGGCGCCGACCATCTTGTTGCCGACGCCCGAGTGAATCGCATAGGCAAAGTCAATCATCGTCGCGCCCTGCGGCAGGACGATGACATCGCCCTTCGGCGTGAAGACAAAGACCTCGTCGCGAAAGATGTCGATTTTGAACGCATCCATGAACTCGTCGGGGTCCTGCGTGTCATCCTCAATCTCAAAGAGGCGGGAGACCCACTGCAGCTTTGAGTCGATGCTCTCGCTTGAGGTCTCGCCCGACTTGTACTTCCAGTGCGCGGCGATACCGAATTCGGCAACGCGGTGCATCTCAAAGGTGCGGATCTGCACCTCAAACGGGATGCCGCTGCTGCTCATGACACTGGTGTGCAGCGAGCGGTACATGTTCGGCTTCGGGTTGGAGATGTAGTCCTTGAAGCGCCCCGGAATCGAGCGGAACATCTCGTGGATGATGCCGAGCGCGGTGTAACACTCAAGCTCGGTGTCCACGATGATGCGCAGCGCGTAGAAGTCGTAGATCTGGTCGAAGCTCTTGTTGTGGTTGTACATCTTGTTGTAGAGCGAATAGATCGACTTGATGCGCCCGGTGAGTTCAAAGTGAATGCCGTTTTCACGCAGGCGTTTGTCGATGCTCGCCTTGGCCTCGTCGAGGAGGTCGCGCGACTGCCCGTAGCGCTCCTCGATGCGGCACTTGACCTCGTTGTAGCCGATGGGGTCGAGGTAGGACAGGCTGAGGTTTTCCAGCTCCTGCTTGATGGCGTTGATACCGAGACGGTGTGCCAGCGGCGCGTAGATATACATGGTTTCCAGCGCGATGGCGCGGCGGCGGTCTTCCTTCTTCGCCGCGAGGGTGCGCATGTTGTGCAGGCGGTCGCAGAGCTTGACGAAGATGACGCGGATGTCCTTCGACATGGCGAGCAGCATCTTGCGGATGTTCTCGATGTTCGCCTCTTCCTTGTCCTCGACATTGATCAGCTTGATCTTCGTCAGCCCGTCCACCAGCATGGCGACGCTCTGCCCGAATTTCTCCGTGATGACGGCAAGGCTGGTCTTGTCGGCGCAGTCCTCCACCGTGTCGTGCAGCAGGGCGGCGCAAATCGAGTCGGTGTCAAGCCCGAGGCCCGCCACGATTTCGGCGACGGCAACCGGGTGCGAGATATAGGGTTCGCCGCTCTGGCGTTTCTGCCCCTTGTGCAGCTCGTTTGCATATTCGTAGGCGGCTTCGATTTTCTCGCGGTTGTAATTTCTGCCGCTGTTGTCGATTGCGTTCCAAAAGGACTGCAATACGCTGTCCATACCGTTGTCCATACGGGAATTTCCTTTCATAGGGGATGCGGCTCACCGTGAGCCGTGGGAGAAAGTAATAAAACGCGATGCGCCTCGCGGCTTTTTTCTTCATCTGCCAAATGCCGCACTTTTGCGAATGCGGACCGTCGGGGACGCCGGTCCCTACAAGGATAGCAGAAGATGTGTACACACTGTAGGGCGGGGGCTTGCTCCCGCCGCATTCGTACGCAATCTATCCTCGCCTCCCTTGTGCAAAGGGAGTGTGTCCCGGAACGCGATGCGTTCCTAATGAGTTTCCCTTGCGGGAAACATCATCGCCGACGGAGGGATTGTTACATGGCAGCGGAACAACCCCTCAGCCGCCGCCAGGATGTTTTTCGGTTTCGCTCGCGAAATCGTCGGTGTTTAGCCGACGAAGAAAAACTCCGCGAGACGCATCGCGTCTCGTACAGCTCACCCCTTGCACAGGGGAGCCTTGCTTTGCGTGATGCTTTTTCCAATCGTGGAAAACCCCTCACTCCGCGCGGGTCTGCGCGCGGAGGCGGCGCAGGATGGCGGACTTATCGAGGTCGGCGCGCTTTGGCTGATAGCTGACGCGGAAGCGGTAGGTTTCGCCGCCGAGACTCTCCACGCCGACGATGTTCAGCTCATAGAGCACATCAATGATAAACCGCAGCTTGATATAGCCGACGGCGCCGACATGTTCATCCCGCATCAGCATCTCGCGCACGGTGAAGCTGTCCTCGCCGAAGCGCACCTGCCTGCGGATGAAGTTGTACACCGCACCGAAATCCTCGCGGCTCGGCACAATGTCCGCGCCGGGCGCGGGTTCGCCCGCGCGCAGGGCGGCATAACGGGCGGCGTTTGCCTCGGCTGCCGCCGCTGCGTCCGCCGTCAGGCGCAGGTCGCGCAGAATGAGCTGCGCCGTGCGCTTGCCGCCGAACTCGTTGATGTCAAGCCCCGCCAAAATGTCGATGCTGTCCCCGGGGTACACATCCGCCTCTTTCGGCGAATGCGAAAAGTACATGGCGGTGAGCGGCGACCCACCCGGGCGTTCGAGCAGCAGCTTTGTATGCTTGCCGAAGCTGATGGGCTGCACATCGGCAACCGTCACGCCGCGCAGCACGAAGGACGGCACCGGGTTGGACACGCCGAACGGCTCCAGCAGGCGGATCTCCTCCGCGTTTTCCAGCGTGACCTCGGCGGGGTCGATTTCAAAATCCGCGTCGATAGAGGGCGTGCGATCCTCCGCCTTGAAGTTGGCGCGTGCGTATTCGTTGATTTTTTTGCGAAAGGCGTCGATGTTCTCGCGGCGCACCGAGAGTCCCGCCGCCAGTTCATGCCCGCCGTATTTTTCAAGCAGGTCGTCGCAATAGACCAGCGCGTCCACGAGGTTCAGCCCCTTGACGCTTCTGCCGCTGCCCTTGCCCACATCCAAATCGCCGTCGCTCTGCGCGCCGTCAAACGAAATGAGGATGGAGGGCAGACCGTATTTCTCGGTGATGCGGGAGGCGACGATGCCGATGACGCCGTGATGCCAGTTGTCGGCGGCGAGCACAATGACCGGGTCGTTTGCAAAATCGTGCGTCGCGTCGATTTCGGCGTATGCCTCGGTGGCGATGCGGTTTTCCTCGGTCTGCCGCTCGCGGTTGATGTCACAGAGGCGCTTCGCCAGGGCGTCCGCCTTTTCGCGCGAATCGGTGAGGAACAGCTCGACCGCAAGTCCGGCGGAGCTGATGCGTCCCGCCGCGTTGATGCGGGGCGCGAGCGTGTAGCCGATGAAGCTCGAAGTGATGCGCTGTGCGCGCGGACTGCGGCTGCCGTCCGGGCGTCTGCCCACGGCGTCGATCAGGGCACAAAGCCCAACCCGCTGCGAATGCTCGATGCGGCGCAGACCGAAGGCGACGATCAGGCGGTTCTCGTCCCGAATCGGCATGACATCCGCGATGGTGCCGATGGCGACCAGGTCTGCATAGTCCGCGCAGATGCGGCGCACCGCCTCCTGCTCGGGAATGCCCGCGCGCTTGGTTTCAAAGGCGCAGAGCAGCTTGAAGACGACGCCGACGCCTGCCAGCTCCTTGAACGGATAGGTGCAGTCGGGGCGGCGCGGGTTGACGACGGCGGCGGCGTCCGGCAGTTTGCCGTGGCACTCGTGGTGGTCGGTGACGACCACATCCACGCCGCGCGCGTGTGCGTGCTCGATTTCGGCGGACGAGGTGATGCCGGTGTCCACCGTGACGATCAGGCGTGCGCCCTCGTCGATGAGTTTATCGACCGAGCCCTCGCTCATGCCGTAGCCCTCGCCCATGCGGTTGGGGATATAGTAGCCGACATCCGCGCCGAGCGCCTTCAGATACAGGTAGAGGATGCTGACCGAGGTGACGCCGTCCACATCGTAGTCGCCGTAGATGACGATGCGCTCTCCGGCGGCAAGCGCCGCGTCGATGCGGGCAACCGCCTTCTCCATGTCGCAGAGCAGCATGGGGGAATGCAGCATCTCCTCCTCCATGCCGAGAAAGCGGCGGCAGGCGGCGCTGTCCGCGCCCACGCGGTCGGCGAGCAGCCCCGCCGTGACGGAGCCGACGCCGAGTTCTTTTGCCAGGCGCTCGGCTGCCTCACCGCGGCTGCCTTTGATATTCCATTTCTTTTGCATTTGCTGTCTATCTCCAATTTTTCAATAATAAACAAAGTTAAGGGGGGAAAGGCGGCGGGAGCAAGCCCCCGCCCTACAGGTGTGTGCGCTGTACATTGCCTTTCTGTAGGGGCGACCATTGGTCGCCCGTTTTTGCCCCCTGCAGGCGGGCGACCGATGGTCGCCCCTACGGTGTAAATTGCGTGCAATGCGCAGAATTTCTTCCTCACGCCATGGGTGCAAACCTTGCCATGATGGCAAGGGCAATTTTCACGCCGTCCACGGCGGCGGAGGTGATGCCGCCGGCATAACCCGCGCCCTCTCCGCCGGGGTAAATATCCTCCGTGCCGAGCATGGTCAGGTTCTCGCCGCGCAGAATGCGCAGCGGCGCGCTCGTGCGCGTTTCCAGTCCCGTGAGCAGCGCGTCCGGCGCGTCAAAGCCCCGAATCTTCTGCCCGAAGGTACGAAGCCCGCCCGCAAGCGCGTCATACAGCGTCCCGGAAAACAGGGCGGACAGGTCGGCAGGGGTCACCCTGCCGTTCATATAGGTGGGGCGGACGCGCCCAAGTGTAGTCGCGCGCCGCCGCTCGAGAAAATCTTTCACGGTGCAGACCGGCGCATTGTAGTTTTCGCCGCCTGCACGAAATGCCGCCCGCTCCAGCGACCGCTGATAGGCAATCGCGTCCGCAGGGGTCGCGCCATAATCATTTTTGAACACCGAAACACAGACGGCGCTGTTGGAGTTCTCGCCGTCGCGGGCGTAACGGCTCATGCCGTTGACGCACAGGCCGCCCGGCTCGGACGCGCCCGAAACGACTTCGCCGCCCGGGCACATGCAAAAGGTGTAGACGCCGCGCGTCTTGGTATTTGCCGAGAGATTGTACTCGGCGTAAGGCAAATCCGGCGAACCGGCAAGCGCGCCGTAGAGCGCGCGGTCGATGTCCGCCTTTTTGTGCTCAATGCGCATGCCGACCGAGAAGTCCTTTGCCTCCACGGCACAGCCGCGGTCGAGCAGCATCCCGTAGGTGTCGCGGGCGCTGTGCCCCACGGCAAGGATGAGCGCCGAGGTCTCAAAGTCGCCGCGCGTGGTGTGGATGCGGCGCACGCCGCCTTTTGCCTCGTCATAGCCGAGGAAGGTGGTGCGATAGAGAATTTCGCCGCCGAGGCGGGTAATCTCCTTTGCGATATTGGACACGACCTGCCGCAGCACATCGGTGCCGACATGCGGCTTTGCATTTGTGAGAATCTCGCGGGGCGCGCCGAGCGCCGCAAAGCGGGCAAGCACATAGGCGCAGTGCGCGTCCCCGATGCGGGTGACCAGCTTGCCGTCCGAGAAGGTGCCCGCGCCGCCCGCGCCGAACTGCACCGAGCAGTCGGGGTCGAGCGCGCCGCCCGCGTAAAACGCCTCCACCGTGCGCACGCGGTCCTCCACATCGCCGCCGCGCTCAAGGAGCAGCGGGCGATAGCCGTGCTCGGCGAGGAGCAGCGCCGCAAACATGCCGCAGGGACCCATCCCGACGACGACGGGGCGCGCGCCGAGCGGCGCCGTCCCGTAGGAAACGGCAAGCGCCGCGTCCGCAGCCGGACGCAGCGCATGCTTCTGCACGATTTCTTTTTTCAGCGTGCCGGGGGTTTCAAACAGCACGGCATAGACAATGCGGATGTCGCTTTGTCGGCGCGCATCCACACTGCGGCGGAAAATCGCCAGCCCCGATGCGGGAATGCCCGCGCGGCGGAGCTTCTTTGCCGCCGCGGCAAGCACCGCGTCCTTCTCCGTGCCGGGCGGCACCGAAATGCCGCCGAGAACATACTTCGTCATTTTTCAATCATCACCGAAACGGCGTATTCGCCAAGCTCATAGACCTCACTCTTGTAGGCGTCCGCCACCGTAACCGTGACCGGCACCTGCACCACGCCGGTGATGCCGCTGTAGTTCAGCTCCGCCGACAGGCGCACATCCGCATCGGTCAGCGCGTCCGCAAGGTCGGTGGGCGTGCGCAGCACCACATTGACGCTCTCGGTGAGCAGGGTGTACTTCAGCCCGTTCGGGTTCTTGATCGAAATATCCCCGACCACGAGGCTCTTTTTGGTCGTATTCTTATGCGTAATCGTAATCGACGCCGCCGTCGCGCTGCTGAGGTTTTCCACGCCCTCGGGCAGCGTGATGGCAACCATCTGCGTCTCGTTGCCGCTGATTTTCTTCTCGTCGATGGTCGCAATCTCAAAGGATTCAACGCCTTCGAGCAGCGCGGGGTCGGCGCGGACACTAAGGCTCTTCGGCGAGACCGTGATGCGCACATTGTCGTCGTTGAAATACCCGTACTTCGTCCCGACGGTGATCGGCACTTCACGCTCGATGTAGACCGGCACCGTAACGCCGACCGAGGTCTGCGACAGGGTGAGATAGGGATTGTCCACCGTCGCCCCGTCCTCGGTGATGACATGCAGCGTGCCGCGCGCGGTGACGCCGGTGGTCAGCTCGCCGAGTTCCAGATCCACCACGGCGCGCGACGCCGCCTCAATGACCGACGCGGGGCCGCTGACGGTGACGGCGGTCACATCCGGCGTGGGCACGCCGAGCGAAATCGACTGCTCGTGCTGCACCTTTGTGATGTTGACCACGACCGGCAGGGTCTTGGTGGCGATTTTGTCGATGTACACCTCAATCGAGGTGGGGCTGATGCTGCCCACCGTGCAGCCGTCCGGCGTGGTAACCGAGATGGCAAGCTGATGCTTGCCGGGGGTGGTGATGCCGCCGACATCCACGCTCGGCACAATGTCCTCGAGCGAATAGGAGATGAGGTCGCTCTTCTTGCCGGTGACCGTGATGTCGGCGCGCTCGCCGTACCCGCT
>CAKSLU010000011.1 GCA_934474225.1 uncultured Eubacteriales bacterium | reverse complement strand
CTGAGCACGGCCGACGCCTCGCCTCTCCATATGCCGAAGCAAAGCATAGCCGTTCCCGCAGCAAGCAGCGCTATCTGTACCGCTGCTTTTTGCACATGGCTCAATTTCATCACCCTTTCCGGTTTTTGTACTCATATCATAGCGCAAGGGAGTTAAAGTTCCCGTTAAGAATGAAAAATTAACACAAAATTTATTTTTTTTCTGCTATAATAAAGGCGTTCAGACGTTTATTAAGAATAAATAAAAGGAGGTCTCTTTATGCACCTTTTAGTCGTCGAGGACGAGCGCGCACTCTGCGACACCATTGTACGCAGCCTGCGGCGCTTGGCATACAGCGTGGATTTTTGCTATGACGGGGACAAGGCTCAGGAACTTTTGGGCGTGGAACGCTACGACCTTGTTCTCCTTGATTTGAACCTGCCGGGCAGGGACGGCATGACCGTTCTGCGTACCCTGCGGCAGACCGACCGCGAAACGAAAGTGCTCATTCTTTCCGCAAGAAGCGAGGTCGAGGACAAGGTGGATGGCTTGGACGCAGGGGCGAACGACTATTTGGCGAAGCCCTTTCATTTGGCGGAACTGGAAGCGCGCATACGAAGCCTCACCCTGCGGCAGTTCACCCAGCCGGATGTGCTGCTCACCTGCGGGGACCTGACCTTTGATACCCGCGCAAGAGTTGCTTTTGTGAACGGGCAAGCCCTGACGCTCACCCGAAAGGAAACGGGAATTTTGGAATACCTGATGGTGCATCGGGGAAGGCCGGTGAGTCAGGAGGAACTGATGGATCATGTCTGGGACAACAGCGTAGATAATTTCAGCAACTCCATACGGGTTCACATTTCCGCCCTGCGCAAAAAACTTCGTGCCGCGCTGGGCCATGATCCCATCCGCAACCGTATCGGCGAGGGCTATCTGATGGGAGGCGAGGAAGTATGAGGAGGCTGTCTCTGCAATGGCGCATCACGCTGATGACCGTCCTGCTCATTGGCGTCACCTGCGTTTCCATGAAGCTGCTGCTCTGCTTCTCCGGCGTCCACTATATGGATTTCATCGGGGAATCCATTCAGGGCTACACCGGCGGCGGTGATCCCGCCTTTTTTGACCCCGAAGCGGCAGGGATACACGATGACGTCACCATCGTCATCCACGGGGCGCAGGAGGAGTTCTGCATGACCAACTGGTACATCACGGCGGCAGTGACGGTATTGAGCGGTGTCCTTGCCTATTTCGTCAGCGGACGCGCCCTGAAGACCCTGCGCAGCTTTGCCTCCCAGGTGGAAAAGGTGCAGATGAACAATCTGGTAGATATGAAGATCAACGAGGACGTTCTGCCGGAATTCCGGCAGTTGAGTCACTCCTTCAATCAGATGCTGGAGAGGCTGAACAATGCCTTTGCCGCCCAACGGCAGTTTACCGGCAACGCCGCGCATGAGCTTCGCACCCCGCTGGCTCTGATGCAGGCGCGGTTGGAGTTGTTTTCCGCGGAGCATCCCGACGTGCTGCCGGAAACAGCGGAATTCCTCTCGTTGCTGCAGGAGCAGACGGAGCGGCTGACCCAGATGACAAAAACCCTGCTGGAAATGAGTAATCTGCAGCAGGTGGCGCGGAACGAGCAAATCCAGCTCGCGCCCATGATGGAGGAGATTTTCACGGACCTGGCGCCGCTGGCCGAGAAAGACGGCATTTCGCTGGAGGCAGAGGGCGACGGCGTTATGATCGGCAGCGACGCGCTCATCTATCGTCTGCTCTTTAACCTGACGGAGAACGCCGTTAAATACAATCGTCCGGGCGGCGCGGTGCGGATTTCCGTCACACAAGAGCCGGAAAGGCTCCTGATCCGCGTTTCCGACACCGGCTGCGGCATCCCGGACGAATTCCGGCGGAGTATCTTTCAGCCCTTCTTCCGTGTAGACAAATCCCGCAGCCGCGAGTACGGCGGCGCGGGGCTGGGACTCTCCCTGGTCTGGGAGATTGCCAACCTCCACGGCGGCTCTGTTTGGGTGGAGAAAAGTTCGGAGAAGGGCACTGCCATCGCGGTGGAATTGCCAACGCAACAATCAACGCAGTCCTAAAACCCTTTTGCCCGTGTTTTCGCCGCTTGACTTGCCGCCGTTTGCGTTCCTCGCTGTACGGTGCGGCCGGCCGTCTGTTCTCGGGGTCGGTGTGAAAGGGTTGCTTGTTCATTTTGAAATACAAAAAAGAGCTAACTGACTTGACCTGAATCAGTTAGCTCTTTACTTATAAATAATGAAACTTTGTTGCCATTTTGTTGTCGCAACTTCGCAAAATCGGGACTTTCCCGGTTCTGCAGCCGGGAAAGTAGTCTTACGAAATCATTCCCACTCAATCGTTGCCGGGGGTTTGCCGGTGACATCGTAGAGGACCATATCGACCTTATCGCCGAGTTTTTCTTTGATTTGCTTTGCGGCGGACTCGAGCGCCTCGACGGGGAAGTGCACGCCGGGGACGGCGGCACGGGCGGTCATATAGTCGCTGGTGACGACGGCGCGGATGACGATTGAATAGGGGCGCGCCGAGGTCTCGTCGGTGGAGATGGGCAGCAGTACGGCGAAGCACTGCGCAATCTTCTTGTTCATGACCGTGCTTGTGACGATGGCGTCCGCCTCGCGGAGAACCTCCGCAGTCTCATGGCAGATGTGCATCGGCGTGCAGGTCAGCGTGCTCACCGGCGCCTTTGAATCAACGCGGTAGGCGACGCGGTTGATGAACGGGAGGTTGTTCGGAATCGCGCGGGCGACCTCGAAGAGGGCGTCCCACTCGACCGGCAGTCCGCCGCCGAGGACGACCAGGCTCTTGTAGGAGCGGTTGTCACCCTGGACGCCGACGCTGCGGATTGGCGCAATCTTGCCCGCGTACTTGCCGCCATCATAGGCAGCGAGGAAGTCGGCGAGTTTTTCGCGCTGTTCGGTCGTGATAGCGACGGTGGAATCATTGCAGAGAATGCGGACGCCGAGGCCGGGACCGGGGAAGGGCTGACGCGATGCAATCTCCTCATCCAGACCGAGCATGCGCGCGACCTGGCGGACTTCATCCTTGTGCCAGTCCCAGTTGGTCTCGATGATCTTGCCCTTTTCGCGGAACTTGCGGATGATGTCGACATCGTTGTGATGCGTCTTGATCTTATTGGCGTAGCCGCTGACATCGGGGTTGCCGCTCTCGATCAGGTCGGGGCGGAGCGTGCCCTGCGCGAGGAAGGTGTTGTCAAAGTCGATGCCCAGCTCCTCCGCTGCCTTGGCGGTGACCTTGACGAACATCGAGCCGATGATCTTGCGCTTCTTTTCGGGGTCAACGGTGGCGGAGAGCGGTCCGATGACCTTGCCCGTGCCGTCGTCTACGGCGCCGTTGAAGAACTCATTCTCGGCGTTGACGCGCTTCATGTGCACAAGCCCGAGCTTCTTCAGGTTTTCGCAGATGAGGTCACTCTCGTTTTTGCGCATCATGCCGTGGTCGATGTGGATGGCATAGACATTCTCCGGCGGGAGCGCGCGCACGAGCAGTGCTGCGGTGACGGCGCTGTCCACGCCGCCCGAAACGAGAACGATGACCTTCTCGCCTCCGACCTTCTCGCGAATCATGCGCACCGAGGTCTCGATGCGGTCCTCCAGCGCGTAGGTCTCCTTGAGGCCGCAGACCTTGCGCAGGAAATTGTTCAGCATTTCCACGCCGTGCTCCGACAGGTCAACTTCGGGGTGGAACTGCACGCCGATGATTTTTTTCTCGGCATTGTAGATGCCGGCGACGACATCGCCGGTGACGGCGAAGGTGACAAAGCCGTCCGCATGCTTCTTGACCGCGTCGCCGTGGCTCATCAGAACGGTCTGCTTTTTGTCCATGCCGTCGGTGAGCGGGCAGGGCGCGATGATGTCAATCTCGGTGGGACCGTACTCGGTCTTGACCTCGGGCAGGACAACGCCGCCGAAATGCTCATTGATGAGCTGCATGCCGTAGCAGATGCCGAGCGTCGGGATGCCCAGCTCAAAGATGGCGGGGTCGTAGGCGGGCGCGCCGCTCGCCCAGACGCTGGAGGGGCCGCCGCTGAGAATCATCGCATCGTAGCCGCGCAGCTTGTCCGCCGCGACGCCCATCGGGAAAATGTCCGAGTAAACGCCAAGCTCGCGGACTTTGCGGTCAATGACCTTTGTGTACTGACCGCCGCAGTCGAGAATCGCAAGTTTTTCCATGTTTTAAGGTTTCCTTTCTTCAAAGAAAGCGCAAAATTAGATACAATATCTATTATATCCGCATTTGCGCCGACTGTCAACGGCAAGATTCAATAAAAAGAGAGCAAAAGCCGTATCGCCTTTCGGCAATACGGCTTTGGGAGCGGGAAAATATGCAGAGGCAAACACAGGTCGGGCATCGTCATCTCCTGTTGCGCGCCATTCTATCTAAGCCTCCCTTGTGTAAAGGGAGGTGGCGGCGATAGCCGCCGGAGGGATTGTTACAAAGCAAAGAAACAACCCCTCTGTCAACTTCGTCAGGATGTTTTTCGGTTTCGCATTGCGAAATCGTCGGTGTTCAGCCGACGAAGAAAAACTCCGCGAGACGCATCGCGTCTCGGACAGCTCACCCCTTGCACAGGGGAGCCTTGCTTTGCAAATTTGCAAAACGCAGCCTCTATTTACAGCATGCCGAGGGCGGTGAGCTCTTCGCGCAGCGCCGCTTTGGTGTCCGCGCGGACTTCGGCAAGCGGCAGGCGTACCTCGCCCCGACAGATGCCGAGCAGTTCTAAGGCGTATTTCAGCGGCGCTGGGTTGGTCTCGGCAAACAGCAGGGAAATGAGGCGCGCGTATTTGTGCGCGAGGTGCCGCGCCGTGTCAAGGTCGCCGTCCACCGCCGCGTGTGCCATGGCGGAGACGGCGGCGGGCGCGATGTTGGACAGCACCGAGATGACGCCCCGACCGCCGAGTGCGGCGACGGGCAGGATTTGGTCGTCGCCTCCGCTGTAGACCGTAAGCCTGCCGTCGGCGCAGAGCCGCGTGAGCTTTGCCATGTTGCCGGATGCCTCCTTGACCGCGCGGATGTTCGGCACTTCGGCAAGCGCGGCGTACTGCGCTTCGGTGAGGTCCACGCCGGTGCGGGATGGGATGTTGTAGAGAATGACGGGGCGGCCGTTTGCCGCGTCAGCCACGCGGCGGTAGTGCTCCACGATGCCGTCCGCCGTCCCCTTGTTGCAGTAGGGCGTGATGACGAGCAGCGCGTCCGCGCCGCAGGCGACGGCGTCCGCCGCGAGGGCACATGCCGCCTTGGTGTCAGCGCTGCCGCAGCCGATGATGAGCGGCACTTTGCCTGCCGACAGGGTGCGTGCTGCGCCGCAGAGACGGCGGCGTTCGCCGCGCGAGAGCGTTGCCGCCTCGCCGGTCGTGCCCGCCACGCAGAGCGCGTCGATGCCCATGTCAATCTGCCATGTGACCAGGCGTTCAAAGGCGGCAAGGTCGATTTCGCCGTCCGAGAACGGTGTGGCAAGCGCCGTCGCCGCGCCTGTGAAAAGCGATGTATCTTCGGTATGTTCTTTCATAGCAACCTCTACTTGAATTTTTGTAAAGTTAGGTTTATAATAGATGTACCTATTTCTAATGTATGAAAGAGCGCATTTTTTGCGAAAGAAACAACATGGTAAAGAACGAACGCATTGCAACCGAGCTGCGCAAAGAGGATTTTTTCTACGACCTGCCGCAGGCGCAGATTGCCCAGCACCCCGCCGAGCCGCGCGACGCGGCGCGCCTGATGGTCATTGACCGCGCAAGCGGCGAAATCGCGCATCGGCATTTTTATGATATTCTCGACTACATCCGCCCCGAGGATGTGCTGGTCGTCAACGACTCCAAGGTCATTCCCGCCCGCCTCTACGGCACGGACGCGGAGAAGTCCGACCGCGTGGTGGAGTTTTTGCTCCTGCGCCGCCGCGGCGACCGCGCCTGGGAGACGCTGGTGCGCCCCGGCAAAAAGGCGAAAATCGGGAAGAAGTTTATCTTTGGCGACGGGCTGCTCGAGGGCGAAATTACGGACATCGTTGAGGAGGGCAACCGCATCGTGACCTTTTCGGTCGGCGGCGCGGAGATTTACGGCGTGCTTGAGAAAATCGGCAGCATGCCGCTCCCGCCCTACATCACCGAAAAGCTGGAGGACGACAGCCTCTATCAGACGGTGTATGCCCGCGAGGCGGGCAGCGCCGCCGCGCCGACCGCGGGGCTGCATTTCACCGAAGAACTGCTGGACAAAATCCGCGCGGGGGGCACGGCGGTCGTGCCGGTCATGCTGCACGTCGGGCTTGGCACCTTCCGCCCGGTCAAGGAGTCGAAGGTCGGCGACCATGTGATGCACAGCGAGTATTTCTCGGTCAGCCGGGAGGCGGCAGAGGAAATCAACCGCCGCCGCGCGGCGGGCGGGCGCGTTATTGCGGTCGGGACAACCTCCTGCCGCGTGCTCGAGAGCGCGTCGGATGAGGACGGCGTCCTGCACGAGATGGCGGACGACACCGGCATTTTCATCTACCCGGGCTACAAATTTAAGATGACCGACGCACTTATTACCAATTTTCACTTGCCCGAGAGCACGCTGCTCATGCTGGTCAGCGCGCTGTGGCCGCGCGAAAAGATGCTCGACGCCTACAAGCTGGCGGTGCGCGAGGGCTATCGCTTCTTCAGTTTCGGCGATGCAATGTTGATCGTATAAATTCCGCGATGCGGCATGCCGCCTTGCTGCAGCGTAAAAGACCATGCAATTCAGCGGCGCGTATGCAATATAAGAAAACCTGTTGACAAATTAGGATATATCCTATATAATGAGAATAAGGGATAAATCCTATATTCAGAGAAACAATAATATGCAGGAATTTGAGATCGTTTTTTATGATAAGCCGGACGGCAGTGAACCGGTGAAAGAATTTCTTCTGTCGGTTGATGATAAAATGCGCGCGCGGCTCATCCGAACAATCAATTTGTTAGCGCAAAACGGAACGGCTTTGCGCATGCCGTATTCGAAACATCTTGTCGACGGAATATTTGAAATCAGAGCACAGGCCGGTTCAGACATTTCGAGAGTGCTTTATTTTTTCGTGATCGGCAGAAGAATCGTGCTCACAAACGGATTTGTCAAGAAAACGCAGAGAACCCCCAAAAATGAAATAGAGCTTGCAAAGAAATACCGAAATGAATATTTGGACAGGGAGGAGAATTGATATGACCGATTACAAGGATTTTGTAAACGAACAGCTTCAGAATAAAGAATTCAAAAAAGAATACGACGCACTTGAAGCGGAGTTTTCCATTGTTCAGGCTATGCTTGATGCGAGAAAAGCGTCCGGGCTTACACAAAAGGATTTGGCAGAGCGCACCGGTATTGCACAGGCTGACATCAGTAAACTTGAAAACGGCAACGCCAACCCGTCCTTACGGACACTGCAAAGGCTTGCTGACGGCATGGGCATGCGGCTCAAGCTTGAGTTTGTGCCGGTAAACAGATAGGAGCACTTATGGACGCAACCGAAAAATTCAGCGGGCGCGCAAAGGATTATGCCGCGGGGAGACCCGGCTATGCGCCCGCGTTTATCGAATATTTGTATGACCGCTTTGCGGACCTTGCGGGCGCGACGGTCGCAGACATCGGCTGCGGCACGGGCAAGTTTGCGGCGCTGCTGCTTGAGCGCGGCACGACGGTCTTCGGCGTGGAGCCGAACGCAGACATGCGCGCGGTCTGCGCGGACGAGCTGCGCGGCTGTGCAAACTTTCATCTTGTGGCGGGCAATGCCGAAAACACCACGCTTGCGCCCGCTTCGGTGGATTATGTGACCGTGGCGCAGGCGTTTCACTGGTTTGACGCGGACCGCTTTGCGGCGGAATGCAGGCGCATTCTGCGCAAAGACGGCAAAGCGGTGTTGCTCTGGAACAGCCGCGACCCCGAGAGCGTATTCAAGCGGGAGCTTAGCCGCGTGCTTGCGGCGCACTGCCCGGACTATCACGGCTTCAACAACGGGCTTACCCGGGACGATGCGCGCATCGCCCGCTTCTTCGGCGGCGGCTACGCGCGCGTCGCGTTTGACCACCCGCTGCACATGAACCGGGAAAAATTCACGGCGCGCTGCCTGTCCGCCTCCTATTCGTTAAAGGCGGGGGATGCGGGCTTTGCCGCGTATATGGACGCGCTGGACCGCCTGTTTGACGCATCTGCCGAAAACGGCATTTTGACGATTCCCAACCATACCGTGGCGTACATCGGCAGCATCGGCTGAGCCGCCGGAAAGGACAAACTATGGCAGAAAACAAAGGGCGTGTGTTGGGCGTGGACTACGGCGACCGGCGCACGGGGCTTGCCGTCTCGGATGAGAACCGCTTTCTCGCGGGCGGCATCGGCACCATCAGCGAGGGCGGCATGCGCGCGACGGCGAAGAAGGTTGCCGCCGTGGCGGCAGAGCGCGGCGCGACGGTGATTGTGGTCGGCATGCCGAAGAATATGGACGGCAACGAGGGGGCGAGCGCGGACAAGATTCGCGCCTTTGCCGAGCTGCTCCGCCCGCTGACGGCGGCGGAGGTCGTCTTTCTCGACGAGCGCGTCACGACGATGGCAGCGCACCGGATCCTCAATCTGACCGACACGCGCGGCGCAAAGCGCAAGAGCGTGGTGGACACGCTGTCCGCCGAAATCATTTTGCAGAATTACCTGGACCGCGCGAAAAATGTGTAAAAATTTATCTTGAAATTTTCAGCGTATTTTCCGTGCATTGTCATAAAACCGTCACAATGGCGGGGTATACTGTAAGCACAAACGGAAAGTGAGGTCGAAAATCATGGCTGAATATCAATTTGGCAATTCCGAAAACAGTTATTCTCAGGAGGCGGAGCGTCACGCAGGTGAGCCGGTCGTCCTGCATTTTGAAGGCGAGCAGAAGCCGCCGAAGAAGAAGAACAAGGTGCTGCGCAATCTGGCAGTCGCCCTCTTGATTGTCGGTCTGTCCGCGGGCAGCGGCGCGCTCGGCGCAACGCTTGCCGGGCGCGGAAGCGCGACGGCTGCACCCTCGGTGCAGCAGCCTGCGGTGTCCACGCCGGTGGCAACCATTCCGCAGGCGTCCGGTTCGGCGCTTTCGTCCGACACCGGCATGACCTATGCCGAGGTCGCGGCGAAGGTCAGACCCGCCGTTGTGGAGATTACGACCGAGCAGACGGTCAACGGCTCGTATTTTGAGCAGTATGTGCAGAGCGGCGCCGGCAGCGGCGTTGTGATTACGGCGGATGGCTATATCATCACCAACAACCATGTGGTGAGCGGCGCCACCAAGATCACGGTGCGCCTGACCAGCGGCGACGAATATGAGGCAACGCTTGTCGGCACGGACTCGCAGGAGGACATCGCCGTCGTCAAAATCGATGCGAAGGACCTGCCCTGCGCTACGCTCGGCGACAGCTCGAAACTGGTCGTCGGCGACGAAGTGCTGGCAGTAGGCAACCCGCTCGGCTCGCTGGGCGGCAGCGTGACCAACGGCATTATCAGCGCGCTCGACCGTGAAATCATCGTCTCCGGGCAGTCGATGACGCTGCTGCAGACCAATGCTGCCATCAACCCCGGCAACAGCGGCGGCGGTCTCTTCAATATGCGCGGCGAACTGGTCGCTGTGGTCAACGCCAAGGCGGCAGGCAGCGACATCGAGGGGCTCGGCTTTGCCATCCCGATCAACACGGCGTACAAGATTGCGTCCGAGCTGATGACCAACGGTTATGTCTCGGGGCGTCCCGCTATGGGTATCTCCTATATCGAGATTGACGACTACATGGATCTGATGCGCTACCGCGTCAATTCCTACGGCATCTATGTCTATGACGGCGGCGAGACCGGGCTCAAGAACGGCGACCGCATCGTTCGCTTCGGCGACTATGAGGTGTCCAGCTCCGCAACGCTCAAGAGCGCACTGCAGAGCTACAAGGTCGGCGACACGGTGACCGTGACGGTCGTCCGCGCCGGCAAGTATGAAGAGATCGGCGTCACGCTGATTGAGGACAAACCCGCAGAGACCAAGATTGAGCTCTCGACCGAAAGACAGTAAAACACACGCAAAAATGCCCCCTTGCCGGGGCATTTTTGGGATTGGGGGAACATATGTACAAAATCCTTGTGGTAGATGACGAAGAAAAGATTCGCGAGCTGATCGGCAAGTACGCCAAGTTTGAGGGGCACGAGGTGGACTTTGCCGAGGACGGCATGCAGGCGATTGAAAAGTGCCGCGACAACACCTACGACATCGTGATTATGGACATCATGATGCCGAATCTTGACGGGTTTTCCGCCTGTCGTGAGATTCGCAAGAAGTCGGATGTGCCGATTCTGATGCTGTCGGCGCGCGGCGAGGAGTACGACAAAATCAACGGCTTTGAGCTGGGCATCGACGACTATGTGGTCAAGCCCTTTTCCCCGAAGGAGCTGATGCTCCGCGTGGATGCTATCTTAAAGCGGGCGAAGAAGCCGCAGGCGGCAGAGCAGCCCGCCGCCGAAATCTACAAGAGTGAGGGCCTCGAGGTCAACTTCACGGCGCGGCGCGTCTATGTGGACGGCACCGAGGTCAGCCTCTCGCCGAAGGAGTACGATCTGCTCTTCTACATGATTCGCAACCGCAATATCGCGCTTTCGCGCGAAACGCTCATCAGCAAGGTCTGGGGCTATGACTTCTTCGGCGGCGACCGCACGCTGGATACGCATGTCAAGCTGCTGCGCAAGAGCCTCGGACGCTACAGCTCGTATATTGTGACGCTGCGCGGCGTCGGCTATCGGTACAGCGATGAAGCATGAGGCCGTAAAAAAGCCGCATCGCGTGATGCGCATGCGCGCAAAGCTGTTTGTCAGCTTTGCGGTGTTCACGCTGACGGCGATTCTCCTGCTCTGGGGCTTTCAGATTCTGCTGCTCGACCGTTTTTACTATGAGGTCACCAAGCGGCGCATGGTCTCGGCGGCAAACGAGATTGCCGATTTGTATGCGGAGGACAGCGATGATTTTGACGGCGATGTCTACGGCATCGGGCTGAACAACGAGCTTTGTATCAGCGTCTTTGACGGAGAGGGCAAACTCACCACTACGGCGGACATCGGCGGCGGCTGCCTGATTCACAACATCAGCGACAACGCGCTGACCAAGCTGTATCAGCGCGCGCAGAGCCAGGGCGGCGATTATTTTCACCGCGCGGGGCTTGCCGGGTTTCAAAACGGCGAGACCCGACCGTTTTTCTCGGGCGGCGACTATCATGTGCGTGACCGCCTGCTGTATGCCACGGTGCGGGATACCACGCGCGGCACGCTGATTCTGCTGTTTGACAGCGCCATCACCCCGGTCAATATGATCAAGGGCGCGCTGATGCTCCAGCTGATGCTGGTCACGCTCACGATGACCGTGATTGCAAGTTTTGTTGCCAATTCGCTTGCCAAGCGGCTGTCCCGCCCGATCACGGATGTGAACCGCGCGTCAAAGCAGCTGACGGCGGGGGTCTACGACGTGCAGTTTGACGGCGACGGCTACCGCGAGATTGTGGAGCTGTCCGACACGCTGAACCGCACGGCGGAGGAGCTTGCGCGCACCGACAAGATGCAGAAAGAGCTGATTGCCAACATTTCGCACGATTTACGCACGCCGCTGACGATGATCACCGGCTACTGCGAGATGATGCGCGACATCGAGGGCGAGAACACGCCCGAGAATATGCAGGTCGTGCTGGACGAGACCGCGCGCCTGACCTCGCTTGTGAATGATTTGGTCGATTTGTCCAAGTACCAGAGCGGCGCGGAGCCGAAGGTGGAGATTGAACACATCGACATGGATGCGCTGCTGGTGGAGGTCATCGACCGCTATCGCAAGCTGATGGCGGGCAAGGGGTATACCTTTGTCTATGAGAGCGTGGGGCAGCGGTTTGCCGACTGCGACAAGAAACGCATTCTGCAGGTCATCTACAACCTCATCAACAACGCCATCAATTACGCGGGCGACGACAAGACCGTGATCGTGCGGCTGTGCGACGCGGCAGACGGCCGCGCGCGGGTCGAGGTCATCGACCACGGCGAGGGCATCGACAAGGAAAACCTGCCCTACATCTTCGACCGTTATTATAAGGTAGACAAGGTGCACAAGCGCGCCGTCACCGGCACGGGGCTCGGGCTGTCGATTGTGAAGAATATCCTCACCGCGCAGGGCGCGCCGTTCGGCGTGACCAGCGAGGTCGGCAAGGGCAGTACATTCTATTTTGAATTGTAAACAACCAAAAAAGGCGCGAAAGCGCCTTTTTTGCTGTTCAGGCGCTCTGCAAACCGTAGGGCGGGGGCTTGCTCCCGCCGCTTTAAACCTTCCCCCAAGGGGGAAGCCAAAGAGGCACGTATCTTTTCCCCTCCGCGCGTACCACATCGCCGCATCCTGCATATACTTTCCGTGTAAACCACCATAAGGAGGAAACAGGATGAACGCGACCTATTTTCCCGGGGCGAACACGGGGCTTGGCTTTGTCAATCGCTTTGACGGCATCGTGCCGCCGTGGGCAAAACCGCATTATACCTATGTGCTGAAAGGCGGACCCGGCGTCGGCAAGAACACGCTGATGCGCAAGGTCGCCGCGCGCGCGGCGGCAAAGGGGTATACCGTGGAGGAGTTCCGCTGCGCCAGCGACCCCGACAGCTTTGATGCCGTGCGCGTCCCCGACCTCGGCGTTGTGCTGCTCGACGGCACCGCGCCGCATTCGATTGACCCGGTGATTCCCGGCGCGTGCGACGAAGTCATTGACCTCGGGCATTTTCTGCGGCATGAGGAGTTTATGCGCGAGGCGGCAACGCTGCGTGCGCGCTTTGCCGCCAACAAGGCGCACTATGCCCGCGCCTACGCCTGCCTCGCCGCAGCCCGCGCGCTCACGGTGCAGGCGACCGATGCGGCGGCGGAGGCGCTGGATATGCCCGCCGTGCGCAAGGCGCTCGCGCCGCTCTTTGCGGGTGAGGGCGTGGGCGAGAGCCGCCGCCTGTTTGCCGCCTCCGCCACGCCGCGCGGCGTGGTGGACTACACCGACACGCTGCATCTTTCCGGCGTGCGGCGCTACGGCGGCGCGGCGGGCGCCGCCATCCTGCGCGAGGCGGCGCGGATGGCAAAGGGCAGGGCGGTCACGCTGCTCGGCGGCTTTGTCATGCCCGAGGTGCCGCGCTGCATCCTGCTCCCCGCCGCCGGCGTTACGCTCTGCGGCGGCGACGACAAGCCCACCGAGGCGGCGACCGCGCTTCTGCGGTCACCGCTGCCTGACTTCGTTGCCTACGCGAGGGCGGAGAGCGACAACCTCGTCGCCCGCGCGGTCGAGGAGCTGTCCGCCTGCCTCGCCATTCACGACGAGATTGAAGCCACCTACCGTCCCTTTGTCAACTACGACCGCGTGAACGCCGAGAGCGACGCGCTCCTCGCCCGCCTCGGTCTATAAAAAAAGCACCGCCCGCCGAATTTCCCGGCGGGCGGACAGATTTACAGATTCAAAACGCCATCGCTAAAATTCACAACGAAACAAGCGGGTCGTCGAGGGACGTTTTTCGGTTTCGCTCGCGAAATCGTCGGCGTTCAGCCGACGAAGAAAAACTCCCGAGGAACATATCGTGTTCCGGGACGCCATGACCCCTACCGGGGTTACAAAAATCGCACAAATCTGTAGGGCGGGGCTTGCTCCCGCCGCATTTGAGCCGTTCTAACCAAGCCTCCCTTGTGCAAAGGGAGGTGTCGGCGATAGCCGACGGAGGGATTGTTACAAAGTTAAGAACAACCCCTCAGTCGCCGCCAGGATGTTTTTCGGTTTCGCTCGCGAAATCGTCGGTGTTCAGCCGACGAAGAAAAACTCCGCGAGACGCTGCGCGTCTCGGACAGCTCACCCCTCGTCAGAGGGAGCCTTGCTTAATGCAATCTGCCGAATACTGTTTTATAATCGGGCTTGTTACGATCAATACCGCCCGCCGGATTCCCGGCGGGCGGTATTTTCATTTATTTTATTCCGCTGTCAGCGCGCCGCAGGCGTAGCGGAGTTCGCCGTTTTGGATGTACAGCGTCATCGGCAGGGCAGCAAAGTCGGCTTCGTGCGCGCCGTCCGCGTCCATGCCGGTCAGAATCGGATAGCCCGTGAAGCAAATCGCCGCGTGACCATCGAGCGTCACAACTTCGTGCGGCGCGTCGATGCGGAAGGTGACCGCGCCGTCCGTCCGATAGGGCTTGCCGTCCGCGTCGAAGAAAGCGGCAAGGGCGTCAAATTCCCGCGCGTCGAGGCTGACCGCCTGCCCATCCGGCAGGGTGAAGTCCAGCCGATAGGGCGCTGAAAGCGTCGCCGCCGCGGCAGGCGTCGGCAGCGGGAGTTCGCGCCAACCATCCGCATCCTGCACGGCGCATTGCAGCGCCATGTCCCACAGCTGCCCCCACACAATCACGATCGCGTCCCGCCCGTCGCCGAGGTCGAGCGCCTGCATGTCCGCGCCCTCATAGCGGGCGGAATCGCACGCGTCAAGGCAAAGCACGACTTTGCTGTCCGCCGTGAGAAACGGAATGCCGTCCTCGGTCAGCCACAGCGCAACAACCTTGTCGTTGCCGTCGCCCGCCGTGTCGCCGCTGACGGACGGCAGCGCCTGCTCGGCATCTCCGTCCGCAAGCGCCGCCGCAAGCAGCTCTGCGAGGTCGGAATTTGCAAAGTCGGGAAATGCGCTGTGTACCGTGACTTCTTCGGGCGCATCCGCGCCGGCGTATACCAGGCTGTAGCGGACATAGACCGTGCCGTCGGGGCACGGCGCGGCGAAAATACCGCCGAACGGCGTGTGCGTCACCTCGCCCGCGGCGCTGCACGGCACATCATATTCCGCCGACAGCTCCTGCCCGAGGTGATTGACCACCGCCCGCGTCACGCTGACGCCGACAGCACCGTCCGGCACGGACAGATGCAGCGTCGTCCCCCACGCGGCAAGCCCGCTTTCGGGCGAAACCGCAGGCGCGGTGGATGCAGCCGATGTTGACGGCTCTGTGGATTCGGTCGTTGTTTGATTCGGGGGTGTGCTTTCATTTCCGCATCCCGCAAAAGCGAAAATGCAAATCACGATGATGCCGATAATCATAACCCGGTAACGCTTGTTATGAACCATAAAAATCTCCTTTACTGTGTCGTGTTATCCGAAAAATGCCGAATCGTTTTTTATCCAAAGTCAAGCATTGCGGCGCGTCATCCGCACGATTCCAAATAGGCGAGCGCCTCCGTGTACAGCGCATATTTCGGCGGCTTTTGGCCGTCCGTGCGGCGGCTGTCCAAATTGTGCCGCAAATCTGCCGCCTTGACCCTGCGCGCAACAGGGTTTTTGGCGAGGGCACGGACATAGTCCATGTAGGCGATGCCGTCCGCATGCGTCAGCAGACGGAGCGCGTCTGTGACGGCGGCAGGGAATCCTTCGCGCGACAGCGCGTCAAAACTGTAGCGGTCGCCGTGGTCTTCTGCAACATCGTGCAGCAGCGCGACGCAAGCCGACACTTCGTCTTCCATCTGCGTTGCCAGATAGAACGGGTGGAACACATAGGGATAACCGCCCTTGTCAAAGTCGTTTTTGTGTGCGTCGAACAGGATATTGCAGGCTTTTTTGACGAGCGGCGTGTAAATCATCGGTGCGTCTCCTTACGATATCGGTATCGGGAACGGCTCATTTTCAGTCTATCATATCCGCCTACGGCTGTCAAGCGCCGCCGCGCGGAAAACGGTTTTTGTTGTTGACTTCTCCCGCGACTTCATATATAATAGCTATGTTTACACATGGGGGAAGACTATGAAGACTGTCAAGCGCTTTTGCGCCTACTACAAGCCGTATCTCGGGCTGTTTTGCCTGGACATGCTCTGCGCGCTCGGCGTGGCGCTCTGCAATCTGTTTTATCCGAAGCTGACCGGCATCATCATCGACGATTTCATTCCGGATAAAAATGTGTGTGCCATTCTGATTCTCGCCGCCGTGATGGTGGTGCTCTACTTCCTCAAAAAGCTGATGAACGCCTTCATCCAGGACTACGGGCACCGCATGGCGACTGATATGCAGGCGGACATGCGCCGCGATTTGTTTGACCATATCGAGCGGCTGCCGTTCACCTATTTCGACGACAACAAGACCGGCGCGCTGATTTCGCGCATCGTTGGCGACCTGCTCGACGTGTCGGAGCTGGCGCACCACGGTCCGGAGGATTTGTTTCTCTCCATCGTGCTGCTGATTGGCTCGTTTGTCCTGATGGCGCAGGTCAATCTGTGGCTCACGGTCATTATCTTTGCGTTCATCCCGGTGATGATTGTCTTCGCCATGCATATGCGCAAGAAGATGAGCAAAGAGTTCCGCGCGATGCGCGTGGAGAACGCCGTCATCAACGCCGCTATCGAAAACAGCCTGACCGGCGTGCGCGTCACCAAGGCGTATGTCGCGAAGGACTATGAGGAGAAGAAATTCGCCGCCGTGACCGACGACTACGTCGCCGTGCGCCGCCGTGCGCTGCACGCCATGGCGCAGTTCCACAGCGGCTCGACCTTCATGTTTGACATCCTCAAGCTGCTCACGCTGGTGTCCGGCGGGCTCTTCTGCATCTACGGCAAAATCACGCCCGGCAGCTTTGCGGCATTCCTCATCTATGTCAATGTCTTCACCGACCCCATCAACCGCATCGTCAACTTTGTCGAGCAGTTCCAAAACGGCATGAGCGGCTTTGAGCGCTTCTGCACGATTATGGACACGCCGACGGAGGCAGACACGCCGGGGGCTGTGCCGCTCGGCGAGGTGCACGGTGATATCGCGTTTGAGCATGTCAATTTCCGCTACGGCGCGTCGCGCGAGATTCTGCACGACCTGTCCTTCAACATCAAAGCCGGGCACACATTGGCGCTGGTCGGTCCGTCCGGCGGCGGCAAGTCCACCATCTGCAACATCATCCCGCGCTTTTATGACATCGAGGGCGGGCGCGTCACCATCGACGGGCGCGACATCCGCACGCTCACGCTGGATTCGCTGCGCCGCGGCGTCGGCATCGTCTCGCAGGATGTTTTCCTGTTCGACTCCACCGTTCGCGACAATATTACCTACGGCGCGGGCGAGGTCAGCGAGAACGAGCTGATTTCCGCCGCAAAGCGCGCCAACATCCACGACTATATCATGACGCTGCCCGACGGTTACGACACGCAGGTCGGCGAGCGCGGCGTCAAACTCTCGGGCGGGCAGAAACAGCGCATCGCGATTGCGCGCGTCTTCCTCAAGAATCCGAAAATTCTGATTCTCGACGAGGCGACCAGCGCCCTGGACAATGCCACCGAAAAGTTGATTACCGAGAGCCTCGACGCGCTCTGCGTCGGGCGCACCACCATTGTCGTTGCGCATCGCCTCTCCACGGTCAAGCGCGCGGATGAGATCATCGTCATGACCGACGAGGGCATTCACGAGCGCGGCACGCATGAAGAGTTGATGGCGCAGAACGGCATCTATAAGGAACTGTACGAATACCAGTTCCGTACCTAAGAGATTCAAAACACAGGAGATATACAGTTATGGCAGAACGCGTAGAACCCCGCACCCTGCAGGGGACGATGGAATTGCTTCCCCCCGATCAGATTCTTTTCAACCGCATGTACGACACCATTCGCGGCGTGTATGAGAGCTTCGGCTTTCTGCCGCTCGACACCCCGGTGCTGGAATATGCCTCGGTGCTGCTCGCCAAGGCGGGCGGCGAGACCGAAAAGCAGATTTACCGCTTCACCAAGGGCGACGCCGACCTCGCGATGCGCTTTGACCTCACCGTGCCGCTGGCGCGCTATGTCGCGCAGCACAAGGCGGATTTGGTCTTCCCGTTCAAGCGCTATCAGATGAGCAAGGTTTACCGCGGCGAGCGTCCGCAGAAGGGGCGTTTCCGCGAGTTCTACCAGTGCGACATCGACATCATCGGCGCAGAGTCGCTCGACCTCATGTATGACGCCGAGATGCCCGCCGTCATTTACAATGTGTTTACCAAGCTGGCGTTCGGCGATTTCGTCATCCGCATCAACAACCGCAAGGTGCTCAACGGCTTCTTCGCCTCGCTCGGCTTTGCCGATAAAATCGGCGACATCCTGCGCACCATCGACAAGCTCGAGAAAATCGGCGCGGACAAGGTGCGCGAAGAGCTTGCGGAATACGGCGTCGTCGGCGACGCGGCGGACAAGATTCTCGCCTTCATCGGTATCGGCGGCAGCAATGACGCGGTGCTTGCGGCGCTGCGCGCGCTCGACTGCGCCGACGAGACCTATCGCGAGGGCGTGGAGGAGCTTGACAAGGTGGTGCACTATGCCTACCTCTACGGCATCCCGGAAAAGAACATCGCGATTGACCTGACCATCGCCCGCGGGCTGGACTACTACACCGGCACGGTCTATGAGACCAAGCTCGTGGATTATCCCACGCTCGGCAGTGTTTGCTCGGGCGGGCGCTACGACAACCTCACCGGGTACTACACCGACGACCACATGCCCGGCATCGGCATTTCGATTGGGCTGACGCGCCTGTTCTCGCAGCTGCGCGCCGCCGAGATCATCACGGATACGAAAAAGAGTCTCTGCGATGTCCTCTTTGTGCCCACCGACAAGGCGCACATGGATTTCGTCCTGCGGAGCGCGGCGGAAATGCGCGCGGCGGGGCTGAATGTGGATGTGTACTGCCTCGACAAGGGCATGAAGCCGAAGATGAAGTTTGCCAACCGCAGCGGCATCCCCTATGTTGCGCTCGTCGGCGAGGACGAGGCGGCGGCAGGCAAGCTGACGCTGAAGAATATGGAGACCGGCGAGCAGGAACTGCTCGATGTCTATGCCGCGATTGAAAAGATTAAGCAGTAAGTAAAAGTATAAAAAGAACGCCTTCCCATGCGGGAAGGCGTTCTTTTGGGTTGCGTAAATTTGAGGCTCCCCTGTGCAAGGGGTGAGCTGTCCGAGACGCGCAGCGTCTCGCGGAGTTTTTCTTCGTCGGCTGAACACCGACGATTTCGCGAGCGAAACCGAAAAACATCCTGGCGGCGACTGAGGGGTTGTTCTTAACTTTGTAACAATCCCTCCGCCGCCGGTGATGTTTCCCGCAAGGGAAACTCATTAGGAACGCATCGCGTTCCGGGGCACACTCCCTTTACACAAGGGAGGCTTGGATAGAACGGCGGGAGGCAGACGGCGCCCTACGGTATGTACGCGATTTTCGCAATTCCGGTAGGGGTTGATGCCCGCGCTTCAGTCCTCGTTTTTCATATGCACATCGAGCTGGTTGAACGGAATCTCGATGCCGACGGTGTCAAAGGCTTTCTTCATATTGGTATTGAGGTCAAAGTAGAGCGTCCAGTAGTCCGCAGCCTTGCACCAGACGCGCACCGCATAGGTCAGGGCGCTGGCGTCCTGGCTGAGCATGCCGACAAAGGGCGCGGGGTCTTTCAGCACCAGCGGATTGGCCTCGACAACCGTGCGCATCACCTTTTCCGCCTTGTCAAGGTCAGTGGTGTAGGCGACAGAGAAGGTCATGTCCACGCGGCGGCGCTCCTCCACGCTGTAGTTGACGACCGTCGCGTTGGAGAGCGCACCGTTCGGGATGGTGATGGTCTTGTTGTCCGGCGTGCGGAGCACGGTGTAGAACACGCCGATTTCCTTTACTGTGCCGCTGTCGGTGTGGTTGTCAATGTAGTCGCCGACCTTGAAGGGGCGGAAGAACAGAATCATCATGCCGCCCACCAGGTTGGACAGGCTGCCCTGCATGGCAAGACCGATGGCAACGCCGGCAGTGCCGATGACCGAAGCGAGCGCCGTACCGTTGATGCCGAGAATCGACGCGGCGATAATGACGATAAGGACTTTCAAGCCGATGCTGATGAAACTGCCGATAAAACTGCGCGCGCTGTCGTCCATGTGCTGAAAATGCTTGCTGCGGTGAATCGCCTTTGCGACCTTGCCGGACAGCTTGAAGCCGACCAGGACAAAAACAATGGCGCAGATGGCGGAAAACAGCAGATTGATGCCGCCCGTGGCGACAAAAGATTTGATGGTGTTCAGAATTTCCATAGCAATGCCTCCGAAAACAGGATGACACGATTATATACGATGCGGCGGAAAAAGTCAAGGCGCGCATACGGCAAAACGCGCCGCTTTTTTTGTGAAATGCAGCGTAAGCCGCCGCAAACCTGCACAAGAATTGGTGAAATTCACAAAATTGTTGACAAACCGTCATAATTGCGGTATAGTATTACATGTCTCTTGCAAAACTTAAAAAATTTATGGAGGTAAGTATGAAGAGATTTATCAGCCTCCTTCTGGCGCTGGTTATGGTGTTCGCACTGGTAGCCTGCGGTGAGCAGAAGGATCCCGCCAACACGAGCGGGGACACGACCGTCGGCAGCGACGACACGACCGTTGCAACCGATGACACGACAGACGCAAAGAAGCCGCATATCGGCATCGTAACCGGTTCCGTTTCGCAGTCGGAAGACGACCGCCGCGGCGCCGAGGCTTTCCAGGCTATGTACGGTGAGGATATGGTCAAGCTCGCAATCTATCCCGACAACTTCACGGAAGAGCTCGAGACCACCATCCAGACCATCGTCAACCTGTCCGATGACCCCGAGATGAAGGCAATCATCGTCAACCAGGCTGTTCCCGGCACGGCAGAAGCATTCCGCCAGATCAAGGAGCGTCGTCCCGACATCCTCTGCATCGCAGGCGAAGCACATGAGGATCTGCCCGTAATCGGCGCTGCTGCTGACCTCGTCTGCAACAACGACTTCGTTGCTCGCGGCTACCTGATCATCCGCACCGCGCATGAGCTGGGCTGCGATACCTTTGTGCACATTTCCTTCCCGCGCCACATGGCATACGAGACGATGAGCCGCCGCGTTGCTATTATGCAGGCTGCATGCGAAGAGTTCGGCATGAAGTTCGTCCTTGAGACGGCTCCCGACCCGACCTCCGATGTCGGCGTTGCAGGCGCACAGGCTTACATCCTCGAGAAGGTGCCGGAGTGGGTTGAGAAGTACGGCAAGCAGGCCGCATACTTCTGCACCAACGACGCACACACCGAGCCTCTGCTCAAGCAGCTGCTCACCTACGGCGGTTACTTCATCGAAGCTGACCTGCCGTCTCCTCTGATGGGCTATCCGGGCGCTCTGGGTCTTGACCTGACCGCTGAGGCAGGCGACTTTGAGAAGATTCTCGCAAAGGTTGAGTCCGCTATCTGCGAAAAGGGCGGCGCTGACCACTTCGGTACCTGGGCATACTCCTACGGCTACACCGTATCTGCAGGCCTTGCACAGCATGCACTGAACGTCATCAACGGCGAGAGCGAGCTCTGCGACATCGACGACATTGCAAAGGCATATGAAGTCTTCTCTCCCAAGGCGGAGTGGAACGGCTCCAACTACACCAATGCAACCACCGGCGTCAAGGCAGACAACATCTTCCTTGTATACCAGGATACCTACATTATGGGTAACCCCGGTCACTTCATGGGCTCGACCTCTGTTGAGGTTCCCGAGAAGTACTTCACCATTAAGTAATTTTCGCACACCACTTTCGCGTATTCCCCGGCAAAATCCCCGCAAGACGGAAAAACGAGGGGGGAGAGGGTTTCCTCTCCCCCACTTATTTTAGGTTGGAAGAGCTTTATGGAAAATAAAAATGCTCCGCTTCTGGAGATGCGAAATATCAAGAAGGATTTCTTCGGCAACCAGGTTCTCGAAGACATCAACTTCACGCTGAACGCAGGTGAAGTGCTCGGCCTCGTCGGTGAAAACGGCGCAGGCAAATCGACGCTGATGAAAATCCTTTTCGGCATGGAAGTCATCCGCGATACCGGTGGGTATGACGGCGACATCCTGCTTGACGGCGAGAAGGTCAGCTTCAATACGCCGTTTGATGCGCTGCACGCCGGTATCGGCATGGTGCATCAGGAGTTTTCCCTGATTCCCGGCTTTACGGCCACTGAAAATATTCTGCTCAATCGTGAGCCGCAGAAAAAGAATGTACTCTCCGAGGTGTTCGGCGACCGGCTGAACACGCTGAATTATAAAGAAATGGACGCCCGCGCCGCCGAGGCAATCGGCAAGATGGGCGTTTCAATCGACGCGCGCATGGTGATCAGCGATATGCCTGTCGGGCACAAGCAGTTTACCGAAATTGCGCGCGAGCTGAGCAAGGATAATCTGAAGCTGCTGATTCTCGACGAGCCGACCGCCGTGCTCACCGAGCGCGAGGCGGCGGCGCTGCTCGACTCGATTCGCGGTATGGCATCGCGCGGCATCGCCGTGATTTTCATCACGCACCGCCTGCACGAGATCATGGCGGTCTGCGACAAGGTCGTCATTATGCGCGACGGCCATGTGGTCAAGGACACGCCGACCACCGAGATTGACATTCCCGAAATCACGCGGCAGATGGTCGGCCGCGAGGTCGGTGCGGCGAAGGCGGTCGTACATGAAGTGCGCGACATGTCGGACAGAGCTACTGTCATGTCCATCCGCAAGCTGTGGGTGGATATGCCCGGCGAAATCGTGCGCAATGTCAACCTCGATGTCAAAGAGGGCGAGATCCTCGGCATCGGCGGCCTTGCAGGGCAGGGCAAGCTCGGCATTCCGAACGGCGTCATGGGGCTTTACGAGGCGGGCGGCTCTGTGGAGTTCTGCGGGAAGGAGATTCCGCTGAACAGTCCGAGAAGGTGCCTGGACGCATCGCTTGCGTTTGTGTCCGAGGATCGCCGCGGCGTCGGTCTGCTCCTCGATGAGACACTGGAGTGGAACATCGCGTTCCCCGCGATGCAGGTGCAGAACAAGTTCCTCAAAAAATATCTCGGCGGCCTGTTCACCTGGCGCGATAGCAAAGAGATTTACGCTGTCACGCAGAAGTACATCGACGCGCTTGCCATCAAGTGCACCGGCTCCACGCAGAAGGCGAAGGAGCTGTCGGGCGGCAACCAGCAGAAGGTCTGCCTTGCCAAGGCGTTTGCCCTCGAGCCGAAGTTCCTCTTCGTCTCCGAGCCGACGCGCGGCATCGATGTCGGCGCCAAAGCCCTGGTGCTGGACGCACTCAAGCAGTTTAACCGCGAGAGCGGTGTCACCGTTGTCATCATCTCGTCCGAGCTGGAGGAGCTGCGCTCGACCTGCGACCGTATCGCTATCGTGTCGGGCGGCAGAGTGGCGGGCATCCTGCCTGCGGGTGAATCCGCAGAGGCGTTCGGCGCGCTGATGATCAGTCAGGTGAAGTAAGGAGGACGGCATGAATCATTCTGAAAAACAACTCAGCTTGCCGTCGGAAAAAGGCAAGCTTCGTCAACTGCTGGACAGCTTCGGCATGCCGCGACTGATTATCACCGGCTTTCTGCTTCTGCTGTTCGCACTCACGCCGGTCGCCGGCGTCAACTTCGGCACGCAGGTGCTGAATGTCATCAACCGTTTCAGCTGGAACGCCATCATGGTGCTTGCCATGGTGCCGATGATCCACTCGGGCTGCGGACTCAACTTCGGTCTGCCGCTCGGCATCGTCGCCGGTCTGCTCGGCGCAACCATTTCGATTGAGCTGGGCTTTTCGGGCGCGATGAGTTTTGTGATGGCTGTGGTGATTGCCACGCCGTTTGCACTCCTGCTCGGCGCGGGCTACGGCGCGCTGCTCAACAAAATCAAGGGCGGCGAGATGATGATTGCGACCTATGTCGGCTTCTCGTCCGTTTCGTTCATGTGCATGATGTGGCTGCTGCTGCCGTATCACAGCGCGAAGATGGTCTGGGGCTTCACCGGCAAGGGTCTGCGCACGGTTATTTCGCTGGAAGGCTTCTATGACAAAATTCTTGCGGATGCCATCGACCTCGAAAAAATAGGGCTTCCGTTCAAATTGCCGCTCGGCACGATCCTCTTCTTCGCGGTGCTGGCGCTCTTTGTGTGGGCATTCCTGCACACCAAGACCGGCACAGCGATGACTGCGGTCGGCTCCAATCCTGCGTTTGCACGCGCGGCGGGCATCAATGTCGACCGCATGCGTCTGCTCTCGGTCGTGCTGTCCACCTGGCTCGGCGCGGTCGGTATCCTTGTATACCAGCAGGGCTTCGGCTTTGTCCAGCTCTACAACGGCGCGCTCAACATGGCGTTCCCGGCTGTTGCGGCGATCCTTATCGGCGGTGCGTCGGTCAACAAGGCGTCCATCGGCAATGTCATTTTCGGGACTATCCTGTACCAGGGTATCGTCACCATGACGCCTACGGTCATGAACTCGCTGTTCCACATGGACATGAGCGAGGTTATCCGTCAGGTCGTCTCCAACGGTATGATTCTGTACGCGCTGACGCGCAAGACGGAGGGAGGTAAGAAGAAATGAGCGCAAAAACCAAGACTTCCGCTGCGCGCAAGTCCGTGGGCGGCAACGGTTTCCTCCGTTTCCTCGGGAACAACACCGTGCCGCTGATGTTCATTCTCATCTGCGCGGTCTGCATCCCGATTTCGGGCTTCTCCCCGGCGTATCTGCTCAATGAGATTTCCACCCGCCTCGGGCGCAATGCGTTCCTCATCCTCAGCCTGCTGATCCCGATTATGGCGGGCATGGGTCTGAACTTCGGTATGACCCTCGGCGCCATGGCAGGCGAAATCGCGCTGATTCTGGTTGCCGACTGGCAGATCTGGGGCATCCCGGGTCTCGTCCTGGCTGCCATCATCTCGATTCCGATTGCCGTGCTGCTCGGCGTAATCTGCGGCAAGGTGCTCAATGCGGCACGCGGCAGAGAAATGATTGCAAGCTACATGCTGGCATTCTTCATCAATGGTATTTATCAGTTTGTCGTGCTCTATATGATGGGGCCGATTATCCCGATTCTGCACGATTCCATCCTGCTGCCGCGCGGCTACGGCATTCGCAACACGGTCGATCTTCTGTCCATGCGGCAGAAGGTGGACAATCTCCTTGCGGTGAACATCGGCGGCGTCAAGATTCCGGTGCTCACGCTGATCATCATCGCGCTGGTCTGCCTGTTCATCGTCTGGTTCCGCAGAACCAAGCTCGGGCAGGACATGCGCGCCGTCGGGCAGGATATGGAGGTCGCCCGCGCTGCCGGCATCAATGTGGAGCGCACGCGCATCATCTCCATGGTCATGTCCACCGTCTTTGCAGATCTCGGCATGCTGATTTACCTGCAGAATATCGGCAACCTGCCGACCTATTCCGCGCACTCGCAGATCGGTATGTTCTGCATCGCGGCGCTGTTGGTCGGCGGCGCATCGGTCGACAAGGCAAACATCGGCAATGTGTTCCTCGGTGTTATCCTGTTCCACACCATGTTCATCGTCGCGCCCAGCGCGGGCACGAAGTTCACGGGTGACTCGATGATCGGCGAATACTTCCGTGTGTTTGTGTCCTATGCCGTTATCACGGTTGCACTCGTGATGTATGAGACTAAAAAGCGCAGAAACAAGAGCCTCCTCGGCCTGCAGCTCATGGAGGATCAGAAGCGCGAAGAAGCGGAGGCGGCAAAATGAAAGCACGCAGAGTTATCATTTGTATTGCCGTCGTGCTGGCGCTTGTCGCGCTCGGCGTTTGCATGTTCTTCATCGGCCGCGGTCACACCATCTACTTCGACAACAAGACGCTGGAGTACGGCGGTGAGACCTACAAGGCGTTCTACCGCGTCACGGTCTACTATGACGACTTTTACGAGGGCGAGAAGAAGTCCAAGCTGAACGCGCGCGACCGCGGTGCTGCCACCTGCACGGGCAGCAGCTATACGGCGACCTTCGAGATTATCGAAAACAAGGGCGACGAGCCGCGGACCGAGGTGCGCACCTTCGAGCTGCCGATGGGCATTGACGGTATTATCATCAATCTGCCCGGCTATTTCGCAGAGCTGCCGGAAGAGGCGTACATGTCCGAGTTCATTCCCGCGCCGGTCACCGAGACCGAGCCGGAGGAGACCACGGACGATATGGGCCTCGGCGAATTCTGAAAAAACACAAAAGAGACTGTAAAAAGTTCAGGCTTTTTACAGTCTCTTTTTGTGCATCTTGCATTTGTCACCGAAAAACTTGACAATCTCACCGAGCGCGGGATTGCCTATGGAAATCCGCAGTGCGATATTGTATAATAAACTTACACAATAGGTCATGCACATAGCGGATAGAAAGGAAGACAAAGTATGAAAAAATGGCTTGCATGTCTGCTCGCCCTGGCGGCGCTGTGCAGCGCATTGCCCGTGTATGCGGCGGGCGGACTGACCGTTACCCCCACGCTGACGGTGGAGACCGGAGCGCAGACTTCGCCCGCACCGACGCAGGCGGCGGCAGCCGAGGCGCTGTATGCGCTCGGGCTTGTCGGCGGCTACGGCCAAAGCGTGGACGGCAGCGTGAACTTTGCGCTCGGCGACAAGCTGACGCGCGCACAGGCGTTCGTCCTCGTGGTGCGCTTTGTCGGCGCGGAGAAGGACGCGACGGCGAATGCGGCGGCGCATCCCTTCACCGATGTGCCCGCATGGGCAGCGCCGTATATCGGCTATGTCTATGCAAACGGCATCACCAAAGGCGTGAGCGAGACGAAGTTTGACCCCGACACCGAGGTCTCCGAGGCGGCGTTCCTCACAATCATGCTGCGCGTGCTCGGCTATGACGACGGCGCGGGCGACTTCAAGTGGAACGACCCCTATACGCTGGCGCAAACCGCGGGACTTTGCGACGCAAAGTCGAATACATTCAACCGCGGCGGCTCGTTTGTCATCTGCTATCGCGCGCTGACCGCAGCGCCGAAGAGCGGCGACAGCATTGCGGAGCAGCTGATTGCCAAGGGCGTCTTCACAAAGGAGGCATATGACATGGCGATGCATCAGGGCAGCGCGCCGACGCAGCCGGATATTGACCCGAAAGATCTGAAGACGGTCATCACCCCCATTGCAAAGCTGAACACCAAGGGTACGGACGGCGACCATGCGGACGACGATTACAACGCCGCGTCGGTGGAGGCGGACTTCCGCACCAAGGCAGAACTGACGGCGGCGAAGACCGGCTATTATCGCTATGAAAACGCGTGGTACCCGCGCGTGAAAAAGGTGCGCGACGACCTCTATCTCCTGCTGTACCACTACGGCGAACTGGGGCTGCATATGTACTACGCCACCAGCCGCGACGGCGTCAAGTGGAATGCGCCGCAGGTGCTCTACGACGGGAAGGCGCACATGCTCACCTATACCGAGCCTGCGCAGAACGGCGACACCTCGCTCATCGGCAAGACCGAGAACTACGCGGCGGTCAACCCGGATGCTGTTGTTTTGGACAATGGCGAAATCCTCTGCGTCTTTGCCGAGCGCGCGCCCAGCGGCTACCGCATGTATGCCGATATGTGCGGCATCTTCCTGCTGCGCGGCAAGGCGACGGCGGCGGGCGACATCGAGTGGTCGCAGCCGACGAAAATTTACACCGGGCAGGTCTGGGAGCCGGGCATTCAGCAGCGCTCGGACGGCATGGTGGAGGTGTATTTCACGCAGACCGCGCCGTATGTCGACCTCTACGGCTTTGACACCGAGAAGCGCTCCGGCGGCGTCGGTTTGATCGTTTCCAAGGATAACGGCTACAGCTGGACGCCGAACATTCAGGCGGGCGACAAGAATCATTACCGTGCGACCACCGTCGTGCAGACCGAGCTCGGCAACAAGGTCGGCCCCGACGGCGTCTCACGTCCCTATTTCGGCGGGCAGATGCCCGTGCCGGTCGAGCTGTATAACGGCAAAACGCTGCTCGTCTTTGAGATTCAGGATCTAAATCTTAAGTTCTGGGGTTCGTATGCGACGAGCGGGGAAAACGGCGTCTGGCGCGCGCTCGACCTCGAGGAGGTCGGCCCCGAAACGCTGAGTGAAACGCGCTATTCGGTCGGCTCGCCCTATGTCACGCGCTTTGCGTCCGGCGAGACCTACATGGTGTACAACAAGGGCGCGCGGCTCTACGGCAGGCTCGGCAAGCCGGACGGCACCGCGTTTGCAAACAAGGATTTTCAGACGATGGAGGCGGTCGGCATCTGGGGCTCTGTGGAGCCGGTCGGCAGCCATGCCGTCATTGCGTCCAATCAGCATAAGACCGCGGACGGCAATTCCGGTCTGATGCTGGTGTGCGAATACCTCAACCACCGCATCAATGCGCCGAAGGTCAAGGTCACGGTTGACGGCTATACAAACGACTGGGACGACATCGAAAACACCGATGCGCTCTTCGTCGGCAGCGAGTCGCAGGCGCAGATGACGCTGCGCGCCGCGCACGACGATGAGAATGTCTACTTCCTCCTGTCCCGCTCGGACTATTTCTTGCAGGACGGCGACACTATGACGGTGTGCATCGCGGCGGGCGCGTCGGCGGATTATCGCATTACAGTCGGCATGGACGGCATCCGCTCGATCGAATACTATGTAAACGGCGCAAAGCGGCAGACGCTCACGGGCGGCAGAGCGGCGGTCAAGGTGCTCGGCACGGTCGGGAACAACGACGACCGCGACGAGGGTTATGTCGCCGAGATTGCCATCCCGAAGGCGCTTGTCGGGCTTGCCGGCGCAAAGAGCTTCAAGGCGCGCCCGGCGCTCGTCAACGTGGACGGCAGCGGCTCGATTGCCGATACCCTCACCGGCGTCTCCGCATTCTCCACCTCGCTCTGGCCCACGATTGTGCTCGACTGAATTCAAAAAATCCGAAATCCCATCCGGGATTCCGGACTTTTTTTGAAATAGGTTCAAAACAGTGAAATTTTGACCGAAAATACACGCATTTTTGGCTTGTTGTGTGTACAATATTATGCTAAAATGACAATAGTACACACACGGGGGCAGCCTGCTCCCGCAAAATAAGGAGGATTTTACGATGCGCAAATCTCTTTTGTTCGTCTTTTCCGTGCTGCTTTGCGCGTGCCTCTGCACGCTGGCGGCGTTTGCCGCAGAGCAGATCGTCTATGTCAAGGACGGCGGCACGGGCGACGGCTCGAGCGTGGCAAGCCCGCTCGGCACGCTGAGTGCGGCGGTTTCTGCACTGAACGGCAAGGGCGGTACCGTCGTTGCCTGCGGTGATGTGACCATCAGTGCCATCACCACCATTCCCGAGCAGAGCGGCGACTTTACGCTGACCGCCGTGGACGGCGGCAGACTGCTGCAGGGCAGCCGTCTCCAGCTCGGCAAGAACACAAATGACAATACCTTCACCTTTGATCTGCCGATTGTGATGACGCAGACCTACCCGGTCTTCATCTTCGGTGGCTTCAACAGCGTGCATTTCACCGACAAGTGCGTCGTCACCAACAACGGCGCAAACGGCAGACTGCACTTCATGGGCGGCGCGCTGGCGGCAAGCGGCTCGGCAAATGCAAGCCTCGTCACCACCCTGCCGTATGCCGTAACGGTGGACGGCGGCGACTTCTACATGTTCTCCGCGGGCAACTACCGCAATGCACCGCAGAGTGCCAGCAAGGGCGTCCCGGTCGGCTCGATTGCCGCGCCCGTCACCATTACGATAAACGGCGGCACCTTCGGCAAGGCGGGGGACTATGACCTCACCACGAACAACAAGAACTACTGGGACATTAGCATTTCCGGTGCAGCCATTCTTGCCGACGATGCAACGCTGAACATCACGGGCGGCACATTCAACGCACCGATTTTTGCGCAGGGCAGACTGGATAATGTGCCGGCAGGCTCTTCCGAGACTTCCACGCTGACCGCGTCGGACAGAAAGTATTACGCGGCAGACGGCGACATTCAAATCAACATCAGCGGCGGTACCTTTGGCGGCGGGCTCATCAGCGCGTACTACACGCAGGCGGGTTACACGCAGATGCTGCGCGGCAACTTTGATGTGACCGTCACAGGCTCGCCCGTGTTTGCGGCGGGCACGGTCATTGATGCAACGCAGGTCAAGGCGTATGCGGGCACGGACAAGAAAGCGACGCTTGTCTATCCCGCAGGACTCGACCTTACGGCAAAGCGCTTTGATGTGGTCAACGGCGCGGCGCAGACCTACGACGAGCCGCTGCGTGTGGCGTTCATCGGCGACAGCATCACCGAGGGCTACTTCAAATATGTGAAAGATCGCCTCGAGACTTCCTATCCCGCGCAGTTCCACGCGCTTGCCGAGGCGGACGGCAAAGAGATCATCGTCTCCAACTACGGCGTTTCCGCCTCCGGCTTTCTCCCCAGCACCAGACGCGACTACATGAAGATGCTGGCGTATCCGCTGGTCACTGAGGAGTGCGACGCGACGATCTATGTCATCGCGATGGGCACGAACGATGCTGCCACCATCGGCGGCACGAACGGCGCACTTGAGAGATTTGAAGCCAACTATCGCGGCATCTGCGAGACGCTCGGCGCAAAAGCGGACACCGAATGCGTCTATATCACCACCGCCATCTACCGCAATACCTCAAATGTGATGAGCGACCTGCGCGCTTCGGCGGCGCTGCATCCCGTGCAGGAACGCATTGCGCGCGAACTTGCTGCGGCGCACCCCGGCAAATATGACTTCATCGACCTCTATCAGCTGACTTATGCCGATGCCAAGAGCGGCGCGCTCTTTGCGGGCGCGGACGAATATCTGCATCCGGCGACGAGCGGCTACGGCATCATGGCGAAGAAACTGTACGATGCGATTTTCGGCAGCGGCGACAAGAAGGTTGCGGGCTTCTATATGACCGATGTCTATGTTTCGGACAAGGGCAGTATCAACGGCATGGGCACGGCGGCGGACCCGATCTCGAATTTCGCCGTTGCGATGGATAAGTTCGCCTACGGCAAGGATGCCACCCTGCATGTGGTCGGCACCTGGACATTCGCGGGCAACTTCTACTCCTCGATAAACCCCTCGCATCTGACCATTGTCGGCGAAGGTGCGGACGCCGTAATCAGCATCTCGGGCAACACCTTCAAGCTCGGCAGCAACACGAAGATCGACAATATCACGCTGAAGAGCACAGAAAAGAGCGGCAGCCATATCATTGCCTGCTACAACGATGTGGAGATCACGGACAGCGTAAAGACCGATGGCGTCTGGAACTTCTATGCGGGCTACAATGTTTTCACTCGTACGGAGGCAGCCTCTGCAACGGCGACTACCTATGACACACTGGCAAGCGCATCTTCATCCCGCAACTGCTACATTGCGGTAAACGGCGGCACATGGAACGGCTTTGCGGGCGGCAACCGTCGCTTTGCAGGCGGCGCGCCCATCGGCACCTACAGCGGCAACATGACGCTGATCGTCGGCGCGGGCGCGACCATCACCGCCACGGACTATATCGGCATTGCCGGTGCAAATTATCTCACCGGCTCCATCACGGCAGATATCAAGACAAGCGCTGTGCTGCCCGACTATATGATCACCGGCACGCTTTCCGGCGTTGTCTATGACGAGGCAAACAACACGGGCACGATCACCCGCGGCGAGGCGCTGATGGGCGACCTCGACGGCAGCGGCGCGATTGATGTGAAGGATGCACTTGTGATGCTGCGCTGCGCGCTGGACGAAGCGTTCCCCTACGGATATACCTATTTCGGCAGAAGACAGGTTACCCTCGCCGATGTGCATTGGATTTTTAACCAAATTGCAGGGTGAAAAATTGAACAGTTTCAACAAAGGAGCCGCCCGCGGCTCCTTTGTTTTTGTGTTTTGTGCAAGTTTTGTTCGGAATTCAGTAGGGTTTTACACGCGATTGCCGTTGCAGGGGCAGCTTTTAGATGGTAAAATGAAAGAAGAAAAGAGAGTGGAGGATTATGAACATGCAGAAAATGAAATCGGTATGGCACCTTTGCGTGCTGCTCTGCCTTGCGGTCGCGCTGGTTTGCACCGCAGCGGCGGCGGAGCGCACCGTCTATGTCTCGGCAGGCGGGACGGGCGACGGCGCAAGTGCGGCATCCCCGGTGGGCTCGCTCGGCGCGGCAGTGAATGCGCTCGGCGGCGAGGGCGGCACCGTGGTCTTTGTTTCGCCGGTCACGCTTTCCACGGCATACACCGTGCCGGAGCAGAGCGGTGACCTCACCTTTACGGCGGAGGGCAATGGCTGCCTGAACCTTGGGGCAAACCTCACCTTTGAAAAGAACACGAATGCGAACCTGATCACGCTGGATCTGCCGATTGCGGCTGTCGGCGAGCGGGTCATTTTCGGCGGCTACAACAGCCTGCATTTCACCGCGAAGTGCGCCATGGCGACCGCCGTTGACTTCTTCGGCGGCGTGGACACGCCGGAGGGCACGGACAATGTCACCAAATATGTGAAGCAGAACCTTGCGCTGAACGAGAAGTGCGTCACCGAGCTGCCCTATTCCATCACGGTGGACAACGGCAACTTCGGCGTCTTTGCGGGCGGCAACCGCCGTACAAACGGCAGCTGCCTGTTCGGCTCGATTGCCGCGCCGATTGACATTACGATCAACGGCGGTACCTTCGGGCGCGCCGTCTCCTTCAAGCAGACTTCGCTGAATAAGAACGACAATGCGGTAAGCATCTCCGGCATGAGCATCCTTGCCGACGATGCCACGCTCACCATCACGGGCGGCACCTTCCGTGCGCCGGTCTATGTCATTGGCAGAGCCGGCGTCGGCAATTCGCGCGCGGGCGGCTGCTCGGCGCTCACCATGTCCGACCGCAAGTATTACGCGATGGACGGCGACATCACGCTGAACATCACCGGCGGTACTTTTGAGAGCTTTGAAATCAGCGCATACCAGACCGGCACGGGGCTGACGCAGGTCCTGCGCGGCAACTTCAATGTCCATATCACGGACGGCGCAACCTTTGCCGCCGGCACGGTTGTTGACGCAACGCAGGTCAAGGCGTACACCGGCGCAGATAAGAAGGCAACGCTTGTCTACCCCGCGTCGATGAACATCACCCCCAAGCGCTTTGACGTCATCAACGGCGCGGCGCAGACTTACGACGAGCCGCTGCGCATCGCCTGCATCGGCGACAGCATCACGCAAGGCACGGGCGCGGGCAGCGGCGCATGGGATTTTGAGACCCAGTCTTACCCGGCGCGCCTCCTCGAGCTGATTGAGAAAAACGGCGGTGAGGCGATCCTCGGCAACTACGGCATCGGCGGCGCAACCGTCATGACCACCAACCATATCTGGTACAACGACATGCTCAACTTCCGGCTGACGCGCGAGGAGTGCGATGCCGACTGGTTTGTCATCGGGCTTGGCACCAACGACGCCTACAACACGATGGTCACCGACGGTCAGCATGCGCGCTTTGAAGAGATGTACACCGCCTTCATCAAGGGCTACGGCGACCTTCCGACCACGAAGAAGGTGTTCACCACCAGCGCGCTCTATCGCTCGGCCAAAGCAGGCGCACATCGTCAGTCGGCGCTCGGCGCGGTCAATGTCCGTGCTATGCAGCGCCGCGCCACCCAGACGCTGGCAAAGACAAGCGACAAGTATGTCTTTGTCGACCTCTACGCGCTCACCTTTGCGGAGGCCATGCAGGTAGACTCCAAGGGCGCGGCGGGCGCGCTGCTGTCCGGCGACATGCTGCATCCCCATGCGGCGGGCTATCAGAATGTGTATGCCCCCGCAATTTACAATGCGATTTTCAACGGTAAAACCGAAGTCGAGGGCTTCAGCACGCTCGATACAGTCTATGTCTCCAACACGGGCAAAATCGACGGCGCGGGTACGGCGGATGACCCCATCTGCTATATGGATGTCGCCATTGCGCATCTGCGTCCCGGTTCGGACGCGGAGATTCGCGTGGTCGGCAAGCAGACCGTCAGCACCTGGCTGGCTGCGCCCGATGATTTGAAGAGCATCCGGTATGTCGGCGTCGGCGACGGTGCAACGCTTGCACTGGACGGCAACGCCAAGATGATTCGCTTCCGCACGGATGCGGCGATTGACAACCTCAAGCTGGACTACACAGGCCCGGGTGCGCTGTTTGTCGTCTGCAACTACCACAATGTCGAGATTACCGACAGCGTGACCATGCCGGTCGTCGGCGTTCTGGCTGCAGGCCATGCGGTCTACGGCGGCAGCGAGGTCTACAGCGTGGCCAATACCGACACGCGCAACTTTGATACCGTCGCGGCAGGCAGCAGCGATGCGGATGCCACGGTGACGGTGAACGGCGGCAACTGGCGCTGGATCATCGGCGGCAACTGGCGCCAGAAGGACTTTTCGCCTCTTTGCACCTACGGCGGCAATCTGACGATTAACATCGGCACGGGCGCAAAGGTCGCACTGTCTGCCGACGGACAGAGCGGCGCCTGCGGCGCGAACTACCTCACCGGCTCTGTAAAACTGGTGACCGCCGCGCCGATTACCGGCACGCTGTGCGACTATGCGACCATTACCGGCCCTGTCGGCACGACTTATGACTGCATGAAGAACACCGGCAGCGTCACGGTCGAGACGACCGGCACGGGCAGTGTGACCCGCCGCGTTGTCGGCGACTTCGACGACGACGGCGTCTTCAATGTGCGCGATACGCTGATTGCGGTCTCCAAGCTGCTGAACGGCGGCTTCACCGCGGCGGACGGTGCGCACTACTTCGGCAGGAGCAGCATCGCCCTGCGCGACATTCTCTGGATGCTCGCCAAAGTAGGCTGAGCGTATGATACAAAAAGGACTGCTTACCGGCAGTCCTTTTTTGGCGCTTTCGGTGTATAAAACCGACAAAATCGCGACGGTTTCTTGTTTGTTTTGCTGAAAAAGAGAATATTTATGCAAAAGTATTGCATTTATATTCGTTCTGTGCTATACTGTGTCCATCAAACGACAACGCAACAGCGGAGGGCAAAGTCATGATTGATAAGAGCAAGATTAAAAAGGTTGTACTCGCTTATTCGGGCGGGCTGGATACGTCCATCATCATTCCGTGGCTGAAGGAGAACTACAACAACTGCGAGATTATTGCGGTTTCGGGCAATGTCGGGCAGGCGGATGAGCTGGAAGGGCTTGAAGAGAAGGCGCTGAAGACCGGCGCATCCAAAGTCTATGTTGAGGATCTGACCGACGAGTTTGTCAACGACATCGTCATCCCGACCGTGCAGGCGGGCGCAAAATACGAGGAATACATGCTCGGCACATCGCTGGCGCGCCCGATCATCGGCAAGCGGCTGGCGGAAATCGCGCTGAAAGAGGGCGCGGATGCCATCTGCCACGGCTGCACCGGCAAGGGCAACGACCAGGTGCGGTTTGAGTTGGCGATTAAGGCATTTGCCCCCGGCATGCCGATCATCGCGCCCTGGCGCGAGTGGGACATCAAGTCCCGCGACGAGGAGATTGACTACGCCGAGGCGCACAACATCCCGCTGAAAATCAACCGCGAGACCAACTATTCCAAAGATAAGAACATGTGGCACCTCTCGCACGAGGGGCTTGACCTCGAGGATGCGGGGAATGAGCCGCAGTACGAGAAGCCCGGTTTCCTTGAGATGGGCGTTTCGCCGATCGATGCGCCCGACAAGCCGACCTATGTCACGCTCGACTTTGTCGAGGGCAAGCCGGTCGCGCTCGACGGCAAGAAGATGAGCGCCAAGGACATCATCCTCGCGCTCAACGAGGTCGGCGGCTCGAACGGCATCGGTCTGCTCGACATCGTGGAGAACCGCCTCGTCGGCATGAAGTGCCGCGGCGTGTACGAGACGCCCGGCGGCGCCATCCTCTATTTTGCGCACAACTATCTCGAGACGCTCTGCCTTGACAAAATGACCATGCACAAGAAGCAGGAACTTGCCATCACCTTTGCAGACCTCGTTTACAACGGGCAGTGGTACACGCCGCTGCGCGAGGCGCTCTCCGCCTTCGTCACCAAGACGCAGGAGCATGTCACCGGCAAGGTCAAAATCAAGCTCTACAAGGGCAATATGATTAAGGCGGGCGCATGGAGCGACTGGTCGCTCTATTCAGAGGAGATCGCCACCTTCGGTGAGGACCATGTCTACAACCAGGCGGACAGCGCCGGGTTCATCAATCTGTTCGGTCTGCCGATTTCGGTGCAGGCGCAGGTTGCGGCAAAGAACGCAAAGAAGAAATAAAAACGGCACATCGGAGGCTGTATGAATAAGATGTGGGCAGGGCGCACCGCAGGTGCGCTCGACCGCGTGGCGGACGATTTCAATTCCTCCATCGCGGTGGACAAGCGAATGTACAGGCAGGATATCGAGGGCTCGATGGCGCACGCCGCCATGCTGGGCGCCAAGGGCATCATCACCGAGGCGGACAGCGCGCTGCTCATCGACACGCTCGGCGCCATTCTCGACGACATCGACGCGGGCAAGCTCGAAATTTCGCCCTCCGCCGAGGACATTCATATGTTTGTCGAGGCGGAACTGACGGCGCGCATCGGCGATGTCGGCAAACGACTGCACACCGCGCGCTCCCGCAACGACCAGGTTGCACTGGATTTGCGGCTCTATCTGCGGCAGGCGTGCGGCGAGGTTGACGAAAAGCTGCGCGCGCTCACTGCGGCGGTGCTCAGTGTTGCCGAGGCGCAAAGGGACACCATCCTGCCGGGTTACACGCATCTGCAAAGGGCGCAGCCCATCACCTTCGGGCATCATCTTCTTGCCTATGCAATGATGTTCATCCGCGACGCGGGGCGCATCGCCGATGCCGCCCGCCGCATGAATGTCTCGCCGCTCGGTTGCTGTGCGCTGGCGGGCACGACTTATCCTGTTGACCGCGAAATGACGGCGGCGTCGCTCGGGTTTGACGCTGTTGCGCTCAACAGCCTCGACGGCGTGTCCGACCGCGACTTTGTGGTCGAACTGGAAAGTGCGTTTGCCCTGCTCATGATGCACCTTTCCCGCTTCGCAGAGGAGATCATCCTCTGGTCGAGCTTTGAGTTCGGCTTTGTCACCCTGTCGGACGCCTACACCACGGGGTCGAGCATCATGCCGCAGAAGAAGAATTCGGACATGGCGGAGCTGGTGCGCGGCAAGACGGGACGGGTCTACGGCAATCTCATTGCCACGCTCACCATGCTGAAGGGACTGCCGCTGGCCTACAACAAGGACATGCAGGAGGACAAGGAGGCGGTCTTCGACAGCGTCGATACCGTCAAGATGTGCCTCGACGTGTTCGCGCCGATGGTGGCCACCATGGAGGTGCATGCCGACGCGATGTATAAGGCGGCGCAGGGCGGCTTCATCAACGCGACCGACCTTGCGGACTACCTCGTCGGCCGTGGGGAACCTTTCCGCACCGCGTATAAGACGGTCGGCAGCATCGTGGCTTACGCCGTGCGGGAGCATACCGTGCTCGATGCAATCCCGCTCGATGTTTACAAGCAGTTCGACGCGAATTTTGAGGCGGATCTCTACGACGCCATCAGGCTCGAGACCTGCGTGGCCAAACGCACCTCGGCGGGCGGCACTTCGCCCGCATCCTTCGCCGCCGAGCGGGACTATGTCGCCGCTTTCCTCGGGAAAAAATAAAGCAGACTGAAAAACAGGCTCTCCGCACGGAGAGCCTGTTTTTTTTGCGCTTTCATTCCGTCTTCCACTGGGAGACGGCGTTCTGATAGTATTCATTGATGACGCCGAGCAGCGCCTCGGCCGTGCCGGCCTTGGCGTCGTAGCGCGAGGCAAAGTTCGTGTCAAACTCGCGCACCATGTAGATCAGCTCCTTGTTGTAGGGGCCGATCTGGTAGTAGTAGCCGATGTCGAAAACAAAGGAACCGAAGATGATGTCCAGCATGTCGGCGGATTCCTCGTCGCGCGTGGACTGCCCGATGAGGTTCACATCATAGTAGACCGGGGTGACGATCTCCTTGCCGTAATAGGCCAGCGCCTCGGTGATCGTCCCGGTGCGCTCGATGTCGTCCTGCACCAGCGGCACGCAGATGAACTGCGAGTTGAAGGGGGCGACCGTGCTGTAGTAGGCGTCCTGCTTTTCGGTCAGCTTGGGGTAGGGAAGCAGGCCGAAGTCGCTCTCCATCTCGCGGAAGGCCGGGACGATGCCCATGTAGGTCGTCCAGAACAGCCCGTGGTTGCCCTCCCACAGCCTTTGCTCATAGTCGGTGCCGCTGCCGCCACGCTGATAGGTAAACGCATACTGCGTGTCATAGGCGATGGAGAAGTAGGTCTCAAGCGCGGAGAGCGTGGTCTCGTTGTAGAGCGTCAGCTTGATCTCGCCGTCCTCGATCGTGCAGCAGCGCTGTCCGGCCGCGTTGACGATGCCGACCACCGAGTCGTCCCACACGAGGAGGCCGAAGCGGTCGTTTTCATCCATTTTACTGTCCTGATTCAGGTCCTCGGTGACGGTCTTGCACAGCTCGGCGAATTTGCCCATCGTCCATTTGCCGTCGTAGACCAGCTGATAGGGGTCATCCAGCGCATAGTCGCGCATGAGATCCTTGTTGAACATGATGACAAAAGCGGCATTGTTGTCTGAGGTGGTGATTTCACCGGTCGAGAAGAACATGACGCCGTTCATCGCAAGGCTCTCATTGGCCTTTTGATCCCACCAGGATTTTGTGAGGTCAATGCCGGGGACGGAATTGAGGTCATAGAGCAGTCCGTTGTAGGCCAGCACGCTCACGTCATACCCGGCGATCAGCGCGAGGTCCCATTTGGTCTCCCCTGCGTTCACCGCGGTGCTGACTTCCATGAATCCGGGCCCCGCGCCGCTGGAATACCCCTGCATACGCGTCTGCTCAATCTTGATTTTGTAGTCTTCTTCGACGCGGGCGCGGCGGCGGTACTGCGCCGAATCCATCGGCAGCGAGGACTGCTCGTCAAAGGTGAAGTCGCGGTGCGCCACATTGCCCGCCGTCAGAATGGAGAAGGTCTCCCCGCCGTAGTCGGCGTGCGTCGGTACACCGAGCACCTCGCCCGTGACCTCCGTGGTGGGTTCTGTCGCCGCGTCGGATGCCGTGGTGTTCTGCGGCGTCTCCTTTTTGCCGCAGGCGGCAAGGGCGAGCAGACACAGCACAAGTGCCGCGGCGGATAAAACTGTTCGCTTCATAAATGCCTCCGTTGTATAAAAATGACTGCGGAAGATTGCTTCCGCAGTTATGGTAGCACAGTTTCCCGCATTTTTGCATTGTAGAATCCGCGCTGTGAATTGTATTTTCCGATATAGGTAGGCAATGGCCCGGCTGCGGGTCGGCTACAGGTCAGCGTGCGGTCTGCTTTTCGTCGCGGTACTGCCCCGGCGTGATACCCACCTGTGCGATGAAGGATTTGTAGAAATAGGACATATCATAAAAACCGAGCATGTCCGCAATCTCGGCAATCGACAGCTCTGGCGTACCGGCAAGCAAGTCCTGCGCCTTGCGGATCTTGGCATGCATTTTGTACTGCGCGGGCGACATGCCGGTCGACTGATGAAACGCCTTGCGAAACGCCGATTCGGACAGCAGGCACATCTTGGCGAGCTTTGCCACGGCAATTTTGTCGCCGATGTGGTGGTCGATGTAGAAGCGCGCAGGTGCAGTCGGGTCGGCACTGCCGCCGTCGTCCGCACCGAGCAGCATGGTGTGCGCCAGCAGCGACTCCAGCAGCGCGCAGAACATGCGGGTCACGCGCAGGGCAGGGTATTTCAGATTGGTGCTCGCCTCCGCCAGCTTTTCAATGTCGTTTTCCAGCTGCGGCGGCACGGCACGAAGCAGGCAGGTCACCTCGTCGGCAAAGGCATATTCGCCGCCGGCAAGGTCACAGATGTCAAAGTTGACGAGGATGTCCGAGAAGGTGCCGGTCGTGCCGCGGTATTCTACATAATATTCATAGCCCTTCGGAATATACAAAAGGTTGCCGCGCGCAAAATAGCGCTCCGTACCGTCCTTGGTCTTGATGTAGACCTCGTCGCAGAGGATGAAGGCAAAGCCGTGGTCCGGGCGCGGCGAACCGATGAAACTCCAACTTTCGCCCTTTTGCCAGCGCTGCGGCAGCCCGTAAATGTTGCAGAAAAGATGCTTTTGCTCGATGGCGTCCAGCGCGAGTCGTTCTGCCATGCGTATCCCCCCTTTCGGCACCATTATAGCAAGCTTTACTGAAAGCTTCATGAATGCCTCCGTTTTTGTAAAATTCAAGTTGGATAGCAACCTCTGAAGCTATGGTAGCACACTTTTCGACAGTTCCGCATTGTAGAATCCGCTATGCGGGTTGTATTTTTCGATATTCGCGCCGCCTCAGCGTGCGGTCTGCTTTTCGTCGCGGTACTGCCCCGGCGTGATACCCACCTGTGCGATGAAGGATTTGTAGAAATAGGACATATCATAAAAACCGAGCATGTCCGCGATCTCGGCGATCGACAGCTCCGGCGTACCGGCAAGCAAGTCCTGCGCCTTGCGGATCTTGGCATGCATCTTGTACTGTGCGGGCGACATGCCGGTCGCCGAATGGAACGCCTTGCGGAACGCCGATTCGGACAGCAGGCACATCTTGGCGAGCTTTGCCACGGCAATCTTGTCACCGATGTGGTGGTCGATGTAGAAGCGCGCGGGCGCGGTCGGGTCGGCACTGCCGCCGTCGTCCGCGCCGAGCAGCATGGTGTGCGCCAGCAGCGACTCCAGCAGCGCGCAGAACATGCGGGTCACGCGCAGGGCTGGGTATTTCAGATTGGTGCTCGCCTCCGCCAGCTTTTCAATGTCGTTTTCCAGCTGCGGCGGCACGGCACGAAGCAGGCAGGTCACCTCGTCGGCAAAGGCATATTCGCCGCCGGCAAGGTCACAGATGTCAAAGTTGACGAGGATGTCCGAGAAGGTGCCGGTCGTGCCGCGGTATTCTACATAATATTCATAGCCCTTCGGAATATACAAAAGGTTGCCGCGCGCAAAATAGCGCTCCGTACCGTCCTTGGTCTTGATGTAGACCTCGTCGCAGAGGATGAAGGCAAAGCCGTGGTCCGGGCGCGGCGAACCGATGAAACTCCAACTTTCGCCCTTTTGCCAGCGCTGCGGCAGCCCGTAAATGTTGCAGAAAAGATGCTTTGGCTCGATGGCGTCCAGCGTGAGTCGTTCTGCCATAGGCGTCCCCCCTTTCGGCACCATTATAGCAAGCTTTACTGAAAATTACAACCGTTCACCCGAAAAATACATTGCCAATGCACAATGGAAATGCTATAACTAAAATATGACAACGGTGCGAAAGGCATCGGCGAAAGGAGTAAGATAACAGTGAAAAAACAATTCGGCATCGCACTTGTCACGGCGCTTTTGATGCTCCTGACATTTGCACTTTGCGCTTCGGCAGCAGGCACGGCAACGGTCGTGTACCTGAGCGGGAGCGGCAACAATGAGGCGGACGGTCGGACCCCGGAGACAGCGGTTGCCGGCCTCAACGCGGCGTACAACCTGCTCGACCCCGACAAGGACTGCACAGTCGTCCTCTGCGGCGAATTTTTGCAGAAGGACCCCTTTGCACGCGCGCACTCCGCAAAGTCCATCACGATTACCAGCGTGTATGGCGGTGTGGACTATCGCGACAGCGGCGCGGTCTACAAGACCTCGAAGTATACTCGCTTTGGTCTTGCGGACGACACGACCTTTGAGAATGTCACCTTTGAGTCGTCGGACGGCACCTCCTTTATGGTGGTCGGTCAGCATCATGCCGTCACCATCGGCGAGGGCGTTGTGATGAACAACTATACCGGCACTGACATCGGCAAGGCGTTCTGGGTGGTCGGCAGCGTGCAGCATAACTTCGGCGGCGCAGCCGGTCCGAAGTATGTGGACAGACCCACGGCAACGAATGTCACCGTGCTCTCCGGCAGCGATATGATCGTGGTCGGCGGTCCGCGTCAGTTCGGCACGGCGCAGGGCGTCACGGCGGCAAACGCCTGCACCTACGGCGACATCAATGTGCGCATCGGCGGTATGGCTGAGGTCAACGAGCTGTATGCGGCAGGCTATCAGTCGAGAAACACCACGGTCGGCAGTGTCAGCGTGGAGGTGTTCGGCGATGCATCGGTCGGCGCGGTTTACGGCGCGGGGATTCACAATGTCGCGGCAAGCGATCTGACCCTCCTCTGGACCGGCGGCACGGTCGGCGCGTTTGCCATGAAGCCGAACGGCAAGGTCGGTCTGACTGCCACCGATGGGACGACGCTTGAGACGACCGAGGACGTGCGCTACAGCGACAGCTATGCTGCCGTCGCGGCTTCCGGCTTTACGGCGCAGGAACTGCACACGCACGATTTTGACTACGACAACGGCAAAGTGCTGACGCCGGCAACCTGCCAGGCGGACGGCACGGCGCTCTACACCTGCAAGACCTGCTCGGCAACCGAGGAGGGCGTGCTTGCAAAGACCGATCACACCTTTGGTGCATGGATGGTTGTGACGCCCGCTGCCGTCGGCGTCCCCGGCGAGGAGAAGCGCACCTGCGAAAACTGCGATGCGTTTGAGACCCGCGAGATTCCGGCGATAGGCACGGCAACGGTCGTGTACCTGAGCGGGAGCGGCAACAATGAGGCGGACGGTCGGACCCCGGAGACAGCGGTTGCCGGCCTCAACGCGGCGTACAACCTGCTCGACCCCGACAAGGACTGCACAGTCGTCCTCTGCGGCGAATTTTTGCAGAAGGACCCCTTTGCACGCGCGCACTCCGCAAAGTCCATCACGATTACCAGCGTGTATGGCGGTGTGGACTATCGCGACAGCGGCGCGGTCTACAAGACCTCGAAGTATACTCGCTTTGGTCTTGCGGACGACACGACCTTTGAGAATGTCACCTTTGAGTCGTCGGACGGCACCTCCTTTATGGTGGTCGGTCAGCATCATGCCGTCACCATCGGCGAGGGCGTTGTGATGAACAACTATACCGGCACTGACATCGGCAAGGCGTTCTGGGTGGTCGGCAGCGTGCAGCATAACTTCGGCGGCGCAGCCGGTCCGAAGTATGTGGACAGACCCACGGCAACGAATGTCACCGTGCTCTCCGGCAGCGATATGATCGTGGTCGGCGGTCCGCGTCAGTTCGGCACGGCGCAGGGCGTCACGGCGGCAAACGCCTGCACCTACGGCGACATCAATGTGCGCATCGGCGGTATGGCTGAGGTCAACGAACTGTATGCGGCAGGCTATCAGTCGAGAAACACCACGGTCGGCAGCGTCAATGTGGAAGTGTTCGGCGATGCATCGGTCGGCGCGGTTTACGGCGCGGGGATTCACAATGTCGCGGCAAGCGATCTGACCCTGCTCTGGACCGGCGGCACGGTCGGCGCGTTTGCCATGAAGCCGAACGGCAGCGTCGGTCTGACCGCGAGCGGCGATGTTACCCTGGCGACGACCGCGAATGTGCGCAGCACCCCCGGCTATGCAGCCATCGCGGCTTCCGGCTTTACGGTGCACCGCGAAATTCCCGCCACCACCGCTAACCTTGAGAAGGTCAGCGTTTCGGCGCTGTCCGATGAAAACGGCATCGGCGCAATCCGCCTGATTGCAAAACTCTCGACGCCGGCGGATGCTGTGGTGACAAACTACGGTATCTTTGTCGCCAAGACCGAGGCGATCGGCACGGCAAAGATGGTCACTTACACGGAGACCACCGGAAACGAGACGAGTTTTGCCCTGGATATTACCGAGATTCCGCACGAGGAACTGGACACCGCGATTTACGCCTGGGCATTTGCCACGGTTGACGGTGGGCAGATTACGCTGCCGATTCTGGTTGGCGCGAGCGTGAACGGGATCCTTACCGAGATGGGAGTGTGAACAGAATGAAACATACGGTTTATACGGCACCGACCCTTGAAAAAGTGGAGCTTGCGGCAAACGATATTCTGCTGACAAGCGGCGCCCCAACGCCCGGCGAATATGAGATGCGCGGCGGACTGAATACATTTAATGTTGATTCTGCGCAGTATCGTGGGATGACCTGGGAAGAATTCTTCTCCAACTGATACAAAAGAGAAGGCAGGTGCTGCTGCGCCTGCCTTCTCTTGATTGAAAAATACAATTCGCGTGCAAAAAAGTACATTGAATTCCGCCCGCCAAACCGATATACTGAAGGTACAACCCCATCGGTTTTACGGAGGAATTATGGAAAAGTACAACTTCAAGGTCACCGGCGTCACGGTCGGCGGCTTTACAAAAACCTTTACGCCCGCCGTCCGCGAAAACGGAGGTGAAATCCGCGTGGTGATTCCGCGCGCCGCACTGTCCAACCCGCGCATGGAAACGCTGCGCGTGGAATCGACGCTGACGACCGCACATGCGGGCGACGCGGGCTACATGTTTTACCCCACCAACTTCTATTACGGCTTTGCGCTGACCCGCTTTGACGAAAAGCCGGACACACTGTTCAAGACCTGGCCGACCGCGACGCTGGTCTGCGGCTTTGCCTGCGAGAGCGAGCGCGCCGTGTTTGTCCACATCCGCGGCGAGGCGTTTGACGGCCGCTTCGAGATCGAGGTGAAGAACGGCGTCTACACCGTCACGCCGCAGTTCCGCTTCGACGGCGACGAGCCGGACGAGGATGTCGAGATCGTCTACACGCGCATGCCGGGCGCAAGCTATTCCGCGATGGCGCGTGCCTACCGGCAGTATCAGATGGACTTCTGCGGCTGCGTGCCGCTGCGGCAGCGTGCCGCCTTGCGTGAGCCGCTCCGCCGCGCGGCGGACGGCATGGAGCTGCGCATCCGCATGGGCTGGAAGCCGATTCCCACCCCGGTGCGCCATCAGAACCTTGCAAACGAGCCCGAGATGTTTGTCGCCTGCGATGTCGAGCGGCTGAACAAGATCGTGGACCGTATGCAGGCAAAAGGCGTTGACAAGGCGGAGATCTGCCTCGTCGGCTGGGGACCCGGCGGCCATGACGGCCGTTTCCCCCAGCAGTACCCCTCGGACGAGCGCTTCGGCGGGGACGAGGCGCTGCGCGCCTTCATCGCAAAGGCACAGCGCATGGGCTATCAGGTGGTCTGCCACACGGTTTCCTGCGG
>CAKSLU010000010.1 GCA_934474225.1 uncultured Eubacteriales bacterium | reverse complement strand
ACATCGAGCGTCTTCGGCTCGTTGTACCAGAGGTTGCCCATCTCAAAGCCGCCCTCCAGCACCGCCGCCACGTCAAAAAGGCAGCAGTTCATCGTGTCGCGGCGCGCGGACATGTCGTGCACATAGATATAGCCGTCGCGGCACGCCTGCAGTTCCTCCACCGTGAGGAAGAATTTCTGATACAGCTCCTTGTTGAGCTGGTTGAAAATCAGCGAACGCTTGGTGGACACCAGCGCGGAGTCCGCATTGGAGTTCTCCTTGTCGCCGATGTACATAATCGCCTGGCTCTTGCGGTAGACCTCGTCGAGCATGTGGACGAAGTCCTGCTTGTAGTTGCGGTAGTCGCGGTAGCTCTTGGCGACAACCGGGTTGACCGCCTCGAGCGCGCCCTCGACGATGTTGTGCATCTCGGCGATGGCAATCTCGTCCTTGCCCATCTGCAAAACGCGGCTGTCCACGAAGGTGCAGATCTTTTTATAGTCCTCGTCGGTGAAGGTGACGAGCGCACGGTTGGCGGATTTCGTCACCGCGGCGACGACTTTCTGCACATTGTAGTCCTCAAGCGTGCCGTCCTTTTTGATGATGCGAATCATGGTGCACCTCCGTTTTTGAGAATGATTCCTAAAGTGTTTCTATTGTATCACACCGCTATATGTAGTTTCAAGTGGCAAAATGTACAACAATATATAGATTTTTTCGGTGAAATTGGTGGGGGAATAGGCTTCCCTGTGCAAGTGGTAAGCTGTACGGCGCTTTTAAGGCTCCCCTGTGCAAGGGGAGCTGGCGCGTGAGCGCCTGAGGGGTTGTTCTTGCTATGTAACAATCCCTCCGCCGCCGTTCGGCGGCACCTCCCTTTGCACAAGGGAGGCTCAGACGGCGGGAGCAAGCCCCCGCCCTACGGATTTGTGCGGGTCTTGTACCAATCGGTAGGGGTCGGCGCCATCTTAGGTTTCCCCCTTGGGGGAAGCTGGCGCCGTAGGCGACTGATGAGGGATTGATGAAAGTAAAACATCGCACCATGCTGTGCCGGCTGCCTACATACCCTCATCCACCGCTGACGCGGTCCCCCTTCCCCACCGGGGAAGGCTTGGATAGACGCTTACTCCACGCCCTCGGGAATCCCTGCGATAATTTTGCGATAGATGCGCGCAAAGAGCAGGAGCGTGACCGTGAGCGAGACCAGTTCCGCGATGGGATAACTCCACCAGATCCGGTTCAGATCGCCGCTGCGCGCGAGCAGGTACGCCACCGGAACAAGCACCAGCAGCTGGCGCGCGATGGACACGAGCATCGAATACGAGCCCTTGCCGAGCGCCTGGAACACCGAGCCGAGCACAATGCACACGCCCGCAAACAAAAAGCTCGTGCTGATGATGCGCAGCGCAGTGCAGCCGAGTTGGACGACCGCCGCCTCCTTGATGAACAGCGAGAGCAGCACATCCGGCACAAACTGCATGAGGAGCAGCCCGAGCAGCATGAAGCCGAGCGCGACGCAGGCGGCGAGTTTGACCGTCTTCATCATGCGGCGGCGGTTGCCCGCGCCGTAATTGTAGGCGATGATCGGGATGACGCCGTTGTTCATGCCGAACAGCGGCATGAAGACGAAGCTCTGCAGCTTGAAATACACGCCGAAGATCGACGCGCCGAACGCGGAGACGCCCATGAGAATGATGTTCATCGCATAGTACATGACCGAGCCGACCGCAACCATGATGATCGAGGGGACGCCGATGGCGTAAATGCTCTTGATGATGGCGAAATCCGGGCGGAATTCGCGCACCTTCAGCCGAATCTCGGTGTTGAACCGGTGGTTGAGCAAAATGGCAAGGACGCAGGCGACCGCCTGACCGAGCACGGTTGCCCACGCGGCGCCCGCCGCGCCAAGGCCGAGACCGCGCAGCCCGAAGGGCAGTTCGTCGAGGATGAAGATGGGGTCAAACACGATGTTGAAGATCGCGCCGACGCCCTGTGTGTACATGGTGTAGATGGTCTTGCCGGTGGACTGCATCAGCCGCTCGAACATGATCTCGAGGAAGACAAAGAGCGACAGAACCGTGCAGATGCGCAGGTACGCGATGCCGCTTTCCTTGACGGCGGCGAGGTCCAGCCCCGCGTCAAGCTCCGCCGAACTGAGGATGCCGTCGAAATACAGATTGCAGCCGAACAGCCCGAAGACGAGGATGATGACGTAGCCGACGAGCGCGAGCAGCACGCCGTTTTCGGCGATGCGGTTGGCGCGCACGGGGTCTTTTTCGCCGAGCGACTTGGAGAGCAGCGCGTTGACGCCGACGCCCGTGCCGGTGGCGATGCCGATCATGAGGTTCTGCGCCGAGAACGCCTGCCCGACGGCGGTCAGCGCCTCGAGGCTGACCATGCCGACGAAGTAGCTGTCCACCACATTGTACAGCGCCTGCACAAGCATGGACACGATCATCGGCAGCGACATGGAAATGAGCAGTCTGCCGACCGGCATCGTGCCCATCTTGTTTTCTTTTTGCAAATCCATAGTTTTCTCCTTCAATATAAAACAACAATTCATTATACCGCGAAATCCGCCGCGCGTCAATCCGACAAAGCGACGAAATGTGCCCGCTTTCGCGCCGCATTTCCGACGGCGCGGATTTTTTTGCGAAAAGGCCTTGACAAAATCCGAAATCGGATTTATAATCAAAAACCGAAATCGGATTTTGAAAAGAGGGGCGATGTTCTTGACCGAACTGAAGAAACTGAACGCCGCGCTGAACGCGCTGTACATGGAGCAGGACGACATCTATTCCGCCTATGCGGCGCATTTCGGGCTGTCGGACACGGCATTCTGGATTCTGTACGCCGTCTGCGAGAGCGACGAGGTGCAGACGCAGAACGCGCTGGCAGACGGATTTCACATGCCGCGGCAGAGCATCAACTCGGCGGTGGCGGCGCTGGCAAAGCAGGGGTACATCGCGCTCGAACAGCTCCCCGGCGCGCGGAGCGGCAAGGCGCTGCAGCTGACCGAGGCGGGCAAGGCGTTTTGCGACCGCGTGATTTTCCCGTTTTTTGCGATTGAGGAGCGCGCGCTCGGCGCGCTCGGCGACGACGATGCCGCGCGCTATCTGGATTTGATGCGCCGGTTCAATGCCGCCATCCGCGACGGCGTCGCGGAGGCAGTGAAGTAGGGGCGGTTTGTGCGATTCGGCTCCCCTGTGCAAGGGGAGCTGGCGTGGAACACGCCTGAGGGGTTGTTCCTTAGCTATGTAACAATCCCTCCGTCACGCTTCGCGTGCCACCTCCCTTTGCCGGGGGGAGGCATAAATCCCCACAACCATTTTCAAAGGAGACCTTATGAAGACCGTACTGCGGTTTTTGAAACCGTACAAAACCAAAATTCTGCTCGTCATCCTCTGCATGGCAGCCGAGGCGGCGGGCGGACTGCTCATCCCTACGGTGACCGCCGACATCATCAACACCGGCGTTGCGGGCGGCGACCTCGACTACATTCTGCGCCGCGGCGCGCTGATGCTGGGCATCGCCGCCTTGGCGGCGCTGGCGGCGCTCGGCGCAAGCTACACCGCCGCATCCTTCTCGGCGGGCTTCGGCCGCGATCTGCGCTGCGCCGTCTATGACAAAACGCTGACCTTCTCGGCGGACGACGCGGAGCACTTCGGAACCGGCACGCTCATCACCCGCACGCTCAGCGATGTGAGCATCGTGCAGCAGACGACCGTGATGCTGCTCCAGGGCATCCTGCCCGTGTCGCTGGTCTGCGCTGCGGGCATTTTTCTCGCCTTTCGCATCGAGCGCACGGCGGGCTTTCTGCTGCTCGGGCTGTCGGTGCTGATTCTCGCCGCCTCGGTGCTGGTGATGCGCCGCACGACGCCGCTCTTTGAGATGCAGCAGCGCTTTCTCGACCGCATGAACCTCTCGGTGCGCGAGAGCATCACCGGCGTGCGCGTGGTGCGTGCGTTCAACAAAGAAAACGCGGAGGCAAAGCGCCTCGGCGGCATCTTCGACGGCTACCGCGGCGTTTCCATCCGCGCCAACCGCATGTTTGCGGGGCTGGACTGCACGCTGATGCTGGTCATCAACCTCGTGACCGTCGCGATTCTGTGGCTGGGCGCCGACCGCACCGGCGCGGGGCTGATGGAGATCGGTGACATCTCGGCGCTGACCCAGTACGCCGCGATGATTCTCTTCTACCTCTTGATGGCGCAGTTCACGCTCATCATGATTCCGCGCGCGGTGGTCTGCGCCGGGCGTCTTGCCGAAATTCTGAACCGCACGCCCTCCATCACCGACCCTGCCGTCCCGGCGGCGGCAAAGGCGGGCGGCGATGAAGTGCTGCGCTTCCGCGATGTCAGCTTCCGCTTTGCCGACGCGGATGTCGACGCGCTCGCGGGCGTGGACTTCGTCTGCCGCCGCGGGGAGACCGTGGCAATTGTGGGCAGCACGGGCAGCGGCAAATCCACCGTGGCAAAGCTGGCGCTCCGCTTTCACGATGTGACGCGCGGCGAAGTGGACTTCTGCGGCACGGACGTGCGCCAAATGGCGCAGGGCGACCTGCGCCGCCGCATCGCCTATGTGCCGCAGCAGGCATGGCTCTTTGCCGGAACGGTGAAATCCAACCTGCAAAGCGGCGCGCCGGGCGCGGACGATGCCGCGATGCGCCATGCGCTCACGGTGGCGCAGGCAGACTTCATCACAGAGGACGCAGACGGGCTTGCGCGCCGCGTTTCGCAGGGCGGCACCAACTTCTCGGGCGGTCAGCGCCAGCGGCTGGCGATTGCCCGCGCGCTGATGAAGCACGCCGACCTCTACATTTTCGACGACAGCTTCTCCGCGCTCGACTTCAAGACCGACGCGGCGCTGCGCCACGCGCTTGCCGCCGAGACCGAGAACGCCGCCGTGCTGATTGTGGCACAGCGCATCAGCACCGTGCTTGCCGCCGACCGCATCGTCGTCCTCGAAGACGGCAGCGTGGCGGGCATCGGCAGACACGAGGAGCTGCTGGGAACCTGCCCGGTCTACCGCGACATTGTCGCATCCCAGATGAAAGGAGGCATGCCCCATGGAGGAAGAATTTGAGGGCTTTGAGGGGGAACTCGACGACGACTACGACCTCTCGACGCCCGAGCACGCGGGCGCGACGCTCCGCCGCTTTTTGAAGACCGCCGCCGACCAGTGGGTGCGCCTCACCGTCGTCACCCTCTCCATCGTGTGCTACACGGTGCTGACCGTCTACGCCCCCTTCCGCAGCGCGGGCGTGGTCGATCTCCTGTGGACGAAGATTCAGACGGCAAGTGCCGCAGGCGCGCGCTTCTCCATCACCTGGGCGGACGGCGGGCGCGACATTTTCATGCTGTTTCTCGTCTACCTCGGCGTGGGCGTGTTCTACTTTTTGCAGAGTTTTCTCATGGCGAGTTTCGCCGAGAACATCAGTTACCGCCTGCGCTGCGCCATCGCCGGCAAGCTGAACCGCCTGCCGCTTGCCTTCTTTGACAAAAACAAGCCGGGCTCGATCCTCACGCATGTGACCAACGACCTCGACAAGGCGTCAGAGGCGATGCAGACCGGCGTTTTGCAGCTGCTGTCCGCCGCCGGCATGATTGTCGGCTCAATCGCGATGATGTTCTGGTTCAACGTGTGGCTGACGCTCGTGTTCCTCGCCTTTTCGGCGGTCTCGGTCTTCGCCACGAAGAAAATCTCGGATGTGACGCTCCGCGCCGCCGAGCGGCGGCAGGCGTGCGTCGGCGAAGTGACGGCGATGGTGGAGGAAAATTACTCCGGCCGCACCGTCGTCAAGGCGTTCTGCCGCGAGGAGGCGTCCTCCGCCGCGCTGCACGGCGCGGCAAAGCGGCTGGCGGATGCGTCCCGCAAGGCGGACTTCCTTGTGGACGCCATCAACCCCGCCATCCGCCTCATCAACCGCGTGGGGCAGGTGCTGCTCGCCGTGCTCGGCGGCAGTCTGCTGCTGCACGGCAGGATGAGCGTGGGCGCGTTCCAGGCGTTCTTCCAGTATGTCGGGCAGGCGGCGGAGCCGCTGACCGAGATTGCGTACATGATAAACTCCATGCAGTCGGCGCTTGCCTCGCTCGAGCGGGTCTATGGGCTGCTTGACGAGGCGGAGGTCTCGCCCGAGCCGTCCGCGCCGTATGTGCCCGCCGAGGTGCGCGGCGAGGTGGAATTCCGCCATGTCCGCTTCGGCTACACGCCCGAAAAGTGCCTGATGCAGGATGTGAGTTTCCGTGCGCTGCCCGGGCAAAAGATTGCCGTGGTGGGCAGCACCGGCGCGGGCAAAACCACGCTTGTCAATCTGCTGATGCGCTTCTATGAGGTAAACGGCGGCGAAATTCTGCTGGACGGCAGAGACATCCGCGAGATGACGCGCGCCGATTTGCGCCGCGTCTTCGGCATGGTGCTGCAGGACGCGCGCCTCTTTGCCGGCACCATCGCCGAGAACATCGCCTGCGGCAAGCCCGACGCCACGCGCGAGGAAATTGTCGCCGCCGCAAAGGCGGCGCGCGCGGATTTCTTCATCCGCACCCTGCCGGGCGGCTATGACACGCGCCTCGACAGCGACGCCGAGAACATTTCGGTCGGGCAACGGCAGCTGCTCACCATCGCGCGCGTGCTCTGCTGCAATCCTGCCGTGCTGATTCTCGACGAGGCGACCTCGTCGGTCGATACCCGCACCGAAATCGAAATCGGCAAGGCGGTGAAGACGCTGCTCTGCGGCAGAACCTCGTTTGTCATCGCGCATCGCCTGTCCACCGTGACCGACGCCGACCTCATCCTCTATATGGAGGAGGGCAACATCGTGGAATCCGGCAGTCACGAGGCACTGCTCAAAAAAGGCGGGCGGTATGCCGACCTCTACAACAGCCAGTTCAGTTGAGGGCGGGCGGATACGGCACAGACCGAATGACGAAAGGATTTGTTCGGTTTTTCGCTTTGTGCCTCTGCCCGCTTTGGAGGACAACCGCTCGGAAATGAGCGGTTGTCTGCATTTCAGAGTTTATTTTCGTCATTCTATCCGCGAAAATCACCGTCGCCGTATGCTTGCGAACCTGCGGTTCGCGGGGGAGTTTTTCTTCGTCGGCTGAACACCGACGATTTCGCGAGCGAAACCGAAAAACATCCCGATACGGCTTGACGGTAATTTTCACGGATTCTGTATCCGTCTGCGCCCGCCCGGGGGCAAAGTGTCTGCGCCCGCCCGGGGGCAAAGTGCGCGGGGGATACGGCTCCCCTGTGTAAGGGGAGCTGTCACCGTCAGGTGACTGAGGGGTTGTTCCGTACTCTTTAACAATCCCTCCGTCGGCTCCGCCGACACCTCCCTTTACACAAGGGAGGCGAAGATAGATTGCGCACGGTTGCGGCGGGCGACCGATGGTCGCCCCTACAGTATAATATTGTGCCGTCCCGATTTCCCCCGCCGCACCGCCAACATCAAAAAACCGCCTTTGCAGGCGGTTTTTCTTTATCGCATTCAATTTTTCAGCAGCATGCCGGCGAGCTTTGCAATGTCGCCCGCGCCCATGGTGAGGATGAGGTCGCCTGCGCGCGCGTTTTGCCGCAGGTATTCGACGACCTTGTCAAAGCTCTCCATATAGCACGCGCCGCGCGTCGCCTTTGCCAGCAGTTCGCTCGACACGCCGAGCGTGTCGGTCTCGCGCGCCGCATAAATATCACAGAGAATCGGCATATCTGCCTTGCCGAGGGCGGCGGCAAATTCGTCAAACAGCCCCTTCGTGCGCGAATAGGTGTGCGGCTGGTACACGCAGATGATGCGTTCGTAGCCCATCTGCCGTGCCGCATCCAGCGTTGCCGCAATCTCGGTGGGATGGTGCGCATAGTCGTCGTACACATCCGCGCCGCCGAGCTTGCCCTTGAACTCCAACCGCCGCTTTGCCCCGCGGAAGTTGCCGAGCCCGGTGACCACCGCACCCGAGGGGATGCCGCAGAGGATGGCGCACGCCGCCGCCGCCAATGCGTTATACACATTGTGCTCCCCGCAGACCGCGAGGTGCACGCGCTTTTTCATGCTGCCGTGGCAGAGGTCAAACGAGGCTCTGCCCTGCTCGTAGACGATGTTTTTCGCCATGACATCCGCCTCTCGCCGGATGCCGAAGGTCAGCATGCTGCCGCCGAAGCCCGCCGCCATGTCGCGCACATTGTCGTCGTCGGCGTTCAGCACGGCGCAGCCGCAGCCGACCGTCTTGTCGATGTAGGCGCGGAAGGAGCGCTTGATCTGCGCCATGCTCTTAAAATAGTCCACATGATCCATCTCGATGTTCAGCACCGCGGCGACCGTGGGATAGAAATCGAGGAAGGAATCCATATACTCGCAGGCTTCAAAGATGAAGTTTTCGCGGCCGCCGACGCGGTATGCGCCGTCGATGGAGGACAGCTCCGCCCCCGAAATGACCGTGGGGTCGGCGCCCGCCGCGAGGAAAATCTCAGTGGTCATGGAGGTGGTCGTGCTCTTGCCGTGCATGCCGGCAAGCCCGACGCGATGCGTGTAGCCGCGCATCAGATAGCCGAGATAATCGGCGCGCGAAATGACCGGCAGTCCCTCGGCGCGCGCGCGGACAAGCTCGGGCGTGTCGTCGCGCACGGCGACGGTGTAGACCAGCGCGTCATAGCCGTCGAGATGCGCCGCATCGTGCCCGCAGAAGATCTGGATGCCCTCTTTTGCCAGCCGCTCGGTCAGCGGCGAGAGCGTGCGGTCCGAGCCGCCGACGCGAAAGCCCTGCGTCTTGGTGATGTGCGCCAGCGACGACATGGTGATGCCGCCGATGCCGAGAAAATAGACCGCCTGTTTGCCGTCCAGCATGCGCGCGATTTTTTCCGCGCCGTAATGTGTGTTCGATACTGACATATGCGTCCCCCGTTTTCAGCCCGCTGCGGGCTGTTCTCATTATATGTATAAAATGCGTGATTCAGTCAAATAATCTAAGCGTCCCAATCACCGCTGTGCGGCAAATTCGGGAGAAAGGAAGCTTTCGCCGCGGCGAAAGCATGGTGTACACGATGGAAATTACCGATGTCAAAATCAGACGGACCTTTGAGACAGCGCCGCTCCGCGCCGTCGCATCGGTCACATTCGACGACCAGTTTGCCGTGCACGACATCAAGGTCATCGAGGCGCAGGAGAAGCTGTTTATCGTGATGCCCAGCCGCAAAAACGGCGACGGCACCTACCGCGACATTGCCCATCCCATCAACGCGCCGTTCCGCCACACGCTGGAGCACGCCGTGCTCGACGCCTACCGGCACTACGAGCGCGAGGGCGGCGGCGCGACGGCAGAGGCGGCTCAGTCCCCGCTTTCCAGCAGCTTCCGCATGTAGGCGCGCAGCGCGGCGCGGTCTTCGTCGGACAGCTTTGCGTACAGCGCAAGAAAGGCATGCAGCTCGCCGTCCGCACCGTCCGCGCCGTCTGCACCGTCTGCGTCGCCGCCGCCGAGCAGCACCGCCGTGCTGACGCCGAAATAGTCGGCGATGCGCGCGATCTTATCCACCGAGGGCGAGGAATTTCCGTGCTCCAGATCGTAGATAAAATTGCGGTTGATGCAGCAGTCGGCAAGCGTCTGCTTCAGCGTGACGCCCCGCGCGCCCGCGAGCGCGCGGATGCTCTCTGCAATCTCCGTGTTGGTTCGCTGCATGAAAAAATCCTCCGATTTTTCAAAAAAAGTCTTGACATACAGAAATATCTGTGCTACCATACAGTCACGGTACAGATATTTCTGTTTTCTTATGCAGACAATCTGTTTGATTCTATAGTAGCACAGATATTTCGGTATTTCAAGAGATTTGTGCGGAAAGGTGATTTTCTATGAACTTTTTTGTCAGCGAAGAGGCGCTCGGCGGCGAAGGTCTGAGCCGTCGGGCGCTGCGCGCCGAGATTGCGGCGCTCACGGACAAGCTGGACGCGGAAGAGGAGCGGCGGGATGCGCTGCTCGCCGACCTGCGGCGCACCGAGCGCGCCATCGAGCGGTTTCAGGCGCTGCTGGACGACCTGGGGGCGGACGCATGAGCGCGGAGACGACAAAGATGGGTGCAGACGCCGAAGCGCCCGTCCTGCACATGGACAAGGCGCGGCTGCGCCGCCTTGTCGGGCTGCGGCGGGAGATTACGCGCACCAAGCGGCGCATCGCCGCGGCAGAAAGCCGCCTGCGGGCGGCGGCGGACGACGCCGAGGCGGCGAAACTTGCCGCCGCGCTGCGGGACACGCGCGACGCGCTGATGCACTATCTGCACGCCGCCGAGGCGGAGGAGGCACTGCTCATTCGCTACATCGAGACCATCCCGGACAGCGATGTGCGCGAGCTGTTCATGCTGCGCTATGTGGACGGCGTGCGCTCCTGGCAGCGCATCGCCTTCCTCGCGGGCGAACACGACGAGTCCTATGTCCGCCGCAAGCACGACCACTACATAAAGCAGCATTGACGCGGGGCGGCGCGGGTGCAATGACGGGGCAGCGGGCAGGCGGCGCGATTCCGTCTTTCGGGCGCGCGGCTGTTCCCGAAAACGAACTTCTCATGCGGGAAGCGTTGCGATGTGCCGCACACGGTGTTACAATGAAAGAAAAATGCTTTTTCGGGAGCGCTTTTCTATGCTTGAATTTCTGCAAAACAACACCGACACGCTGCTCCGCCTTGCCGGCGAGACCGTTGTCCGCATTCCCGCCGCAGCGGGGGCGGTCGATACCTTTGAGCCCATTGAGGACGGCGTGTGGAAATGGACACGCAAGACCGCCGTGCCGACTTCGCACATGCGCATGACCGCCGTGCTCGTGCAGGATGCCGCCTTCACCATGGTGCCCGGCATCAGCTACGGCGGCAACGGCTGGGGCAACACGCCGGAGTACGTCGGCGACCGTGCCGAGGACGGCACGCCCTGGAGCTTCGCCTCGCACCGCGCGACGATCCCCTCCTGCACCTACAGCGAAAACGACCGCGCAAGCCTCGCGCTCTTTGCCGCCGACCCGGACGACTCCACCGCCTGCTCGCTCTACAAGACCGACGACGGCGAAAACCATGTGCTCATCTTCCCCGAGGAGGAGCAGCCGAAGACCCTGCAGCGCCACTTCTGGGGCGATGCGTTCGTCGGCGAAATGGAGCCTGCCGACACCTTCTGCGCCATCCTCTGTGTCTGGCCGTCGGACGGCACGCGCCATCGCTATGCGCCGCTCCTCGACTTCGCGTGGCGCTGCTTCGGGCATCCGCTTGCCGCGCCGAAGCCCGCGCGCGAGCTTTACCGCCTCTCGATTGCCTACTGCCGCTACCTGTTTGAGCGGGAACGCGACGGCTTTGCCGGTTTCACGATGGGCGCGCAGTGGCATCTCGGCATCACCGCCTATCAGAAGACGCTGCACCGCTATGAAATCAGTTGGGTCGGGCAGAGCGCGTCCATGGCGAACGCCTACATTCACGACTATCTCATGACCGGCGACCGCGAGAAACTGGGCATCGCCCTCGAGGTGCACGACAGCTGGCTGCGCACCGGGCGTTTCCCCGCCGGGCATGTCGCCGCGCGGCTGGATTTTGACCCCTGGCTGAACGACGACTACCCCGCCGACTACGAGCCGGATCGCTGGAAAATCGGCGAATGCACCTACGAGACGCACCTCGCCTGGCGCGGCAAGACCTTCCGCCGCGACCAAAACGGGCGCATCCTGCTCTCGCACGACGCCTGCAACAACGGCGGTGCCGCCGACGGCTACTTCGAGGCCTACGACCTCCTCAAAGAGGCGGGCATCGACAAGCCGGAATACCTCGCCGCCGCCTACGGCATCTGCGATTTTGCGCTGCAAAATCAGAACGATGCGGGCGCGTTTGCAAAGTCGTGGGACGAAAACGGCAAGGTTCTCGCCGAGCGCGGCACGGTCGGCGCATTCCTCATCCTGCCGCTCGTCACCGCCTACAAAAAGAGCGAAAACGAGACCTATCTCACCGCCGCCGAACGCGCGTTTGCCTATTACTACGGCGCACTCGTGCGCGACGGCTTCACCACGGCGGGCGCGCTCGACACCTACTGCATCGACAAGGAGTCGGCAAGCCCGATGCTCCGCGCCGCGCTCGCGCTCTACGATGTCACGGGCGACCGCGCCTATGTCGCCGCCGCCGAGAAGATCGCATGGTATCTCTCGACCTGGACGATGCACTTCACGGTGAAGTACCCGGCGGATTCCATGCTCGGCAAGATGGGCTGGGACACATTCGGCCTCACTTCGGTCTCGACCGCACACCAGGCGCTCGACCAGTATGCCCTGCGCGATGTGCAGTCCTTCCTGCGGCTGTACGAACTCACCGGGCGCGTCCGGTGGCGCGAACGCGCCGTCGCCTTCTGGTGCGCGGCGTGCCAGTGCATCTCGGACGGCACGATGTATGTGAACGGCCGCCTGCGTCCCGCCGGCGCGCAGGATGAGGCGATTTTCCACACGCGTTGGGGCCGCCACGGCGTCGAGCCGTTCCGCCCCTCGCAGTGGCTGCCCGCGTGGCCCTGCGCCTTCCGCCTCGAAAACCTCCGTCAGATGCCCGATTGGTCGGTCCTCGACGCCGGCCTCGGGAAGATTGACGGGAAGAAGTAAAGTTGTAGAAAAGGCGGCGGAAGACAGACGGCGCACGACGGTTATCCGTTATTATGTAGGGGCGACCATCGGTCGCCCGCTTGAACCGCAGCGTCAAAGCCTTCCCCATTGGGGAAGGTGTCACGGCTCGCCGTGACGGATGAGGGCATGCAGGCAGCCGGCACAGCATTGTGCGATGCTTTGCTTGCATCAATCCCTCATCAGGCGCCTACGGCGCCAGCTTCCCCAACGGGGAAGCCTGAAATAGCGCAGCGCGCAGCGAGTCTCTACCGAAAATATCGTTCCCACACACACAAAAACACCCCCGCAGGCTTTCTCCGAAAGTCTGCGGGGGTTCTTTTCATTTTTACAGCACGCAGGAGAGGAACTCCTTGGTGCGGGGATTCTGCGGGTCGGTGAAAATCTCCTCGGGTGTGCCCTCCTCGACGATGACGCCGTCCGCCATGAAAATGACGCGGTCGGCAACGTCGCGGGCAAAGCCCATCTCGTGCGTGACGACGATCATCGTCATGCCCGCCGCCGCCAGCTCCTTCATGACTGCCAGCACCTCGCCGACCATCTCGGGGTCGAGCGCGCTTGTCGGCTCGTCAAAGAGCATGATGTCCGGGTTCATCGCCAGCGACCGCGCGATAGCCACGCGCTGCTGCTGACCGCCCGAAAGCTGGTGCGGGTAAGCATTCGCCTTATCGGCAAGCCCGACGCGGCTGAGCAGCTCCATCGCCTTGACCTTTGCCTCCGCTTTGGTCATTTTCTTCAGCTCGACCGGGGCGAACATGATATTCTGCAGCACGGTGTAGTTGGAGAACAGATTGAAGCTCTGGAACACCATGCCGATGTTCTCGCGCACCTTGTTGATATTGGTCTTCTTATCGGTGACCACGGCGTCGTCCACAATAATCTCACCGCCGGTCGGCTCCTCGAGCTTGTTGAGGCAGCGGAGCAGCGTGGACTTGCCCGAGCCGGACGGCCCGATGATGCAGACGACCTCGCCCTCGGTGACGGTGAGGTCGATGCCGTTGAGCACTTCGAGCTTGTCAAAGTGCTTGACCAGATTTCTGACCTTAACCTTTTCTGTCATAGCTCATCCTCTTTTCAATGCGGCGGGACAGCACCATCAGGAGCGAAATCACCACAAGATAGAGTGCGCCGACATAAACATAGGTTGCAAAGAAGCTGTAGGTCGAGCCGACATACTGCTTTGCGCGATTGACCACCTCGGCAAGACCGATGACCGACAGGATCGAGGTGTCCTTGACCGTGATGATAAACTGGTTGACCAGCGAGGGAATGGCGATCTTGAACGCCTGCGGCAGCACCACGCGCAGCATCGTCTTTGCGGACGAAAGCCCGAGACTGCGCGCCGCCTCGGTCTGTCCCTTCGGCACGGCCTGAATGCCGCCGCGGAAGATCTCCGAGATGTACGCGCCCGCGTTGAGGCTGAGCGTGATTGCGCCCGCCGCAAACGGCGTCAGCGTAAAGGCCGTCCCCGTCATCACCTTGACCAGCTGCGGGATCGCGTAGAACACGAAAAATGCCTGGACAAGCATCGGCGTGCCGCGGATCAGCCAGACATAGACGGCAGAGATCGCGCGCAGAATCGGGTTCTTTGCCATGCCCATGATGCAGGAAAGAAAGCCGATCACCATGCCGAGGGCGATCGCCAGAAGCGCGATGCCGATGGTCAGCTTCAGTCCGTTCAGAAGAAGCGGTGTCGCTTCATGAAACACTTTTACAAAATCCATAAGTCTGCGTGCCCGCCGTCCGGCGGCTCCTTTACTCCCGATAGATACCAAAATTTAGGATGGCGCGAAAACGCGCCATCCTAAACCGAACAAACTGGTTTGCGGGGCAATTACATGCCGTATTTCTTTGCGATCTCGTCGTACTTGCCGCTTGCCTTGACATTGGCAAGACCTGCGTTGAAGAGCTTGATGAGATCGGCGTTTTCACCCTTCTTCACGCCGAAGCCGTAGGAAGCGGGGTTGATGACGTCGCCGACGACCTTCAGCGGCTGACCGTCCTTGATGGCGGCGCCGATGACCGAGCGGTCCTCGAAGCAGGCCACGCAGGTGCCCTGTGCGACTGCCTGATACATCTCGGGCGAGCTCTCAAACATCATCGTGGTGAAGCCGTACTGATCCTTGACGGACTCGGCATACTCAAGACCCATCGTGGCTGCCTTGGTGGCAACGACCTTACCCTTGAGGTCGTCCAGCGAAGCAACCGTGCTGTCAGCGGCAACGACCATGATCTGGCCGTCCTCGAAGTAGCCGTCCGAGAAATCAAAGATCTCTGCGCGATCCGGCTTGATGGTCATGCCGGCAATGACGGCGTCTGCCTGACCTGCCTGAACCTGACCGAGTGCGGCGTCAAAGCCGACGTTGGCAACCGTGTACTTGAAGCCCTGGTCCTCTGCGATTGCAGCGAGCAGGTCCATATCGAAGCCGACATAGGTGTTGGATTCGACATCCAGATACTCAAAAGGCTTGAATGCGTTGTCCGATGCAATGGTGTAGACCTTGTCGGAGACCGGTTCGGTTGCGGCCGTGGTGTCCTCGGTCGATGCAGCGTCGGAAGAAGCCGTCGAGCCGTCCGTCGTCACAGGCGTATCATCTTTGCCGCAGCCGACAAAAGCAAATGCGAGCATCAGTACCGCCAGCGAAAGAGCGGCGATTTTCAACATGTTTTTCATAAGAATACCTCCATCGTTTTGAAAAAGTATGACTTATAATAGCATCAAAAATTCATTTTGTCAAGCGTTTTTTTCGAGATTATGCGCTTTTTGTTGATTTTTTTGCAATAAATCGTTTCTCTCCCTGCAAAACGGGGGTTATCTTTACAAGTTGCACAAAATCTGCTATAATCAAAACAACACAAGTTCAAATTGGAGACTTCGGAGGGTTTGCCATGACGGAAACATACCCGCGCCCGCCGGTGACGGCGGTGCTGTCGGTCGCCGACATGCGGCGGAGCGACGCCTATACCATCGAACATTTCACGGACGCGGAGACGCTGATGGCGCGCGCAGGGCGCGGCATCTTCGACGCCTGCGCGTGGCACGGGCGCGTCGCCGTGGTCTGCGGCAGCGGCAATAACGCAGGGGACGGCTACGTTCTCGCGACGCTGCTCGCCGACGCGGGCGTGGCGGTGCAGCTATATATATTGGAAGAAAAGTTTTCAAAGGACGGCGCACACTTTTTTGCAGCGTGCCGGGCGCGCGGCGTGCCGGTTTCGCTTTGGGCGGCGGGAACCGACCTTAGCGGCTATGATTTTGTCGTCGACTGCATCTTCGGCACCGGCTTTCACGGCGAGGTGCGCGGCGTCGCTGCCGATGCGATTCGCGCCATCAATCAAAGCGGCGCGTTCGTCGTCGCGGCGGACATCAACAGCGGCATGAATGGCGACACCGGCGAGGGCGACCTCTGCGTCGTCTCGGCGCTGACGGTCTCGATTGGGTTCTACCAGCCGGGGCATTTCCGCGGCCGCGCGCCCAAAGTCATCGGGCGGCTCGTCAATTGCGACATCGGCATCCTCCCGCTCGGGGAGATTCTCGAATATCGGTGACGGGCGGGCACCGAATTGCGAAAATTCCACGCAAACCGTCATGCGGGGGCTTGTTTCCGTCGTTCTATCTGAGCCTCCCTTGTGCAAAGGGAGGTGTCACGGCTTGCCGTGACGGAGGGATTATTGCATAGCGCGGAACAACCCCTCAGTCACCTAACGGTGACAGCTCCCCTTGCACAGGGGAGCCGAAGACACAAACCCCCGCATGGTTCGCCGACGCATCCCCATCACAAAAAGGAAGGCTTTGCAACCTTCCTTTTCTTTTATTCCTCGTCCGGCGTTTCGCGTTTCTGGATTTTCAGCCCCTCGACGACCTTTGCGCCGCGGGATTTTCCCTCGTGCTTCGCGTAGAAAAAGCCGAAGACCGAGAAGACGACCGCGCCGATGAAATTGACAATCAAGTCCTTCATCGTGTCAATCAGCCCGATGTCGAGGTACCCGCCGACAAGCAGGGGCTGCCCGTTGACGGTGGTTTCGGTGATGTCGCGGAGAATCACGGCTTTGTTGACTCCGTCCGGGTTGAGTGCAACCGAGGAAATCACATTCACCACCGTGTCCTTCTGCATGTCTGTGAGGAAAATGCGGTCCATGCCGAACTCGAAGAACTCCCACAGCACGCCGATGGTCATGGAAAAGCAGAACGAAACCAGCGCGACGAAAAACGGCGACAGATGCAAATCAAAGCGCTCGCTGCGGTTGAGCAAATCAATCAGCGACAGCCCGACCGCCGCGGCGAGAAAGCCGTTGAGTGTGTGCAGCATGGTGTCCCAAAAGGTGAATTTTACATAGAAATCGCCAAGCTCCCCGAGGATTTCTGCGGCGAAAATGAAGAGCAGCACGATAATCTCCAGCGTGGACGGGACGCGCACGCCGAAGTTGGATTCCACAAAGGCGGGGATGAGGAAGAGCACGAGCGTGAAGACGCAGAGCGCGGCGTTGGCATAGTTGCCGTTCATGAATTGCAGCACCGCAACCGCGATGACAATCAGGCGCAGCACCACATAGACCGCGAAGGTGCTTTTGCTCTCGCGAATCAGCGCGACAAGCGCCGCGCGGCGCGAAGGCTTCCCGGTTTTTTCTTTTTTGTCCTTTTTCATGTTGTCCTCCTTTTTGCGCCGACACTTATCGAATTGCAAAAGATTTGCGCAAACCTGTAGGGGCGACCATTGGTCGCCCGCTTTTTGCTTTCGTTCGGCGGGCGACCGATGGTCGCCCCTACGGAATGGCGGGAACAGTGTGCGCACCGTAGGGCGCCGTCTGTCTCCCGCCGTTCTATCTGAGCCTCCCTTGTGTAAAGGGAGGTGCCGCCGGGCGGCGGCGGAGGGATTGTTACATGGTAACGGAACAACCCCTCAGGCGTGTTCCACGCCAGCTCCCCTTGCACAGGGGAGCCGAAAGGCACACAATTTTGCGCATCACATAGATTTCCCGCCGCAACTTATGACCATTCTACCACAAAAACCGCGCAGATTCAACCGTCGCGCAGCATTTCGCACGCGAGGTCGCGCATGCCGTACTGCCCCGGCGGCTTGCCGATGAGAAACCGCGCCGCCGCCAGCGCGCCGCGGGCAAAAAGCGCGCGGTCCTCGGCGATGTGCGTCAGCGTGAGCTGTTCGCCCTGCCCGAGAAAATGCACCTCGTGCATCCCGGTGACGCTGCCGCCGCGCAGCGAATGGATGCCGACCTCGCCCGGCGCGCGTGCGCCGCGGGCACGGCGGTCGTACACATAGCGGTCGCCTGCACCCCCGCGCTGCACCGCATCCGCCAGCGCAAGCGCCGTGCCGCTTGGCGCGTCCTGCTTGCCGCGGTGGTGCGTCTCCACGATCTCCACATCAAAGGCGGGGCACAGCGCGCGGGCAAGCCGCTCCGAGAGCTGCTCGACAAGCCCCGCGCCGAGCGACATGTTGCGGCTGACAAAGAGCGGCGCGTCCGCCGCTGTCACAGCGACAGCCGCAAGGTCTGCCGTGGTGTACCCCGTGGTTGCCAGCACGGTGGGGCAATGCCGCGCCGCGGCAAAGGCAAGCAGCCCGCCGAGCGCCGACGGAGACGAAAAATCCACCACGCAGTCGCACGCAAGCGTGTCCGGCACGGCGTCCGGCGACGGAAAAACCGGCACGCGCGCATCCGTGCCGCCGCGCACATCGATGAAAAAAGCGAGCGTCTCGCCCGCCTCGGCAAAAATGCGCGCGCACGCGCTGCCCATCCTGCCGCACGCCCCCGAAATCGCCACCCGCATGCCGCCGCCTCCCCTCTCGTTCCAGTTTATGCCGCTCCGCGAGCGGTTATGCAAAAAAGAAAAGGCACCTGATTCGTGCCTTTCCTATGTCTCTGCATATAATTCGTCAAAGTACCATCGCATCGGATTCTCAGCGATATACCGCACATGTTCTTCGTAATCTTCGCGGTTTCGTATAATGTGGTCGTATGAACGCGACTGCCAAATGTTCTCGCCATACGCTCTGTTGCAGAATCGCTTGAGCGTAGATACAAATTGCGACACAGCTGAATTCTGCATTGTAGGGACCGGCGTCCTCGACGGTCCGTTCTCGCTTGCCTCGACCGACAATATCAAATGTATGTGATTCGGCATAATCACATAATGCTCAACAGACAGATGCTTGTAAAATTCGCTTAACTGTCTGATATATTGCTCGGCAGTTCTTCCGTAATGGGTCAACTTAACCTGCGGACCGTCGAGGACGCCGGTCCCTACAGATTGCTGCGATGATTGTGCATTTTCGATACAGGCAAGCATACAGCGGCGGTTCTTTGTACATAAAGTCAGAAAAAACACTCCGGCGTTGTAATCAGCATCGGTCAGACGCACAGATTTTCGTTTTTGCAGCTCTTCCATTTCAGCGTCTCGCTCATTCCTCCCGGCAGCAGATCAGATCCGCCGCATACGGCAGGGTGAGAATCCAATCGCAGAAGACATGCCATTCGTCCAGCTTATGCGCGCGGCGGGCGTAATAGATGTTGATGAGTGTCTCGTAGTTCATCGTGACGGTGCGGAGCTGGTTGTAGGACGAAGGCAGCAGCTGGATGAGGTCATACCAGTCACGCTTGTCCTTGGTCTCGACAAAGCGGCGGCGCGTCTCTTCCATATAGTCCATGTACTGCCGAAACGCGGCAAGCGCGCCGTCCGACAGCTTGTCCACGCTGAAATCCGAGAGTTCAAACGGCTTTGCGTGAATCTTGTGCATGGTGCTGGTGGAGTTGGCGACGGTGGCGACCTTGTAGGTGTCAAACTCCTTCCACCAGTAGAGCGGCGCGGTGATGTCCACCGAGACGAGAATCTGCCGCACGAATTTGCGGTGGTCGCTGCCCGCGCGGCAGAGCTTTTTAGCGAGGGCGAGGTCGTTTTCGCCGAGGATGTAGTTCCCCGCCGCGTCGTAGGCGCTGTCCGACTTTGCCCAGGAATTCATCGGATTGCGCGCGCCGCGAATGGCGTTTTCGAGATTCATCACCGAAGTGCGTTCTGTTTTCAGCATGGCAGTTCCCCTTTTCGTGCGTACTGCTCTCAGTATACCACAAATGCGGCGGCCGCACAAGCCTGCGGACGGATATTTTGCGCATTCAGCCGACCTCGCCGGTGAAAACCACCTCGCTCTTGGCGCAGACGGACGCCGCCTTGCCGCAAAGCTCCACACAAAAGCTGCCGCCGCGGGCGCGCACCGGGACATTGTCGCTGTCGCAGAGTCCGGCGGCACGCGCCGCGTAGACTGCCGCCGCTGCGCCCTCGCCGCACGCCGCAAGTTCGCCGCGCGCGGGCTGCCAGCTGCGCATCGACAGTGCGTTGTCGCCCGAGACGGCGACAAAATGCATGTGAATCCGCTCGCCGTAAAACAGCACCTCGGCAAGGCGGCGGCAGACCCCGGCGACATCCAGGGCGCGCAGGGCGGCGGCGCTCTCGAGCAGAAAAACCGCGTGCGTGCCGCCGAGGTCGCAGATGGAGAGGCGCGGCCGCGCAAGGCAGGCGCGCAGCACCTCGCCGCGGATGCCGTAATAATATTTCAGCCCGTCCATCGGGCGCGGCACGAGCGGCGGCAGTTCGGCAAAGACGCAGAGCACGCGGTCGCCGAGCGTGGACAGCCGCACGGGGTAAACCGTGCCGCCGAGCGCGATGCGCACCTGCGTGCGGCACTTGCCGCGCGCAAACAGGGCGCGCGCCGCCGTCTGCGCCGCCGTGGCGCAGCCCTCGCCCTCGCTGCCGTCGGGCAGAATCAGCCGCACCGGCGTGTCTGCGTCCGTCGGCGCGCCGACGAGCAGCAGTCCCTCGCCGCCGACGCCGGTATGGCGGTCGAGCAGGCGCGCGCACGCCCGCGCGTCCCGCACGGCTGCCGCGTCGCACACCACATAGTCGCTGCCCGCCGTGTGAATCTTGACAAATTGCATCCGCATCACCCCGTGCAAGTATATGTCCAAAGCGCGGGAATTAGAAATGCGGCGGGGGCTTTCCGGGCGGTGCGTCTCTTTGGCTTCCCCCAAGGGGGAAGGCTAAGACGCGGCGGGAGCAAGCCCCCGCCCTACGGTGTGTACACGGCTCCAAATATTATGTAGGGGCGACCATCGGTCGCCCGCATGAACAAAGCAAAAACCGGGCGACCGAGGGTCGTCCGGTTTTCGGTGCGGTTGCCCGCTATTTCTTTTTTGATTTATGCGTGCGGGAGGTTCTGCCGCGGTCACCGGCGGCGCGGGATGCGGGACTTTGCGGTTTCCCCGCCTTTGCGCTTCGGCGGTCGTCGCGGTTTTGCTGCCGTCCGCCCGCTGCGGGTCGGTTCTGCCTGCCGCTGCGGGTCGGTTTGCCGCCCCTGTGCGCACCGCTGTGCGGCGCGGAGCCGCGCGGGCGGACGAGGCAGTCCGGGCCGTTGCCGATGAGGTCGGTGCGCCCGCATTTTTGCAGCGCCTCGACCACGAGGTCGTAGTTCTGCGGGCGGTTGTACTGGAGCAGCGCGCGCTGCAACTGCTTCTCATGATAATCGCGCGCGACATAGACCTCCTTGCCGTCGAGCGGGTTCAGCCCCGTGTAATACATGACCGTCGAGGGCGTGCCGGGCGTGGGATAATAGTCCTGCACCTGCTCGGGCGCGTAACCGTCGCGTTTAAGGCAGAGCGCGAGACTTATCGCGCTCTCGAGCGTGGAGCCGGGATGGCTGCTCATCAGATAGGGCACGAGGTACTGCTCCAGCCCGCATTCGTGCGTCAGGCGGAAGTACTTCTCGCGAAACTTCTCGTAGACCTCAAACGGCGGCTTGCCCATCAGGCGCAGCACGCGGTCGTCGCAGTGCTCGGGCGCGACCTTGAGCTGCCCGCTGACATGGTCGCGCACCAGCTTGCGGAAAAAGGCGTCGCTCTTGTCGCAGAGCATGTAGTCAAAGCGGATGCCCGAGCGGATGAACACCTTTTTCACTTTCGGCAGCGCCTCAATGGCGCGGAGCAGCTCGATATACTCGCTGTGGTCGGCGACGAGGTTCTTACAGGGCGTGGGCGCAAGGCACTTCCGCCCCGCGCAGACGCCGTCGGTAAGCTGCTTTTTGCACGCGCCGTAACGAAAATTCGCCGTCGGCCCGCCGACATCATGGATGTAGCCCTTGAAATCCGGCATTTCGGTGATGAGCTTTGCCTCGCGGACGACCGACTCGATGCTGCGGGAGCGCACGGTGCGCCCCTGGTGGAACGCGAGCGCGCAGAAGTTGCAGCCGCCGAAGCAGCCGCGGTTGTGCGTGATGGAGAAGCGCACCTCCTCGATGGCGGGGACGCCGCCGTCCTTTGCGTACATGGGGTGCCAGGTGCGCATATAGGGGAGCGCGTAGACCCGGTCGAGCTCCTCGCGCTCGAGCGGGGGCATGGGCGGATTCTGCACCAGCACCTTGTCGCCGTAATCCTCGAGGATTGCCTTGCCGTAGATGGCATCCTGGTTGCGGTACTGGATGCCGTAGGCGTCGGCATAGGCGCGCTTGTCGGTCTTCAGTGTGTCGTAGTCATAGGTTTCGACGGCGGGGAAATGCACCTTTTCGCCCTTTTTGATGAGGAAGACCGTGCCGCGCACATCGCGGATCTTGCGAATCGGCACGCCGCGGTCGAGCAGCTTTGCCACGGCGACGAGAATCTTCTCGCCCATGCCGTAGGTAATCATATCGGCGCGGCTGTCCACGAGCAGGGAGCGGCGCACGCGGTCATCCCAGTAGTCATAGTGCGCAAAGCGGCGCAGCGACGCTTCCAGCCCGCCGAGGATAATCGGAATGTCGCCGTACGCCTCGCGGATGCGGTTGGAATAGACAATCGTGGCGCGGTCGGGGCGCAGACCCGGCTTGCCGCCGGGGGAATAATAGTCATAGGAGCGCTTTTTCTTCGCGGCGGTGTAATGCGCAACCATGGAGTCGATATTGCCCGCGCTGACGAGAAAGCCGAGGCGCGGCCGCCCGAACGCGCGGAACGCCTCCGCCGAGCGGAAGTCCGGCTGCGCCAGAAAGCCGATGCGGAAACCCGCGTCCTCGAGCACGCGCGTGATGATCGCCGCGCCGAAGGAGGGATGGTCTACATAGGCGTCGCCGTTGACATAGACAAAATCAACCTCACCCCAGCCCCGCGCCTCCATCTCGGCGCGGTTGGTGGGCAGAAACTGTTGTTCCATAATGATAGAATAAAATAGTGGGGAAACTTTTCTCACAAAAAAGTTTCCCCACACCCTTTCAAAAAACTTTACGAATCGGACGCAGAAAAAGGGATGCAGACTGCGCCGAAAGCAAGCGTCGGCGTACTTTGTACGCCAGTCGAAGCTTTCGGTGCAGAGCGAAATCTGTTTCGCGGTCTGCGCGCTTTTTCCAGTCCGCCGTCACGATCGGATTTATCTCTCTACTTCTTCCATTACAAAGGCTTCGAGCACATCGTTTTCCTTGATGTCGTTGAACTTCTCAAGGCCGATACCGCACTCATAGCCTGCGGCAACTTCGCGGACATCGTCCTTGAAGCGGCGCAGCGATGCGATCTTGTCCTCGAAGACGACGACGCCGTCGCGGATGACGCGAATCTGCGCGTTGCGTGTGATTTTGCCGTCCTGGACATAGGAGCCCGCGATGGTGCCGACCGAGGGCACATGAATGGTCTGGCGCACCTGCGCGTGACCGAGCAGATTCTCCTTGAAGGTGGGGGCAAGCATACCCTTCATTGCCTTCTCAATCTCCTCGATGCACTCATAAATGATGCGGTAGGTGCGGATATCCACGCCCTGGCGCTCGCCCGCGTCAATCGCCTGCTTATCCGGGCGGACATTGAAGCCGACGATGATCGCGCCGGATGCCGCCGCCAGCATGACATCGTTCTCGGTGATGCCGCCGACCGCGCTGTGAATGACATTGACCTTGACCTCGTCGTTGGACAGCTTGACAAGCGACTGCTTGACCGCCTCGGCCGAACCGCCGACATCTGCCTTGACCACGATGTTCAGATCCTTCACGCCGTCCGACATGCGGGAGAACAGATCCTCCAGCTTGCCGACCGCGTTCGCCTTGAAGCGCTCGTCCTTTGCCTTGTCGCGGCGCTGCTCCGCGAGGGTGCGCGCCATGCGCTCGTCCTCAACCGCGCCGAATTCGTCGCCCGCCTCGGGGACTGCGTCCAGGCCGACCAGCTCAACCGGAACGGAGGGACCTGCCTCCTTGATATTCTTGCCTTTGTCGTCAATCATCGCGCGGACGCGGCCGACTGCCGTGCCGGCAATGACGATGTCGCCCGCGTGGAGCGTACCGTTCTGCACAAGGACGGTGGCAACAGGGCCGCGACCCTTATCCAGCTTTGCCTCGATGACGATACCCTTGGCGCGGCGGTTGGGGTTGGCTTTCAGCTCCTTGACATCCGCCACGAGCAGGACATTTTCGAGCAGATCCGGGATGCCCATGCCGGTCACGGCGGAGACGGGCACGCAAATCGTGTCGCCGCCCCATTCCTCGGGCACGAGCTCATAGTTGGTGAGGCCTGTCATGACGGCGTCGGGGTTTGCGCCCGGCTTATCCATCTTGTTGATGGCGACGATGATGTCAACGCCCGCCGCCTTGGCGTGGTTGATCGCCTCGACGGTCTGCGGCATGATGCCGTCGTCCGCGGCGACCACGAGAATCGCAATATCGGTCGCCTGCGCGCCTCTTGCGCGCATTGCGGTGAACGCCTCATGGCCGGGGGTGTCGAGGAAGGTGATATTTCTGCCGTTCAGGTTGACGCGGTATGCGCCGATGGCCTGCGTGATGCCGCCTGCCTCGCCGCTGGTCACATTGGTGTGCCGGATGGCGTCGAGCAGCGAGGTCTTGCCGTGGTCAACGTGACCCATGACGCAGACAACGGGGTCGCGCGTGACGAGCGCGTCCGCATCGTCCTCCGCCTCGTCGAAGAGGCGCTCCTCAATGGTGACGACGACCTCCTTGGTGACCTTCGCGCCGAGTTCGTCGGCGACGAGGAACGCGGTGTCGTAGTCCACGGTCTGGTTGAGCGTTGCCATCACGCCCATCTTCATGAGGCGCTTGATGACCTCCGCCGCCGTAACTTTCAGGCGGGAAGCCAGCTCCTGCACCGTGATTTCGTCCGGCACGGTGATCTCAAGCTGCTTTTTGCGCGCCTTTTCCAGCTCCGCTTTCTTCATGCGCTCAACCGCCAGCCGCTCCTTGTCCTTCGCCTTGCTGTACTGGCCGCGCGTATCCTGCTTTTTCAGCTTCTGCCGGCTGACGCTGCGATCGCCGTAGCCGCCTGCCAGGGTTTCGAGCTTCTCGTCGTAGCGCGAGAGGTCTACCGTGGTCGTGCGCGTGTCCACCACGCGGACGCTGCCGCGCGGCTTTGCGGGGCCGTCGGTCGCGGCGACGCGCTGCATCTGGCTGATGGGGGCGGTGAACTTCTGCACCGTGCGGCGCTCGTTGCCCTCGCCCTTGTCAAAGCCGCCTGCGCGCTGCGGCTTCTTGTCGTAGCCGCCCTTGCCGCTCTCAAACGACTTGCGCTCAAAGCGGTCGCCGAAGTTCTTCGGCTGTGCGCTGCCCGCGCCGGGCGCGCGGTCGCCAAACGGGCGACCCTGACCGCCCTGCGGTCTGTCGCCGAAGCGGTTCTGTCCGCCGCTTTGCGGGCGGTCACCAAAGGGACGCTGTCCGCCGTTTTGCGGACGGTCGCCAAAGGGGCGGTTCTGCCCGCCGCTTTGCGGACGGTCGCCGTAGGGGCGACCTTGCCCCTGCGGGCGGTTTGCCTGTGCGCGCGCCGCGGCGGCACGCGCCTTTTCTTCGATTGCCTGGGCGGCGGAAAGGCCCTTTGCCTTCACTTTTGCCTGGCTCTCCGCCTTGGCTGCCGCCTTTGCCGCCTCCTCGGCGGCCTTCTTTGCCTCGGCTTCGGCGCGCGCCTTCTCCTCGGCGGCTTTCTTCGCCGCCTCGGCAGCCTTCGCCTCTGCCTCCGCCTTTGCCTTCTCTTCCTCGACAGCCTTTGCGGCAGCTTCTTTCTGCCCCTTCGTCACGATGACAACTTCCCCGTCCAGGTAAGAATCGAGACTTTTGATCTGCTTTTTCTTACTGAGGGCATCCATGACCAGACCAAACTCGTCGGGGTCGAGAGCGCCGGACGAGGACTTGCCCTCGATGCCGTGTTCGGCGAGAATTGCAATCACATCCTTGCCCTTGATGCCAAGCTCCTTTGCCAACTGGTTGATACGGTACTGCTGATTCTGTGCCATGCGTCGTTTACCCTTTTGCGCGGATGCGCAAAAATCCTTTCTTTCTATCAAATGCTGTCGAATGCCGGAAATTCCGGCGGCTTAATCCTGTAATAATTTCTTCAGCGCTGCGGCAAATCCTGCGTCGCCGACGCCGACGGCGGCGACTGCGCCGCTCTTGCCGACGGCACGGCCGAGCGCCTCCGGCGCCACATCCAGCGGAAGCGCCTCTACATGATAACTCTTTGCCTTGTCGGTGACGCGCTTGACGGAGTTCTCCGCCGCGCCCGCCGCGTAGACGACCAGCCGAATGTGCCCCTCACGAATCGCGTCGCACACCAGCGGCACGCCGCTTGTCAGCCGCCCCGCCTTCTTGCAGATGCCGAGCAGCGAGAGCGCGCGCGTTGTTTTTCCGTTGTCAGTCATCGGCAAGCTCACTTTCCAGCGCCGCGTACACCGCCTCGGGAATCTCCACGCCGAGGTTTGCCTCAAGCCGGTGCGACTTTCGCGCACGCGCCAGGCACTTTCGGCTCTTGCAGAGGTACGCGCCGCGCCCGGCGGCACGCCCGGTGCTGTCGAGCCGAATCTCGCCGTCCGGCGTGCGCACGACGCGCACAAGGTCGCCCTTGTCCCGCCGCTCGGCGCAGCCGATGCACTTGCGCTGCGGAATCTTTTTTATCTTTTCCATCTATGTGCCGCTGTTATGCCTTGATGTCGATCTTGCAGCCGGTGAGTCTGGCGGCGAGGCGGGCGTTCTGCCCCTCCTTGCCGATGGCCAGCGAAAGCTGATCGGGATACACCGTGACCTTTGCGCTGCGCTCGCCGTCCATCTCCACCGAGATGACCTCAGCGGGGGAGAGCGCCTCGCGGATGAATTCGGCGGGATCGTCGCTGTAGCGCACAATGTCCACCTTTTCGCCGCGCAGCTCGTCGATGATGGCGCCGATGCGCGCACCGCGGTTGCCGATGCAGGCGCCGACGGGGTCAACATTGGGGTCGCGGGACTCGACGGCAATCTTCGTGCGGCTGCCCGCCTCGCGGGCAACGGCGCGAACCAGCACCGTGCCGTCCGCGATCTCGGGAATTTCCAACTCAAACATGCGCTTGACGAGGCCGGGATGACGGCGCGACAGGGTGACGATGTGCCCGTGCGTCTCGCGGTTGACCTCGGTGATGTAGACCTTCACGCGGTCGCCCACGGCAAACCGCTCGCCGGGAATCTGCTCGGAGAGCAGCAGGGTCGCGTTGCTCGTGCCGGTGTCCAGCACGACATTGCCGTTCGTTTCATCCACGCGGACGACCGTCGCGGTGACGATCTCCTCGCGCTTCGACTCATATTCCTTGACGATGTTGGCGCGCTCCGCCTCGCGGATGCCCTGCACGATGACCTGCTTTGCAGTCAGCGCGGCAAGACGGCGCAGATTCTTGGTCTTGACCTCGACCTCGAGAATCGAACCGAGTTTCATGCGCTTGTTCTGTGCCTGCGCGTCGGCAAGCGAAATCTGCGTGATGGGGTTCTCGACCTCTTCGACGACCTCCAGCTGCTGGAACATGCGCACCGTCTTCTTCTCGGGGTCGATGTCCACGCGCACATTGGCGTTGCCGTCCTTATCGCGCTTGTAAGCGCTGACGAGCGCCGCCTCGACCTTCTCCAGCATGTAGTCCTTCGGAATGCCTCTTTCCTTCTCGATAAGGTCCAGCGCCTCAAAAAATTCCGCGTTCATGTCGTTACCAAAAGCGGCGCATGCCGCTCCCTTTCTATGATATACTGACGCCGCATGGGCGTCCGGCAAAATTCAAAAGTCAAAAACCGTCGTCAGGCGCGAGATCTTCGCGTGCTCGATGCGGTATTCGGTGTCGCCGACGGTGAGGATGACCTTCCCGTCCTCGATGCCGCCGAGGATGCCGCGCAGCGTCTTCTTGCCGTCGAGCGGGGCAAACAGCTTTGCCTCGACCTCCTCGCCCGCAAACGCCTCGATGTGTTCCTCGGTGCGCAGCACGCGCTCGATGCCGGGGGACGAGACCTCAAGGTGATAGGAATTTTCAATGGGGTCGTGTTCGTCGATGACGGGGTCGATGGCGCGGTGCACGCGCTCGCAGTCGTCAATCGTGATGCCGTCCTCGCTGTCGATGGTGATGCGCAGATACCATTCGCTGCCCTCTTTGACATACTCGACATCCCAGAGATAATAGCCGAGCTCGTTTACCACAGGCAGGAGAAAGTCGTACACGGTTTCGGCGATATTCTTCGCACTCTTCATCTACAATAAAGAAAGAGTGGCAAGCCACTCTTTTTCTCCTTATCTTTCTTATACGGTAGTTTACCACAGATCATGCGCGATTGCAAGCCTTTTTTGAAAAAATTAACGCAAATTTGCGCAAAATCGGCATGCCGCCTTGATTTGGGGGGCAGAATCTGCTAAAATGACGGTAAAGACGGCGTCTAAGCCTCCCTTGTGTAAAGGGAGGTGGCATGCGGAGCATGACGGAGGGATTGTTACAAAGCCAAGGAACAACCCCTCAGGCGCCGCCGGGATGTTTTTCGGTTTCGCTCGCGAAATCGTCGGTGTTCAGCCGACGAAGAAAAACTCCGCGAGACGCTGCGCGTCTCGTACAGCTCACCCCTTACACAGGGGAGCCGAATCACGCACCCAATCCGGTAGGGGTCGGCGCCCTCGACGACCCGCCCATGCAAAGCAAAAACGGGCGACCGATGGTCGCCCCTACGATATAGACGGAAACCGCGCACAAACCGCACGGGCGGGGGCTTGCTCCCGCCGCTTTACCCCCCACCACACAACGGAGACTTATATATATGGAAGAAAACAAGAAACTGAACATCCTCATGGCGACGATGCAGATGGGCTTCGGCGGCGCGGAGACGCACATCTACGAGCTCTGCCGCGCGCTCGTGCGCGACGGGCACACCGTGACAGTCGCCTCGGCGGGCGGGCGCTATGCCGAGATGCTGGAACGCTGCGGCATCCGCCATGTCACGCTGCCGCTGCATACGAAAAACCCGCTTGCGGTGCTGCGCTGCCGCGCCGCGCTGAAAAAACTGATTGAAGCCGAGCACTTCGATGTGGTGCATGCGCACGCGCGCATCCCCGCGTTCATCTGCGGCTCGCTGCAAAAGAAGCTGCACTTCCGCTTTGTCACCACGGCGCACTGGGTCTTCCGCGTGACGCCGCTGTGGCGGCGGCTTGCCAACTGGGGCGACCGGCAGATGGCGGTGAGCGAGGACATCAAGCAGTATCTCATCGACAACTACGGCCAGTTTGCCGACAACATTTCGGTCACGGTCAACGGCATCGACACCGACGGCTTTGCACCACACGGCGATTTCGCCGCTGTTGCGGACGAGCTTGCCCTCTCCGCGTCGGCGCACCGCATCGTGTCGGTCAGCCGCATGGACGAGAGCCGCGGCAAGGCACAGCTCTGCCTGGCAAAGTGCGCCGAGCGCCTGCTTGCAAAGTACCCCGACCTCGAAATCGTGGTCGTGGGCGACGGCGTGCTGTCCGCCGAGCGCAATCTGCTCACCGATGTGCGCGCGATTGCCGACGCGCTCGAGAAAAAGTACGGGCGGAAAATCATCTTCACGCCCGGACTGCGCACCGACACGCCCGCGTTCCTCGCGTCGGCGGATGTGTTTGTCGGCGCATCCCGCGCGGCGCTCGAGGCGATGAGCTGCGGGCTGCCGACCGTGGTGGCGGGCAACGAGGGCTACATCGGCATCTTAGACGAGAGCCGCCGCGCCCTCGCGCTGAAGACCAACTACTGCTGCCGCGACTGCGGCGAGACCACCGAGGCAAAGCTCTATGCCGACATCTGCGCCCTCTTTGACGCCGCGCCCGAGACGCGCCGCGCGATGGGCGACTACTGCCGCCGCGTGATTCTCGAGGACTTCTCCGCCGCGCGGATGGCGCGTGACTACGAGGCGATGTACGAGAGCCTCCCCGCCGTCACGCCGGATGTGCGCGGGCAGATTTTGGTCAGCGGCTACTACGGCTTCGGCAACGCGGGGGACGACTCCATCGCCGCCGCGCTGGTGCAAGGCATCCGCGCCTGCGCGCCCGAAGTGCCGATCACCTTCCTCTGCAAGGACCCGAAAAACAGCGCGAAAAAATACGGCGTGCGCGCCGTCCGCCGCTTCAACATTCCCGCCGTGCTGCGCGAGATGCGCTCGGCAAAGCTGCTCATCAGCGGCGGCGGCAATCTGCTGCAAAACACGACCTCCTCGCGTTCGCTGTTCTATTACACCACGATCATCCGGCTGGCAAAGCGTCGGGGCTTGCGCGTATTCGTGCTGGCAAACGGGCTCGGCCCGATTCTCGGCGAGAAATACGAGCGCGATGTGGCAAAAACGCTGCTGCTTGCCGACCGCATCACCCTGCGGGAGCCGAAGTCGCTCGCCTATGCGGAGGCGCTCGGCGTGCCGCGCGAGCGGCTTGCGCTGTCCGCCGACCCCGCGCTGCTGCTGACGCCCGCGGACGCGCGCCGCGTGGACTATATCCTGAAAAATGTGGACGGCAAGCCGCATTTTGCGGTTTCGCTCCGCAGTTTTGCCACGCTCCGCAGTGAGGAGGTGGACGGCGCGGACGAGGACGAATTTGCCGCGGCGTTTGCCGCCGAGGTGAACGCCATCGCCGCCCGCACGGGCGCTGCGCCGCTCTACATCCTGATGCAGGCGAGCCGCGACCGCGCGCTGACCGAGAAGGTGAACGCGGCGGCGACGGTCAAGGGCGAGATTCTCGGCGGGCTGACCGCGCGCGAGATCATGGGCGTGCTCGAGCGCTGCGAATTTGTCATTTCCATGCGGCTGCACCTGCTGATTTACGCCGTCGCCGTGGGCAAGCCGCCGCTCGGCATCTCCTACGACCCGAAAATCGACGCGATGATGGACTACATGCACTGCGCCGCGCCCTGCCGCGTCGCCGACCTTGCGCGCGGGGGGATTGCGGACGCCGCCGTGCAGCTCACAAAGACGCCGATGGAGCCGGACGAGGTCGCTCGCTTGAAGGCGCTTGCCCTCGCCGACGCCGCAGCCGCCGTCGAGATGGCGAGGGATTGAATAGAATAGGAAAGAATACGGGGGAACTTTCGTGTACGAAAGTTCCCCCGTGCCCCTTCAAAGGACTTTGAAAAAGGGGGTAAATATGTCGCCCCCGCTTTGCGCGCATTCTCTGCTTCCCTTTGCGGACCGGCGTCCTCGACGGTCCGCTCGTACAAAGCAAAAAAACAACCATCCGGTTGGGTGGTTGTTTTTTGGTGGAGACAACTGTGAATCCGCCGCTCCGCAGGAGCGGCATACAGAATGTCTGCACTTACAGCGACGCGGCCGCGCAAGCGGGTTCATCTGCGCCGCGCGGGCTGCTGCGTGCATTCTGGTCGATTGCTGCGTGACGCCATCCACCAAATAATAAAGGCACCCATATGGGTGCCTTTATTATTTGGTGGAGACAACTGGAATCGAACCAGTGACCCCTTGCATGTCAAGCAAGTACTCTAACCAGCTGAGCTATGCCTCCGTTTGTCGCGTGGATTTATTATAGCACACCCAAAACGAAAATGCAACAGGAATTTTCGATTTTTCAGAACTTTTTTTATTTTTTTATCGGATGCTTACATTTTTTTATTTTTCTCTTGCATTTTTGCAAAATCCGAATATAATGATTCTGTTTTCAAGAGCTTTCTTTCGGGGGGTGACATCCGTGCAGCAAAAAACAAAGGGCAACCGCAGACACAGCGCGATATTTGCCGCTTTTTCGCGCCCGGTGGATCTGACGCGCGGCACGCCCTGGCGCGTGATTCTGCTCTATGCCGCGCCGATCGTCCTCTCCTATTACTTACAGCAGATTTACACCCTGACCGACGCCATCATCTGCGGGCAGGTGCTCACCGCCGGGCAGGTGGCAGGCGTCAACGACACCTTTCCGCTGACCTTCATCTTCCTGCAGTTTGCCTTCGGCTGTACGGCAGGCTTCAGCGTCATCACGGCGGGCTGCGTCGGCAGCGGGGACGAAGACGGGCTGCGCCGCTCGTTTGCGGCGCAGATCAGGCTGTCGCTCGGCATTTCCGCCCTGCTGACCGCCGCCGCCGTTTTGCTGCTGCCGCAGCTGCTTGCGCTGCTCGGCATCACACCCGCGCACGGCGAGGTCTACGCCGCGGCGTACACCTACTGCCTGGTGATTTTTCTCGGCATCGTCACGCAGATCGGCTACAACCTCATCTGCGGCATCCTGCGCGCGCTGGGCGACTCGTTTTCCGCCCTCGTCTTCCTGCTGCTGTCTACCATCCTCAATGTGGGGCTGGATCTGCTCTTCCTCGTGCCGCTGCGCATGGGACCCGCCGGGGCGGCAATCGCCACCGTCCTCGCGCAGGCGGTCAGCCTCCTTGCCGGCGTTGTCTACATGCTCCGCCGCTATCCCGCGCTGCGCCCGCGGCGCGAAGACTTCCGCCCGGACAGAAAGCTCGACGCCGCGCATCTGCGGCAGGGCATTCCGCTCGGACTGCAATTCTCGATTCTTGCCATCGGCATCATCGTGATGCAGGGTGCGGTGGTGCGCTTTGACATCACTCCCGGCGGGGCGATGGTGGCGGGCGCGCCCGCGCAGAACGGCTTCGGCGCGGCAAACAAGCTGCTCAAATTCCTGATGGCTGCCTACACCGGGCTCGGCTCGGGTCTGCTCGGCTACAACGCGCAGAACCACGGCGCGGGCAACCGCGACCGCATCCGCCGCGGCACGCTACAGACGCTCGGCATGATGCTGCTGCTCACGGTCGTCCTCACGGTCTGCGGCGCGCTGCTCACCGCGGGCGGCGCGTACCAGCGCATCTTCCTCAGCGCGGACAAAATCAGCGCGGAATCCCTCCGATTCGGGGGCACTTATATCCTTGTCGACCTCTCGCTCTATGTGCTGCTCGGGCTGATTCATGTGCTGCGCAACGCCGTGCAGGGCATCTCCCGCGCGGGCTATGTCCTCGCCGCGGGCATCGCGGAACTGGTGGTGCGCTCGCTCATCTGCGCGTTTCTGCCCGCACTGGTCGGCGGCGCGCCGATTGACAGCACGGCGTCGAACGCGGCGTTTGTCGCCGTCTGCTTCGGCGACCCCGGCGCATGGCTTGCCGCCGACATTGTCCTCGCGATTCCGACGGTGAAGTACATCTTAAAAAAGCAATCCTGACTTCCATAGGAGGTTTTCCCCTTGAAAAACACCGCAAAAAAGCCGCGCGGCATCGGCGCGGCACTCGGCGCGCTCTCCCGCCCGGTGGATCTGACGGGCGGCACGCCCTGGCGCGTGATCCTGCTCTATGCCGCGCCGATTATTCTCTCATACTACCTACAGCAGATTTATACCCTGACCGACGCCATCATCTGCGGGCAGGTGCTCACCGCCGAGCAGGTGGCGGGCGTCAACGACACGATGCCGCTCACCTTCATCTTCCTGCAATTTGCCTTCGGCTGCACGGCAGGCTTCAGCGTCATCACCGCAAACTGCGTGGGCAGCCGCGACATGCGCGGCGTGCGGCGCTCGTTTGCCGCGCAGATTGAACTGTCGCTCGGCATCTCCGCGTTTCTCACGGTGCTGTCCGTTGTGCTGCTGCCGCAGCTGCTTGCGCTGATTCATGTCACCCCGGCGCACGGCGAGGTCTACACCGCGGCGTACACCTACTGCCTCATCATCTTCATCGGCACGGCGGCGCAGATCGGCTACAACCTCATCTGCGGCATCCTGCGCGCCTTCGGCGACTCGTTCACGCCCCTGCTCTTCCTCGCGGTGTCCACCGCGCTGAATGTGGGGCTGGACTTGCTCTTCCTCGTGCCGCTGCACATGGGGCCTGCCGGGGCGGCAATCGCCACCGTCACCGCCCAGCTGCTCAGCCTGGTCGGCTGCGCCGTCTACACGCTGCGGAAGTACCCCGCGCTGCGCCCCGAGCGGGCGGACTGGCGCGTGCCGATGCCCGCGCTTCTGGCGCACATCCGGCAGGGTGTGCCGCTTGGGCTGCAATTTTCGATTCTCGCCGTCGGCATCATCGTGATGCAGGGCGCGGTGGTGCAGTTTGACCTCACCGCCACGGGCGAAATGGTGGCGGGCACGCCCGCGCAGAACGGCTTCGGCGCGGCGAACAAGCTGCTCAATTTCCTGATGACCGCCTACAACGGGCTCGGCTCGGGTCTGCTCGGCTACAACGCGCAGAACTTCGGGCGCGGCGACCGCGCGCGCATCCGCCGCGGCACGCTGCAAACGCTCGGCATGATGCTGATTCTCACCGCGGCGGTGCTGCTCGGCGGCGGGCTGCTCATGCTCGGCGGCGCGTATCAGCACATTTTCCTCAGCGCGGACAAAATCACCGCGGAATCGCTCCGTTTCGGCAATACCTATATGCTTGTGGATCTTTCGCTGTTTGTGGTGCTCGGCGCGCTTTTCGTCATGCGCAACGCCGTGCAGGGCATTTCCCGCCCCGGTTATGTGCTCGGCGCGGGGATTGCGGAGCTGGTCGCGCGCATGCTGATTTGCGCATTCCTGCCAGTCTTAGTCAACGGCGCGCCGGTTGACAGCACCGCGTCGAACGCGGCGTTTGCCGCCGTCTGCTTCGGCGACCCCGGCGCATGGATTGCTGCCGATATTGTCCTCGCCATCCCGACAGTGAAGTATATTTTGAAAAAAGAAAAAAAGGCGTAGAGGGACGAAAATACGCACCGACCCGTTTTTGCGCAATCTATCTTCGCCTCCCTTGTGCAAAGGGAGGTGGCGCGTGAGCGCCGGAGGGATTGTTACAGAGGCAACGAAACAACCCCTCAGTCGCCTATCGGTTGAGGATGTTTTTCGGTTTCGCTCGCGAAATCGTCGGTGTTCAGCCGACGAAGAAAAACTCCGCGAGACGCTGCGCGTCTCGGACAGCTTACCCCTTACACAGGGGAGCCGAATCACGCATCGATTTTTTATCCCCGCGGCAACAAATCCTCCGCCAGGTTGCGGCACGGCTTTTGCGCCGCGGCGGCATAGCACAGCGCCGCGCGGGCGTCGCCCGCCTGCGACGCCGCGCAGAAGAGGCAGGCGTCGGCGCGGTCAACCGCTTCGCGCAGATGGGCGGGGAGCACACCGCGCGGCGCGGGCGGGATGCGCTCGATGCCGTCAAGCGGACAATCATCGTCCGGGAAGTCGCCCGCGTCCCCCTCTGTGGAGAGGAACAGCAGCCGCGCCGTCGTGCCCGGGCGTTCTTTGTTTGCGCAACGCACCGCCGCAGCGGCAACGCGGACAAAGGCGGCATCCCCGCCGAGCAAAAAGTCCACGCGCTCCTTGTAAAAAAGGCAGCGTCCCGCCGCCTTTGCCACCGCACAGAACACCGACCACCCCTGCGGCGCGGCGGCGTCGCCAATCAGACTCACGCGAAACGGTCTCTCCATCCTGCACACCTCGATTTGCTTACAAATTTACACGATTACATCTTTTATTATACATCTGCTTAATAAAATAAGCAAGTGCATATATGTATAAGCGGATTAAACTCTGTCCGAAGGCTATAATTTATAGTGAAAGGCAGGGGAGAGACGATGGATGTGACCTTCAAGAACCGCGACCGGCTGGTTCAGCTCGGCATTGCGATTGCATCGCTGCGCAAGATTCGCGGGATGTCGCAGGAACAGCTTGCCGAGAAAGCCGGGCTCAGCCGTTCGCTCATCAGTCTGATTGAAGCGCCCGGCATCACGAAGAATTTCACCTTGGACGCCTTTTACAGCATTGCGGATGCGCTGGCGGTAGACCCTGCCGAGTTGATTCACGCCGCCGTGTTTCCGGATACGCTGCTGGGGCAAAAATAATATCCCATCGTAGGGGCGACCATCGGTCGCCCGTTTTTTTGCGCAATCTATCTTTGCCTCCCTTGTGCAAAGGGAGGTGGCATGCGAAGCATGACGGAGGGATTGTTACAAAGTAAAAAGATAGAAAGAGCACGGTACAACCCCTCAGGCGTGTTCCACGCCAGCTCCCCTTGCACAGGGGAGCCAAAATCCCCCGCGCAGTCCAAATTGCGCGGGATTTTTTCCCGCAAAATACGCTTGCTATTTTTCGCCCGGCTTGCTACAATAAAGAAAAAGACTACCGCGAAAGGAATCTGCCATGAAACCTGTATCCATCCGCGACCTTAACACCGCCGCCCCCGTCACCGACTCGCACGCGGGCGAATGCGCGGCCTACCGCCTCGCGCCCTCTTTCCGCGACACTGTCACCCTCGACGGCAAATCCAACCCCGCCATCTCGCGCAAGGTTTACTACCCGCGCGTCAAAAAGCTGCCCGACGGCAGCTACTTCCTCGTCCACATGGACATGCGCCTCGGCGGCAGCATCTATGCGTCGCACAGCGCCGATCTGCGGCATTTCACGCCCCGCACAGCCCTGCTCGCCGGGCACGATGTGCTGCGCGACGGCGAAGAGGACCGCTTTGTCTACGCCACGCCGGATGCGGCGGTGCTGCCGAACGGCGACCTGCTGGTGGTCTGCCAGTGGCGCTATTCCAAGGGCTACTCGCGGGACGCGAAGAACTGCGGCCTCTTGACCCTGCGTTCGCACGACGGCGGCAAGACCTTTGACAAAGAGAAGGTCGTCTATGTCGGCCGCTGCTGGGAGCCGTACATCCTCGTGCTTTCGAGCGGCGAAGTGCAGATTTACTTCTCGCACACCGCGCCGAAGTTCTACGAAGACCCCTCCCTGCTCGCCGACAGCCTGATCAAGACTTCGAGCGGCTCTGCCATCATCCGCTCGTATGACAACGGCGAGACCTGGACGCCGGATGTCAAGGACGCCCCCTACGCGGCGCACCGCGTTTCGCAGAGTTACATCTGCACGACCTCCGGCGGCACGAAATGCTTCACCGACCAGATGGCGACGGCGGTGGAGCTGGGCAACGGCGACATCGCGTTCTCCTGCGAATCCGACTGCGGCGACTACCGCTTCCGCGTGACGGCGGCGGTCTCGCACGACAACTGGGCGCGCCCGCTCGGCATCGACGAGGCGGGACCCGCCGACAAAATGTTTGCCTTCACCAAGGGTGCGGGGCCGTACATCGCGCATCTGCCGAGCGGCGAGACGCTGCTCTCCTTCAACTGCGAGGGCAGGCAGACCATTCTCTACGGCGACGAGCACGGCAAGAACTACCGCGTGGACGAGCCGCTGACCACCTTCGGCGGCAGATGGGGCTACTGGGGTTCGCTCTCGGTGGACACGCCGCACTGCATCATCGCGGCGTACCCCAACATCCGCGAGCTGCGCGGGCCGGACAACAAGCTGCTCTACATCGACAACGACCTGATGCTGGCGCGGCTGTATCTCAACCACCGCATCGACGCGCGCGAGCTGACGCCCGACTTCACCGGCAACACCGACGCGCTCTTCATCGGCGCAGAATCGCAGGCGCAGTGCGCCATCCGCGCCGCGCACGACCGCGACCGGTTCTACCTGCGCGTGGATCGCCTCGACCGCTATCTGACGGCGGGCGACGGCATCGAGTTGAAACTGCGCATCGGGCGCAAGGTCTACACGCTGGGGGCAAACCTCGGCGGCAAGGTCTGGTATGCGCTGGACGACGCGCCGAACGCTGATTTCGGCGCGACCGCCGAGACGGTGCTCAGCGGCGAACCTGACACCTGGGCAGGCAGCGACAACGGCGCGGTCACGGTCTTCTCGCTGCCGCGCGAGCTGTTCGGGCGTTCCGACATCGCCGAAATCGACGCGGTGATGCAGAATGACGACGACGGCGCTTTCACCGAGGAGACGCTCGGCGGCTGGCAGAAGATTAAGTTAGTGTAAGATAGAATAGGAATGTATGGGGGAAACTTTCGTGTACGAAAGTTTCCCCCATGCCCCTTTCAAAGGACTTTGCGGGGGGTAAAATGATATGTACACCGTTTCCGCTAGGGCGACCATTCGGCTCCCCTGTGCAAGGGGAGCTGGCGCGTGAGCGCCTGAGGGGTTGTTCCTTGGCTTTGTAACAATCCTTCCGTCGGCTATCGCCGCCACCTCCCTTTACCGGGGGGGAGGCTTTATGCGGCGAGAGCAAGCCGCAAAAATCCGCCGAAAACGGCACTTCCCGGCAATTTCGCCCCCGAACTGCCGCTCTCTTCCACGGCTTCCTCTTTTTTAGGGGTAGCCGTTTTTCGGTTTTCCGCTATAATGGATAGTAGATTCTGATTCTCTTTTACATACGGGGGACACGGCAATGGAACTCATCCATATCGGCGAAGGCAAGCTCAAGGTGATGCTGACCGAAGCGGACATGGCGCTCTACGCGCTGGACACGGCGCTGTCCGACGGCGGCGGTGCCGAGGCGCGGCGCGTTGTGCGGGACATTCTCGACGCGGCGGGCGCGCCGCTCGGCTTTGCCGCGGCGCAGGACAAAATCTGCATCCAGATCTTCCGCGGGCGGGGCGGCGGCTGTGAGCTGTTTGTCAGCTGCGCGGAAACGGGCGGCACGCGCCGCCTGCTCTACGCCTTTGAGACGGTCTCTGACCTTACGCGGGTCTGCCGTCTCCTCGCCGCGCAGGACTTCTCGGGCGCGTCCGCCGCGTACCTCGGCGACGACGGCAGGCTGTTTCTCTCACTGGAGGCGGCGCGCGGCGGCAAACACCCGCATGCGCTGGATTTTCTCGCCGAATACGGCGCGCCTTGCCCCAAAGGCGACGCCGCCCTTGCAGAACACGCGGCGCTGCTCACCGCATGCGCGGTGGAGACGCTCGCCCCGCTCGCCGTTGTGTAAGCGCCCTCTCCGCGCGAAATCTTTGTAAAACGGCTTGACGCGGCATGACACTTGTGATAAAATAAGGGATGTTGCTTTGAAAAGTACAGAATTAAAGAAGGAATTCGCATGGAATACTACAATATGCTGCTGCCGCTTGCCATGATTCTGATCGTGTCCAAGCTGCTGGCGAAAGCGTGCACAAAATTCAATCTGCCGACGGTGGTCGGTCTGCTTATCACGGGTCTGCTCATGAGCCTGATTCGCTACATCCCGGGGCAGACCATCCTTGACGCAACCGCGATGGACGGCCTCGGCTTCCTCGCCAAGATCGGCGTCATTCTCATCATGTTTGAGACCGGGCTTGAGACCGATGTCAAGCAGCTGCGCGATGTCGGCGTGGGCGCGGTCATCATCACGATGGCGGGCGTCGCCATGCCGATGGGGCTTGGCTTTGTCGTGGCGGTGCTGTTCCACGGCGGCTTTGCCAACCTGACGCACGACGCGATGGTCTCCTGCCTGTTCTACGGCACGATCCTGACGGCGACCTCGGTCAGCGTCACGGTGACGACCCTGCGCGAGATGGGGCGCATCTCCTCCAAGGTGGGCAGCACCATCGTGACGGCGGCGGTACTGGACGACATCATCGGCGTGGTGGTGCTCTCCTTTGTCATCGCGATGCAGAACACGGCGGCGGTCGTCTCTTCGCCGATGCTGGTGGTGGGCAAAATCGTGCTCTTCTTCGTCTGTGCCATCCCGCTCGGCATCGTGCTCAACAAGCTGTTTGACCTCCTCGACCACCGCTATCCGCACCACCGCATGATTCCGATTCTCAGCCTGGCGCTCTGCTTCTTCTTTGCCTACGCCTCGGAGAAATTCTTCGGCGTGGCGGACATCACGGGCGCGTTTGTCGCCGGCATCGTGCTGGCGCGCAATCCCGACCGCGGCTACATCGAGCGCAAGTCGGATGTCATGAGCTACATGATTTTCACGCCGGTCTTCTTCGCCAACATCGGGCTGACGATCACCTTCAGCGGCATCAGCGAGACGATGATGCTGTTTGGCATCTGCTTCATCGCGGCGGGCATCGCGGGCAAAGTCATCGGCTGCGGCGGCATGGCGATACTCTGCGGCTACAAGCCCATGGACGGTCTGCGCATCGGCGTCGGCATGATGGCACGCGCCGAGGTTGCGCTCGTCTGCGCGCAAAAGGGCGTGGAGAGCGGGATCATCGACTCCTCTATTATGCCGTTTATTCTGATTCTGATCATCGTCACCAGTTTCATCACACCGATCACGCTGCGCCTCACCTACAAAAACGAGCCGCTGCCCGAAGCCGCGGCTGCCACCCCGGAAAAGCAGGGGTAAATGCGTTAATATGTTGCTATGCAAAAAGCCTTCCCATATGGGAAGGCTTTTTTGTATGTGCGTATGATTCTTTTGTAGGGACCGGCGTCCTCGACGGTCCGTTTGTGCCGCAGTAAGGGGCGGACCGTCGAGGACGCCGGTCCCTACAGATTTGGTGCGTGATTCGGCTCCCCTGTAAATGTTGTACCGCTCCGGTTCGGCTTATGCCTCGCTGTCGGCGTCGGTCGATGCCGTTTCGGCGGGTTCATCCGGCGATGCGGGTGCGGCGGTTGCCAGCGTCAGCTCAACGGTCGGCGCGGGCGTTGTCGCCGTGGTGGTTTCCGCAGTGGTTTCAACGGTGGTCTCTGTGGTGGTGGTGACCGCCTTCGTTGCCGCGGTCTCTGCTGTGGTGGTCTCTGCGGTGGTCGTCTCCGTGACGGTCGTCTCCGCCGCGCGTGTCGCCAAAATATCCATGATGCGGTCGGTGAGCACGGCAAAATCGTCGCAATGGAGCAGCTCACCCGCCTTGCCGGCGAGCCCGTCCGTCAGCCCGATTTCCGCCGCGCGCGCAAGGTACGCCGCTGCCCAATCGTTCGGACTGGACTTCACATCCCCGTCCTCGCCGAGGCAGACCAGCGCGACCTTGATGCCCTGCTCATACAAAACGACATCCTCCGGGCCGAAAAAGCCGTCGCCGACGCCGCCGATCAGCCCGTGCGCGGTGGCACAGTTGATATAGCCGCTTGCCCAGTATTTCTCGGGCACATCGACATAGGCGGTCTTGCCCTTCATGCCCTTTGCCTCCTCCTCCAGCCCGAGAGCAATGCAAATCACCTGCGTAAAGCGGGCGCGCGTAATCGCCGCATCGGGATTGAACGCATCCCCCGCCGGGAAAATGCCGCGCGCCGCCATGCGGCTTGCCGCCGCGGCGTAATACGGCTCATCCGGCGCAGGCGCGTTGGACGCAGGTTCGGTCTCCACAGTCGTATGGCTTGTGGGCGCGGGCGGAATATAGCCGACCAGCGACTCGGAGACAATCTCGCCGTCGTTGTACTTGCGCATGCTCTTCTCCAGCAGATAGAGCGGGTCGGAATAGGCTAACGCGGCAATCACCAGCACTGCCAGAAACAGCGCGATAATGCCGAGGAGTATGTTTCTCATCCTTGCTTTGGCTTCTGCCGGGGCAGAAGCGTCCTTTCCTTGGAATTTCAGATAGCGATGACCGCCATCATCGTGCCGCGCTTGTCACCCATGCGGCGGTGGGAATAAAACAGCTCCGCGTCGGCATAGGTGCAGGCGTCCGAGAGGTCGATGTGCTCGGGGCGCAGCCCTGCGCGCAGAAGCAGCGTCTCATTGACCGCGCCGAGGCCGCAGAGGAACTTGCCGCTCTCGGCGGCGGGGCGCAGGTGGCGCAGGGTGAGGTTCTCTTCCCCGACCGCCTCGAGCACCGCGCGGGCGACCTCCTCGCCGACCTCGTAGTTTGCCATGGAGATGTGCGGGCCGATGGCGGCGCGGATGTCCTCGGCGGATGCGCCGAGATAGCACATCTTTTTGACGGTTTTGCCGACGATGTCGCCGACCGTCCCGCGCCAGCCCGCATGCACGGCGGCAATGACCTTTGCGCCGGGGTCTGCCAGCAGAATCGGCACGCAGTCCGCCACGCGGACGCCGAGCGCCGTGCCCGCCGAGTCGGTGACGAGGGCGTCGCACTCAAAGGTGGGCGGCGTGTAAATGCCGTGCCCGCCGTAGGTGCGGTCGACCACACGCACCTCGGTGGAATGGATCTGCGGCATCACGACCAGCGTGTGCGCATCCACCGCAAGCGCTTCACAGAAGCGCTCAATGTTCTTCTGCACGATAATATCCTTGTCTCCGCGGTAAAACCCGGTATTGAGCGATGCGGTGTGCGCCGCCTTCGACAGCCCGCCGAGGCGGGTGGAGAAGCCGTGGCGCACCGGGTAGAGCCCTTCGGAGTAAAAATAAGTCACGCCGTTATAATCCGTGCGTTTCTGCATGGGGGTTGTGTCATCCTTTCGCGAAAATAAGATGGAAGTCGGGGGAGCGTTAGACAGACAGGCACGATAGGCTTGTACATGTCTGCCGCTGTAATTCTCGGCTCCCTCGGTGAGGGAGCTGTCGCCGATAGGCGACTGAGGGAGTTTTGCAGAGAGCAAGACTCCTTCCACCGCTAACGCGGTCCCCCTCCCTCAATGAGGGAGGTAAATGTTAGAGTGGCATGGTGCGGGTCGTCGAGGCGCCGACCCCTACCGGGATTGGTGCGTGTTTTCGGCTCCCCTGTGCAAGGGGAGCTGTCGCCGACAAGGCGACTGAGGGGTTGTTCCGTGGCTCTTTCAATCTTTTTTGCTCTGTAACAATCCCTCCGTCGGCTTCGCCGACACCTCCCTTTGCACAAGGGAGGCGAAGATAGAATGGTATGGTGCGGCGGGAGCAAGCCCCCGCCCTACGGTTTGCAGGGAATCTCGCACAAATACGGTCGGGGTCGGCGCTATCTTCGGCTTCCCTTGGGGAAGGCTGATTCGCCTTTCTCTTACACTTTCAGCTGCTTGATCGGCTTTATTGCGGTGCCGGATTCATATTCCCGCACCTCGCCGAGGGCGAAAAAGCCGCCTTCGTCGCACAGGCGCAGGCGCGTGCCGACCGGGTAGGCTGCGCCGACCTTCTTCTGATAAATTTCGCAGCCGTCGTGCGCGAGTTTTGCGAAAAAGGGCGCAAGCGTGAGCGCGGGGAGGTCGACAAACGCCGCCTCGACCGGGCGGAGCGCCGCCAGACGGGCGTCGCGGTCGAGCGCCTCGAGCATCTCGAGCGTGAAGCTGTCCGCAATCGTAAAGCAGCCGGACACCGTGCGGCGCAGCGCGGTCATGACCGCGCCGCAACCGAGCGCGCGCCCGATGTCTTCAATCACGGTGCGCACATAGGTGCCCTTGGACACCGCCAGGTGCAGCGCGTATTCGCCGTTTGCCGCAGGCTTTGCCTCAATCTCGTAAATCTCGATTTCGCGGGGCGCGACCTCGACGGTCTTGCCCGCGCGGGCATAGTCCACCAGCTTCTTCCCCGCGACCTTGACCGCGCTGGTCATGGGCGGGGTCTGCATCTGTCTGCCCCGCATGGCGCGGGCGGCGGCAAGCACCGCCTCGGCAGGCGGAACCGGTGCGCCGGTCTCGGTGAGGCTGCCGGTGACATCCCCGGTGTCGCTGACGACGCCGAGGCGGAAGCGCGCCTCATAGCATTTGTCGTGCGCCGAGAGATACTCGGACGCCTTGACCGCCCTGCCCACCAGCACGGCGAGCACGCCGGTCGCCAGCGGGTCGAGCGTACCGGTGTGCCCGACCTGCCTGGTATCGTAGAGGCGGCGGACGCGGTTGACCACGTCGTGCGAGGTCCAGCCCGCCGGTTTGTCAACGACAACAATACCGCCGTCAAACGGTTCGATTTTACGCATCTTCCTCGGTCTTGGTGACCGCGATGGAAAGCTCCTCGAGCGCCTTGGGGTCGGGCAGCGACGGGCACTTCGTCATCAGCTCGGACGCATTCTGCACCTTCGGGAACGCGATGACATCGCGGATGTCCTCCAGGCCGAGCGCGAGGGTGACGAGGCGGTCGAGACCGAACGCCATGCCGCCGTGCGGGGGCACGCCGTACTTGAACGCTTCGAGCAGGAAGCCGAACTTGGCGTTTGCCTCCGCCTCGGTAAGCCCCAGCGCGCGGAACATGCGACTCTGAATCTCGGCGTCGTGGATACGGATCGAGCCGCCGCCGAGCTCCGTGCCGTTGAGCACGATGTCATAGGCGATGGCGCGCGCCGCGCCGGGGTCGCTCTCAATCAAATCGAGGTCGTCGGGATTGGGCATGGTGAAGGGGTGGTGCATCGCGCAGTAGCGATTCTCCTCCTCGGAGTACTCAAACAGCGGGAAGTCGGTGATCCACAGGAACTTGTAGTCGTGCGGGTCGAGCAGACCGAGTTTCTTGGCGCAGTGGACGCGCAGTGCGCCCAGCGTGTCGAAGACGACGCGGTTCTTGTCGGCGCAGACCAGGATGAGGTCGCCCTCCTCCAGCTCCATGCGCGCGGCAATCGCGGCGTTCTCCTCGGGCGTGAGGAACTTGGCAAACGAGGACGAGACCTCGCCGCCGTGCATCTTCGTCCATGCCAGCCCCTTGGCGCGATAGGACTTGGCAAACTCGGCGAGCGCGTCAATCTCCTTGCGGGAGAACGCGCCGCCGCCCTTGACATTGATGGCGCGGACGCTGCCGCCTGCGGCAAGCGCGCCTGCGAAGACCTTGAACTCGGTGTTCTTCACGATGTCGGACAGATCCTTCAGCTCAAAGCCGAAGCGCAGGTCGGGCTTATCCGAGCCGAAGCGCTCCATCGCCTCTTTCCACTCCATGCGGAGGAAGGGCGTCGTAAGGTCGATGCCGTGGAATTCCTTCCACAGGCGCTTCAGAAAGCCCTCGGTGACGGCGATGACATCGTCCTGGCGGACGAAGGACATCTCGACATCGATCTGCGTGAACTCGGGCTGACGGTCGGCGCGCAAATCCTCGTCGCGGAAGCAGCGCGCAATCTGGAAATAGCGGTCAAAGCCTGCCACCATCAACAGCTGCTTATACAGCTGGGGCGACTGGGGCAGCGCATAGAACTTGCCGGGATGCACGCGGCTGGGCACGAGGTAGTCGCGCGCGCCCTCGGGCGTGGGTTTGATGAGGTCGGGCGTCTCGATGTCGATAAAGCCGTTCTCTGCGTAGTAGTCGCGCGCAATCTTGGTGATGCGGGAGCGCGCGAGGATGTTCTTCTGGATGTCGGGGCGGCGCAAATCGAGATAGCGGTAGGTGAGGCGAAGCTCGGGGCGGACATTGCTGTTCTCCTCGATCGCAAACGGCGGGGTCTGCGAGGTCGAGAGGATGCGCAGTTCATGCACGGCAACCTCAATCTCGCCGGTTGCCATCTTCGTGTTGACTGCCCCCTCGCCGCGGGCGCGGATCGTGCCCTTGGCCAGCAGGACATACTCGCTGCGCACGGTGAATGCGCGGTCGAATACTTCCTTGTCGGTCTTCTCGTCAAACGCCAGCTGCAGAATGCCGCTGCGGTCGCGCAGGTCGATGAAAATGAGCGAGCCGAGGTCGCGCTGGCGCTGTGCCCAGCCCATCACGCAGACCGTCTTGCCGATGTCCTTTGCGGTGAACTCGCCGCAGCGCGCGGTGCGCGTGTCTTCTTTACCCAGTAACTGTGCCATGATTTTGTCTCCTTGTATATTCCGTCTTTATTTTGATTCTGTATCCGTGCTCTCCGCCGCGGCAGCGGGGTTCAGCCGCTTTGCCACGATGGACAGCGCCTTTTCGCAGAGGGTTTTCCGTTTGTAAAATTCCATCTCCAGCCGGTAGGTGCCGTCTTCGGCGACTGCGGCGAGGAAGCCGGGGATGTCGCCGTAGCCGAAGAGGTCGGTGACCGAGCCGTCCGCACCGTCGAAAATCAGCGCAAGCACGCGGGCATCGTCCGCATTGCCGCCCGCGATGCCGTCCCGCACCGTCGGCTCGACATACCCGCGGGAGAGGAAGGACATCCGCTCAAACAGGTAGGACACCTTGTCCGCATCCGGGACGCCGACGGGTATCGCCGCCATCGCCGTGCCGTGCAGCTCGATGTAGGTGCGGTAGTCCGCCTCGGCGGACAGCTTGGGCAGCGGCAGAATGCCGTAGTTTTCGGTGCTGCCGATGTCGGCAAGGTCGGCAAGCCTTGCAAGCGTGAAGATCGCGCCGCCGTTTCGGAAAGCGGCAGTGCCGCCGGGGCTTGTCTCCCCGTACAGCCCGAGCACGCGGGAAAGCGTGTCCGAGAAGGTCTCATACGGTACGGTCTCGCCCGTGCCCGGCTTGATGAAGTTGCCCCCGATGCCGAAGAAGACGGCAAAGAGGTCGTCCGCGGCGGCAATCAGCCCGCGCGGCGGCAAGGGCACATCCACGCCGCTCTCCACGCCGCTTGTATCCAGCGAGGCGGCTGCCGTCTCGGCGGCGGCGTTTGCGGTGCGGATTTCGGCGAGCAGATATTCGAGGGTGAAGCCGCCGTCCAGCGCGACGGCAGCGAGGTCGGCGCCCTCGTCGGGTGCGCCGTCCGGCAAGGCGAGCAGGCGGCGGTCGTAGACCACCGCGACGACGCCGAGGCGCGCGTCCACGGCGGAGGAGGACAGCAGATAGCGCTTGCCGCCGACGCGGAGCGAATCCATGAGCCTGCCGCCGAACCAGTCCTCGTCGGTGCGCAGGTAGGGGTCGTCGGTCATATCGCGCAGGCGTGCGGCAGAGAGCAACTTTGAGAGGCTGCCCGCCGCGTCTGCGACATAGAGATTGCTTTTGTAGTCGCCCGAGAGGATGTCCGCCTGCGCCGCCTGCACAAAGTCGGCGGCGGTGGTGGTCGTCACCGTCGCGCCGGTCTCCTCCGCGAGGTGCGCGTCCCGCGCGCGGATGCGGGCGGAGAGCGTGCTGCCGTCGGTTTCGTCCGTGCGGAAGAAGGTTTCGCCCACCGTTTCGGTTAAGATGTTCAGCGAGAATCCCGCGGTGTCCGGGGTTTCGACCGGGATAAGTTCGGTGCTTTTCAGCGCGGCGCGCGCCGCCGCGATGTCGTCCAGCGTGGCGTTGTCCGCGCGGGAGACGGCGAGCAGCATCGCCGCGCCGCCGAGTAGCCCGACGAGCACCGCCGCGATAAGCCAGATGTAATTTCTGTGCAGCTTGATGCCGCTCACCTCCTTTGTTGTGGGTATCTTCCAAGCCTTCCCCGGCGGGGGAAGGCGGGGACGGCGGGAGCAAGCCCCCGCCCTACGGTATGCACACATCTTCGGCTATTCCGTAGGGGCGATTCACGAATCGCCCGTTTTTGCTTTGGTTAGGGCGGACCGTCGAGGACGCCGGTCCCTACGAGATTGGTGCGTCGATTCGGCTCCCCTGTGTAAGGGGAGCTGTCACCGCAAGGTGACTGAGGGGTTGTTCCGTAACTTTGTAACAATCCCTCCGTCATGCTCCGCATGACACCTCCCTTTGCACAAGGGAGGCGAATGTAGATTGCGCACGGATGCGGGCGACGGGTGGTCGCCCGCTTTTGCTTTGGTTGGGGCGGGTCGTCGAGGCGCCGACCCCTACCGAAATTGGTGCGTCGATTCGGCTCCCCTGTGTAAGGGGTGAGCTGTACGAGACGCACAGCGTCTCGCGGAGTTTTTCTTCGTCGGCTGAACACCGACGATTTCGCGAGCGAAACCGAAAAACATCCTGACGATAGCTGACTGAGGGGTTGTTCCTTACAAAAACAATCCCTCCGTCATGCTCCGCATGACACCTCCCTTTGCCGGGGGGAGGCGAAGATAGATTGCGCACGGATGCGGGCGACGGGTGGTCGCCCCTACGGTTTGTGCAAAAGCCTTTCTTCTCCTATCCGTTTACGGCGACGCGGGGAACGCGCTTGCTGACGAGGCAGAGCGCCTCATAATTGATGGTATCCGCGGCGCGGCAGAGGCGCTCGATATTCTCGCCGCTCGCGTCAAAGATGTAAACAAAGTCGCCGACGGCGGCGTCCAGTCCCGTGACGTCCACCATGCACTGGTCCATGCAGACCCTGCCGAGCAGCTTTGCCGCCCTGCCGCCGACCATCACCGTGCCGCCGTTTTTGTAGGCGCGGATAAAGCCGTCGGCATAGCCGATGGGAATCGTGGCGACCCGCATCTCGCCCGTGGCGCGGAACTCCGCACCGTAGCTGATGCAATCCCCGGCGTGCACCGTGTGGATATGCGCGATGCGGCTCTTCAGCCGCATGACCGGGACGAGCGCGGGATCGGCGGCCGCCGCCGAGGGCGACAGCCCGTAGAGCACGATGCCGAGCCGCACAAAATCCTGATACATCGCGGGGAAGCGCAGCGCGCCCGCGCTGTTGCAGATATGCTTCTTTGCAAAATGCACGCCCGCGGCCTCGCAGGCGTCCACCACGCGGCGGTAGCGCGCAAACTGCATGTCGGTCATGGCGGTGTCGTCCTCGTCCGCGCAGGCGAAGTGCGAGAACACGCCGTCGATGCGGATGCCGGGCAGCGCCGCGATGGCGCAGATCTCACGCACGGTTTCATCCGCTGCGGCCTCGTGCGTGTCAAAGCCGAGGCGGTTCATGCCGCTGTCCAGCTTGATGTGGCAGCGGACGGCGTCGGTCCTGCCGAGCACGCCCGCATTTTGCAGCGCGACCATCCGATCGGACAGGGCGCGCGCGTATTCGGCCGAGTAGACCGCCTGCGTGATATGCTCGCGGGCGAGCGCCTTGACGTTGTCGCTCTCGGGCGGCGTGTAGCCGAGAATCAGGATCGTCTCGGCGACGTGATCCTCGGCGTCGAGAATCTCGTAGATCTGCTCCGCCTCCTCGATGCTGGACACGGCGAAGTGCCGCGCGCCCGCCTCATAGAGCGCGGGGACGCAGAGCGCGACCGAATGCCCGTAGGCGTCCGCCTTGACCACGCACATCGGCGCGGTCGCGGGCGACACCGCCCCGACGCGGTCCCGCAGATGTGTAAAATTATGCTTCAGCGCGGAGAGATCGATCTCCGCGATGTTTTTCTCATTCATGTGCGTTTCCTTCCTCCCCGGCAGACGGGGGAATCTCTGCAAATTGCAGCACGCGGATCTCGGCCGTGCAGCCGCCGACACTGCCCGAGAGCCGTATCGGCACGCCCGCGCCGTCCACGGCGACGGCATAGGTATCGCCGCCGGCGCTGCCCGCGTAGACCGTCAGCCCGCCGTCTTCGCGGCTCCCGGTGAGGCAGCCCTCCGGCGCGTCGAACAGCCGGAACGGCGCGAAAATGCCGTCATCCGGCACGGCCGCCGTCACATCGCCGACCGACAGCGTACAGCCGCCGTCCGTCCGCGCGGCGGAAAGCCCCGCAAGGCTGTCCGGCGCGGTGATATGCAGCGTCTCGGCACCTCCCCGGCGCGTGTAATCCGCGCGGTAGGCAAAGTCCCCGCGCACGACCTCGACCGCGGCGGAAAAATCCGCCGGAATCTGCGGCGCGCGCGGCGCAGCCTGCGTGCAGGACGCAAGCAGAAATGCAAGCGCAAGCAGGAGCAAAAGTCCGCGGCGCGGGGCGCTCCTTGGCTCCCCTGTGCAAGGGGTGAGCTGTCCGAGACGCGCAGCGTCTCGCGGAGTTTTTCTTCGTCGGCTGAACACCGACGATTCCGCGAGCGAAACCGAAAAACATCCTGGCGCCGCCTGAGGGGTTGTTCCTTGGCTCTGCAACAATCCCTCCGTCACGGCGTTGCCGTGACACCTCCCTTTACACAAGGGAGGCTTTGATAGATTCATCCCCATCGTCCCCACCTCCTTTTGAGAAGGTATGCGCGGGATGGACGACATATGCCCTTACAGTTCGGGCAGACCGTCTGCCAAGTGCGTCTTCGACGGCACCTGCCTGCGGATGTTCTCAATCATGCGCACCGATGCATCAAACAACAGCGCCTCGCTGCCGTTTTCCGCATCGTAGAGGATAACATAGGCGTTCGGCACATCGGGCGAAGAACGAAAATCGTGAATATACTTCGGCACGAGGTCGTCCACGGCGCGCGTATTCTCCGCAAGCGGCGCGACAAGATACGCGGATTTCTTCAAATCAATGGAGAGCTGCTCGCGCCGATACTGCTTGTTGTAGACCGACGCCACATCAAAAAACGCGCCGGTCTGCGTGTATTCGTACTCGACGGCGGTAAAGCGCGAGAGATACCACATCAGTGTGGCAAACAGCGTGAAGATAATCGCGCCGAAAAACAGGCCGACCGCAGGCAGAATCAGGGCAAAGAAGCAGACGACAAAGACCGCCGCCGCAACCAGCGCAAGCACCAGCTTTGCAAGGTATGCGCCGCCCATTTTCTTCTTCACCGCGTATTCGCAAAAATCGTGTTCGTACATGGCTTTTCTCCTTAACTGATACTTCCCCCATTGTGAACATCTAAGTATATCATAATTCCGCATCAATTTCAATATTTTTGCGCATTTCTTCTTGAAACGCAGGCGTTTTTCGTGTATGATAGTCTTGTATATTTATAAAGAGAGGAAAGCAACCATGAAAGCTGTTATCACCGTTATCGGCCGTGACCAGGTCGGCATCATCGCCTCGGTCAGCGCAAAGTGCGCGGACTTCGGCGCCAATATTCTCGAAATCACGCAGAGCGTGCTGGACAAATACTTCGCCATGATTATGATCGCGGACATCGCCGCACTGCGCGTGGACTTCGCCGACTTTGCGGACGCGCTCGCCGCGCTCGGCAAAGAAAAAGGGCTTGAAATCCGCTGCATGCACGAGGACATCTTTGCCTCCATGCACACCATCTGAGCGAAAGGACACACCCCATGATCAACACCGCAGATATTCTCGAAACAATCCATATGATCCGCGAGGAGAACCTCGACATCCGCACCGTCACGATGGGCATTTCGCTCTACGACTGCGTGAGCGACGACATCGACCGCCTCTGCGCCAACGTCTATGACAAGATCATGTCGAGCGCGAAGAACCTCGTCTTTTGCTGTGAGGGCATCGAAAAGCTCTACGGCATCCCGATCGTCAACAAGCGCGTCTCGGTGACGCCGATCTCGCAGATCGGCGGCGCGGCGACGCCCGAGGGCTATGTCAGGCTGGCAAAGACGCTCGACCGCGCGGCGCACGACCTCGGCATCAACTTCATCGGCGGCTTCTCCGCCCTCGTGCAGAAGGGCATGACCAAGGGTGCGGACAGGCTGATCGACGCCATCCCCGAGGCGCTTGCCGTGACCGACATGGTCTGCTCCTCGGTCAATGTGGGTTCGACCCGCGCGGGCATCAACATGGACGCCGTCGCGCGCATGGGCAGAACCGTCAAGGCGGCAGCCGAGCTGACGCGCGACCGCGACGCCATCGGCTGCGCCAAGTTTGTGGTCTTCGCCAACGCCGTGGACGACAACCCGTTCATGGCGGGCGCGTTCCACGGCACGGGCGAGGGCGACTGCGTCATCAATGTCGGCGTCAGCGGCCCCGGCGTGGTGGAAAAAGCCATCCGCCGCGCGGGCGACTGCGATTTTTCAGCGCTTGCCGACGTCATCAAGAAGACCGCGTTCAAGATCACGCGCGTCGGGCAGCTCGTCGCCTACGAGGCGGCAAAGCGCCTCGGCGTGCCCTACGGCATTGTGGATCTGTCGCTTGCGCCCACGCCTGCCGTCGGCGACAGCGTTGCCTGCATTCTCGAGTCCATGGGGCTTGAGGTCTGCGGCGGCCCCGGCACGACGGCGGCGCTCGCCATGCTCAACGACGCGGTGAAAAAAGGCGGCGTCATGGCGTCCAGCCATGTGGGCGGCCTCTCGGGCGCGTTCATCCCGGTCAGCGAAGACGCGGGCATGATTGCCGCCGCCGAGGCGGGCGTGCTCACGCTGGAGAAGCTGGAGGCGATGACCGCGGTCTGCTCGGTCGGGCTTGACATGATCTGCATCCCCGGCGACACCACCGCCGAGACCATCAGCGGCATCATCGCCGACGAAATCGCCATCGGCATGGTCAACGGCAAAACCACGGCGGTGCGCGTGATTCCCGCGCCCGGCAAGGGTGTCGGCGACCGCGTGGAGTTCGGCGGCCTGCTCGGCTACGCGCCGGTCATGCGCGTAAACCCGGTTTCCTGCGAAAAGTTCATCGCCCGCGGCGGCAGAATCCCCGCGCCCATTCATTCGCTGAAGAATTAAAGGGGGCTGCCCGGTATCATGGAGCGGCGGGAGACAGACGGCGCCCTACAAGAGTTTGTGCGTGATTCGGCTCCCCTGTGTAAGGGGTGAGCTGTCCGAGACGCGCAGCGTCTCGCGGAGTTTTTCTTCGTCGGCTGAACACCGACGATTTCGCGAGCGAAACCGAAAAACATCCTCAACCGATAGGTGACTGAGGGGTTGTTCCTTGGCTCTGTAACAATCCCTCCGGTGCCGTTCGGCACCACCTCCCTTTGCACAAGGGAGGCTTAACCCCCCCGCGCATTTCGTCAAAGGAGGCTTTCCATGGACGTCAAAATTTACGTCAACCCCGAATACAAGGACGCGCTCTGGAGCACGCTTGCCATCAAGGCGATCAACGCCGAGATCATGCGCAAGCGCTACACCCCGGTGTTTATCGACGCGCCCGAGGTCAGCGAAATTGACTTCGACAGCCTCTATGAGCCGGGCGAACGCCGCCTGATGGTCTACATCGGCGCGCAGCTGGCGATTACCCCCGCCGTGCTGGCGCGCTTCAACGACTGCGGCGTGCATGTCGTCTTCCTCAACTACGAGTCGCAGAACCTCGTGAGCGGGCACTCCAAGATTCTGCTCAACTACAAGGACGGCATGCGCAAATCCATCAACTATCTCCTGGCGTGCGGCAGGGAGAACATCGCGCTCTACGGCATCAACCCCAATTCCTCGACCGACATGATCAAGGATGCGTTCTTCGCCGACTACCTCGCCTTCCGCGGCGGCAATCCTTCGCGCGACATCTACTACAACTACGCCTCGCAGCGCGGCTGCTATGCGCGCTTTGCCGAAAACTGCCGCAGCTATGACGCGGTCATCTGCGCAAACGACGTGGTGGCGCTGGCGTTGATCTGCCACCTGCGCGAGGAGGGCGTGCGCGTGCCGGAGGATTTGTTTGTCGTCAGTTTCGGCTCGACGGTGCTTGCCTCAATGGCAAACCCCACGATCACCTCGGTGGCGGTCGACCACGAGGAGCTGGGCAGGCAGGCGATCTTAGCCTACGCCTATCTCTACAAAAACCCCGGCAACATCACCCTGACCGCCAAGGTGGACGCCACGCTGCACATCCGCGCCTCCACCGCGCACATGGAGAACCACGGCAAGGACATTTTCGCCTCGTTCCTGCCGCAGACGCCGAATGTCAACTTCTACGACGACCCCATCACCGAGCGCGTGTTTGAGGCGGAGACGCTGCTGCTCGGCTGTGACGAGCTGGACTTCGGCATCCTCGAGGGGATTCTCAAGGGTGAGACCTACCCGCACATCGCGGAGCGGCTGTTCACCTCGGAGAATGTCATCTCCTACCGCATCAAGCGCATGTGCAAGACCACCGGCTGCACGAAAAAAGCAGAGCTTGTCGCCCTGCTTGCGCCGTATTTCAAGTGAGCCGCCGCAGGCGCGGCATTCCCGCGCCTTGAACCGCAGAACATCCAACCACGCAAAAAGAGCACCCTATGGGTGCTCTTTTTATCATTCTGCGGACTTCTCCGCCGCTTTTTTCTTCGCCGCGCGCCAGGTCGCCTCCACACGCCGCCGCAGCGTGGTCTCTTCAATCAGCCGTTTGGCGGCATCGCAGACAAAATAGCTTTCATCCGGGCAATTTTTCAGCTTCACGCAGATTGGATAGACCGGGCATCCGCCGCACAGCTCCCGGCTGTTTGCCCGCTCCTTAAACGCCTCGATCTGCGCCGTGTTGGTGATGCCGGTGTAAATATCGCCCACGAAATGATCCTCGGAAAAGTGCTCGCACTTGCCGAGATGGCCGTCCGGCAGAATCGTGACCGCCTGCGGCGAGTCCATCATGCACGCCGATATGCGCACACCGTTTGTCAGCTTTTTGTACGCCCGCAGACCGCGCGAAACGCAATACCCCTCAAAGTCGCACAATTCTTTTGCACGGCGGGCCCGCGTCTCTGCAAAATGCGGGTCATGCTGATCCCGCTCGGTGTCAAACAGCAGATGCGGATAGACCGAAAACCCGGATTTTTCCGCAAACCGCTCGCCGAGCCAATCCACCAGACGATAGAGATCGTCCTTGTTGTGGTCGCCCATATTCATGCGGACCGTCACGCGGATGCCCGCGTCCAGCAGCCGCTCAATGTTATCCGTGACCACGCGGAAAGCGCTTCTGCCATCCTTATAGATGAACGCCTTTGCCTTGTTGTACACATCCTCCGTGCCGTCGAGCGTAATCTGCACGCCGGTCAGATTCCAAAGCGCCTTCGCCTTTGCAATCACCGCATCGTCAAACAGATACCCGTTGGAAACCATATGCGATTGGTACGGAACGCCCGCATCCTGCAAGCCGCGGCAGATGATGTCGATGACCTCGGCGTTATACAGCGGCTCACCGCCGAACCAGTGCAGCGAAACCTTGTTGCCGCCGCGCGTCCGCAGGATGAAATCCACCGTGTCTCGCGCCGTCTGCACAGTCATCGGCGTGCGCGGGCGTCCCATCTCGTAGCAGTAGAAGCAGCGCGCGTTGCAGTCCATCGTGGTAAAGATGGTGTAGCCGCTGAGGCTGTCCTGCCGCTGAAAATCGGAAACCAGCAGCCGCAGCTCATCCGACAGCTGCATGTCATCGTGCGGGACGGGTACCAAAAACAGTTTTTCCACCAGCGCAGCGTTCACCTCGGATGCCGGAATGACACTGCGCGCAAGCTGCGCCGCCTCTGCGTCGTCCGGTTCGAGCAGCTCGCCGGTCAATGTGTTGTACGCCAGTCTTTTACCGTCTGTATCCGTCAGCACGCAGAAAGAAATCGGGCGATAACGCTGCGCTGCGTCTACCGTTTGCGCCCCGATGAGCTGCATAACGGCTTTGTTCGGTTCAACAATCCGCTTCATACTTCTTCCCTCTTGCCGCCCTGCCGCATGCCTTCGTAAGCAACGCGGGCAGCCTCCGGCTCCATATTACAGGTCAGCAAATATGCCGGCACCTTGTCAAGCAGCGCGTCGGCAAGCTCCATCTGCCGCGCAAGATTCGTCGAATCGGTCACCATAATCTGCGAAAACAGGTGCGGAATCGCCTCTTCGGCAGACATAGGGCGAATCGCGTTCTCCTCGCCGCGCGTGACAAAGCAAAGCCCGCACAGCGGCACGCGCGTGTTCGTGTTGTAGCCCTCTTTGCCGCACCAAGGCGTGCCATATGCATACATGACGCCGTCTATCAGCCGCAGAAGCGGCTTGTCTCCGTTGACAATCGTCACACGGTCAGCGCCGAAAACCTCCTGCCACAGGCGGATGTGCGTGGTCTTCCCCGTTCCGCTGGGTGCGGAAAACGCATAGCCGCGTCCCTCGTATTCAATCACGGCGCAGTGCATCAGAAACGCATCATGCTCCAGCGCGTAGGCGCAGATCTTGCGGTAGACGGCAAGCGTCTCATAGGAAGATAATGCTGCTTCGGACAGCTTCGCATTCGGATCACGGGCAATCTCGGCTGCCAGATCCGCATCCGTTGTCTCCACGCAAAGCGCAGCCGTTGCCGCATCGGTGCAGACATACGGCGCGCACATTTCGCGCATGGCGCTTGAACGCGGTTGGATATCCACATAAAAGTCAGCAATCTTACAGATCATAGTTGTCCTCCGTATATCTTTCACACACCATGCCGGTGAGAAGAACTTCGTATAGTAATAAAGGAGCGGACATCCGCTCCTTTATTAGTTTGCAAAAACGAGAAATCATTCCCAGTTATCGGGGCATCCGTCAATCTCATACGGGCAGGAAGAGGTTACCATGATGCTGACCGTCTCAACATCAACAACTTCTGCAACAGGTGCAACATACTTCATTGTCAAATATCCTCCTATGTACAATCTCACAAATACATCTGCATACAGGTTACCACAGTTTGTTGTGTTTGTCAACCCCTTTTCCGTTTTTTTGCATAAAAAAGCACCCCCGAGGGGGTGCTTTTTTGATTTTGGTTTGCGGGATTACTTGACGAAGTAAGCCTTTGCCAT
>CAKSLU010000009.1 GCA_934474225.1 uncultured Eubacteriales bacterium | reverse complement strand
CGCGGCATCATTCACAAGAATGCAGCTGCGCACAAGAAGAGCCAGTTTACCATTAAACTCAACAAGATGGCATAACCAAGAGCAGACCGACTGACGCACGGTCTGCTTTTTGTTTTGCAATAGAAAATGCCGGGATGGCTGAGCCACCCCGGCAAAGGATAAAAACGAATGCGCTACCGGCAAAATCCGATGATTCAGAGTGACAGCAGCAGATTGATCAGTGTACCCACGAAAAGGCACCCCGCAACCATATATAGAGCAAACCGAAAAGCCATCAAGCGGCTGCGCTTATGTTTCAGCATCATGCCAAAGCATATAATCGCAACAGACAGTGGAAAGACATACAAAAATGCAGCTGCACACAGCATGCTGTGATGCGCGTCAAAGTAAGCAACGATTGTACGCATCTGTTCCACAGGCAGTTTTTGCACATATAAGAAGAAAAAAGCCAAGAAAGCAATCCATACGACCAATGCGCATAGAAAGACAGTTTTTAAGATAAGATATTTTTTCTCACTTTTCATTGTCGTTTCTCCTTGCTGCTGTGCACGCATGCCGGTGCAGGCAAAGTTCCTCACCAAGCCACCATGCCATGCCGCATCGGCGGCGCTGCTATATGTATATATTACCACGGAGTAGGCTTCGCCGTCAAGGAGACGGCTGGCGGCATATCGCCGTTTTCAGATTTTCTTCCAACCGAACAGAAAAAAGCGGCACGCGAATGCGTGTCGCTTTTTTCTTGATAGGAGAGCGATTTATTTCGCGCGCATATCCGCCATGGCAATGCGGGTGAAAATGACGCATGCCTCGGAGCGCTTGATGCCGTCGCTTGGGCGGTAGTTGCCCGTGCCGGCGTCGCCGCCGACGATGCCTGCATTGTACAGCTTCTGTACTGCCGCGTAGCAAGCAAGATTGCTTGTCACATCGGGATTCGAACCGCTGCGAACAGCCGCATATTCGCTGTCGGGCAGGATGTTTGCAAAGACGATAGCCATATCGCCGCGCGTGATGGGCGCGTTATAGTTTGTGAACTGCCCTGCTTTGATAATGCCGTTTGCGATGCAGTAGTCCACATAGGGGTCATACCAGTTCTTCGCACCTGCGGTGTCCACTGTCTTGCCGTTGTAGATGGTATGGATATTTGCCGCCGCGGTCAGCGCCTGCGCGACGGTAAAGCTGCCGTCGGGCGAGAACTTGGTCGCACTCGTGCCGTTTGCAAGTCCGATGCGATAAGCATCGCGCACATAGCTGTAGAACCATGCGTTTGCCGTCACATCCGTGAAGTTGTCCGTATAGTCGCGCGTGAAGCTGAACTTGTTCTCGACGAGCGTTGCGTTCTTTTTGTCAAACTTCTCTGCCACCTTGGTGAAGAAGGATGCCTTCTCCGCCGTCTTGCTGTAGTTCAGCGTGGTGCCTCTGGTGACCTTCACGGTCGCCTTGGAGTAGTTGGTCAAATCGAAGAAATCGATCGTGCCGCCGTACCAGTTCAGCGTGAGGCTGCCGAGCGTTGCGCTGTTGGTCGTGCCGAACATATTGGTGATAGACGCCTTGTCCCGCAGCTCGACGGTAATATCGCCGTCCGCGACAAAGGGATTCTCTTCACCCGTATTGACCGGTGCGAAATACAGCGTGCCGACCTGTGCGTCGCCGCTGATGCGGATGGTCGCGTCGCCGCCATAGGCAGGCTCGGTGACCTGTCTCGAATATGCGGCGATGACATAATGGCTGCCGCTCTTGATGGTGATGTCAACAGGCGCATCCGATGCCTTGGGCGGGGTCTGACCGCTGTAGACGATGGCCTGCCCTGCCTGGTAGCCGCCGATGATGTCAAAGCCGTTGGCAAACGAGGTGCCGACAAAGCCCGCATCCGTGCTACTCATCGTGACGCCGGTATCCATGACAAGCGGATAATGCTGCGCCACGATGCAGTAATACTTGCCGGTCAGCCGGAAATCAATATCCTTGAAAATCGTTTTGCCGTTGCAGACAAAGCGTGCGCCGGGCGTGACGATAGCCGCGCCATTCTTGCGATAGTCCACGCCGCCGTAAACCGAGGTCAGCGTGACTGAGCCCGTAAAGCTGGATGTATGGTTAAAGGATTTTGCCTGTGTAAACTCGCCGCAGACGACGATGGTGCAGTCTTTGGACAGATCCAGCGCGTCATAGGCTGCCATCAGGTTGTTGAGCGCCTTTTCGGGCGAGGAGCCGTCGCCTGCACCCGTGCCGCCGAGGTAGACCACATTTGCGTTTTCCACCTGCGTCGACCCATCCGTCTTCGGTGTCGTGCTGACATTCTCGCGGAAGGTGATGGCGTCGAGGTTCGCCTCCACACATCTCGTGCGCTCGATGACCGCCTCAACATTCTTCATATAGAGAACCTTGCCGTCGTAGGCGAGGTCAACCGTGTTGACATCCTTGTTCAGTACCACCGGAATGTATGCCACATCCACGCCGTTTTTGGTCATCGCGCCGGTCTTGTAGAACGGCACCGTGTCAAAGCTCTCGCCGTTGACGGTGATTTTTGCATCCACAATGGCGTTTGACGGGTTAGCAAAGGTGCACTTCAACAGCACTTCGCGCGCGGACTTGCCATCCACCGTGATGCGCACGCTGTTTTCATACTTGCCCTCTGCATTGATGATGGTACCGACAGTCGCCGCCTCCATCGGCAGCGTGACCTGCATGCCGGACGGCGTGGTTTCTTCTACACGGTAGAGCGTCAGCTCGTCCGCGATTGCATAGCAGGTCGAATCGCAGGCAGGCAGCATGAGACCGATTTGCATGGTCTCCGCCGTTGCGTGGAACACAAGGTCGCGCTTGACGAAGTCGGTCTGCCCCGAGACAGCCGCCGTCTGCGTCTTGCCGGAGGCATCCCGTGTAAAGAGATAGCCCGTCGCGTCCTTGGAGGAGAGCGCATAGGCATCGAGACGGTAAGCCGAGCCGACCTTCAGACCGGACACGGTCTGGTATGCGCCGCTCTCGCCGCTCTTGTCACCGCTTACCTTCAGCGCATATTCGCCGTAGAAGGCATAGGTCGAAGACTCGGGTGCAGCCGCACCGAGCGAGGTCCAACCGGTGAGGTCGCCGGTCTCGAAATTGAAGTTACCTATTTTGACATAGTCGTAGGTGCGGAAGTTCGTCTTCGGGATGTAGTAAGTATCGCCGACGATTTTGCCGCCGTTCTCAACGAGAACGCGCTCAAAGTTCTCCCGGAACATATCCATGATGTCAGAGAGCTTATAGTTCTCCGGCAGACCGGCGTGGTGCATCCAGATACCCTTATCGTTTGCCGCTTCTTCGACATAGGTGTTGACGATAATGCCCTTGCCGTCCTGCCACAGGTAGGTGTTTGCCTCCTCGGGCAGCACTGCCGTGCCGCCGATGATGCCGAGCACAGGCAGGAAGCAGACGCCGCGCGCATCGTAGCCCGCCAGCGAGAAAATCTTGCAGGTCTCGTCAAAATCGCCGTTGCCGTACAGCAGACCGAGGATGGAGAACGCCATGTTGATGTCCACACGGCTCTGCTCGTTGACGGTCGTCTGTCTGGAATAATAATGATAGTTGCGGCGGGTGCAGAGGTCCTCTGCCAGCACAATGGAACGCCGCCAGTCGGTCGGATTCTCCTTGTAGAGCTTCATGCAGATGGCGATGACCTCGCGCTCCCACGAGTCCTCGGCGAAAATTGCCGCCGCATCGCGGATCAGCGTGGGAATATCGCTCTCATAGTATGCCATGGCGTACATGGCGGCGATATAGTCCGTCCAGCCGAGGTTGTCCGTGTCGCCGGTGAACGGTCCGAACATCGCGGTGAGGTCCACCGCGACATTGGGCATGCCCGCGGCGACCATACCGAGCGTGTTGGTCTCAATCCAGGGTTCCTCGCACCAGGAATAGTGGTTGCCGTACTCGGCTCTGCCGACATAAGGTGCGACATAGCCCTTATTCTTGGAGAGTGCATACGCGCCCATCGTGCGGTGACCGCCGCCCATATCCCAGACATCGTACTTGACCCAGTCGTCGGTCATCACCTTGGTGGTCGGCGTGCCGTACTGCTCGTACATATCGCGCAGGATGTACAGGTTGAGAATGTCGATGCCGAAGGAGTCGGCAACATAGGATTCCCAAATGCCGGTCTTCTCATTTTTGAACAGCTTGGCGACCTTCTGGTGATAGGGGTTGTTCTGCGTGTCACTGCCCTTCATCACGCCGTACCAGCTGTCCGGCAGTGCCACGCGGGGCGACCCGTCGCGGTTCCAGACAAACTTGTAGTCGGTGAAGAAGGCGGTGAGTTTGGCAAGATACGCCGCGCGTGTCTTGTCCGCATAGTCCGCCTTCGAGAGGACATAATAGTCCCCCTCGACGCGCGCCTCGTTTACGGCAAATGCGCCGAGTGAGAGCGCGGAGAGCAGCAGAACTGCGCAAAGCAGAAGTGCCGCCGCCTTGATGGTGTGCTTTTTCATTGGATACCTCCGTGTCCTGAGACTTAAATCAGTTGTTCATCAGCGTGAAGTTGGAATTGCCGTCCGCTGCCTTATCCACACAGCTGCGCGGCGCCTTCATCTTGTACATTTCAACCGTGCGCGGCGCCTCGCCCGGCTTTTCGAGCGTATAGGTAAAGTTGTTGTAGTCGCAGGTCATCACGCTGCCGTCCGAATAAGTCGTGCGGTAGACCTTGGGCGCAATCATGCGATGGTCGTCCATGAACTCGTACTGCAGATACAGCAGGGCTTCATAGTCGTCATAGGCACGCTTCAGCGCGCGGACGCTGTCCTCGATCTCCTCATCGGTCTTGTTGAACAAATCAACGTCGCCCATCCAGTTGCGGTCTTCGCCGAACTTGCTGTTGAAGTACATGACCGGTCTGCCGCCGTACTCGAAGAACTTGAGCTGCAGGTCTCTGTCCTTGATCGGGTAGTTGACCGTGGACGAGGTGGGGTTGGAAAGCACGATGCCGTGGTAGACCAGCTGCCAGAACGGAATGCCGCGGTCGACGATCGGGTAATTCGGGTGCGGGAAGCGCGTGACGCAGCCGACATAGAGAATCGCGTCGAGGTCTGCGTTCATGTAGTCCATGTAGCCCTCGGACTGGTAGCCGCCGAACAGGTCGCGCGAGAGCTGTGCCAGCTTGCGGTTGTACTTCCAGTTGTCGCGGCGGGAGCCGGGATGCTTCTTGTCATAGCACTTCTCGGGCACATAAGCCGTCAGCTCGTCGATGTAGTGCAGACCCTCAAAGCCGTATCCGCGCACGACGGGCAGGTCCTTGACGGCGTAGGTCTCATAGGCATGCTTCGGGCAGACGCAGTAGGGTTCGCCGCCGTTGAGGCCGTTCTTCTTGTAGATGGTGCGGACATAGAGACCGGGCTGACCGTTCTCGTCCAGCGCCTTGGTCTTGACTAAGAGGTCGCGGTCGAAGTTATTGGCAATCTCGTAGGCGCCGAAGCTGACCGTGTGGCAGACGACCTGATAGCCGTAGCCCTGCGCCTTGGCAATGAACTTGCGCAGCTCATCGTCGCCGCCGAAGCGCGGGTCGCTCGGGTACTGCTGCGGGAATCTGCCGTCGTGTCCGCCGGGCCCCCAGCCGACGAGGCAAAGTTCTGCCTTGCCGACGCCCATCTCGTGCATCTTGTCGATGATTTTATTCAATTCTGCGATGTCACAGGCGACATACATGGGCGGCTCGTTTTCGAGCGTCTGATGGCGCACCGGCGTGGGAATCGGCTTCCAGCCCATGCGGATGCGCAGTTCCATGCCCTCCGCTGCGCGGCGCAGTGCGTCGCGGCGCTTGACGCGCTCCTTCAGCGGTACGCAGCCACGGTATTCCATCTGATACTGACGATAGTACCGCGCCATGTCCGAATAGGACGCGCCCGGCATGCGGTGGTAGACGATTACGACATCCTCATCCGGCTCGTCGCCGTCAAAGAGGAACTCGGGGCAGATGCTGTAGACGCCGCCCTTGAAGGTCACATAGAAGCGCGCATCAAACGCCTCCTTGTCCACGCGGCAGAACAGTGCGTTCTCGTTTTCGCAGATGCCGCAGACCGGCGTTGCGGACAGCCAGGACTCGAATTCATAATCATCGACCTTGCGCTCGGTGAACTTGGTCATGACAAAAGCGCAGCCGAAGTTGGTGGGGTAAAACATATAGCCCTCGTCCCCGACCTTCGCGCGCGTCAGATTGGTCTCGATGCGAATCTTGTTCAGCCGCGGGGAGCAGAGCTGCTCACGCGGGATGGTCATGCGGATTTCTGCCCCGTTTTCTTCCACAACGGGGTCCATTGTGAAGACCGCGCCCTCGGACGAGTAACAGGTTACCTTGAATTCTGCATTCATTTCTTTTTTCCTCCGAAATATACAAAAAAAGTGATTTGAATCGACTTCATCCCTATTCTATCATGCATCCGATGCGTTGGAATGTAGAATGCGGCTTGTTATTTGTATATTTCGGTTTTTGCCTTCCCGTTTTGATTATAACACATCCAAAGGGCGTCCGGCAACAGAAAAAAAGCCGTCTGTGACGGCTTTTTTTCGTGCGTGTTTATTTCTGCCAATCCGCGACCGCCATGGAATATGCGGTGTTGATGGTCTTCAGCGAGGTCTCCGCCTTGCCGAGCAGCGAATCATACCGGGAGGCGAAGCTCGTGTCCCCGGCGCGGAGCATATAAATCAATTCCTTGTTGTAAGGACCGACGCGGTAGATGTACCCGATGTCGTAGACCACATTGCCGAAGATGATGTCCAGCATCGCCTCGGATTCCTCATCGCGGGAGGACTGACCGACCAGGTTGACATCATAGTAGGCGGGCAGGACGATTTTCTGTCCGTAATAGCCGAGCGCTTCCAGCAGCACACCGGTGCGGCTGACGTCCTCCTGGATGACGGGCACGCAGATGAACTGGCTGTTCCAGGGCGCGAGGCAGGAGTAATAGTCGGTCTGCGTCTCTGTCAGCTTCGGATACGGCAGAATGCCGAAATCGCTGTCCATGTTGCGGAACCGCGGCACGACATCGATGCGTGTTGTCCAGAAGAGCCCCTGGTTGTTCAGCCAAATCGAGGTCGCATCGCTCATGACGCGCTTATAGACAAAGGTGTGCGTCTTGTCGTTGACCAGCTGCATGTAGGTTTCCAGTGCGGAAAGCGTGGATTCGTTATACAGCGTCAACTCCATTTCGCCCGCGTCGTTGATGACGCAGCAGCGCTGTCCTGCCGCGCTGACAATGGCGCAGATGGAGTCGTCCCAGCAGATGAGGCCGAATCGGTCGTTCTCGTTCATCTGCCCGTCCTGGTTGAGATCCTCGGTCACCTGTCTTGCCAGTGTGCCGAACTTGTCCAGCGTCCAGGTGCCGTCGTCAACCGCATCGTAGAAATTCTCCAGTCCGTACTGCTCCTGCAGTGCCTTGTTGAAAACGATGATGTTGACGGCATCGTTGTCCGAGCAGGTGATGTCACCGGTGGTGAAGAAGGTGACGCCCTTCAGCGTCAGGCTCTTGTTGGCATTCTGATCCCACCAACTGTTGGTGAGGTCCAGCGTGTCGATGGATGCCATATCGTACAGTGCGCCGACATAGGCAAGCCCGGATACATCATATCCGGCGATCAGCGCCGCATCATATTCGGCATCACCTGCCGTGTAGTTGGTGATGAGCGTCATATAGCCCGGTCCTGCCGTGACGCTGGCGGTGGGATAACTGTTGTCCAGCGTCTCTTTAATGGTCACGCCGAAGTCCTCTTCCACCTTGCGGCGGCGCTTGTACTGCGCGTTCGGCAGCGGCATGGAACTTTCCTCTTCAAAATCGAAGTCGTTGTAGGTGATGTACCCCGCCGACAGGAAGTTGAAGGTGTGCCCGCCGTAATCGGCAGTGGGGACTTTCAGCTCGGTTTCAACAGTCTCCGTGGTCGTTTCGCCGGAGGTAACCGGCGCCTTTTCCTTGCCGCAGGACGCAAGCAGACTGCAAAGCAGCACTGCCGCCGCGGCAAGCAGAATAATTCGTTTCATAATACAGCCCTCCAATCGGCAGCCGTGTGCCACCTTACATGTCAAGCATAGCATGGCGGTGTTTGTATTTTATAGTATATTGCGATTCTTCACTTGTATATTTCATCATTTTTCGGGGTGACAGGCTTGCAATACGCGGCGGGTTGTATTAAAATGAAAAAAAGCCACCTTTCAAAGAGAGGAGCAAGCGCATGCGTATCATCGGATTTTCGGATATCAGCATCGGACATGTTCTCTGCTACATCTGCGGCGTTCTGCAGGAATGGGAGCCCGGCGCAAGTTGGAACTTCATCGGCGCGCCCCGCCCCAAGCAGGGCTTCATGTACATAAGCAGCGGCGCCGTTTCCATCGAATACCCAAGCGGCGAGCGTGCACGGTTTGTCAAAGGCAATCTGCTTTACATTCCGTGCGGCTGCGAATACCTGATCCGCTTTGAGAAGGATGAGGAGAACTGCACTGACCTGCTTGTAAATTTCGTGCTGCACGACGGCAAGCGGGAGGAACTCTGTTTCTATGACCGAATCGTCTGCGTCATGGAGGATACGCCCGTCCATCTGGTCGGCGACCTGCAATTTATCTGCGAAAACAGCCGAAGCACGCGCGCAGTTTATCTGAAGAACACTTCCAGGTTCTGCAATTTCCTCGACCGGCTGGCGGATCATGAGTCCCGTAAGCAGCTGAGCGCGGAAATCAAGCGGAATGTCGCGCCCGCCATCTTCTATCTGAACAAGCATGTCGAGAGCAATGTGTCGGTCGCGGCGCTGGCCAAAATGTGCTGCCTGTGCGAGACTTCTTTCCGCCGCGCGTTCAAGGCGCACACCGGCATGTCGCCCTCGCAGTACCGCATGCATGCGAAGATAGAGAAAGCCAAGATGCTGTTGACAAGCTCGCCCGAAATCTCGATTACGGAGGTTTCCTGCATCCTCGGCTTCTTCGATGCGCCGCATTTCTGCAAGGTGTTCACCTCGATCGTCGGCGAGACGCCGTCGCAGTATCGAAGCGAAGTATAGAAGTAGAAAAGCGCTTGCCCGGCAAGCGCTCGAAAGAGATGGCGAAGTTGTCATGTAGACCGTTTGGATACAGGTATTTCCGGCATCGCGCCGTGTGAATTAAGCCTCCCTTGTGTAAAGGGAGGTGTCGCCGAACGGCGACGGAGGGATTGTTACAAGGCAAAGAAACAACCCCTCAGTCACCTAACGGTGACAGCTCCCCTTGCACAGGGGAGCCTCGCTTTGCGAACCTGACGAACATCGCTCAGAATACAACTTTGCGCATTTAGCGCTTGCTCGGCAAGCGCTTTTTTACTGCTCTGCTGCGGCGCGCAGCGCGGCGATGGCGGCGGCGCGGTCGGCTTTGCCGAACACGGAGGAACCGGCGACGAAAATGTTTGCGCCGAAGGACGCGACGCGCCCGATGTTCTCCGCCTTGATGCCGCCGTCCACCTCGATGTCGAGCGGGATGCCGCGGCGGTCTGCCTCAGTGCGCAGTGCGGTGATCTTCGGCAGCGTCTCCTCAATCAAACCCTGCCCGCCGAACCCCGGCTCCACCGTCATGACAAGCGCCATGTCGATTTTGTCAAGCCACGGAAAGAGCGTCTCGGCAGGCGTGTTCGGCTTTATCGACACGCCGACGCGCACGCCTGCCGCGCGGATGGCGTCAATCGTCGCGCCGAGGTCGCGGCACGCCTCAATATGCACGGTGAGGATGTCTGCACCCGCCTTTGCAAAATCCGCAATGTAACGCACAGGTTCTTCAATCATCAGATGCACATCAAAGGGCAGTTTGGTCGCGGGACGCGCCCATTTGATGACCGGCGCGCCGAAGGTGAGGTTCGGCACAAATGCGCCGTCCATCACATCGAGGTGAATGAGGTCCGCGCCCGCCGCCTCCACTGCGGCGCACTCGTCATAGAGCCTTGCAAGGTCTGCGGACAGAACCGAGGGGGAAATTTGAATCATATGTACTCCTTTGCGGTGGCAGAACCGCCGACTCGCCATATCCTGTTAATAGTGAAAACCCCGTCCGCCGCCGCGGCAGGGACGAAAAAACCGAGGACGTGTGTGAAAAACCGCTGCGGCGGCAAAACGACTCTATACGGGCTGCTCCGGCAGCCCGACAGGGTCGGCGCAACATGCCTATTCTATAAAAATCTCGTAAAAAAGGCGGCTGCGCCGACTTTTTTACTCCTTAAATGTCGCGAGCGGTGAGCGCGGCGCGAGTCATCGACATTGCACCAGTCGAAAACATCGGTTTTCGACTGATTTTTTATAATATAAATTATCCAAATTTACAACGCACCAACTTATCCTTTGCGTTTACAAACCGCTTCGCTTATTATAAAATACCTCTTTTATTTATCCCATGCAGAGCATTTCGGTCATCTAATCGTTTCTCTTGCCCAATTTTTTCTCCTAAAATTGAAGCCGCTATGTAGAAACAATCTGTAATGCATATTGAAAGCATGTATATATATGGCGGCACATCAGAATACACAAAGGTAATCGATTGGTTTCTCCCTGCGTGGAATATATGAGCCAAATAATACGCCCCGCCGGTCGTGTACTCTGTAAAGTGAAATATATTCGCGTATATCAAATGCAGTCCAAGCGCAAACACTATAGATAACAACGAATGTAAAAGATTAAATTGCGCGTTTTTGTATCCCTTTCGATATGCCATCATGAATAAACAGACGCACACGATGATAACGCAGGCAACTGTTTCACAAAGCCGGATAATCAGGCGATTCTGATTTTCTAAAATCAAAGAAAGCAGAAGCCCGACAAGACCATTTCCAATAAGGAAGGCCGGCCATATTGATATCAAAATTTGAAAAAAATATGCGGTTGTGTTTTTAAAAATATTTTTAAATGTATTAATGATTCGTTACCCCTATTTCTATATTTTCAACAAGAAACATGCCTCTTGAGAACAAAACTAATAAGATATTGCAAGTCATCATCGCTTAAATATAATTTAGCGTGCTTTTCTTTCCATTCTGTCGGGTTGTGCAAGAACAAACTTTGTTCTTGCACATTGCATAGAATTAAAAGCGCCATAAGAATTTTTCGATTGTCTAATACATTATCCGATATCATTCTGTTGAAAAAAGTATTTTCAATTCTTGCCATATCGGATGAATCTTTGAAGACGTTTGTTTGTTTTTCTCTGTACTATATGCAATTATCATTTTGTCTAAACAGATCAAGAGTTTGTCCATATGAATCCGCGGGACACCCTCTGCAATACTTATTAAAAAGACAATCAGAGCATTTTCCTTGATTATGCATATCTCTATATAAATGCAATACTCGCAGGTGAAGGAGGGTTCGCTCCGCATGCAACTCAGCCTGAGAATAATGATATTTCTCCGCATTAATCGTGCGTAAACCCCCCTAAAAGTTTATGTATATGCTCCAAAAAAGCTGCGTTTTCCATGTTTTGAAAAAACTCTTGCCGAAGTATAACAGTCTGCTTGTCGCAAGGAGACATCACAATCGGCAATATTTTATTCGGCAATAAACTTTCAAGATGCAAATCCGCAGTCAACGAATCATCTAGCTTGCTCTTCCCCGCCATATGCAAAAAAGACGGCATATTCATTCGTGAAAATCCACCCCATACTCCATCATAGATAAGAAACGAGACAGGGAGTAAACAAAAATACCATTTACGAGATCACCGGAACTTACATCGCGTTCATCCCCCTGCACCCGTTGCCGAATTTGATGACAGATCGGATGTATCAAAAGTATCGGCACAAAATCTTTCAGATACCAGTTTTCGGCAAAACGATATTTAAAATTATATTTCGGCAGCACATGAGATTTGCCGTCAAAAGATGTCGTATAGACACCGCCATAGGAGGAAAGAGCAAAATGCTTTCGTATAGAGTATTTGCTGTCGTCCAGAAAAACCAAGCTGGATGTCCTCTTTTTGACAGAGAAAAGTTTAACAGAGTAGATTTTGTCCCGGGTTTCCACATAAAAGTCACAATTACTTCCATGTTTCCGCCCAAACATCCAGAATGAATGCGTAGGTACAAAGCGACCGCCGCTTTTTTTGACGCTTTTGTTTATCTTCGCTGCCAACCACAGCCGCTTTTGAAAAATACGAAGATACGGAAAAAGTAGCAAGACGACAACAATTCCTATCAAATAAAGCCACCCCATCATGCCCCTCCTTTTAAAGTTTTGCACAAAAATAGAATTCAATTATTGAATTCAAAATACGAACCCAGTTTAATACAATCGTCAATAATACATTAAATACTTAAAAGTCTATTTTTTATTTCTCGTCGATCAGGCAGATTGCCTGCGCGGCGATACCCTCGCGCGTGCCGGTAAACCCAAGCCGCTCCTCGGTGGTCGCCTTGACGCTGACCGCGTCCATGTCGATGCCGAGCGCGGCGGCAATGTTTGCCCGCATCTTTTCGATGTGCGGCGCGAGCTTCGGTGCCTCGGCAATCACGGTGGAATCAATGTTGACGATTCTGTAGCCGTGCGCCGACAGCATCCCGCCGACCAGCGAAAGAAGATGCAGCGAATCCGCACCCTTGTAGGCGGGGTCCTTGTCCGGGAAGTGCTTGCCGATGTCGCCGAGCGCGGCGGCGCCGAGCAGCGCGTCCGAGACGGCGTGCAGCAGCACATCTGCGTCCGAATGTCCGAGCAGTCCGAGCGGATGCTCGATTTTCACGCCGCCGAGAATGAGGTCACGCCCCGGCACCAGGCGGTGCACGTCATATCCCTGTCCGATGCGCATGCTGTGTTTCCTCTCTTTCTTTGAGCAGAATCTCGGCGCGTAAAAGGTCGCTGCCGACGGTGACCTTGAAGTTTTCTGCGCCGCAATCCACGAGATACACACCGATGCCGATATGCTCGGCAAGTGACGCATCGTCGGTGGCGGCAAAGCCGTCTTTCTCCGCCGTGTACGCCGCAGCACGGTAGATTTCGTCGCGGAAGACCTGCGGCGTTTCGGCAAGCCAGATGTCGTTTCTGTCCAGCGTCTCGGAGACGAAGCCGCCCGACGCATATTTGACGGTATCGGTCGCGCGTGCGGCGGCAATCGCCGCGCCGTGTGCATAGGCGGCAAGCACGACCTCGCCGATTTGTTTCGGCGTGACCAATGCGCGCGCGCCGTCATGGATGGCGACATACGCCGCCCGCTCGTCCACCGCGTCAAAGCCGTTCTTCGCGGATATCTGCCGCGTCGCGCCGCCCTCGACCACCTTGGTAAGCTTGTGCAGCCCATAGGCTGTGCGAAACTCCTCATAGCGCGTAATTTCGTCCTTTTTCGCGACGACCACAATCTCATGGATATATTCGCACGCCTCAAAGGCAAGCAGGGTGTGTACCACCAGCGGTTTGCCGCAGAGTTCAATCATTTGCTTGGTTTTGTCCGCGCCGACGCGCGTGCCGCTGCCACCCGCCAGGATGACCGCGCTTGTGAATTTCGTGCCGCCGAAAAATGCCGTGGCGGCATTTTTCACCCGATACAGAAGTCCCTCTTTTTTCATGCGCGCCTCCTAACGGTAATAGACATAGTATACGATAACGGTGCGCACCGCACCGCCGTGCTCCAGGTCGGGCGCGGTGATGATCACGCCGTCCTTGGAGAGCAGCTCGGAGGCGTCCATCTCGGCGATTTTCGCCCGCATGAGCACATCCGCCGAGGAGAACAGCAGGATTTCATCGTCGCGAATCGAAATGCTGCCGCCCTTGCCGATGACTTCTTCCACGCCGTCCCGCCGCTCGCCGACATACTTGATGCGCTTGTTGCTGATCATCTGCGCCATCTGCCGCCGGTAGGCAAGCGAGGCGGTATTTTTCTTTGCAAAGCGCGAAAACAGCCCCATCAGACAAATTCCTCTTTCAGGCTGCGGTCAAACAGCGCATCGATCGCCGTCTTCGGCGGGACGCCCTCGTAGAGCACGGCATAGACCGCCGCGGAAATCGGCAAATCGACCTTGTATCGGTCGGCGAGTTTCATCATCGCCTTGACGGTGTAATACCCTTCGGCAAGGTCAGTGTAGGCCTCGCCCTTGACAAAGGTTTCGCCGAACATGCGGTTGTGGCTGTACTTGGAGAACACCGTCGCCTCATAGTCGCCGAGATGACAAAGCCCATAGGCGGACAGCTCGCTGCCGCCCATGGCGGAAATCAGCCGCGCCACCTCGCGCGCGCCGCGCGCCATCAGCGCGCCCTTCAGCGAGGAGACGCCCATGCCGTCCAGCATCCCGGCGGCAATGCCGATGACGTTTTTCGCCGCCGCGCCGATTTCGTTGCCGATAAGGTCGCTGCCGTAATAGAAGCGAATCAGCTTGCTCGAAAACGCATCGACGAGTTCGCGCTTCAGCGTCTCGTTTGCCGAGTCGATAACCATGCAGTTGGGAATGCCGCGGCAGAACTCCTGCGGATGCCCGGGTCCGAGCCAGACGGCGACGCGGTCATGCCCTGCCCCCTCGGTGGCAATCTCGCTGAGCCGCTTGCCGCTTTGGATGTCAATGCCCTTCATGCAGAGCACAAACTTCTTGTCGGTGAGCCCGGCATCCTGCAGTTCGCCCATCAGACCGTGGAGCGCCTGCGAAGGCACGGAGATGCCAATCAAGTCCGCATCGGCAAGCGCGTGGATGTCGCAGACCAGCTCCACGCTCTCCGGAAGCGTGACCGTCCCGTTTGTGCGCGTGGCAAGCAGCGCCTGCATATGCGGCGTGTCCGCGGGGCCGTACAGTTTGACGGTGTGCCCGATGCTGTCGAGATACCAGGTGATAAAGGTGCCCCATCTGCCGCTGCCAATCATTGAAATCTTCATCGGTCTTCCTTCTTTCTTTTTTATTCATCGTCCGGCACATTGCCGGTCACCTTAAAGCCGTCCACTTCCCCGCGCTCCATTGCGCCGAAGATGCGGTGTCTGATGCCCTTATGCTCCCGCTCGAGCGTGTGCAGCAGTTGCTTCATATGCTCCCGCTCGGTGTTGCCGTTTGCGGGACATTTGCTTGCCACCACGGGGAGATTTGCCCGCGTGGCGAAGTAACGAATCTGCTTTTCCGGCACGTAGAGCATCGGGCGGATCAAATAAAGTTCGGTATTCGAGAGGTAGGTCACCGGCGAAAAGCAGCCGATGCGCCCCTCGTAAAACAGGTTGAGCATAAAAGTCTCCACCGCATCGTCAAAATGGTGCCCGAGCGCGACCGAAGTACAGCCCATCTCCTTTGCCGCCGCGTGCAGCGCGCCGCGCCGCATCTTGGCGCAGAGAGAGCAGGGATTTTTCTCACGGCGGATGTCGAAGACGACCTTGCCGATTTCGGTCGGTACCACACGGTATTCGACCGTGAGACGGCGGCAGAGCTCCTCGATTTCGCTGTAGTCCGCGCCCGGAAAGCCGAGGTCAACCGTGACGGCGCAGAGCGTGAACGGCTTTGGGTAAAACCGCCGCAGTTCGGCCAGCGCGACGAGCAGCGTGAGCGAATCCTTGCCGGCGGAGACGCCGACGCAGATTTTGTCGCCCGCGCGAATCATATCGTATGCGTCCGCCGCGCGGCGGACATAGCTTAAAATTCTTTGCAGTTCTTTCATGTGTTGTAAAACGGTGTCCCCGCATATAATTTCTGCGGAAACAAACGACAAAAGAGGTGGTATTATGGCAATCAAAATCTACATCGACCAGGGGCACAACCCCGAAAATCCGAACGCGGGCGCGGAGGGAAACGGGCTGCGCGAGCAGGATTTGACCTACAAAATCGGCACAGAACTTGCCGCGCTCATCAACGCGAACCCCGCACTGGAAGCACGGCTCTCCCGCCCGACACCCGAAACACAGCTCGGCACGAGCAATGCCACGAGCCTCGCCGCGCGCGTGAACGATGCGAACAGCTGGGGCGCGGACTACTTCATCAGCCTGCACGCCAACGCATCGAGCGCGCCGTCCGCCTCCGGCACGGAGGGGTATGTCTACGCGCTGAACACGCCCGCCGCCGCCCTCTCCCGCGACATCGTCACAGGCATTACGGAGGCAACGGGGCTGCGTGACCGCGGCGTTTTTGCCCGCCCGAGCCTGTATGTGCTGCGCCGCACGCGCATGCCCGCGACGCTGATCGAGCTCGGGTACATCACAAACGCAAACGACGCGCGGCTGATGAACGAAAATCCGCGCCTGTTTGCCCGCGGCATCTACAACGGGATTCTGCGGTATCTGAATCTCGCTTAAGTCTTATCGAGCATCGCAAGAAATTCGGCTTCGGTGAGAATCGGGATGTTCAGCTCCTTCGCCTTGGCCAGTTTGGAACCGGCGTCTTCGCCCGCAAGCAGGTAGGAAGTCTTTTTGGAGACGCTGCCGCTTGTTTTGCCGCCGTTTTGCAGAATCAGCGCAGACGCTTCGTCCCGCTTCATGGTCGGCAGCGTGCCGGTGATGACAAAGGTCAGCCCCGCGAGGCGGTCGCCCTTCGGCACGGCGGTGCTCTCGGTCAGCACGCCCGCCGCCTTGAGCGCGTCGCAGAGCGCGCGACTCTCGGGGCGCGCAAAAAACTCCACGATGCTCTGTGCCGTGATCTGCCCGATGTCGTCAATCTCGCAGAGCGATTCGACGTTGGCGTCGAAGCAGGCGTCAAGCGTCTTGTACTTCTCGGCAATCGTGCGGGCGGCGACCTCGCCGACCTGCCGGATGCCGAGCGCGAAAATCAGGCGTTCCAGCCCCGCGCGCTTGGAGCGCTCGATGGCGTCCACGAGGTTCTGCGCGGATTTGTCGCCCATGCGGTCGAGGTCACGGAGGTCCTCTGCGCGGAGCTTGTAGAGGTCGGCGGCATTTTCAATCAGCCCGCGGTCGAGCAGAAGGTCGATGATCTGCGGACCGAGCCCGTCGATGTTCATCGCCGCCTTGGAGGCAAAATGCGCGATGGCGCGCGAACGCTTTGCCGGGCAAAGCTCGTTCGGGCAGCGCACCGCCGCCATATCCTCGTCGCGCACGACAAGGCTGCCGCAGGCGGGGCAATGCGTGGGCATTTCGTAGACTTTCTCCGCGCCTGTCCGCTTGCCGGGCAGGCTCTCGACCACCTCGGGGATGATGTCCCCCGCCTTTTGCAGGATGACGATGTCGCCGATGCGGATGTCCTTGTCGCGGATGTTGTCGATGTTATGCAGCGTCGCGCGGGTGACGGTCGTGCCCGCCAGGCGCACGGGTTCCAGCACGGCGGTCGGCGTGAGCACGCCGGTCCTGCCCACCTGGACAGCGATGTCAAGAAGTTTGGTTTCCTTGCGCTCGGGCGGGTATTTATACGCCGCCGCCCACTTCGGCGTGGTGGTTCCCTCGCCGACAACGGCGCGCTTTGCAATGGAATCCAGCTTGACCACCGCACCGTCGATGTCGTAGGACAGCGCATCGCGCCGTGCGCCGAGCGCCTCGATGTGCGCGCGGATGGCGTCGTAGTCCGACGCGCGGATGCGGTCGGTCAGCACATGGAAGCCGAGTTCGTGCAGGCGGTCGAGAATCTCGAAGTGGCTGTCCGGGTTGGGACGGTCTTCGTAGAGATTGCCCCATTGGAGGTTGAAGACGAAAATGTCCAGCTTGCGGCTTGCCGTGATTTTGGAATCCAGCTGGCGGAGCGAGCCTGCGGCGGCGTTGCGCGGGTTGGCAAGCAGGGGCTTGCCCTCGCGCTCACGCGCGGCGTTGAGCTGCTCAAACACTTCGCGCGGCATATAGACCTCGCCGCGCACACAGAAGGAGAGCGGTTCTGGCAGTGTCAGCGGAATCGTGGCGATGGTTCGCAGGTTCTCGGACACGTTCTCGCCGACAAAGCCGTCGCCGCGCGTTGCGCCGAACGAGAAATTGCCGTTTTCGTAGGTCAGCGCCACCGAAAGCCCGTCAATCTTCGGCTCGACCGAATAGACAGCGTCCGGCACCTCGGCGGCGACGCGGTCAAGGAAGTCGTGCAGCTCTTCAAAGGAGAACACATCGGCAAGGCTGCCCATCTGCACGCGGTGCGTGACCTTCTCAAACTTGTCCAGCACCCTGCCCCCGACGCGCCGCGTGGGGGAATTCGGGTCGTCGTATTCGGGATGTGCCGCCTCGAGTTCCTGCAGGCGGCGGAACAGCGCGTCGTATTCAAAGTCCGAAATTTCGGAAATATCGTACACATAATACTGCTTTGCGTAATGCGTCAGGCGCGCGCGCAGCGATTCGATTTCGTTTCGGATTGTATCCATACCGCAGCACCCCTTTCGTTCTTATTATTGTACCAATTTTTCACCGTCTTGTCAATTCATATAAAGTTTTTCTTTTCTTTTTGCCCGCGGCGTGGTATACTGGTATAGCATAATAGGAAATGAGGCAAAACCATGAAAGAAACCGAACTGCGCGTGGACCGCATCGAGGAGGGGCTTGCCGTCGCCTACGACGACGACGGGCGTGAATACACCTTCTGCGCAAAACTGGCGGACGCCGCCGAAAACGATATTCTGCTTGCCACACTCGGCGAAAATGATGCCGTTGTCGCGGCAAAGAAGCTGACCGAAAAAACAAACGCCGTGAAGCAGGACATACATGCGCGGCTGCGCCGACTTTTTGACGAACGGGGGATTTGACATGCACACCGGCATCACACTGCAAAACATTCTGCTTGACCGCCTCGGGCACACAGGTACGGCGGCATCCGTCGTTCTCGTGCTGCTGACGCTCCTCTGCATCGCCGTGCCCTATCTGCTCGGCAGCGTCAATTTTGCCCTGGTCATCTCCAAGGTCTTCTATCACGACGACATCCGCAAGTACGGCAGCGGCAACGCGGGCATGACCAACATGCTGCGCACCTACGGCAAGGGTGCGGCGGCTGCCACCCTGCTCTGCGACATGTTAAAGTCGGTCGTCTCGGTGCTGCTTGGTTCCTTCCTGCTCGGCACGGCGTTCGGCGGCTATCTTGCGGGCATGTTCTGCGTGGTCGGGCACATCTTCCCGATTTTCTTCAAGTTCAAGGGCGGCAAGGGCGTCGCCACCGTGGCGGCAATGATTCTCACGCTGGACCCGCTCTGCTTTCTCATTCTTGCGGTCATTTTTCTTCTGCTCGTCGCGGCGACGCGCTATGTTTCGCTCGGCTCGGTCATCTGCATGATGCTCTACCCCATCATCACCTACAAGCTGGCGACGCACGGCTCCATCGGCTTTCCGGTGCTGTTCAGTTTTATCGTGGCGGCGCTAATCGTCTTCATGCACCGCGGCAATATCGAGCGGCTGCGCAACCATACCGAGAACAAGATTTCCTTCTCGAAGAAGGGCAAAAAAGCCAAGAAAGATACGGACGGTAAACGGAAATGAGCGAGACACTTTCCCGCTTTACGGCGCTTGTCGCCGAGGCGGCGGCGCGGCGCTTTCTCAAAAAACTGGTGGCATCCAAGCCCGCCGACCGCGCGGTGCTGCGCAAGAACGGGCAGCTTGTCGAAATCGGCGGCGCGCCCGTTTTGCAAATAGAGACGCGCACGGCGGACGGCAAAGCGCTGCATGAAAACATCGGCATGGGCGATATGGACAAGCTGGCAGCGGCGCTCTGCGGCTTTGCGCAAATCAACCTGATCGGTGACGGCGCGGAGGCGGAATACCGCCGCTCGAAGAGCGGCAGCGAGACCATCCTCGGCGAGAAAAAGTTTGCCGCCGCCTGCGCCGCCTACGGTAAGACCATTGCGCTGCCCGCGCACAACCGTGCCAAGGCGTACACCTTTGACGGCAGCGAACCGTTCCTCGCGGCGCTCGGCATTGCGGACGCGCATGGGCGCATCTACGATAAAAAGCAGCCGAAGTTTCGGCAAATCAACCGCTTTATCGAGCATGTGGCGGAAATCTACCGCTACCTGCCGAAGAGCGGCAAACTGAACGTGCTGGACCTCTGCTGCGGCAAAAGCTATCTCAGTTTTGCCATCTACCACTACCTCACCGTGACGATGGGGCGCGAGGTGGAGATGGTGGGCATCGACCGCAAGGCGGATGTGATTGCGCTTTGCGCCGAGACGGCTGCCGACCTCGGCTACAGCGGGCTTTCCTTTCACGCCTGCGACATCGACGACTACCCCTATGCGTCGCCGGTGCATCTGACGGTTTCGCTCCACGCCTGCGACATTGCCACCGACATTGTGCTCGGCAAGGCGATTGCGCTCGGCGCGGGCGTCATTCTGTCCACGCCCTGCTGCCAAAAGGAGCTGCTGCAAAACCTCGACACGCACGCCTTTGATTTCATCACGAAGTACCCGATGCTGAAAAAGAAATTCTGCGATGCGGCGACCGACGCGCTGCGCCTTTGCCGCCTCGAAGCCGCCGGGTACGACGCTGTTGCACTGGAATTGACCGACCCGGACGACACGCCGAAGAACATTCTTCTGCGCGCGGTCAAGCGCCCGCATTTTGATGCGGATGCGCCGGGGGCGAAAGCGGCAAAGGCGCGGTTTGACGCGCTCTGCGTCTCGCTTGTCGGGGAGAAGAAGTTGTATCTTAAGGGGTAAAGACCGTCATTGACTTTGCTTTAGCGATTGCGGCGGGAGCAAGCCCCCGCCCTACGGTTACACCATACATACACAACAAAAAAGCAGCCGAAAGCGTTATGCTTTCGGCTGCTTTTCTTTGCTTTTGTTACTGCATCATGCTCATGGCAAGCGTCAGCAGCTCGGGATTCTTCGTGAGCAGATCGGTCACGACCGCCTGCCACTCGGCATCGCCGAAGTCGGCAACCGAGGTGTACTCGGCGGGCATCTCCGGCATGGTAAATTCGCCGCCGATATGCAGCGTTACACCGGCATCGGTGAGGTCAATGGTCTGCCCGCTGATTGTAATCGAGCCGATCTTCGCATCCAGCGTCTTGTCTGTCAGCGTATAGGTCATATCGACCGCGACATCAATATCGGTGCTGCCGTCGTCCATCGAATACTTGAAGTTACCGACACCGTTTTCAAACGCAGCCTGCAGGACAACCGTAGAATCGTCAAGCGCCGCGGCAAAGTCAAGGCGGAAGAGATTATCCTTTGCGGCAACCGAAACCTCAATCGTGTCGTCATCAGCCTCCAAGACTGCATGTATGCCATCCTCGGTGGAGGAAATGCCGAACTTCACCGTCTCGTCGTTTGCGGTGATATCGCCGTTCAGCGCGACGAGCTGTTCACCCTTCCTGACGATTTCAGCCGCGAAATTGGCGGTGAAGCCGCCGTCGGTCAGCGTGTTCAGAACCTCTGTGCGCACCTCCTCTGCGGACTTTGCAAAGAACGCATCCGTGAACGCATCCGCATCGACACCGCTCGTTTGCAGCAGCTTTTCAACAAAGCTGTCCTCCTTCGCCTCGGCATACAGCGCAGCGCATACATCCGCCGCATTCTCGGGCGTGAGGGCGAAGTTGACCACTACATTTTTGCCGTTTTCGGTGAGGGTGAACTCTACCTTGTCGCGCAGCGTGGTTTCGAGCAAATCGAGATAGCGCTCGAGCGCCGCCTGCGCCTCAAGCGCATTCTGCGTTGCGCCGAAAGAATCAGGCACATCGGCCGCCGGGCTGTCCGCAAACATTGTGCGGAGCTCTTCAACCGTGACGCCATAATTCTTGCTGAGCATATCCGTGACCAGCACAAGCTGATCCGCATTGCCAATGAGGCTCATGGCATAGGGCTTGTCATTCATCGTCACGCCGAGCTCAAACGCCTGCGTCTCGCCCTTTACCTTGGAGGTGAGCGTGATGTTCTCCAGCGTCGGCAGGCCGGAAATGCCGGTGCCGATCAGGGAAACCAGCGCATTGGCATCGGCGATGCCGATGGTTGCTTCCGCGCCCGATGCCGTGTTTGCCGTGAACTTATCGAGCTTCTTGTTCTGCACCGATGTCGTCAGATTGTCGAGCGAGTCGAACAGATAGTCCGCGCCGGTCATTTTCTTACCGCAGCCGAGCAGCGAAACGCAAAGCACGAGGCAAAGCGCGAGGGCAAGCAGTATCTTCTTCATATGTTTCTCCTAAGAAAGCGCATGTGCGCCGTATTTTGACGCGATTTTCCGCGTCGTTCCCTATTATACTACATCATTTTCCAAAAAGCAAGTATATGTTGACGACCGGGGAAAATCGTGATACCATATAATATGATAAAATATTAGAAAACTACAGGATGCACGCATGAAAAACCGTCTGGAAGTCACCGATGTCAGCCTTGCCTACGGCAAGCGCACGATTCTTGAACATATCACCTTTACCCTTGCCGCAGGCGAAGCTGTCGCTCTCTGCGGCGAAAACGGCAGCGGCAAGACCACGCTGCTCACCGCCGCCGCAGGCATTCTGCGCCCGACGCACGGCAAAATCAAGCGAAACGGCAAGGTCGGCTATGTGCCGCAGAGCGCGGCGCTGCTCGAAGACATGACCTTTGCCGACAATCTGCGCTATTTTTCGTCCATCGCCCGCGTGCGCGTGCCGCAGATGCTGCCGCTGGAGGCAGACGAGCTGCGCCCCATGCGCGTGCGCGACATGTCGGGCGGCATGAAGAAACTGTGCAACCTGGTCTGCACGCTGGTCGCCGCGCCGGACATTCTCCTCCTCGACGAGCCGTATGCCGCGCTGGACGAGGCGCATGCCGCCATGCTTGCGGCATACCTTGCCGCCTTTACGGCGGGCGGCGGCAGTCTGCTGATTGCCGCGCATGACGCGGACGAGTACCGCACGTTTACCAGCCGCCGTCTGCTGCTGGTCGGCGACGGCAGCATGCGGGAAGAAGCATTTACGCAGGCGGAAGCGCCGGTATGAGCGCGGCGCTCGGTCTGCTTCGCGGCGAGCTTTGCCGCCTGCCAAAGCGGCTCTGCCGCCTTTTGCCGCTGCTCGTACTGCTTTGCGCCGCATCGTTTGCCGCGCTGTACGCGGTATCCACCGGCGCTACGCAGAAAGAGGGCGCGCTGCGGCTGGCACTGGTGGGCGGCGACGACTCCTTTCTCAGCCGAACGGCGGTGGCGGCCATCGCCGGAAAAGAGGCAGTCTCCGCGCTGTTCACGGTGGAAAACTGCGACGAGGAAACGGCGCTTGCCGGACTGCAAAGCGGCAAATACACTGCCGCCATGCTTTTTGCCGACGACTTTCTCTCCGGCATTCTCGACGGCGACGGAAACGCCGTGCGCATCATCCTCTCGGACGCGCTGCAGCGAAACGGCGCGCTTGTCGCGCACGCCGCGGCGACCGGTGAAGTGCTGATGCGGACTGCCGAGTCTGCGGTCAACGCCGCCTGGCAGCCGCTTGCGGACACGCTGCCCGCCGACGCCGCGGCGCGCGCATTCGAGCGGCTGGAGCTTACCTGCGCCGTAGAATTCCTCACCCTGCCGACGGCGGCATTCACCGAAGAAACGCTGCCCTACAGCGCGGCGGGGCTGTCGCTCTATGCGCACTATGCCGTCTGCTTTACAGTTCTGCTGTTTTTCCTCTGCGAGACGCTTTTTGCCGCCGACATCCGGGAAAGCTGCACTTACGCCGTCTTCTGCCGCCTGCGCAGTCTCGGCGTGACGAACGGGGCGTTCCTGCTTTGCAAATGCGCGGTACCGTTTTTCTGCCGCGCGCTGCTGCTCTGCGGCATCGGCGCAGTCGCCGCGCGGGCGGGGCTGCTTGCCCCTTCGGCGGGCGCGGTATGCGCGGCGCTTGTCGGGCTGCTTCTGCTGACGCTGTTTCTCACCGCGCTGTCGGCAGCCGCATCGCAGGCGCCGCTTGGTGCGGCGCTGCCCTGCGCGCTCGGCGGCGTCTGCCTGTTTTTGTGCGGCGGGCTGCTTCCACTGCATCTGCTGCCGCCGCGCGTTGCCGCGCTCGGCGCATACACGCCCTTCGGCGCGGCCTGCGACCTGCTTGCGCCGCTCTTCGGCGGTGCTGCATCGCTGCGCGCCGCGGCGGTTCTCGCGCTCTATGCGGCAGCGGCGGCTGCCTTTGCCATGCGGCGGCTGCACCGCCTTGTCCGATGCGGAGGGCTGACGGTATGAGTATGTTTGTGATTGTAAAATCGGTCTGCCGCCGCGGCGCATTGCTCCTGCTGCTGGCAGCACTGCTCGGCGGCATCCTGCTCTGCGCAAGTCTCGGCGACGCGACGGAAATCCCGCGCTGCGGCGTGGCGCAAGAAGGCGCGGACGCCGCTGCCGCCGCCCTCGGCGACGCGCTCATCGGCGACGGGCTGATTCCCTACGCATCCGAAGCCGCGCTGCGCGACGCCATGGCGCGCGGCGAGATTTCGATGGGCGTGGTACTGCCGGGCGACCTGTCCGTGCGGCTTGCCGCAAAGGACACGCGCGGCATCCTGCTTTTTCTCGATACGCCGAACACGGTGTTCGCGCCGCTCTGGCGGCTGCGCATCGCAGCGCGGCTCATTGAGATGTACGCCCCCACGCTGACAAGCAGCGCGCTTGCCGATGCGGGCGCGCTGCGCACGCCGGAAGAGATGCGCGAAGCCATCGACGCCTACCTTGCCGCAGACGCGCCGTTCCGCTTTACCTACGAGACGGTGGCGGGCGCGCCGGTCGCCGCCGAGGGGCTGGGCATCCGCGCCGTGCGCGGGTATATTGCGTTGCTCTTTCTCTGTCTGTTCGGCTTTTTCGCCTGTCCCTTTACGGAGGAGACGCTGCGGCGTCTCTCGGGGCGGCTCGGCACAAAGCAAACGCTGACAAGGCTGATTCTGCCCGGTGCGCTCACCGTGCTGTTTTTCACCCTCGCGGTGACGGCGGCGGCGCTGACGCTTGCCGACGCCTGCTTCGGCGCGGGCATCCTTGGGTTGTTCCCCGCCGCCGCGTGCTACGCCGTGTTCCTGTCCGGCGCGGGACTCTTTCTCGCGTCTCTGCCCGGCGACGCGGTGCAGAAGGCGCTCTTTCTGTCGGTGCTCACCCTTCTTTCGATTGCCTTTTGCCCCATCTTTTTCGATTTGCCGGCACTGCTCGGCTTTACATGGGTGAAGTACCTGCTGCCGCCCTCGTTTTTCGCCTTTGCGGAGACGGGCGGCATCTGCCCCGCCGCCGTCGCGCTTGCCGTCTGGGTTCTCGGGCTCGGCTGTTGTGCGCGCGTGCGTAAATTCACATAAAAAACGACAGAATTCTGTTGACACTATCGCCCTGCCGTGTTAAAATAAATGTGTTAGAATAGATTATATGGTTTTGAAAACAAGATGATTTTCTTGCGGAGGAGACAATATGAGCAAGTTACCCTACAAACTCTACGAAGTTGAAAAATTCAACACAATCAAGGAAATGATGGAGCTCGCCGTCAAAGAAGCGGGCGACAAAATCGCCTTCAAGTACCGGCAGGACGGCAAAATTCAGGATGTGACCTACAGCCGGTTCTACGCCGACACGATGGCACTGGGCACGGCGCTTGCCTCGCTCGGCATGGGCGACCGCCACATCGCGATGGTGGGCGAGAACTCCTACAACTGGATTGTGGTCTACCTCACTGTGCTGAAGTCGAGCGGCGTCTATGTGCCGATTGACAAGGAGCTGCCCTTTGCCGACATCATGAACATCGTAAACGACGGCGACTGTGAGGTCGTGTTCTACACCAAGCGCTATGAGGACGACTTCATGCAGCATGCCGCTGAGATGCCGAAGGTGCGCTATTTCATCGGCATCGACCGCGAGGAGGACTTCGGCAACTTCCTGTCCTATGAGATTCTGATGGCGAAGGGCCGCGAGCTGTACGCCGACGGCGACGAGACTTATGCCTCCATGACGAGTGACCCGAACGCGCTGAAAATGCTGGTCTACACCTCGGGCACGACCGGGATGCAGAAAGGCGTCATGCTTTCGGAGCACAACCTCGTCTCCAGCGTCTACTACGGGCTGCAGGTTTCGACGGTTTACACCCGTTCTCTCTCGGTGCTGCCCTACAACCACACCTATGAGGCAGTCTCCGGTCTGCTGGTCTCTCTGCACAAGCATGTCACAATCTGCATCAACGACAGCCTGAAATTCGTGCTGAAGAACCTGCAGGAATACAAGCCGGACTTCATCTACCTTGTCCCCGCCTTTGTCGAAGTCTTCTACAAAAAGATTATGGCAAACGCGCGGCAAAACGGCAAGGAGCAGACGCTCAAAAAGATGATTGCGATGAGCAACAAGATGCGCCGCGTGGGCATCGACATGCGCAAGACGCTGTTTGCCTCGGTGCACAAGGCGTTCGGCGGCAATCTGCGCAAGATTGTCTGCGGCGGCTCGCCGCTGCGCCCCGAACTTGGTGAATTCTTTGACGGCATCGGCATTTCGCTCATCAACGGCTACGGCATCACCGAGTGCTCGCCGCTGGTCGCCGCCAACCACGATATGTTCAACGATCCGACCACCGTCGGCATTCCGCTGCCCTGCTGCCAAATCAAGTTTGACAACATCACACCCGACGGCGACGGCGAAATCTGCGTCAAGGGCGATGTCGTGATGCTCGGCTACTACAAGCAGCCCGAACTGACCGCCGAGGTTCTGCGCGACGGCTGGTTCTACACCGGCGACTACGGCAGAATGAACGACAAGGGGCAGCTCCTGATTACCGGCAGAAAGAAGAACCTGATTGTCCTCACCAACGGCAAGAATGTCTTCCCGGAGGAAATCGAGAACTACATCTCCGCCATCCCCTATGTCGCCGAAGTGGTGGTCTACGGTCTGCGCAACGAGCACGGACTCGAGGATTCGCTCTGCGCCGAGATCTTCCTCTCGGAAGAAAAGGTCAAGGAGCTCGGCATCGAGGACCCCGCCGCCGCCATCAAGGAAGATGTGGCGCGCGCGGTGGAAGCTCTGCCGCACTACAAGCGCATTGCAAAAATCAAGCTGCGCGACACCGAATTTGAAAAGACAACGACCAACAAGATTCGCAGAAACAAAATCGTCAAGGACTGACATTAAAAAATCCGCCGCGCGGCGGATTTTTTAATGCTTGACAGGCGCGGACAAACCTGCTATAATCTCCCCTAAACACATTTTGTGAGGTGTTTCTCATGACAGACCTGTTATGCCGCTTGTTTATCAAAAACCGGGACGACCTCGCCTCGCCGCATGTGCGGAACGCCTACGGCAGCCTGGCGGGCGCGGTCGGCATCGTCTGCAACCTTCTGCTCTTTGCGGCAAAGCTCGCCATCGGCACGCTCTGCGGCAGCGTCGCCGTCACGGCGGACGCGGTGAACAACCTGTCCGACGCGGCATCCGGCATCATCAGCCTCTTCGGCTTCAAGATGGCGGCGCGCCCCGCCGACGCCAACCACCCGTTCGGGCACGCGCGGTATGAATACATCGCCGGGCTGACGGTGGCGGCGCTGATTCTGTACATCGGTATCGAGCTGCTGAGGAGCAGCATCGAAAAACTGATTACCCCCACGCCGGTCGCCTTCTCCTTCGTGACGGTTGCCGTATTGGTCGGCTCGATTCTCGTCAAGCTGTGGTTGTCCGTGTTCTATCGGAAGATGGGGGATAAAATCCATTCCGGCACGCTTGCCGCTTCCTCCGCCGACAGCCGCAACGATGTCATTTCCAGCGCGGCGGTGCTTCTGTCGGTCTGCCTTGTCCCCATCTTCGGCGATTGGCTGGACGGCGGCATCGGCGTGGCGGTGGCATTTTTCATCCTCTACAGCGGCATCGGACTTGTGCGCGACACGCTGGACCCGCTGCTCGGTAAAGCGCCCGACCCTGCCCTTGTCGAAAAGGTGCGGGACGAAATCATGCGCTACCCCTCCGTGCTCGGCACCCATGACCTGATGATTCACGACTACGGCCCCGGCAAGCAATTTGCCAGCGTCCATGTCGAGGTAGACGCCGCGGGCGACATCATTGCCATCCACGACGAGATCGACAACATCGAGCACGCGCTCTTTGTCAAGTACGGGCTGCACACCGTGATTCACATGGACCCCATTGTGACGGGTGACTCGGCGCTTGCCGAACTGCGCGAGACGGTCTCCGACATTGTGACCGGCATCGATGCAAAGTTGTCCATCCACGATTTGCGCATGGTGCCCGGCACGACGCACACGACGCTGGTCTTCGACTGCGTGGTGCCGCCCGGCTATCCGATGAGCAGCGCCGCGCTCTGCGACCGCATTTGTGCGGAGGTCGCCGCCTACCGCCCGGACATCCGCTGTGCCATCCACATCGAAGAAAGCTATGCATCGCTCCCCCACGAGGCGAAAAAGCCCAAGCGCTGACGCAAAAAAAATCGCTCCTGTATGGGAGCGATTTTTTTGTTTTCTTATTTGCCGAAGCCGCTGACGGCGGCTGCAATGCTCGGCTGTGCATTGTAAATCTTCATGACGGTATCCGCCGCGTAGGGGCCGCCGTTCATGTCAAACTCGGTTCCATTCAGCGTATAGGGCTGGATGAAGACATAGCGGTTTTCCTTTCTCCAGTCGAGGTACGCATGGTAAACCATCCAGCGCTGCCCTGCCGCATCGGTGGTGAACGCCGCGTGACCGGGACCGTGAACGCCGTTCTGATGTGTGAACATCGGCTCGGGGCTCTTGACCCAGGAATCCTTCTTCAGCGGGTCTGCACCGGTCTTCAGCACCAGCTTGCCGAGCGCATAGTAGGAGGTCCAGTAGCCGCTGCCCGTGTAGGTGACGATGATCTCACCGTTGTCGCCGTAGACGGCGGTTGCCCCCTCCACGACCATCGGATATGCCGCGCCGGTGGTGGCATTGTAGGCATAGCCGTGCTTCTCCCAGTCATAATCCGACACATTGAAGATGGTGGTCTCGCTTGCGACTTCATAGGGGTTCTTCAACAGCGCGATGCTGTTGTTCTGTCTGAAGTCTGCCGTGCCGCGGCCGGTCTCGCTCGTCCACATGAGGTAGGTCTTGCCGTTTGCGCGGAGCAGCGACTGCCCGATTGCCCAGGTGGTGTCGTTGTCCACGACCATCTTGGCGGGCACGCCGACCTCACCGGTCACGGGCGAGCCGTATGCGCCGAGCGGGTCATCCGTCAGCGCGCGGACGCAGAAGAGGCGGTGATTCTCGTTGTTGCCGTCGTCCGCCGCAAAGTAGAGCCACCAGCCGGCATATTCCTTGCCGAATTCGCTCTCCTCAATGTAATGCAGTTCGGGCGACCAGAGCTCTTTAGAATACATCTTATTCTCTGCCGTAATGGTCGTCGGCGGCGTCCAGATCGGCACGCCGTTTGCATAGGCAAGCCCATCCAGTGTGGAAGAACGGTAGCAGTAGAAACCTCTGCTGCTCGTACAGACCATGTAATAATAGCCGTCATGATAAATGACCCACGGGTCAGCGCCTGCGCGCAGCGGGTTCTTGAACTCGCTCTCGACCGATGCGCGGTCGGTGGACAGCGCGGTCGAAATCGAGACCGACGCGGTGCTGCCGCCCTTGATGCTCTCAATGCGCGGGAAAAGCCCGTCGTTCAGGCGGAGCGTGTACTTACCGGTGAAGCCGAGCGTGTTATCCTGGTTTTCATCGAGGCGTCTGCCACCGATCTGCCCGCCGTTTACCGTAATGGTGATGTTGCCGGTGACCTTCAGGTCAGCCTGCGCCGTCTCATTGGTGCCGGCTCTGCCGACGGCAAAAAGGTTGCCGTAGATTCTGCCGCCATTGATTGTAACCGAAACATTGCCGGTCTGCTCGTTCATGCCGGCCGCCGCGGACTGGTTGGCGGTGTCGTCCCGCGCGGTGAAATGCCCGCCGTTGACGATAAAGGCAGCATTGCCGGAGATATTGCCGAAGGGGGACTTGCCCGCAATGCGGCGGTTGCCGACGCGGAAATAGGTGAAGTCGCCGCCGTTTACGGTGATGGTATAGTCGCGGTTGATGCTCGCCTCGGCAACGGTTGCCTCCTCGGGCACATTGTAGCCGCCGACGAGAATCATCGAGCCGACGGTTCTGAGGTTCTTGCCGAGAATGGCATTGTGACCGCCGCAGGCAAGCGTGCCGGTTGCCGTCGAGAGCGTCACGCGGTCAAAAATGGTGTCGCCGCCGAGCGTGAGCGTCGTGCCGAACACGATTTTGCCGAGCGGGAAGGTCATTTTGCCGTCGGTAGCGGTGATGGTGACCGTCCCCTTCGATGCAGGCATCGTATAGGTCGCACCCGTATTGACCGTGCCGCAGAGGACGATTTTGCCGCCCGCGTCGCCGAGCAGCGCATAGGCGCGCTCAAAGGTCCTGACCGTCGTCTGGTAGGACGCGCCGTCGCGCGCGTCGTCACCGTCGCCGGACAGGTAGACCGTCTTCCCCGCCGCCGATGCGCCGAGCGCCAGCATCGCTGCCGCCAGCATCACGCATGCCGCGAGGCACAGGAGTCTCGTAATTCTCTTTTTCATTGCATGGACCTCCGCCAAAGAATGTTTTTACACATAAATTATAGCAGTTTGCACAAGCAAAGTCAACGGTGCCGAGCGGCGATTCGTCCGTTTTTCTAAACGCAGTCGTTCTGAAAAACAAACGCGCTCCGCCGCCGTGCGGCGGAGAATGCTTTTTGCACCAATGTGATAAAAAGATAAGTGTTTTTTTATATACTTTTTTATATAAAAACGGGTGTTTTTTGACACGGATATATGCTATAATAATAGATGTATAAATAGATTCCTGCGCGGAGGACAATTATGGCAGCGGAAAACAAAATCATCAATCTTTATATAGACCGTTCGGGCGCGCTCTACGGTGCACCGTTCGGAAAGTCGAAAAAATACGGGATGCGCCCCATCGACCGCCTGTTTCTCCTGTTGCCGGGCTACACCGACGAGATACTCTGCGAATTTGTGAACCGGGTGTTCGACTGCTGCGGCAGCGAGGAAGCCAAGGACGACAAACCAACGAGCATCCAGACCTACCTCAAGGCAAAATCCTATAAAGAGGCAATCCAAAATCTCGGGTTGCTGGTCGGGTTCTATGCGGAAAACGAGGGCTTTGCCTTCACCCCCGCCGAAAACACCGGCGATGGCTTCGCCCTCGGCACGGACACCGTGGAGGTTCGCCCGGACTGCACACGAAAAGAGATGGCAAAAAAGCTGAAGGCGGCGATCGCCGCCGTACATATCGGCAAAGCAGAAGGACAAACGGAAGGATAACGGAATGGCAAAGAACAAAAACGACCTTGCAAAGTACCTCTTCGCCGAGGGAACCAACTACAAAGCCTATGACTATCTCGGCGCGCACGCCGAGGAGGGCGGCGTCCGCTTCCGCGTATGGGCGCCGAATGCCGATGCGGTCTACCTTGTCGGCGACTTCAACGGCTGGGACGAATCCGTGCCGATGCAGAAGGACGGCGGCATCTGGGAGCACCTGCTCACGGACAAGACTTTCAAAGTCGGCAGCAAGTATAAGTATAAAGTCGTCCGCGGCGGAAACGCGGTCTACAAGACCGACCCCTACGGCTACTACACCGAGGTCCGCCCGGACAACGCCAGCATCTTCTACGAACTGGACGGCTACAAGTGGAAGGATGCCGACTGGCTGCGCACACGCGCCGCGCACAAGAACGACTTCTACAGCCGCCCGATGAACATATACGAGGTGCATGCAGGCTCCTGGAAAAAGAACGCGGACGGCAGCTTCTACACCTACCGCCAGCTTGCCGACGAGCTTGTCCCCTATGCCCGCGACATGGGCTATACGCACATCGAGCTGATGCCGGTCGCGGAGCACCCCTTCGACGGTTCGTGGGGCTACCAAATTTGCGGCTACTATGCCCCCACCTCTCGGTTCGGCACACCGCACGACTTCATGGCGCTCATCGACGCGGCGCACCGCGCGGGGCTCGGCGTGATCCTCGACTGGGTGCCCGCCCACTTCCCCAAGGATGCAAACGGGCTGTACGAATTTGACGGCGCGCCGCTCTACGAATTCCAGGGCGACGACCGCAAGGAGCACAAATCCTGGGGCACGCGCTGCTTTGATGTCGGCCGCAACGAGGTGCAGTGCTTCCTCGTCTCCAACGCCGCCTACTGGGCGGAAAAATACCACATCGACGGCCTGCGCGTGGATGCCGTTGCCTCCATGCTCTACCTCGACTATGACCGCAAACCCGGCGAATGGCACCCGAACATCTACGGCACCAACCGCTCGCTGGAGGCCATCGCTTTCTTCAAAAAGCTCAACGGCTACATGCGGGAGGCTTACCCCGATGTGCTGATGATTGCCGAGGAGTCCACCGCGTGGGAGAATGTCACCCGCTTTGACGGCGACGGTCTCGGTTTCCACATGAAGTGGAACATGGGCTGGATGAACGACGCCCTCTCCTATGCCGCGACCGACCCGCTCTTCCGCAAAGGGAATCACTCGAAAATCACTTTTTCGATGATGTACGCCTTCTCGGAATACTATGTCCTGCCGATTTCACACGACGAGGTCGTGCACGGCAAGAAATCCCTGCTCGACCGTTTCCCCGGGCTGTACGGACAGAAGTTTGACGGCATGCGCGCTTTTCTCATCTACATGATGACGCATCCGGGCAAGAAGCTGCTCTTCATGGGCTGCGAAAACGGACAGTTCACCGAATGGAACTACGAGAAGGAAGTGGAGTGGTTCCTCCTCGACTACGAGCAGCACAAGAAGATGCACGCCTTTGTCCGCGACCTCAACCGCCTGTACCTTGCGCACAGCGAGCTCTGGGAGGCGGACAACAGCTGGGACGGCTTTGAGTGGGTCGAGGTGGACAACGCCGACGAGAGCATCATCGCCATCCGCCGCAAGAACCGCGCGGGCGATGCCCTGCTCACCGTCATCAACTTCACGCCGGTGGAACGCCCCGGTCACATTCTGCATGTCCCCGCGCACACCAGCTACTCCATGCTGCTGGATTCCTCGGATGAGAAATACGGCGGCTATAAGAAGACGACCGGCGCATTCCGCGCAAAGAAGCAGAAAGACGGTTCCTCAACCGTCAGCATCGATCTGCCGGCGCTCGGCGCAGTCATCCTGAAAGAAAAAGTCATCGCAAAGAGCGAAAAACCTAAGCAGTAACCAAGCCATCGCAAAAGCAACAAGCATGATTTCGCGTTAAAATTTTTCGGAGGTACGGATACTATGAACAAAAAGAGAAAAGAATGCGTCGCGATGCTTCTTGCCGGCGGTCAGGGTTCCCGTCTGTATGCACTGACGAAATCCACCGCAAAGCCCGCAGTCACCTTCGGGGGCAAGTACCGCATCATCGACTTTCCGCTTTCCAACTGCATCAATTCCGGCATTGACACCGTGGGCGTGCTGACGCAGTATCAGCCGCTGATGCTGAACGACTATGTCGGCAACGGGCTGCCGTGGGACCTTGACCGCACCTATGGCGGCGTCAAGATTCTGCCGCCCTATCAGGGGCAGAAAAAGGCCGACTGGTACAAGGGCACTGCCAACGCCATCTATCAGAACATGGCGTTCATCGACCAGTATGACCCCGAATATGTCATCATTCTCTCGGGCGACCACATCTACCGCATGGACTATGCGGACATGCTGCGCTATCACAAGAAAAAGGATGCGGACTGCACCATCGCGGTGCTGGAAGTTCCGCTGAAGGAGGCAAGCCGCTTCGGCATCCTGACCACGCACGAAAACGGGCAGATCTACAAGTTCACCGAAAAGCCGAAGAATCCCGATTCGACCAAGGCGTCGATGGGCATTTACATCTTCAACAAGAAAAAACTGTTTGAATATCTGATTGCCGACGAGGCTGACCCGAATTCCGCCAACGACTTCGGCAAGAACATCATCCCCGCCATGCTGGCAGCGGGCGAACGCATGTTTGCCTACGCCTTTGAGGGCTACTGGAAGGATGTCGGCACCATCGACAGCCTGTGGAGCGCCAACATGGACTTGCTCGGCGAAGACCCGAAGTTCTCGATGAACGAGGAGTCAAAGGGCAGAATCTACTCCCGCTCCTCCGTCAGCCCCCCGCAGTATGTCGGCAGGGACGCCGTGATTTCGGACTCGATTATCACCGAGGGCTGTGAGATTTACGGCACGGTCATCCGCTCGGTGCTCTCGCACGATGTCGTCGTCGAGGAGGGCGCCGTGGTAAAGGACAGCGTCGTCATGGCAAACACCTTCATCGGCAAGGACGCAACCGTCAACTATGCGATTCTCGATGAGAACATCACGGTGGAGACCGGCGCCGCAGTCGGCGAAGCCAAAGAGACTGCCAAGGGCATTGCCGTCATCGGCAACGGCTGCACGGTGGAAGCCGGCAAGACGGTGGAAGCCGGCGCCATGATTTCGGAATAAGGAGGAACGGACATGAACGCTATCGGCATTATCTTTTCAAACATTCACGACTATGTTGTTCCCGAGCTGACCCGCCGCCGCGCAATCGCTTCCATCCCCTTCTGCGGCAGATACCGCATGATTGACTTCGAGCTTTCCAACATGGTCAATTCGGACATCACCAAGGTCGGCGTGATTACCAACTACAATTACCAGTCGCTGATGGACCACATCGGCACCGGTAAGGACTGGGACCTTGCCCGCCGCAGCGGCGGCATCAAGCTGCTCCCGCCTTTCATCACTGCCTACGACTCCAACAAGAGCGACCTGCTCTACACCTCGCGGCTTGAACTGCTCAAGGGCGCGCTCAACTTCATCTCGCGTTCGAGCGAGGAGTATGTCGTCATGACCGACTGCGACCGCGTGTGCACCATCGACTATCAGAAGATTCTCGACCGCCACATCGAGACCCGCGCCGACATCACGCTGGTGACCCACCGCAAGAAGGTCACGGACGAGGGCATCGGCAAGGAAATCCTCGTTGACGCCGACCTGCTCGGCCGCATCGACGACATCTCGCAGCACACCGCATCGGACGACGGCTATCACAATGTTTCGATGAACATCTTCGTCCTGCGCCGCTCCTATCTGCTCGACATCATCCGCGACTCCATTGCGCACGGCTACAAGAGTTTCTACCACGACATCATCGCAAAGAACCTGATGCACGCAGACTATTACATCTACAATTTCGACGGCTATTCGGCAACCATCAACTCGCTTGCCTCCTACTTCGCCTGCAACATGGATGTGCTGCGCCCCGAAGTGCGCAAGGAACTGTTTGATGTTCCCTATCACCCGGTCTACACCAAGGTCCGCAGCTCGACGCCGACAAAGTACCTTGAGGGTGCGCACGCCGTCAATTCGCTGATTGCGGACGGCTGTGTCATCGAGGGCGAGGTGGAAAACTCCATCATCTTTCGCGGCGTGCATATTTCGCGCGGTGCGGTGGTCAAAAATTCGATTCTCATGCAGGACACCATCGTCAGCAAGAATGTCTCGCTGAACTGCGTCATCACCGACAAGAATGTCGTGATTCGCGACGGCAGAACGCTGTCCGGGCACGATTCCATGCCGTTCTACATTGATAAAGGAGTCATTATATGAGAAAAATCCTCTTTGTCGGCGCAGAGGCGCTGCCCTTTGCCGCAACCGGCGGCCTCGGCGATGTGCTCGGTTCGCTGCCTGCGGAGATTCAGAAATGCGGCGGCGCTAACGTGGATGTCCGCGTGATTCTGCCGCTTTACCGCGCAGTCGGTGAAAATTTTCGCGCGCAAATGGAAACAATATATGAGGGAACCGTATTTCTCGGCTGGCGGCAGCTCTATGTCGGCATCCGTATGCTGAAATACAACGGCGTTGTCTACTACTTCGTGGATAACGAGCAGTATTTCGGCAGAAACGGAAGCCTCTACGGGCATTTTGACGACGGCGAGCGCTTTGCCTACTTCTGCGAGGCGGTGCTGCATGTCCTGCCGCACATCGACTTTGTGCCGGATGTGCTGCATGCGCACGACTGGCAGGCTGCCCTCTCCGTGGTCTACCTCAAGCTGAAATATAAGAGCGACTGGCGGTACAATCAGATCCGCTCGGTCTTCACCATTCACAACATCGAGTATCAGGGACAGTATGACCCCTATATTCTCGGCGGCGTCTTCGGGCTCGGCAACGAGCATCTCGGCACGATGTGCTACGACGGCTGCATCAACCTGATGAAGGCTGCCATCGAGTGCTGCGACCTGGTCTCCACCGTCAGCCCGACCTACGCTGCGGAAATCAAGACGCCCTATTTTGCGCACGGTCTGCACCATGAACTCATCAAGGAGCAGGCAAAGCTGCGCGGCATCCTCAACGGCATCGACTACACGCTGTACGACCCGGCGACCGACCCGGTCATTCCGGCGCACTACTCGGCAAAGGCGCCCGCCAAGAAGGTCGAGGACAAGAAAGCGCTGCAGAGCGAACTTGCCCTGCCCGTCCGTGCGGATGTCCCGGTCGTGGCGCTGATTTCCCGTCTCGTCGCGCACAAGGGGCTTGATTTGTTCTGCGCGATTGCGGAGCGGCTGCTGGAAAACGACATTCAGCTGATTATCCTCGGCATGGGCGATGCGGGCTACGAGGGCTACATGCGCGACCTCGAAAACCGCCACCACGACAAGGTGCGCAGCCTGATTCTGTACAACCGCGACATGTCGCGCCGCATCTATGCCGCCTGCGACATCTTCCTCATGCCCTCGAAGAGCGAGCCCTGCGGGCTTTCGCAGATGATTGCCTCGCGCTACGGCGCGATTCCGGTCGTCCGCGAGACCGGCGGTCTGTTTGACTCCATCAAGGGCTACTACGAGACCGAGGACGGCGAAATCCACGGCAACGGCTTCACCTTTGCCAACTACAATGCCGACGAGCTGCTGGAGCGCACCAACGCCGCCATCGCCCTGTGGCATGACGCGGCAAAGCGCCGCAGGCTCGTGACGAAAATCATGAAGACCGACTTCTCCTGGGGAGCGTCGGCAAAGAAATACATGCAAATGTATGATGAACTTTTTTAACTAAGGAGAACCCCAAGAAATGAACAGCAATTCCAAAGAAGTCAAAGCCGTAGAGGAAAAGCTCGAAAGCAAACTTTCGCGTTACTTCGGCTGCACGCCGAAGGATGCATCCCCGGAGCAGATGTACAAAGCGGCTGCCATGACCGTGAAGGACACGCTCACCGAAAAGCGCAAGCTCTTCAAAGAGCAGGTCAACAAGACCGGCTCCAAGCGTGTGTACTACATGTGCATGGAGTTTCTGCTGGGCAGATCGCTCAAAACCAACCTCTGCAACCTCGGCGTTGTGGACGAATATCGCCTTGCGCTGAAGCACTTCGGCTTCAATATCAACGACCTTTATGAACTCGAACCGGACGCAGGTCTCGGCAACGGCGGTCTCGGCAGACTGGCCGCCTGCTTTATGGACTCGCTGGCGTCGCTCGACTACCCGGCAACCGGCTTTTCCATCTGCTATGAGTACGGTCTCTTCAAGCAGAAGATCATCGACGGTCTGCAAGTCGAGCTGCCCGACATTTGGCTGCCCGGCGGCGAGGTCTGGCTGGTTCCCCGCACCGACCGCACGTTCCGCGTCCGCTTCGGCGGGCAGGTCGTGGAGGAGTGGTCCGAGGGGCACTGCAACATCGGCTACAAGGACTGCGAAGAGGTTGAAGCCGTTCCCTACGACATGATGATTTCGGGTGCGGACTGCGACGCGGTCAGCCGCCTGCGGCTGTGGCGCGCGCGCGACATCACCAACTTCAATATGTCGCTGTTCACGCAGGGGCAATATGCGCAGGCGCTGGCGGAGAGCACGAAGGCGGAGACCATCTCAAAGGTGCTCTACCCCTCCGACAACCACGCCGAGGGCAAGCTGCTGCGCTTAAAGCAGCAGTACTTCCTCGTCAGCGCGTCGGTGCAGAGCATCATCCGCGACCACCTCGCGGTATACGGCACGCTGGCAAACCTCTCCGACAAGGTCGCCATCCACATCAACGACACGCATCCCGCGCTCTGCATTCCCGAGCTGATGCGCATTCTGCTGGATGACTACCACTACTCCTGGGAGGATGCATGGCACACGGTGGTGAACACGGTGTCCTACACCAACCACACCGTCCTGCCCGAGGCGCTGGAGACCTGGGACGAACAGCTCTTCACGCTGACGCTACCGCGCATGCACATGATTATTAAGGAAATCAACGAGCGCTTCTGCAAGGAAGCATGGCAGCACTTCCCCTCCAACTGGGACAAGATCACCGGCGTCTCCATCCTGTCGGGCGGCAGAGTCCGCATGGCAAACCTGGCGGTCGTCGGCTCGCATGCCATCAACGGCGTATCGAAGATTCACTCCGAGATTCTCGTGAACTCGGTCTTCAAGGACTTCTACAAGATGTACCCCGACCGCTTCACCAACGTGACCAACGGCATTGCACACCGCCGCTGGCTCTGCTATTCCAACCCCGAGCTTGCCTCCCTCATCGAGGACTGCATCGGCGACGCTTACCGTCACCAGCCGCAGCGTCTTGAAGACTTCCGCAAGTTTGAGAATGACGAAAGCGTGCTCACCCGCCTCGGCGAGATCAAGCACGACAACAAGGTTGCCTTCGCCAACCATCTGCGCGAGACGACCGGGCAGATCATCGACCCGAACTCCGTCTTCGATGTGCAGATCAAGCGTCTGCATGAGTACAAGCGTCAGCTGCTCAACGCGCTGAACATCATCAACACCTACCTCGACCTGCGTGAGAACCCGAACCTCGACATCGTGCCGCAGACCTACCTCTTCGGCGCGAAGGCAGCGCCCGGCTATGAGATGGCAAAGCAGATCATCAAGCTGATTTGCCTGCTCGGCAAGGAAATCGAGAGCGACCCTGTCATCCGCGAGAAGCTGCGCGTGGTCTTCCTCGAAAACTACAGCGTCAGCATGGCGGAGGCACTGATTCCCGCCGCCGAGATCAGCGAACAGATTTCGCTCGCCGGCAAGGAAGCCAGCGGCACCGGCTGCATGAAGCTGATGATCAACGGCGCGCTGACCATCGGCACGCTGGACGGCGCAAACATCGAGATGCTGGCGAAGTCCGGCAAGGACAACATGTTCATCTTCGGTCTCAACTGCGGCGAGGTGGACGACCTGTGGACGAAGGGCTATCATGCCGCCGACTACTACCACAGAAGCGCGGCGCTCCGCCGCACCATCGACCGCCTGTCGAAGGGCTTCGCGGGCGAGAGCTTCAAGAACATCGCCGACTACCTCATTGCGGCAAGCGGCGTTGCAGACCCGTATATGTGCCTTGCCGACTTTGAGTCCTACAAGGCAACGCACGACCGCGCCATCTCGCTCTACCCGAACAAGAAGCTGTGGAACAAGATGTCGCTGAACAACATTGCGGGCGCGGGCGAATTTGCCGCCGACCGCAGCATTGAAGAATACGCAAAACGCATCTGGCATCTGGATAAAGTTAAACTCGACAAATCATCAAATCATTAAATAGAACCGCAGCCGTGCCGCAGACCTCTGCGGCACGGCATCTCGCGGAAAAAGAGGCTTTTTATGCAGATTCAAATCGTTAAGACCCTCGACGGCAAGGACCGCTCGAACACCGGCGCATTTCCTGCAAAAGACACTCTTGAAATTACCCTGAAAATTCCGCGCGACTTGGAACTTGTCTCCCCACGCATGGCAATCGCGCCGGACGGCGGCGACGACTGCGAAATTTTGCCCGAATACCGCGGCTTTGACGGCGAGAGCGACGACTTTTTGTTTGCGCTCGACCTCGGCAAGATGAGCGAGGACGGCTACGGCGGACTTTATTACTACGAATTCCGCTTTGATAAAAACTACAAAACCTACTATACGGCAAGCGTCAACAACGTGGAGTTTTCCATCGCCGACCGACCGTCGCGGCGGTTTTTGCTCCTGCTGTACGAGCCGGACTTTACCACGCCGCATACATATTACGGCACGACGATGTACCACATCTTCGTTGACCGCTTTGCCAAAGGCACGCATGAGACGCCGGTGCGCGCCGACGCGCGGCTGGACCCCGACTGGGCGCACGGCAGCCCCGAATATGCGCCCTACCCCGGCGCGCACCTCGAAAACAATCAGTTTTTCGGCGGCAGCCTGTGGGGCGTGCTTGACAAGCTGGACTATCTCGAAAGCCTGTCGGTCGGCTGCATCTATCTCAGCCCGGTTTTCAAGGCGTACTCCAACCACAAGTACGACACCGGCGACTACGATGTCATCGACGAGATGTTCGGTGGGCGCGAGGCGTTTGACGCCCTGCTTGCCGAATGCCGCCGCCGCGGCATCCGCGTCATTCTCGACGGCGTGTTCAACCACACCGGCGACGACAGCCGCTATTTCAACCGCTACGGCAAGTATGACTCGCTCGGCGCATTCCAGAGCGAGCAGTCGCCCTACCACGACTGGTACAACTTCATCCGCTTCCCGTCGCAGTACGAGTGCTGGTGGGGCATCCCGATTCTGCCGAAGCTGAATATCCGCGGGCGGGACTGCCGCAACTTCTTCGTCGGCGAGAACGGCGTCTGCGCGCGCTACATCCGCGCGGGCGCGGGCGGCTGGCGGCTGGATGTTGCCGACGAGTTGACCGACGACTTTCTCGACCGGCTGCGCGCCGTGGTCAAAGCCGAAAACCCGGACGCGCTGATCGTCGGCGAGGTCTGGGAAAACGCGGCGGAGAAAGTCTCCTACGGCGCACGCCGCCGCTATCTGCGCGGCAGGCAGCTGGACAGCGTGATGAACTACCCGATGAAAAACGCCATCATCAGCTATATGCAGAGCGGCGACTGCACGATGCTGTACAACACGGCGGTGGAACTTTACGCTTCCTATCCGCGCGCCGTCTGCGACTGCCTGATGAACATTCTCGGCACGCATGACACCGCGCGCATCCTCACCGCGCTTGCGGGCGAGGACCCCGAGGGCAAATCCAATGACGAACTGGCGCATCTGCGTCTCTCGGACGATGCGCGTGCCTACGGCACGGCGCTTCTGAAGCTTGCGTCGGTGCTGCAATACACGCTGTACGGCTTCCCGTCCGTCTTCTACGGCGACGAGGCGGGCATCGAGGGCTACCGCGACCCGTTCTGCCGCATGCCCTTTCCCTGGGGGCACGAAAACGGCGAACTGCTCGCACATTACCGCGCACTCGGCAAGCTGCGCCGCACGCATTCCGCTTTTGCGGGCGGCGACTTCCGCATCACGGCGCATGACTGCGGTCTGTTTGCCTTCATCCGCGAGGACGAAACCGAGACGATCCACATTGCGCTGAACCGCGCCTCCTTCCCCATTCACTTCGACTTCGGCGAGAGCTGGACCGACCTTTTCACGGGCGAGGACGGCAGCGGCTCGGCGATACTGGAGCCCTGCGGCTTCCGCATCATTAAGGTCACAAAGAAAGGACAATAATTACCCATGCAAACCGGAAAAAGACAGAATTTCACGATGCTCTGCGACTACTATGAACTGACGATGGCAAACGGCTACTATCGCGCCGGTATGGCAGACAGCATCACCTACTTCGACATGTTCTTCCGCGACATCCCGGACGGCGGCGGCTTTGCCATTGCCGCGGGGCTTGAGCAACTGATCGAGTACATCAACAACATTGCGTTTACGGACGAGGACATCGAATACCTCAGAAGCAAGAATGTCTTTGACGAGGCGTTCCTCGAAAAGCTGAAGACCTTCCGCTTCACCGGCGACATCTATGCCATCCCCGAGGGCACACCGATTTTCCCGGGCGAGCCGATTATCACGGTGCGCGCACCCGCAGCGGAGGCACAGTTCATCGAGACGTATCTCCTGCTGACCATCAACCACCAGTCGCTGATTGCCACCAAGGCAAACCGCATCGTCCGCGCCGCCAAGGGGCGCGCCATCTCCGAGTTCGGCAGCCGCCGCGCGCAAGGCGCGGACGGCGCTTACCTCGGCGCGCGTGCCGCGTACATCGGCGGCTGCGCCGCAACGGCGTGCACCATCACCGACCGCGACTTCGGCGTTCCGGCAACCGGCACGATGGCGCACTCCTGGGTGCAGATGTTTGACAGCGAATACGAGGCGTTCAAGACCTACTGCGAACTCTACCCCACCAACGCAACACTGCTGGTGGACACCTACAACACCTTAAAGAGCGGCGTGCCGAACGCCATCCGCGTCTTCAAGGAGGTGCTGTGGCCGAAGGGCATCAAAAAGTGCGCCATCCGCCTCGACTCGGGCGACATCGCCTACCTCTCGAAGAAGGCGCGCAAGATGCTGGACGATGCGGGACTTACCGAGTGCAAAATCGTCGCCTCCAACTCGCTGGATGAGGACATTATCCTCGCACTGATTCGGCAGGGTGCTGCGGTTGACGCCTTCGGCGTCGGCGAACGCATGATCACCGCAAAGAGCGCGCCCGTCTTCGGCGGCGTCTACAAGCTGTGCGCACGCGAGGAGCCGGACGGCACGATTATTCCGAAAATCAAAATCAGCGAGAATGCGGCAAAGATCACCAACCCGCACTACAAGAAGGTCTACCGCCTGTACGACAAGGAAAACGGCAAGGCAATTGCCGACTACATTGCCGTACACGACGAGGTGGTGGACGGCTCCGCGCCGATTGAGCTGTTCGACCCCGACTACACCTGGAAGCGCAAGACCGTGACCGACTACACGGTGCGCGAGTTGCAGGTGCCGATTTTCCTCGGCGGCAAGTGCGTCTACAAATCGCCCTCGACCACCGAGATCCGCGACTACTGCGCAAAGGAAGTCGAGACCCTGTGGGACGAAGTCAAGCGCTTCGAGAACCCGCACAACTACTATGTGGACCTCTCGCAGCGGCTGTGGGACATCAAGCACGAGCTGCTCAAGCAGGGGAACAAATAAAATGGGCTGGTTCAACGGTTTCGGGCTTTTGCTGATTGTCGCTATTCTGATTCCGAACCTGATTTTCGCCATCCGCTGTAAGGACGGATTTGCAAATAAGCAAATCAGCCCGCGGCTGGAGACGGCGGAGCAGATTGGCAGATTCGGGTGCTTCGGGCTTATGATTCTGAACATCCCGGGCACCGTCTTCGGTCCGTGGTCGGATGCGGCACTGCATGCCTACTACATCGTAGACATTGTGCTGGTCGCGCTGTACTGTCTGATTTGGGCAATCTGCTTTCGGAAAAGCAGCGTGTTCCGTGCGCTGGCGCTCTCGATTCTGCCGTCCATCCTGTTTCTGTTCAGCGGCGTGATGACGCGGTCGATTCTCCTGACGCTGGCAGCCCTGCTCTTTGCGCCCTGTCACATACTGATTTCTTACAAAAATGCAAAATAGAAAATACCGCAAGGCTTTTGCCTTGCGGTATTTTTACTTCTCACAGAAAAACTCAATCGTCTCGCCGACGGGACCTTTGCAGAAAGCGATGCGCGCCGGAAACGGCACTTCCGCCGGGATTGTGATGTCGTGCGGCTCCTCGATGACGGGATAGCCTGCGCGGCGCACGGCGGCAAGGCAGCCGTCCGGGTCATCCGTGGCAAATGCGATATGCCGCAGCGCCCCTTTGCCCGGCGCGTCCGCGGCGTTTGCAAAGATTTCGAGCAGTCCGCCGCCGCAGTCGAGCATGATGCCGCGCGCCGCGCCGGTACCCCAACTGCGGACGACCGGCATACCGAGCAGGTCACGGTAAAAGGCAATCGTCTTCTCAAATTCCGCCTCGCCCCGACATTTCAGGGCGACATGATGGATGCCGTGTATCATTTGGTTTCCTCCCCGATATAGGTAAAACGCGGGCATGTTTTGCCGTCGCGCGTGACGGTCTCCTCCCACATGGACGCGGGGCGCACCCAAAGTCCGTATTCGCCGTAAAGTGCGCGGTAGACCACCATTTCTTCCCGCGTTTCGGAATGGCGCGCGATGCCGATAACTTCATATTCGCCGCCCTTGAAATGGCGGTAACGTCCGAGCCTGATCATAACTTTTCGTCAAAATGGATGCGGAAACCGCTCTCGCGCAGAATGCCCTGGAGCGTCGGCACATCGACATGCGCCGCATCGACGTCGCTCTTTATGCTGAGTGCGGCGGCGCGCGCGGCAATCTCGCCGGTCTCGGCGGCAACCGGAATCACGCGCGTGGCATCCCATGCGTCGCCGTGCGCCGAAATCACGCGGCCTGCGGCAAACAGGTTCGGATAGCCGGGCACATACATGGCGCGATACGGGATCTCAAACCAGTAGCCGGTGTGCCCGAAATAGCCGCAGGTGCCGACCGAGTCGGTCTGCGGGCGATAGAGGTCGTCCATGGTCATTTCATAGGCGCCGACAATGTGGCGGATCATGCGGTACTGCGGCATCATCGGCAGTGCAATGATCTCCTGCGAGAGCGGATCGGTCTGCTTCACCTCGTCGAAGAGCATGGTCTGCCCCTTGATGCAGTAGCTTGTGACCTCGTCGCTCGTCGTGCCCGCCGTGAGCGGATAATCCTCCGGCTGCCCCTTTCCGGTCATGCCCGCGCCGGTGATGTGCCAGCCGCGGACCTTGAGCATGTTGTAGGTCTGCCCTTCCTTAAACTGCGTGATGTGCGAATAGAAGGACATGAAATTCTCGCCGTCGCGGCAGGGTGCGCCCGCGCGGTCAAACACAAGGCAGGTGCCGCTTGCGTCAATCACGGCGCAGCAGGGGTAATACTCCGTGCCGCTGATCGTCTCGGCAGTCATACCGACGACGCGGTTACTTTCATCCGTCTCCGGGTAGGTCGCCAGCGTGTCAAAGCGAACCGCAACGCCCGCCTCGGTGAGCATATCGAGCAGCACGAGCGACATGATTGTGGGCGAAAAGTGCGTGACAAAGCGCTTGTCGGTCTTCTGCTCCCAGACGCCCTCGGTCTGCCATTCGGCAGGCAGGCGGTGCATCGAATAGCGGATGGTGCGGCGCAGAATCTCCTCCGAGACGCCGGAAATCAGCTTTTTGCCCTCGGCGTTGCAGAGCGGCTCCCACCAGTTGATAAGCCCGACCGTGGCAAGCCCGCCGAGCACCGTAAATTTCTCCATCAGCAGCGTCTTCATGCCGCTGCGCGCGGCGCTCACCGCCGCACTGACACCGGCAACGCCGCCGCCGACCACCACAACATCATAGCTGTCGCCGACGATAGGGGTTTTCACATTCGGTTTCATGTTTCATCCTCCGCAAGGTCAAAGGTGATGATGGAATTCATCGAACCGTACCGATAATACATGGTCTCATAGGAGACCGACTCCTCAAAGGTCACGCCGTCGCCCTCGCTGCGCTTCTGCCCTGCCGCGTCATAGACAATGAAGCGGTAGTCGCGCGGATTTGCCGCATCGGGATTGATACAGGATGCAATCACGATGTAGTGCGAACTGGAACCGTTCTGCATATGGACAATGACGCCCTCGGGGTGCGTGTCGAGCGCCTCTTTGATGATCTTCTTGGACACCGAATAGCTCTCGGTGTAGGTCAGCTTTTTGCCAAACAGCGTGAAGTTTGCCGTCAACTCCCGCAGGTTCATCAGAATCGGGTTGTAATACAGCGTGCCGCTCTCGGTGGTGAGGCCGCGGTTGCCCGTGTTGGCAAGCGCGACGACATAGGGGTCTGCCTCGAGGTCGCCGTCCTTGTCAAAGCGGAAGTCATAGCCCCCGCCATAGCGCGCGCCGAGGTTGTGCATGACCATGGCGACCGACGCGATGGCGCAGCCGGTGTCCATCCAGTCAAGCCCGCGGTTGTAGCGGTCGATGATAAAGCGTTTGTACGCGCCTGCGTAAAAATACACGCCGGAAAGTTCCCCGCCGTGCCAGCCGCCCGCCGTGGCAAGATGCTGGCTGTACCAGGTGTAGGACGGGCTGTCCACAACGGTCACCTCAATCGAGCGCGTCATGTCGCCGACGGTTGCCGTGACGGTTGCCGTCCCGGCGGACAGCGCGCAGAAACTACCGTCCGTATCCATCAGGATGACGCTCTCGTCACTGGAAGACCATGTGATTTGCTCCTTCATGTAGGCGGGCGTCACCAGCGCATAAACCGCGCTGACTGTATTGACATTGACGCGCTCCGCCACCGTCTTCAGCTCAAACGAGGAAATTTCGACGGGCGAAATCACCCACTTTTGCGTGTCTGCGCCGGTATACGACTCCAGCGTCACCAGCGGCTTGCGGTAGAGCATCTTGCCGCTGCCGATGCTGAGCGCCTTTTCCGTGCCATGCAGCAGAACCGCGTAGGCATCGCCGTCGCGGCAGATGTCAAAGTCGGAGAGCGCCGTCACCGTCTCACTCTTGCAAAGGCGGGAATGCTCGCCGAGACTCTCCGTATGGAAGGCATACTTGCCATCCTCGCTCTGCGGGAAGATGCGATAGCTGCCGTCCGCATTCACCTTGAGCAGCATGTGTTCGCCTGCCTCATCGGCGGCGCTGTCGGCGTAGGCGTAGCCGCCTGCGGTATATTCCATATTAAAGGTATTCAGCGTCTTTCCGTCCGCCACGCTTTGCAGCGTATATACGCCGTCCGCCAGTTCCCCGCTCCGCTGCAAATTCGCCGTGGGCGACTGCGGCGTCGCTGAAACCAGCGGTAAGAGCAAGGCAAGCACGAGGACGACGGAAAGCAGTTTTGAAATCCGTTTCAAGCCAGTATCCTCTTATTCCGTGTTTTTCAAACTATCGGATAGTATAGCACAAATCGCCTCGTCTGTCAACCGACGCAAAAAAGCACGGCAAAGTGGGGGCGACGATGGCGCCGACTTCTACTGCGGGGTGGTGGCTCCATCCCCTGCATTGTGTCGCGCTAACGCAGCCTCCCTTGTGCAAAGGGAGTGTGGCCCGGAACGCAAGCGTTCCTAATGAGTTTCCCTTGCGGGAAACATCACGCGCGCCGGAGGGATTGTTACAAAGTAAAAGAACAACCCCTCAGTCAACTTCGTTGACAGCTCCCCTTACACAGGGGAGCCATGGTTTGCGAGCTTATCCGCAGAAAAAAGCACGGCTTTGCCGTGCTTTTTCTGCATGATATTTTACTTTTCGTTGACATAGGCGACAAAGCGGTCAAACGCTTCTCTGCCCTCGGCATCGCACTTATAGACACCGGCGTGGACAAGAACCTCGGCAAAAACCTTGCCGATTTCTTCATTGACGACCTCGTCGATGTTGTCCGCAGTCACGCTGCGGCGGCCGAGGAACTCCTCTGCCCAGTCTGCGTGCTTGGCAATGGTCTCGTCGGCGCGCAAATCGCCGCCTGCAAGGATGGTCGCCTTGAGCGTATCCATCTCTTTCTTCAGGCGCGCGGGCAGCACCGCAAGCCCCATGACCTCGATAAGCCCGATGTTTTCCTTCTTGATGTGGTGCAGCTCCGCATGCGGATGGTAGACGCCGAGCGGGTACTCCTCTGTGGTGATGTTGTTGCGCAGGACGAGGTCCAGCTCATAGTCGTCGCCGCGGCGGCGCGCAATCGGCGTGATCGTATTGTGCGGCTCACCGTTTGTCTCGGCAAGGATAAACGCATGCTCATCCGTGTAGCCGCGCCATGCGCCGAGAATCTTGTCCGCAAGGTCAATGAGGCGCGCGCGGTCGGCGCAGCGCAGACGGATGGTGGAAAGCGGCCACTTGACGATGCCCGCCTTGACATCCGCAAAGCCTGCAAAACTGATTTCCTTCTCGATCGGCGCCTTGGTCATGGCGAAGGTATAGCGTCCGCCCTGGAAATGGTCGTGGCTGAGAATCGAGCCGCCGACAATCGGCAAATCGGCATTGGAGCCGAGGAAATAGTGCGGGAACAGCGTGACGAAGTCGAGCAACTTGCCGAATGCGGCGCGGTCGATCTTCATCGGGGTATGCTCGCCGTTGAAGGCGATGCAATGCTCGTTGTAATAAACATAGGGCGAGTATTGCAGATACCACTGCGAATTGTTGATGGTGATCGGAATGGTGCGGTGATTCTGCCGCGCTGCCGCATTCAGATTGCCTGCATAGCCCTCGTTTTCATGGCAGAGCGCGCACTTCGGATAGGACGACTTTGCCGCATTTCGTGCGGCGGCAATCGCCTTGGGGTCCTTCTCGGGCTTCGAGAGGTTGACGGTGATGTCGAGGTCGCCGAATTCGCTCTTGTACACCCAGCGCAAATCCTTCTTCACACGGTAGGTGCGGATATAGTCGGTGTCACGGCTGAGCTTGTAGTAATAGTCGGTAGCCGCCTCGGGCGATTCGGAATAGAGCGCCGTGAAGGTGTCAATGACCTCGTGCGGCGCGGGCGTGAGCAGCCCCATGAGCTTGGTGTCAAACAAATCGCGATAGAGTGTGGTGTTCTCCTCGACAAGTCCGTTTGCCGCCGCATAGTCCAGCAGCTCCGCCAGCGTCTCCTCAAGGTCAACGTCCGCAAACGCGGTCTCCGGCTCGACATACTCATTCAGATGCAGGGCTTCCAGGATGCGGTTGGTCGCCCAGGTGCGGTCGACCGGGTGAATCAGATAATGCTCGGTGGCATAGGTCACGAGCTTTTTAATGCTGTCGTAAATCATGGTCTTCCCCCGCGCTCAGGCAAGCTTGAAGACGGTCATCTTGTGATACTGCTCGCCGGGATTGAGGCGTGCTTCGCCACGCGACGGGCTGTCCGGCTCGTACTGCGTCTCAAAGCAGACCGCCATATGGCGCAGCTGCTTGTGGCCGCCCTTGAAGGGATAGCTGCTCGTGCCGAGGAAGTTTGCCGTGTAAATCTGGAGGCAGGGCATGTCGGTCAGCACCGTCAGCTTGCGCTCGGGCACGCTGCAGACCGCTGCAACATCCAGCTCATGGCCGGCGAAGGTCTCCTTCTCTCTGCCGTTGAGGATAAAATTGTGGTCATAGCCGGGGTAAGCAAGCCCGGTGTTCTCAATGTCGGTGCCGATTGCCTTGGGTACACGGAAGTCAAACGCCGTGCCGGTCACCTCGGGGCGAGGACCGGTGGGCAGCAGCGTCTCGGGGTCAACCGCAGTGGTCTTGTCCGCATTGATCTTCAGAATATGGTCAAGCGCGCTCTCGCTGTCGATGCCATGCAGGTTGAAATAGGAGTGGTTGGTGAAGTTTGCATAGGTGGGCTTGTCGGTGGTTGCCTTATAGTCAATGACCAGCGCGCTGTCCGTGATCTTGAAGGTGACCTTGACTTCCAGTTTGCCGGGATAGCCCTCTTCGCCGTCTGCCGAGGTGTAGGTACAGACCAGTTTCGGCGCGCCGCACTTTGCGCAGGTCTCCTCCGTGATGTGCCAGATGCGCTTGTCAAAGCCCTTTCTGCCGCCGTGCAGATGCGCTGGGCCGTTGTTCTTGACAATGGGGTAATCCACGCCGTCCAGCGTGATCTTGCCGCCGCTGATGCGGTTGGCATATCTGCCGATGGTTGCGCCCTGGCAGCCGCCGTTCTTCAGGTAGCCCTCAAGGTCATCATAGCCGAAAATAATATCGGTTCCCTTATGTACAAATTTCTGCAGCGTTGCGCCGTAGTCGAGAACCGTGATGCTGATGTCGCCGTCCGCAATGGTATGTGCATAAACCTCGGTGCCGTCCGGCATCGTTCCGAAAAGTTCTTTCATAAAAATAATCCTCCGATTGAAAAATAGACTTCTATAACTTTATATTATTAGAATTGACGAATAAAGTCAATATAGAAAATGCGCAAGTTTTTTACACGGATTTAGCCCTCATCTGCCGCCGCTGCCCGCGCCGAGCGCCATAGCCGCCGCAAGGCTCTCCGCCGCCGCGCGCAAATACTGCTTTGCCTCGGTGCGGATGTCCGCAAAGCTGCAAAAATCCCGCACCGTGGAGAAGACGGCGGCAGCGCCGCTGCCCTCCGCGTCCCCGACGCTGCCTGCCAACACGAAGACCGGCACGCCGAAGCGGTTTGCCGCCTCAATAACGCCGCCGATTGCCTTGCCGCACACGCTCTGGCGGTCAAAGCGCCCCTCGCCGGTAATCACGGCATCCGCCGTTTCGATTTCGCGGTCAAAGCCTGTGGCATGCAGCACTTCGCCGATGCCGCTGCGGATTTCCGCGCCGAAGAGCGCCGCAAACCCGGCGGCAAAGCCGCCTGCCGCTGCGCCGCCCGCGAGGGCGGACACATCGACGCCGAGTTCGCGGTCAAACAGCGCCTGCATATGCGCGGCGCCCGCCTCCAGCGCTGCCACCATCTCGGGCGTTGCGCCCTTCTGCGGTGCAAACATCCGTGCGGCGCCGTCCGCGCCCGTGAGCGTGCCGCGCACATCGCAGAGGCAGACAAATTCCAGCGCGCGGACATCGTCCGGCACGAGCGAAAGGTCTACCGCCGCAACCTCGTCCAGTGTGCCGCCGAGCGGCAGCATTTCCTCACCGGCGGCGTCAAAGAAGCGCACGCCGAGCGCCGCCGCCGCGCCGAGCCCGAGGTCATTGGTGGCGCTGCCGCCGAGGCAGAGCAGGATGCGCCGCACGCCGAGCGATGCCGCCGTGCGAATCATCTGCCCGACGCCGTAGGTGGTGGTGAACATGGGATTGGCGCGTCCCTCGGCACAGCGGAGACCTGCCGCCTCCGCAAGCTCGACGATGGCGGTATCGCCCTCGCCGATAAGTCCGATGCGCACCTGAGTATCTTCAAAAAAGCAATTCTTTACGGTGGTGACGGCAAAGCCGCCGCCGCATGCCGAAACCAGGCACTCTGCACTGCCCTCTCCGCCGTCGGCAATCGGCATGCGCAGAATCTGCGCCAGCGGCAGCTTGTCCGCCAGCGCGTCGGCGATGATGCCGGTTGCATCCGGCGCGCTGACGGTGCCTTTATAGGAATCGGTGGCTACGATAATTTTCACTTCTGTATTTCCTTTCCGGTGAAATCGCCGCCCGTGCGGCGCAGGAACACATCCAGCATGCCCGCACGACGCAGGGCGTATACCAGCGGCGGGATGAACATGAGCTGAATGACGATACCGGCAAAGCCGGTCGCCGTGGCATTGACGCCGGCAAGAATGCCGCCCGCCTTCTCCATATGAAACGCCTCGGCAGCGACAAATGCGGCAAGCGAGTACAGCACGCGCCCGAACAGCATTGCCGACACAAGCGAGATGTATGTACCGCATTTTTTCTGAAAGAAGCCGAGCCGCTGATACATCAGCCCGGCAAAGAAGCCGTAGCCCGCAAGCTCAATCATCATAAACGGCAGGCGCGCGGGCGCGGGCATCGCCGTGAGCAGGCTGCTGACAAGCGGCGACAGCACGCCGCAGAGCAGGCCGAACCAAGGTCCGAGGATAAAGCCGCCGAGCAGCACGGGAATGTGCATCGGCAGAAAGACCGCGCCGCTGCTCGGGATGCCGGACAGGTGGAACAGCTGCGGCAGAATCACCGCGCAGGCAATGACCAGCGCGCCGTAGGTAATTTTTCTTGTCGTCGTCTTCACTTTGCATTCTCCTTCGGAATCACCATCACCGACACGCCGTCGGGAATGGCATTGACCGTTGCATTGGGACTACCGAGCATTTTTTCGGCAAGCTGCATCGCCTCGGCAAGCGTTGCGGCGGGAATCAGATGATAGCCGCGCACAAGTTCGGGGGCGGCACTGGAAACATAGATGACCGCCGCGCGCATGAGGATGCGGGAGAGAATCTGCGTCATCCACTGGTCGCTGACCGTCTCGTTCCGTCCGCGCGTCATAATGTCCGCATAGATGTCGCGCACATCGTCCTTTTCCTTCATGCAGCGATAAAATTCGTCGCCGCCCGTGCCGTCCTCAGCGGATGCCAGCATCACAATGACGCCGCCCTCACGCACCGCCGCCTCGGCAGCGGTCATGCCCTTGACCGACTGATAGATATTCTGGTCGAGCGGATAGCCGCCGTTTGTGGAAATCGCGATGTCGGCAGGCTCTGCTGCAGCGCCGCAGTATTTCGACAGAAACGCGCAGCCCGCTGCATGCGCCGCCTCCATATCGCCCGCCACGGCGTAGACGACCTTTTTCTCTTCGTTGATGACGACATTGACGATATAGGCAAGCCCCGCGCGGCGCGCCGCCCAGACCATGTCCCGATGGATGGGATTGCCCTCCAGCACGCCGGTGCGCGCAAAGGGGCTGTCAATAAACTCGGCGCAGTGGTTGGCAAGCACGGTCGTGCGCGAGCAGACGCCGGGGAGTACGCTCTTGCGGCCGCCCGAATAGCCTGCGAAAAAGTGCGGCTCGATAAAGCCCTCCGCCAGCAGCAGATCCGCCTCGGCGGCAAGCCGGTTGACAATGCAGGCGCCGCCCGACGGCAGCGTGCCGATGTTTGTGAGCATGGCGGCGTCGTCGCAGTCATGGACATAGATTTTCTCGTTTTGCACGATGTCCGCGCCGAACTTGGCGACAAGCTCATCGCGCGTCGTCTCTCTGTGGCAGCCGGTCGCAATCAGAATGGTGATGTCCGCGTCCGGATTGCCGCGCCGCACCTCGGCGAGCATCTGCGGGATGATCACCTTCGACGGGACGGGACGGGTATGGTCGCTTGCAATAATCACAACCTTTTTCTTGCCGTGCGCAAGCTCGGCAAGCGGCGCTGTGCCGATGGGGTGCTCCATCGCGCGGCGCACCAGCGTTTCGCCGTCCGCCTCCGGCGTATAGGCATGCAGCCCAGAGGTCAGCACGGCGCGCAGGCGCGCGTCCGGCAGGTCGAGACCGAGCGTCGTTTTGCCAAACGGAAATTCAAGATGTGCCATCGGAATGCCTCCGTATTCTTCTGTAAATTATCCTTAGTACCAGTATAAATTATCCTTGCCGAAATGTAAAGAGTTCAAGCGCAAAAAAAGGTGATTCCGAAACGGAATCACCTTTCTGTTTTACTTATTCTTCGCACCGGCGACATGCCGCTTGATCGCCTCAAAGGTCTCGTCGCTGATGTCGTGCTCCATCTTGCAGGCATCGTGCGCCGCCACCTCCGGTGACACGCCGATGCGTTCGAGAAACGCGGACAGCATGGTATGCCGCTCGTAAATCTTTTTCGCCACATCCAGTCCCGCCGGGGTCAGCGTCAGCGGACCGTCGTCCGCCATCTCCACGTAGCCGCCCGCCTTCAGCAGGCGGATGGCGCGGCTGACGCTCGGTTTGGAGAAGCCCATGTATTCGCCGACCTCCACCGAGCGCACTTCGCCGCCCTTCTTGGACAGGACATAGATTGTTTCCAGATACATCTCGCCGGATTCCTGCAAATGCATCGTCTTCCCTCCGTTTCGTTTGGATATTGGTATTATTGTACCACTTCTGAAACGAAAATGCAAGGTCGAATGCGAAAAAAAGCCCGTTTTTCCCAAGCTCGGTTCGCCGATGGCGAATCGAATATCGCGGCAAACTCCGTTTGCCCTATCGCTTTCCCCGCGGGAAAATATCGCGCCGCGCATCTGCGCGGCATATCGCTTTTTTTCAGAGTTCGTCTTGCGGCGCATGCCGACTTGTGCTACAATATATATAGAAATTCTGCAACGCGGAGAACGACATGAAAGCATTTACCTGCGAAATGTGCGGCGGCCATGAACTGAAAAAGGAAAACGGCGTCTTTGTCTGTCAGCATTGCCACACCCAATATGCCCCGGAAGATGCGCGAAAACTGATACTCGATGGTCCCATAGAGATTGACAACAGCAAACAGGTGGACAACCTCTTTATTCTTGCGCGGCGGGCACGCGACGACAACGACACGCCGAATGCGCGCAAATACTACGAGATGATTCTCCTCGAAGCGCCGCAAAACTGGGAAGCAGCGTTCTATGCCCTGTTCTTCAGCGCCAAGGATAGCTCGGTTGCCGATATTCCCTATACGGCAAAAAAGGCGGCGGACGGCATCGACTCCGTTCTTGCGCTGGTGCACGCGCTGAACGACGCCGATGTCGAGCGCACCGCACTCACGGAGATCGTCACCCGCATGGACGAGCTCGCCGTCCTGATGTTCAATGTCGCGCAGATGAAGTGCAAAGAGTTGCTTGCGAAGAACCCCTCCGCCACAAATTTCACAAACGACATGGTGCGGCGCTGCGATGCGGCACTCCGGATGATGTACACGCTCGGCGATGAAATACACCGACAGTTCGACGGCGCATTTGACAGCATCGCCGCCGTCGCCTGGAAAAGCGGCGTGAACATGCATCTGCTCCTGCTCCCCTCCCTGCGCCGCCGCGCGGAAAACATAGAAACGCTGAAAAACTATGCCGGCAAAATCCGCCGACAGGAGCCGGACTTTGCACTGCCGGATTTGCAGCGGCGCGGCTGCTATATCGCGACCGCCGTATACGGCTCCTACGACTGCCCTGCCGTTTGGACGCTGCGCCGCTATCGCGACGAGCGGCTGGCAAAAACGGCGCTCGGGCGTCTTTGCATCCGCCTCTACTATGCGGCAAGCCCCGCGCTTGCCGCGCGGCTCGGTCACTGCAAGCGGCTGTCCGCCCTGGCGCGGCGCATGCTGGACAGCAAAGTATCGCGGCTGCATAAGGCGGGCATCAGCGACGCACCGTACAGGGACTGACCGCCGGCGGCGGCTTGCCAACGCCGCACGGATATGATAGACTATAGAAAAGGACAGAACAGGGGGTGCGCATCGTGGAAATCGACAACACAGGCGCGCTTTTCTGCGATTTGCATACGCATTCCACCTTTTCGGACGGCACGCTGACGCCGGAGGCGCTCGTTGAACTGGCGATAAAACAAAGGCTCGGCGCTGTTGCGCTGACCGACCACAACACCGTGGCGGGCTGCGCGCGCTTTACTGCCGCGGCGGCGGACAAGCCGATCCACGCCGTGTGCGGCACGGAGTTCAGCACCGATTTCGGCGGTACCGAACTGCACCTGCTCGGACTCTTTCTGCCTCCGTCCGACTTTGCCGATGTGACCGCCTTCACCGCAAAGCGCAATGCGATGAAGGAGGAAAGCAACCGGCAGACGATTGAAAACCTGCGCGCCGCAGGCTATGACATCAGCTATGACGAGTTGTGCGCGGCGTTCCCCGGCATCTTCCGCAACCGCTCGCACATTGCGCAGCTGCTGATTCGCCGCGGTATCGTAAAGACAGTGGCAGAAGCGTTTCAAAAACTGCTGGACACCGACTGCGGTTTTTACATCCGCCCGCACAACCCGAGTTTTTTTGATACCATCCGTCAGATCAAGGCATGGGGCGGTGTCGCCGTGTGGGCGCACCCGCTCTATCATGTGGACATCTCCAAGGTCTATGCCATTCTCCCCGCCGCTGCCGCCGCAGGCCTTGACGGCGCGGAGGTCTATTATTCCACCTATTCCGACGCCGACACGGCAGCCATGCTTGCCGCCGTCAAAACCTTCGGCATCCTGCCGAGCGGCGGCAGCGACTTTCACGGCAGCGTCAAGCCGGACATTGCCCTCGGCACCGGCCGCGGCAGTCTCGCCGTGCCCTACAGCTGCTATGAAGCACTCCGCGCGCGTGCCGCGCACAAATAAAAACAGAGCATTCCGTCGGAATACTCTGTTTTTTATGTCGTTACGGCTTGCAGCGCTGGCAGGGGGAATACCCTTTTGCAAGCAGGTCGTCGCGCGAACCGCTGTAGTTCATTCGGTTGGCAGGTTTCATCTTATCCACCGAGCTGCAGGTCGGCAGGTGAAACTTCTTGCTGTTCTTGTTGCACACATAATCGGCGTTTGCCGTCGGCGCATCTTCGGCGGCGGAAGTCGCCTGCGCTTTGGTGGCAGCCGCCGTCTCCTCCGCAGACGCGGCATCGGTCACAGCGACAGCAGCGGTTACCGCATCGGTCGTTGCGGCATCGGTCGTTGCGGCATCAGTCGTTGCGGCGGTCGTTGCAGCGGTCGTTGCAGCTTCGGTGTTCTGCGTCTCGCTCTTGTCAAAAAAGGACAGGTTCCCCCGTTCGTCTGCGGGCGTCTCTGCCGATACCTCCCGCTCGGTTTGCCTGCGCGCGGTGATGACAACTGCATCCTGCACGCTCTCCTGCATGTCCGCGTCAACAGAGGTACACCCGACAAACAGGCAGAGTACCACGGCAAGCACAAAAGCAGCCTTGAAAATTTGGGTATGTAAATGCATAGCTTTCAACTTCCTTCCTTTGTTTTCATTCTATTATAGCACACAGCCGCAGCGCGGTCAAGTGTGGCGGAAAGACGGATAATCCCCCGCCGCTATGCGGATTTTCGGGCTGCGCACTTGCGGTTTGCACGCATTTTCACATGCGTTTTTGTGGCAAAAGCACATTTTTGCATTTGTTTTTGCCCCGATTCACGGCAAAGATTCACTAAAGAGAATTTGGAATACTAAACGAAATCAAGCATCCCCCCTTGACAAACCATACCGGGCGTGCTATTATATAGACGATGAGGTTTTGGTCGATTTCATCATTTTTTCCTGGGAGAGAGGCGCTCGTTTCGGGCGCTTCTCTTTTTTTTGTGTAAAAACAAAAAGGCACTGTTAAAACCGTGGTTTTACAGTGCCTTTTGTTGGTTCAGATTTTCTTGCGGCAGCCGTCAATCTGGAAGTTCTGCCCTGAAATGTAGGTCGCCTCGTCGCTTGCCATGAAGCAAATCAGGTTTGCGTTCTCATTGTCTGTGCCCGAGCGCTCCATATAGCAAAGCTCACACGGCGTATAGGCGTCCATGTCCTCGTCCTTGGACGAGCTGACTGTGCCGGGCGACACGCAGTTGACCAGCACGCCGTCCTTCACGACTTCCTTGGCAAGCGCGGCGGTCAGCGAAATGACCGCGCCCTTGGTGGCGGAATAGTGCGACATATGTCCGTTGCCGTAGATGCCCGCAACCGAGCCGACATTCACGATTCTGCCGTAGTGGTTGGCAATCATCGAGCCGAGCACCGCGCGGGTGCAGTACACCACGCCCATGACATTGATGTCGAGGAACTTCTTCCACTCCTCGGTCGTGACCTCCATGAAGGTCTTCCAGGTGCGCCAGATTGCCGCATTGTTGATGAGCACATCAATTCTGCCGAAGTGCTGCATCGCGTCTGCGACGGTCGCATTGACTGCCGCCTCGTCGCTGACATCGCAGGTATAGGTCAGCACATCGGTCGTAAACGGCGCGACCTCTGCCTTGACCTTTTCCAGCTGCTCTGCATTGATGTCGAGCAGCACCAGCTTTGCGCCCTCTTTTGCCAGGCGAACTGCGCAGGCGCGCCCGATGCCGACGGATGCGCCGGTGACCATTGCCACTTTATTTTCAAATCTCATATGAACCCCTCCGAAAGTCTTGGTTTGCAGGTTCATTATAACAAAGCGGCGACGCGCTCACAATGCACAAAGCGGTATACGGGGAGCACAATTGTGCTGTTCTGGCAAGTCAGTCTTCAAGCTGCTCGCGGATATAGTCGAGCGGCTTTGCAGTGAGCTCCACCCATGCGGGGCGGAAGCCGCTGCGCAGTGCGTTGCGCACCGAGCGGATATTCGACCACGCCGCGCAGTAGAACGGCACCTTCCCCGCCGCGAGAATTTCGGCGGCGAGGCGGCTTGTCACTGCGGTGGAAATTCCCTGCCCCCGATAGGCGGGCAGCACATCCACACCGATCTGCCACATGTCGCGGCAGTCCGCCGAGCAGGCGGCAAAGCCGACCAGGCGCCCGCCGTCATACGCGCCGACGCCGAGCGTATCGAGCGACGCGCGCTCCTTGCAAAGCGCGTTGCTCCAGTCGGGCGTATACAGTTCGGCAAAATCGGCAGGATACAGCAGCCGCAGTGCATATTTGCATGCGGTCGCCTGCATCGCGGAAAGTTCGGGCAGGAAATACTCCGCCTGAAAGCAGATGCGCAAACCAACCGTGCGCAGCGCATCGTCCAACAGCAGCATCGCGGGCGTCTCAAAGCATTCCACGGGCGAAAAACGCCCGACATAGTCGGCAGCAATAGCGCGATAGGCGTCCTGCGCCGTGACCACAACATTTGTGCCGTAGGAGATCAAGCCGCATTCAAGCGGCTGCTTCAAATATTTGCGGGCATCCGGACTGACCACGGACGGCACAATCACATTTTCGTCCCGCAGAAAATCTGCGGGCGCACAGCCTGCGTCAACAGCGGACTGGCGGCGTGCAATTTCGCGAATCTCTTTTTGGGTAAAAGACATGTGTTCACCCCCCATCTGTTTTCCTATTGTAGCACACCCCGCCGCCGCACGCAAGACAAACTGCTACGCCAGCAGAATGACGGTGACCGGCATGCCCGCCGCGCGGCACAGTTCAATGGTATGCCGCGTTCCGCGCGACTGCCCGTCCCAAAAGGCAAGGAGCGCGTCTGCATAGGTGGCAATTTTAAGGTTGCGGCGAAACGGCGCGCCGCGCCCATAGCGCGGATAGTCCGGCAAAAATTCCGTTATCGGTATATCATGCGCCTGCGCATACATGCGGGCGCAGGCGTCCACGCCGCGCGCGCCGCCCGAGACAAACTCCGTGACGCCCTCCGGCAAATATGCGTCGAGATTCTCGACGGTCAAATTCCGTGAGCCGACAATTGCAAGTTTCATTTTGCCTCACCATGTCCTTTCAGAAAAACGCATTTTGCACTCATAACAAACACATGTAAAACTTGTTTTGCATCTATACATAACATAATACCGCAAAGCAGCTATAAAATAAATATACTTTGAAATTTTATTGGAGAATTTTTATGGCTATTAAGAGTTTATCCATTCGTATTGATGATGTCATGCTGGACAAATTGCATGTGGTTGCGGACTACGAGGGCAGAAGCGCGAACAGCGAGATTCTGATTCTCATCCGCAATGAAATCGAAAAGTACGAGCAGCGGCACGGCGAGATTCAGATTAAGCGAAAATAGTAAAAGTCTTTCTACGGAAAGGCCTTTTAACAATAAGATAGGATAAAGAATATGCGGAACAAGGCAAACAAGCATTTCGGCTTGCAGATTACGCCCGAGATGCATGGCAAACTGAACTATATCGCCAAGTACGAGGGGCGCAGCATGAACGGGCAGGTGCTGCATCTGATCCGACAATGCGTCCGGGACTATGAGCAGAGAAACGGCGAAATCGCCCTGCCGACAGGCGACAAAAATAGCGAGGGGTGCTGACATGGAAGAGAAACCAACCAAGCATTTGAGCATTGACATGGACCCGTCCCTGCACTACAAGCTCTGCTTTGTTGCCAAGCAGGAGGACCGCAATGCAAAAGGGCAAATTCTGCACCTGATTCGCGCCTGTATACGGGACTTTGAAGCCCGCGACGGTGAAATTATTTTGCAAAAAGAAGACAAGTGAGGAATTTATATGGCTATTAAGAGTTTATCCATCCGCATTGATGATGTTGCCCTCGATTGACAAGGGAAAACACGGTTTTTCGGGGCTGAAACCGCACCTAACTTTGTTTTCCTCATTGGCGGGCTGATGCCCGCCTGCTTCGTCAGCCTCGTTAGGCACAATTTCCGCTCCCGAAAAACTCCGAAGGACTTTCCGGCGAGTAAAACTCTGGCTGGCGAGGAAGAGGAGGAAGGTGTGCCGACTGCCCACCGAGGACGATGACGATGTCCAGCGCCAACTTTTTACCACCGGAAAGCGTGTCTGCCCTTGTCAATCGAGGGCATGCTGGACAAATTGCATGTAGTTGCGGACTATGAAGGCAGAAGTGCGAACAGCGAAATTCTGATTCTCATCCGCAACGAAATCGAAAAGTATGAACAGCGGCACGGCGAGATTCAAATCAGCCGAAAATGACAGCAAGGCTTATGCGCACAGGCCTCCTCAGATTGTCCAAAATCAAGACATAAGGTATATTTTTATGAAAAGAATACTCGATTCTGAGGCAGCAAATATTATCGGGCCGCAAATCAAAGCAGCAAGAATCAAAGCCGGACTGAGTCAAAAGCAGCTTTCCGAGAAGATGGAGCTTCTTGCCGTATACACTTGCCGCGGCTCCATTTCCCGCATTGAAAACGGGCAGCGTGCGGTCACGGATATTGAAATCGACGCCATTTCGCGCGTGCTGCATGTTTCTTTGGACACACTGTTCGGTCGCAGGGACCGGGCAGACATGGAATGATAACAGTATAATCCCCCGCTGTGTGATGTTTCTCGTCTTGAAATGCATGAGGAACATTTTGTGTTCCGTGCGGCGCTCCCCTCCAAGGGGAAGGCTTTGACGGCGGGAGCAAGCCCCCGCCCTACGGTATGCGCAAAATCTTGTACAAATCCGGTAGGGGTCGGCGCCCTCTGTCAAGAGCAAGATTGTATACAGGTGTGCAAGAGGATTGTATACAGTTTTGAGTCAAATTCAAGCATCGCTTTGG
>CAKSLU010000008.1 GCA_934474225.1 uncultured Eubacteriales bacterium | reverse complement strand
CGAAATCGTCGGCGTTCAGCCGACGAAGAAAAACTCCGCGAGACGCATCGCGTCTCGTACAGCTCACCCCTTGCACAGGGGAGCCGAAGGGCTTGCTCCCGCCGCAACTCAGCCTTCCCCCAAGGGGGAAGCCTTACGCTCGCCCGCCGGCGCGGCGGAGTTGACCGCAGGAGGCGTTGATGTCCGGGCCGAGCGTGCGGCGCACCGTGGCGGTGATGCCGCTTTGTTCGAGGCTTTCGCGGAAGCGTTCTACGCTCTCACGGCTGCCCTTGGCAAACCCGCTTTCCTTGACCGGGTTTACCGGGATGAGGTTGACATGCAGCGCGTCGCCGCGCGCAAAGTAGCGGCGGAGCAGGGCGGCAAGCTCCTTTGCATCGGCGGGGGTATCGTTTTCCCCGGCGATGAGGGTGTATTCAATCGAAACGCGCCGCCCGGTGGCGTCAAAATAATGCTTCACGGCGGTGAGCAGTTCGTCGATGCCCCACTTGCGGTTGACCGGCATCAGCGCCGAACGGCGTTTGTCGTTTGCTGCATGGAGCGAGATGGAGAGGGTAATCGCGAGGTCTTCCTTTTCCAGCTCGTAAATCTTCGGGACGATGCCGGAGGTGGATACCGAAATGTGCCGTCCGCCGATGTTCAGCCCGTCCGCCGAGGTGACGAGGTGCAGGAATTTCACCGTGTTTTCGTAGTTGTCGAGCGGCTCGCCGATGCCCATCATCACAACGCCGTCGATGCGCTCGCCGAGGTCGCGGGAGGCGGCGGTGAGCTGCCCGAGCATCTCGGAGGGGCGCAGGTCGCGCACCTTGCCGCCGATGGTGGAGGCGCAGAAGCGGCAGCCCATGCGGCAGCCGACCTGCGAGGAAATGCAGGCGGTGGTGCCGTGCTTGTAGAACATGATGACGGTCTCGACACACTCGCCGTCGTCGAGGCGGAAGAGGTATTTGACCGTGCCGTCCACCTTTGAGACCAGTTTGCGCTCGATTTTCGGAATGCCGCTCGTGCAGGTCTCGCAAAGACGCGTGCGCAGGGCGGCGGGGAGGTTCGACATGCCGTCAAAGTCCACGCCGCGCCGCAGCCATTCGGCAATCTGTGCCGCGCGGAAGCGGCTTTCGCCCGCCGCGCGGATGTAGTCTTCCAGCTCGGCGCCACTCATGGAGCCAAGGTCGGTTTTGGTGAGGGTGTCCGCCATGTCAGTCTCCTGTTTTTTGCAGCATGCCGATGAAAAAGCCGTCGCGCCTGCCGTTTGGCAGCAGGGTGACATAGCCGCCGCGGCTTGTGACCGAGCCGACGGTGAAGTCGAGCGGGGCAAAGGCGGGGTTTTCGGCAAGAAATCTTAAGTAGTTGTCTTCGTTCTCCGCCTGCGTCAGCGTGCAGGTGGAATAGAGCAGCCTGCCGCCGCGCCTGAGATAGCGCGCCGAGGCGCGGAGAATCTCGCCGCCGAGCGGGGCAAGCGTCTTGTAAAGGTCGGGGTCGTGAAAGCGGATTTCCGGCTTCTTCGCCATTACGCCGAGCCCCGTGCAGGGCACGTCGCAGAGGACAAAGTCGCATTTGCCGAGAAGGTCTTCACGCGGCGTGCGCGCGTCGCGCGCCTCGGTGTCGATAATGTCGATGCCGAGCCGCGCCGCCGACGCCGTGACAAGCGGCAGCTTGCTTGCGTGCAGGTCGAAGGCGTGAATTTTGCCGCGGTTCTCCATGAGGAGCGCGGCGTGCAGGCTCTTGGAGCCGGGGCAGGCGCAGACATCCGCGCCAACCTCGCCGGGGCGGGGCGCAAGCGCCGTCGCCGCAATTTGCGAGGCCTCGTCCTGCACAAAAAAGTTGCCCTCGCCCACCGCTTCACAAAGCACGCTGTAGGGCAGGTTCTGCAAAAGGGTGATGCCGCGCGGCGCGTCCGCACAGATTTCGGCGGCGATGCCCGCTGCCTGCAGCGCGGCAAGCACGGCTTCGCGCGAAGTGCGCAGCGTGTTGACCGCGAGGGTGATCGGCGGGTGCGCCGTGAGCGCCGTGAGCGCCCGGTCGGCGTCCTTGCCGAGGTTGTCATCAAAGAGGCGGACAATGGGCGCGGGGAAGCCGGTCTCCACCGCGCGCCGCTCGACAGAGTCGGCGGGCAGGGGAATCTCCGCCCCGCGGCGGAGGTAGCCGCGCAGGATGCCGTTGAGAAAGGCGCGCTCCCCGGGACTTTTGCCGAGGGCGACGGTCTCCGCAACGGCGGCGTGCGGCGGGATGCGGTCGAGGTACATCAACTGGTACAGCCCGAGCCGCAGAATCTGCCGCAGCCGAGCGCCGACTTTCTTCGGGTCGGCGGCAAGCGCGTCGATATAGTAGTCCAGCGTCACGCGCCGCTCAACCGTGCCGTAGACCAGCGCAGAGAGCAGGGCGCGGTCGCGCGCGTCGCAGGGGTTGGCATCAAGATAGCCGTCCAGCGTCAGCGCGATATATTTCTCTCCCGCCTCTGCGTCACGCAGCAGCGAGAGTGCGGTCTTGCGTACATTCATGTGCCTTTTGTGTCAGTCGCGGCGGTTTCTGCCGCCGAACAGCAGGATCAGGCGCAGCAGGCTGGCAAGGCTGACGGCAAGCGCCGCGACATAAGTCAGCGCAGCGGCGCGCAGCACGGCTTTGGCGCCCTTGACTTCGGTGTCGGAGACACAGCTTGATTCCAGCGTGGCGACGGCGCGGTGCGAGGCGTTGAACTCGACCGGCAGGGTGACCAGCTGAAACAGGGTGGACATGGAGAAGGCGACAATGCCGATGTCCACGAGCGTGGCGGAAGAGAGCAGCAGCCCGAGCAGCACCAGCGGCATCGCGAGCTGCGAGCCGATGTTGGTGGCGGGGATGATGGCGGCGCGCAGCTTCATCGGCGAGTAGCCGACGGCGTACTGCACGGCGTGTCCCGCCTCGTGGGCGGCGACGCCGACCGCCGAGACGGTGGTGGCGTCATAGACGCTCTCCGAGAGGCGGATGGTATTGGTCTTCGGGTCAAAATGGTCGGTCAGATTGCCGGAGATGCGCTCGATGCGCACACCGACAACGCCGTTGGCTTCGAGCACGCGGCGGGCACTCTCCGCGCCGGTCATGCCGCTCGGAGCGAGCACTTTGGAATAGCGCGAGAAGGTGGTGTTCACATTGATCTGTGCCCAGAATGCCAGCAGCAGGGCGGGCACAACCAGGACGATATACCAGTAATCCAGATAGAAATAAGGCATAGAATCTCCTTTCCGGGTCTTTGAACCGTTTCAGCGTTTGGTCAGCCGAGTTTTGCGCCGACGGCAATCTGCCTGCCGTTGACGAGGTCGGCGGCGCTCTGCGCCTTCTTGCCCTCGGGCGTTGCCGTCTCAATCACGAGCACGCCGCTGCCGCAGGCGACCTTGATGCCGCTCTTGTCGGCGGCAATGACGGTGCCCGCCGGGGCGGAAACGCTTTCGCTTTCGGGATGCGCGCGCACAATTTTGAAGAGTTTGCCGCCCGGCAGCGTTGTGTAGGCAAGGGGGAAGGGCGACAACCCGCGAATCTTGTCGTGCAGGCGCACGGCGTCCCATGTCCAGTCCACGAGGCATTCCGACTTTTCGATTTTGGCGGCATAGGTGGAGTCGGCGTCGTTTTGTTTGATGGGGTGCAGGTCGCCGCGCTTTGCCGCGTCCACGGTGCGGAGCAGCACGCGCGCGCCCGCCTCGCCGAGTTTGTCATGCACATCCTCAAAGTTGTCGTCGGGCGCGATGGCGACTTCCTCGGTGAGCAGCATGTCGCCGGTGTCCAGCCCCTCTGCCATGTACATCGAAGTCACGCCGGTGACGGTTTCACCCGCCATGACGGCGCGCTGCATCGGCGCGGCGCCGCGGTATTTCGGCAGCAGTGAGCCGTGGATGTTGATGCAGCCGTATTTCGGGTAGTCGAGGACATATTTCGGCAGAATCTTGCCGTAGGCGACGACAATGATGATGTCGGGGTCGATTTCGTGCAGTTCGGTTTCAAATGCGCCGTCCTTCAGCGTCTTCGGCTGGTAGACGGGGATGCCGTGCTCGGCAGCATAAACCTTGACAGGCGGCGGCGTTAAAGTCATGCCGCGGCCTTTCGGCTTGTCGGTCTGGGTCACGACGGCGGCGACATTCTCTCCCGCGTCCACCAGGGCGCGCAGCGAGAACAGCGCAAAATCCGGCGTTCCCATGAATAAAATCTTCATCTATAGTATACCTCCCATGAGGGTCGTTTCCTGTAGGAAAAGTGCGATATTGCAGGGCGGGGATTAAGCCTCCCTTGTGTAAAGGGAGGTGCCGCCGTTCGGCGGCGGAGGGATTGTTACAGAGCCATGGAACAACCCCTCAGGCGGCTATCGGTTTGGATGTTTTTCGGTTTCGCTCGCGAAATCGTCGGTGTTCAGCCGACGAAGAAAAACTCCGCGAGACGCTGTGCGTCTCGTGCAGCTCACCCCTTGCACAGGGGAGCCGAAGGACGCACAAACCCGGTAGGGGCGACCATTGGTCGCCCGCCCTTACTCCTCGTCCAGCATGCGGACGACGCAGTCGGTGAACAGCTTGCCGTCGAGATGGTCGATCTCGTGGCAGAAGGCGCGCGCAAGCAGGTCTTCGCCCATGTATTCCACGGTCTCGCCGTGGCGGTTCTCGGCGAGGACGACCACCTTTTTCGGGCGGTGCGTGATGCCGTATTTGCCGGGAATCGAGAGGCAGCCCTCTGCCTCCTCCTGCTCGCCCTCGCTCTCGATGATGCGCGGGTTGATGAGCTCGATCAGCTTGCCCGCCTCGGTCTCGATGACGACCACGCGGCGCAGCACGCCGACCTGCACGGCGGCAAGACCCACGCCGTCCGCCGCGCGCATGGTTTCCGCCATGTCGTCGAGCAGCGTGAGGATGCGCGGCGTGATTTCGGTGACCGGGCGGCTGTTTTTGCGCAGCAGCGGGTCGCCCTCTTTGACGATTTTGAGTTTAGCCATTTTTTATCCTTGCCTTTCGGAAAGTATCTGTTTACAGATTGGTCGGGTTGATGTCCACGCCGACCGAAACCGCTTTGTAATCCTTGGTTGTAAAATGCCGGAGCAGCTCGCCGAGCATGGCAAGCAGCCGCTTTGAGCGGCGGCATTTCAGCACGACGCGCATGCGGTAGCAGTCCTCGATTTTGTAGAGCGGCGCTTCAAACGGACCGAAGGAAATCACCGGCACGTCGCGGTAGTCGCCCGACATCTTGTCCTTCATAAAGGTGAAAATGTCCGCCGCGCACTTCATACACGCCGCCTCGGAGGCGCTTGCCGCCGAAATCACGGCAATGTCGCAGAACGGCGGAAAGGTGAACGCCTCGCGCAGCGCGATGTCCCGCGCGTAAAACGCGCGGTAGTCCTGCGCGGCGGCCAGGCGGATGACTTCGTGATTCGGGTTCATCGTCTGAATGACGGCAACGCCGCGTTTTTCGGCGCGCCCGGCTCTGCCGATGACCTGCGTGAGCATCGAGAAAGTGCGCTCCCCGGCGCGGAAATCGTCGAGGTAGAGCGCGGCGTCCGCGTTCAGTACGCCGACCAGCGTCACATCCGGGAAGTCGTGCCCCTTGGCGACCATCTGCGTGCCGAGCAGCACATCGGCCTTGTGCGCGCGGAACGCGCCGAGCAGCTCGTCATAGGCGCTCTTTTTCGTGGTGGTGTCCGCGTCCATGCGGAGCAGACTTGCGTGGTAGGCACCGCCGAACTTCTCGCCGAATTCTTCCTCCACCTTCTGCGTGCCGTAGCCCATGAAGGCGAGGTGCGCGGAGCGGCAGGACGGGCATTCGTGCGGAATGGCGCTGCGATAGCCGCAGTAGTGGCAGAGCAGATAGTCCCGCCCGCGCTCCTTGTGCCGCGTGAGCGACACCGAGCAGCGGGGGCAGAGCACCGCCTCGCCGCAGTCGCGGCAGGTGAGAAACGCATTGTAGCCGCGGCGGTTGAGAAACAGAATCGCCTGTTCGCCCCGCGACAGCGTCTCGTTCATCTTTTCGGTGAGCAGCGCGCCGAAGGGCGACAGATTGCCGCCGAGCGCGTTTTTGCGCATGTCGTCGATGTAGACCTCGGGCAGGCGCGCATTGCCGTAGCGCTCGGTCAGCTCGACGAGCGCATACTGCCCGCTGCGCGCTTTGTAGTAGCTTTCGACCGACGGCGTTGCCGACGCCAGCAGCAAAAGCCCCTTTGCCCGCCCGATGCGGAACGCGGCGACGTCGCGCGCGTGGTACTTCGGGCTCATGTCCGACTTGTAGGTGTGCTCCTGCTCCTCGTCAATGACAATCATGCCGAGGTTTTTCAGCGGGGCAAACACCGCGCTGCGCGTGCCGATGACGAGGTCGACCTCGCCTGCGGCGATGCGGCGGTAGGCGTCGTGCCGTTCTCCCGCCGAGAGCGAGGAATGCAGCACCGCCACCCGCTCACCGTAAAACGAGCAGAAGAGCGACACGGTCTGCGGCGTCAGCGAAATCTCGGGCACCAGTACGATCACCTGCCGCCCGTCCGCGCGCACGCGGTCGATCATCGCTTTCATCACGCGGGTCTTGCCCGAGCCGGTCACACCGTAGAGCAGGGCGCAGTGCGCGCCGTCCGCGGCGTAAAGTTCGCACAGGCGGTCGTAGGCGGCAGTCTGATGCGGGCTTAATTTGTTCTCCCGCCCCGCCTCGATTTTGAGGTCGGCATACGGATTGCGGTAGACGGTCTCGGCGCGGACTTCGACAAGCCCCGCCGCGCGCAGCGCGCGGAGCTGGGCACTGCCCGCCCCGCTCTTCGCAAAGGCGTCGGCAGCCGGGGCAAATTCCGCGCCGATTGCCGCATAGAGCGCGCGCTGCTTTTCGCCGCGCAGCGCCGCCTCGGGCACGCCTGCGCGGCGGACATAGACCACCCGCTTCTCCGAGGCGCTTTTCAGCGCGGAGAGCGGCGGGGTCAGCGTCCGCACCGCGTCGCCCGTGGTGCAGAGCGTGTATTCCTTCAGAAAGTCGCAGACCGCCAGCTGCTCCTCGGTGAGCAAGACCAGCCGGTTGACATCGAGAATGTCCTTGGTGCGCGGGCTGTCGGTCTCGTCCTTCACGCCTGTGACCAGCGCCATATGCCGCCGGTTTGCGCCCGAAAACGGGACATGCACGAGCGCGCCGCGCTCGACAAGCCCTGCGAGGTGCTCGGGAATGCGGTAGTCAAACGGGCGGTCGAGCGCGGACGGCGCGTCAAGCAGACAGACGCTTGCATACTGTGTCACGCACCCACCTCCGTTTTGTCCTCAGAAAGTCAGAAATAAAATCAGTTGTTGTCGGGATTCAGCGCGTTGGCGGTCACATCCGCGTCCGCCTCTTCGCGCTCGGTCTCGCGCTCGGCTTCGAGCGCGTTTTCGTCGAGGTAACCCTCTTCGCCCGGATGCACGACCTTGTAAAGCCCGGCGTGCAGGCGCGCGACGGCGTTCTTCACCGCCTTTTCGTCGCGGATGTCCTTGTCGATCAGCGCGCTGATGGGCTTGTCGGTCTCCTTGCGCTCGATCAGCTTTTCGGCATAGGCGCGCTGCTCGACATACTCGTCGGTGATGAGGTGCGCGCACTTTGCGGTCGCAATGACCAGCTCATAGCGGTTGAGACCGTCTTTGGTCAGTTCTTCTACAGAAGGCTTGTTAATCATGGTATCTGTCTCCTTTTGGATGTTCGTAGTCGTTATTTTGCAAAATAGCTTTCGGCAAAGTCTGCGCGGTGCGCGGTGCGCAGCGCCTCGGCGTGGGCGATGGTGAGGAAATCCTCTGTAGCCCGGTCGAGCTTGCCGCTCTCGTTGACGATGAGGTAGTCGTACTTCGGCAGGTATTCAAGTTCCGCCTCGGCGCGCTTCAGCCGGCGCGCAATCGACTCCTCGGTGTCTCTGCCGCGGCTGTGCAGGCGGCGGCTCTGCTCGGCGGCGCTCGGCGGTGTCACCATCACCAGCACGGCCTCGGGATACTGCCGCTTGATCTGCGTCGCGCCGTCCACCTCGATTTCGAGGATGAGGTGCTTGCCGAGCGATTTTGCCCGCTCGACCTCGCTTTTCAGCGTGCCGTAATAGTTGCCGCAGTATTCGGTGTATTCCAGCACGCCGTGCGTGCGAATCTTTTCTTCAAACGCCTCGCGGCTGATGTAATAGTAGTTCACGCCATCGACCTCGCCTGCAAGGCAGGGACGGGTCGTGGCGCTCACCGCGCACATGAAACGGTCGTCGCGGCGGAGCACCTCGCCGACCACCGAGCCCTTGCCGCTGCCGGCGGGACCCGAAATGATGAAGAGCAGGCTGCCGTTCATGCCTCGTCCTCCTCTTCGTCCTCCACATCCTCGGCGTCGTCCGCCAGGCGGTTGGAGATGGTCTCGGGCTGTGTTGCGCTGAGGATGACATGGTCGCTGTCGGTGACAATCACGGCGCGCGTGCGTCTGCCGCAGGTCACGTCGATGACCCTGCCGCCCTCGCGCGCCTCGCTGATGAGACGCTTGACCGGCGCGGATTCGGGGCTGACCAGCGCGACCACGCGATCCGCCGCCACCATGTTGCCGAAGCCTACATTGATGAATTTCATTTCTGTTTCCTCTTTTATTTCATTCCAAAACCGGCGACCGGTTATTCGATGTTCTGAATCTGCTCGCGGATTTTTTCCAGTTCCGCCTTGATGTGGACGACACGTTTGGCGATTTCCAGGCACTGCGCCTTGGAGCCGATGGTGTTGGTCTCGCGGTTAATCTCCTGCAGCAGAAAGTCCAGTTTGCGCCCGCAGGGCTCGCCGGAGGCAAGGATGTCGCGGAACGCGCCGAAGTGGCATTCCAGGCGCGTCAGCTCCTCGTCGATGGCTACGCGGTCGGCATAGACGGCGCACTCGGTCAGCACGCGGTTTTCGTCAATGACAATATTATTGTCGCCGAGCAGCTGTTTCAGTCTCTCGGTGAACTTTGCGTGGTAGGCGGCGATTTCTTCCTCGGAGAGGGCGGCAATCTCGCCCGCCACCGTGCGGATGCCGTCCATCTTGGCAAGGAGGTCGCGCTCGATTTTCCCGCCCTCGGTCTCGCGGGCGGCGATGAACTCGGCAAGCGCCGCGTCCAGCACGGGGCGAATCAGGGCAAAGTCGCGCTCGGCGTCATCCTCGGCGCGGCGCACCGTGAAGACCGCGCGGTCGGCGGCAACGCGCATCACGCTGATGTCATCCGGCAGGGAAAAGCGGTCGCGCAGGGCGTAGAGCGCCTTGATGTAGCTCTCCGCATACGCCTCGTCCAGGGTAATCTGCGTCTCCGCGTCGGCGAGCGTGTCCACGCCGACAAACACATCCAGCTTGCCGCGCGAAACGCCGTTTTGCTGAATGTAGGTCTTGATGCGATCCTCGAGAAAGGCATAGCGCCGCGGCAGGCGGACCGAGCAGTCAAGATAGCGGTTGTTGACGCTTTTCAGCTCGACGGTAATGTCTTTTTCCTCGGTCGTGTGCCGCGCGCGGCCAAAGGCAGTCATGCTTTTAATCAAAGCGAAACCTCTCTTTTCAAAGGGCGGAACAGCTTTCTTCGTCCATCGGGAGTATCGAAAACGAATACTATTCCATCCTAATATTATTCAATCTATTATAGCCGACTTTGGCGATTCTGTCAAGTCAAAACGCGCATCCCGGCGAAATTCGACGGCATTTTTCCAAAGTGACTTGACGACCCCGCGCGGATTTGGTACAATAAAGTGAAAAAGTATCTGACGGAAGCGAGGCACACGCATGAAAAAGAATCGTTTTCTTGTGGTTATCTTAATCCTTGCGCTGTTCATCCCGAGTTATATCGGCGTGTACAGTTATATTCATACGAACGGGAAGCCCGTGACGCCCGAGACGGCGACCGGGGTCACCATCAGCGACATCAGCGGCAAGTCCTACACGGCGGCGGCGGACAGCGACATTGCAAAGCTCTTAAACCGCATCAACACGACTTCCACGCCGCTCTCCGAGCCGCCCGCGGCGCTCTCCGGCTCGGACTATTTCAAGGTCGTTTTCACCGAGGGCAAGCGCTCCACCGAATACCGCTATTTCTTCTCGCAGAACACGGCGGCGGTCTACTTCCTCGATGCCGCAGGCAAGTCCTACCTCGTTTCCGAGGCGGACGCGGCGGAATTTTTGCAGACGCCCTATGCGCAGAGCCTCTATCCCGAGGCGTATCTGCCCGCGATGAAGAACGGGGACAATACGATTCTGCCGACGAGCTACAACTGGGCGTACCAGACCGCCGAGGCGAAGAATATTCTCTCCTCCACGCTGGCCGATACGGCGGCGGACACGGTCTCCTATACCAGTAAAAACGGGCTTTCGCTGGACTTCGGCGACCGCACGCCCGCTTCGTTTACGGTGACGGTCACGGCGGACGGCAATGTGCTCTACAGCGGCGATTATGCGGCTGTCGGCGGCGCCGTCGATGTGAAAAAATACAATGCACTCACCGTGGAGGCGTCGGTCGAATGGAAGGGCAATGAGGAGCACATGTCCAGCGGCAGCGCCACCTATAAGTTTGTGCTGAACATCGAGGCGCAGACCGAGTTCTTCCTCGGCGCGGACAGCGTGCAGCAGGGCAATATTGTGCCGGTCTCGGCATACAACATCGCGGATGCGTCCAAAATCAGCTTCACCGCTGAGCCTGCGCTGACGCACGACGGCAAGACCATCACGCCGAAGTTCTATGCCGACGGCAAGAATGCATACGCCATCCTGCCCACCACCTATGAGACGGTGGCGGGGGACTATACGCTCACCTTTACCTATGAGGGCATGTCTTTCCCCGTCAAGCTGACGGTCACCGAAAAGCCGAACGGCTACAAGCGGCAGGCATACGACATTGCCAAGGCGACGGCACAGGCTACGCGCAACGCAACGACGCTTGCCGCCTATGACAAGCTGGTCGCCGAAATCACGGCGGGCGACTTTTCGACGAAGTATTTTGACGGCGTGTGGAATTCGGGCATTGCCGAGGAGGGCTACAACGGCACGGTCATGACCGGCTACGGGCTCTACCGCAGCATCTCGAAGACCGATGAGGTCTACCGGCATGATGGCGTGGACTTCTACGCCAAGGACGGCTCGAAGGTCACGGCGGTCAACGCGGGCAAGGTCGTCTATGTCGGCGCGTCGGATTATCCGGGCGTCTTCGTCGTGGTGGACCACGGCTACGGTCTGCTCAGCTGGTACGGCAATCTGAAGAAGGCGACGGTCAAGACCGGCGACATGGTCGCGGCAGGCGATGTCATTGCAGAGAGCGGTTCCACCGGCTTTACCAAGGGCAATTCGCTCCATGTGGGGCTGACGGTCTTCGGCGTGCCGGTTTGCCCGTATGATCTGTGGGAGAACCCGATTGCATTCAAATGATGTGACCGCACGGCAAAAAAAGAGAATAAAGAAAAAGCACCCGAAAGGGTGCTTTTTTGTGCAGGGAAGTTTGTATGCAGCGGCGGGCGTATCTTAGGCTTCCCCCAAGGGGGAAGGCTTGGAGACGGCGGGAGCGAGCCCCCGCCCTACGGCGCACACAGTTCTCATCATTCCGTAGGGGCGACCATTGGTCGCCCGTTTTTGCTTTGTACAGGCGGGCGACCGATGGTCGCCCCTTACAGGTTTGTGCGTGCTTTCGGCTTCCCTGTGCAAGGGAAACCGGCGGCGATATGCCGCGCGCGGCGCGGTGCGATATTTGCCTTGGCGGCAAACGATAGGGCAAACTTCTTCCCCGCGATATTCGTTTCGCCGGGGGGCGAAACGAACTGTGGCGCACTTCATCGAAGTGCGCCACAGGGGTTCAGCCGAGGATGGCATGGAGAATATACTCCGCATATTTTCGCTTGGCGGCGAGGGTCAGGCTGCAATGCCCGCGCCCCTCGACGACGTCGTAGGTGACGCGCCGCCCCGCCGCGCGGAGCGCGGGGACGAGCTTGTCCGCATGCAGCGCCTTCGGCACGACGCGGTCTTCGGTGCAATGGAAGATGTGATAGTCCGCGTCCGGCATTTTGTCCGCGAGGTGCAGCGGCGACAGGGACTGCAGCGCCTCCTCAAAGCTGCCGGGGTAGCCATAGGCGGCGCTGTAAAACGAGCGGGGCAAATCCTCGCGCGCGTTCCAGTGCCCGACCATGTCGCAGACCGGGCAGTTTGCAACGCAGGCGACCGGCGTGCGCTTTGCATACACCATATAGGTAAGCGCGCCCTGCCCGCCCATGCTGCCGCCCGAGGCGACGACAGGCGTGCTGGCGGGCAGATTGTAGTGCGCAAACAGCACGTCCAGCACCTCATCGGTGTAGTCCACCGCCTGGCGGTTCATGCGGTTCCACGGGTTGTTGTAGGGGTAGACATAGAGAATCCCGCGCTCCCCGTAGAACTCGCCCTCGACCGTGTCCTCCGTAAAGCGCGACTGGTTGCCGAAGCCGAAGAACGCGACGACCACGCCGCGAATCGGCATCCTGCAGATTTTGTCGTTGACATAGGCGTACCAGCGGAGGGTCTCATAGGTCATGATGCGTTCCATCGCGTCAACCCAGTTTTGCCAGCGCTTCTTCCAGCCCGCGGCGCACCTCGCGGTACTTTTCGAGCTTCTGCCGCTCACCCTCGATGACGGCGGCGGGCGCCTTGGAGGTGAAGCCCTCATTGGCGAGTTTTGCCTCGACGCGCTTGATTTCGTTTGCGTTCTTCTCAAGCTCGGTGGTGAGGCGCTTGTGCTCGGCTTCAAAGTCGATCATATCGGCAAGCGGGATATACGCCGCGGCACTGTCGGTGATAATCTGCACCGCCGTGGAATCGGCATAACTGTCCACAAGCTCCACTTCGGATGCGCCCGCGAGTTTTTGGAAGAAGGGGGCGGCATCTGCAAAGGTCTCGGTGCTCTTGGTGACGATATACAGTTTTGCGCGGCGGGAGGGGGCGACGCCCATCTCGGTGCGGCGCGCGCGGATCGCCTTGATGAGGGCGATGATCTTCTCCATCTCGACAGCCTCGGCGTCGAAATGCAGCGCCGGGTTCTCGCGCGGGAAGGTCGAGATCATGATGCTCTCGGCATCGCGCGGCAGCTTCTGATAGATTTCCTCCGTGATGAACGGCATGAAGGGATGCAGCAGTTTGAGCGTCTCGCGCAGGACATAGGCGATGACATTCTGTGCCGTCTTGTCGCCGGCGGAGAGGCGCGGCTTGCAGAGCTCGATATACCAGTCACAGAACATATCCCAGACGAAGTCGTAGATGTTCGCAAGTGACACGCCGACCTCGTAGTGGTCGAGGTTCTGGCAGACATTTGCCGCGAGGTCGTTCAGCTTGTCGAGAATCCACTTGTCCTCAAGGGCGAGGTCGGCGGCATCCGGCAGCTTCACCTCGTCGATATCGAGGTTCATCAGCACGAAACGCGCTGCGTTCCACAGCTTGTTGGCAAAGTTGCGCGCCGCCTCAATCTTTTCGTCCGAGAAGCGCATGTCGTTGCCGGGCGCGTTGCCGGTGGCAAGCGCAAAACGGAGCGCGTCTGCGCCGTATTTGTCGATGACTTCGAGCGGGTCGATGCCGTTGCCGAGGGACTTTGACATCTTTCTGCCCTTGGCGTCGCGCACGAGGCCGTGGATGAAGACCGTGGAGAACGGCTCCTTGCCCATGTGCTCAAGCCCCGAGAAAATCATGCGCGCGACCCAGAAGAAGATGATGTCATAGCCGGTGACCAGCACCGAGGTTGGGTAGTATTTTGCAAGCTCGGGCGTCTTGTCCGGCCAGCCGAGCGTGGAGAACGGCCAGAGCGCCGAGGAGAACCAGGTGTCCAGCACGTCGCTCTCCTGCGTCATGTGACCGCCGCACTTCGGGCAGGTGTCCACATCGGTCTTGGAGACGACCATCTCGCCGCACCCCGAGCAATAGTAGGCGGGGATGCGGTGACCCCACCAGAGCTGGCGCGAGATGCACCAGTCGTGGACATTCTCCATCCAGTTGGTGTAGATCTTGGTGAAGCGCTCCGGCTCAAAGCGGACGCGGCCGTCGCGGACGACCTCGAGCGCCGGCTCGGCGAGCGGCTGCATCTTGACAAACCACTGATTGGAGGTAATCGGCTCGACCGTCGTGCCGCAGCGGTAGCAGGTGCCGACATTGTGCGTGTGCGGTTCGACCTTGAGGAGGTAGCCCTCGGCTTCGAGGTCGGCGACGAGTGCCTTCCGCGCTTCGTAGCGATCCATGCCCTCGTATTTGCCGCCCCAGTGGTTGATGGTGGCGTCGTCGTTCATGACCTTGATCTGTTCCAGGCCGTGGCGTTGCCCGACGAGGAAGTCGTTCGGGTCGTGCGCGGGCGTGATCTTCACGCAGCCCGTGCCGAAGCCGATCTCGACATAGTCGTCGGCGATGACCGGAATCTCTCTGCCGACAATAGGCAGAATCAGCGTCTTGCCGACAAGGTCGGTGTAGCGCTCATCGTTCGGGTTGACGGCGACGGCGGTATCGCCGAACATCGTCTCGGGGCGGGTGGTGGCAATCTCGACATACTTGTCGCTGCCCTTGATCGGGTACTTGATGTGCCAGAAATGGCCTGCCTGTTCGCTGTACTCGACCTCCGCGTCGGAGAGGGCGGTTGCGCAGTGCGGGCACCAGTTGATGATGCGGTTGCCGCGGTAGATCAGCCCTTTTTCATAGAGGTTGACGAAGACCTCCTTGACCGCGCGGGAACAGCCCTCGTCCATCGTGAAGCGCTCGCGCGTCCAGTCGCAGGAGGTGCCGAGTTTCTTTAACTGATTGATGATGCGGCTGCCGTACTGATGCTTCCAGTCCCAGACGCGCTCGAGGAACTTTTCGCGGCCGAGGTCGTAGCGGGTGAGGTTCTCGTTCTTGCGCAGCTGCTCCTCCACCTTGATCTGCGTGGCAATGCCCGCATGGTCGGTGCCGGGCACCCACAGCGTGCTGAAGCCCTGCATCCGTTTGTAGCGGACGAGGATGTCCTGGAGCGTCTCGTCGAGCGCGTGTCCCATATGAAGCTGGCCCGTGACGTTCGGAGGGGGAATGACGACCGAGAACGGCGGCTTGCCGTCGTTCACATCGGGGGTGAAATAGCCCTTGTCGCACCAATTCTGATAGATTCTGTCTTCAAATTCGCGCGGGGCATAGGTCTTTGCGAGTTCGCTTTTCATATCTTTCTCCTTAACGGTTATTTTGCAAAATAAAAAGCGCCCTGACTTAAGTCAGGGCGCAAAAAAGCGCGGTACCACCTGGATTTATCACTCCTGCCCGATAACGGGGGCAAACGCCGGACTCTACTTGTTGCCGTTCTGTCCGGGGCTCGGGGGCGACCTTCTCCGGCGGCGCACATACGCGCCTTTCACCGACCGACGCGCTCTCTGCATGGCGCACGCACGGGTACTCCTCCCCGTCGTTGCTACTTTAGAAAAAGTGTAGCACAAAGTGATGCGGTTGTCAAGAATTTTCTTCATGCAGTTTCGCGCGTTCCTGCGCGTTTTTTCAGTCCCCGAGCATTTCGTCCATCAGCCAGGCATGCTCCGCCGCGCGCGCCTCCGCGCCGATGTTGCAGTGCCCGGCGTGCGGGTATTCGGCGACATCAACGGTGTAGCCCGCGTCGCGCAGGAGCGGAATCAGCTTCATCGAATGCTGTGAAGGCGCAAGCACGCCGTCCTGCATCCCGACTGCAAAGCGGTAGGGAATGCGCTTCAGCCGCCCGACCATGTTGACCGGGGAATTGTCGTGCAAAAACGCCGTGAAGTCGTCGCAATACCCCATCGTCGCCTCAAAAAGGGTGTGCAGGATGGAATTTTTGTTGCAGAGCACCTCATATTCGAGGTTGCAGCAGGGGCAGTTTAGGTCGCCCGCGACGATGTTGTGCCGCGACTGCATCGCGTAGTGGAAGACCGAATAGCCGCCCATGCTGCCGCCGTACAGCCCGACCGGCGCGTCCGTCGGAATGTGCCACTTCTCCATCGCGATCTCCACCAGCATGTCGCAGAAAGCGACCGTGTCGCGGTTCATCCAGCTCCACGGGTTGTAGTAGGGGGTGATGTAGAGAATATTCCGTGCCGCGGCGGCGGGCGCGTCGATCATATCGGGACCGGGGTTGACGATGTGCCCGAGCCCGTTGAAGTAGAGAATGATGCCGCGGATGCCGCCGGAAATCAGCTCGATGTTGGTGCAGCAGAAGCGGTCGTAATGCGCGGATAAGAATTGTTTGTCCATGATGTTGTCCTCTGTGATGTTAGGATAGGGTTCCCTTTTGAGGGAAGGCTGAGATACGCACTAACCATGCCTCCCTTGTGCAAAGGGTGAGGTGTACGAGACGCTTTGCGTCTCGCGGAGTTTTTCTTCGTCGGCTGAACACCGACGATTTCGCGATGCGAAACTGAAAAACATCCTGATGCGTAGCGCCGGAGGGATTGTTACAAAGCAAAGGAACAACCCCTCAGCCGCCGATGGCGGCAGCTCCCCTTGCACAGGGGAGCCGAAAGATAGCGCCGCATTTACGCGGCGGGAGCGAGCCCCCGCCCTACGGTAGAAATGATGTGCGGCGTACAAAATTACCGCCATTCTGTAGGGGCGACCATTGGTCGCCCGCCGAACCGCGGCAAAGCGGGCGATTCGTGAATCGCCCCTACGGGTTTGTGCGCCTTTATCAGCCATGCATGGATTTTTCGCCAACCTGTAGGGACCAGCGTCTGGGGCGGTCCGTTACTCCTCAAATGCTTTTGTCAGCAGTTCGTCGAGGCGGGCTTCGTCCCCCGCGAGGTAGAGCGCGGCGCAAAGTGTTTCAAAGCCGCTTGCCGTGCGGTATTCCGCTCCCGATGCCGAGCGCGGCACCGACAGATGCGGCGAATTGCGCCCGCGGCGGAAATACGCCGTCTCCTCCTCGGTCAGCATCCCCTCGATGCGGCGGAACGCCGCGCACTGGTTCTTCGCCGTCACATAGCGGCGGGATGCCTCGTTCAGCGCGCCCGTCCCTTGGATGCCGGACAGCAGCAGGCGGCGGCGCACCCAAAGTTCAAACACGCAGTCGCCGAGATAGGCGAGCGACGCGCCGTCCGCCATGCGGAGCAGTTCTTCGCCGCTCATTTGACAAACACCCGCAGAAGCAGCACAAGGACGCCGAGCGCGATGCGGTAGACGCCGAACGCGGCGAAGCTGTGCTTCTTGACAAAGTCCATGAGGAAGCGGATCGCCGCCAGCGAAACGACAAACGCCACCACACAGCCGACCGCGAGAATCAGCGCCTCATAGCCGCCGAACACCTCCGCGCCGGACGCGACCTTGCCCGCAAACTTCACGCCCTTGAGCAGCGACGCGCCGAGCATGACCGGTACGGCGAGGAAGAACGAAAATTCCGCCGCCGCCGGACGCGAGACCGAGAGCACGGACGCGCCGAGAATCGTCGAGCCGGAGCGCGACGTGCCCGGAATGAGCGACAGCATCTGAAAGACGCCGATGCCGAGCGCCGTGCCGTAGCCGATGTCCGAAACCGCGTTCATCTTGAAGGTCTTGCCGCGGTGCAGCCGCTCCACGACGATGAACAAAACGCCGTAGACGATAAGCGCAAGCGCAACGCAGACCGGGTTGTAAAAATGCGCGTCAAACCAGTCGCCGAAGAGCACGCCGACCACGCCCGCAGGCACGGCGGCAACCAGTACATGCAGCCAGAGCACCATGGTCTGCCGCTTGATGCCGACAGAGCCGATGCCGCAGAGCAGGTCGCCGCCCTCGATGTTCTTTTTCATCGCAAAGGGCCACAGCCGCGTGAAATACAGCACCACGACCGCGAGTATCGAGCCGAGCTGGATGACCACCTCAAACATCTCCCAGAATGCGTCGCTCACATTGAGATGCACCAGGTCGTTTAAGAGAATCATGTGCCCCGTGCTGGAAATCGGCAGCCACTCGGTGATGCCCTGCACGATGCCAATCAGAATCGCCTTGAAAATTTCCACAAAGGTTTCCATTTTAGTTGCCCCCTCTCAAAATGTCGCCCGCCTTGACCGCAAAGGGTACGCGCAGGCTGAAAATCATGCCGGGATGCGGCGCGCTCTCGATGGGCGCGCCCGCCTCGTCGCAAAGTTCGCAGGCGGTAAACGGCTGCCCGACTTTGCCGGGCGAAATCAGCTCCACCGTTTCGCCATCCGTGACCTTGTTGCGCTGCACGAAGGTCGCACGCCCGCTTGCCGCGTCGTAGCCGAGCGCGGTGGCGATGTACGCCTTTTCGCGGATGTAGCCCGCGTGCGTGCAGACGTTGGCTTCTTCGCGCGGCGTGTCAAACCAGTAGCCCGTGCCGTAGTCGCGGTGGCTGACGCTCTCCAGTTCGCGCAGCAGCCGCGTATCAAAGCGGTAGTCCGCGCCCTTTTGCAGATAGGCGTCGATTGCCATGCGGTAGGCGTTGGTGACGACGGCGGTGTAGTAGGCGCTCTTCATGCGCCCCTCAATCTTAAAGCTGGTGATGCCTGCGTCCACAAGCGCGGGCACATGCTCGATCATGCACATGTCGCGCGAGGACATCACAAAGGTGCCGTCCTTGTCCTCGTAGAGCGGCATCGGCGCGTCCGGGCGTTTTTCCTCGACCACCTCGAGCGTGCGGTAGTTCCAGCGGCAGGGCTGAGCGCACGCGCCGCGGTTGGAGTCTCTGCCCGTGAAGAAGTTGGAGAGCAGGCAGCGCCCGCTGTAGGAGACGCACATCGCGCCGTGCACAAAGCATTCAATTTCGGTGTCCGGCACGGCGCGCACGATTTCGGCGACTTCGTCGAGCGTCAATTCCCGCGCAAGCACCACGCGGGACGCGCCGAGCGCGCGCCAGGCGCGCACGTCCGCCACGCTGACCGAGGACGCCTGCGTCGAAATGTGCAGCTCCGCCTCGGGCAGCAGCTCCTTTGCCGTTTCCAGCACGCCGAGGTCGCTGACGATCAGCGCGTCGATGCCGCTGCCGCGCAGCGCGGTGAGGTAATCCCGCAGCGCGGGGTATTCCGTCGTGCGCGGCATGGTGTTGACCGTGAGATAGGCGCGTGCGCCGTGCGCGTGCGTGTACGCCGCCGCCTCGAAAATTTCCGGCACGGTGAAATTCCCCGCCGCCGCGCGCATGCCGAACATATCTCCGGCAAAATACACCGCATCCGCCCCATAGAGCAGCGCGGCCTTCAGTTTTTCAAAGTTGCCCGCCGGTGCGAGCAGTTCGGGCTTTTTTCGCAACATGTGTCCCCCCGAAAACAAATTCTCATCTTATCATACTATACCGCCGCGGCAAAGTCAAGCAAAGTTGAAAGAGGTTAAGGAAAGGTTAAAAATGGGGATGCGGGTGCAAAAGGCGTACAAACCTGTAGGGTGGGGCGTCTGGGGCGGTCCGTTTTTGCTTTGATTGGCGCGGACCGTCGTAGGATGTTTTTCGTTTTCGCTCGCGAAATCGTCGGTGTTCAACCGACGAAGAAAAACTCCTTAGGAACGCTTGCGTTCCTGTCGCCTTGGTCCCTACAAGTTGGCGAAAAAATTTCGCGCGCCGCACACCGTTTTACCGTAGGGCGCCGGCTGTCTCCCGCCGCATCCGTGCCGCGCTAACTAAGCCTCCCTTGTGCAAAGGGAGGTGGTGCGAAGCGCCGGAGGGATTGTTACATAGCCACGGAACAACCCCTCAGTTAACTTCGTTGACAGCTCCCCTTGCATAGGGGAGCCTTATTTCAACACCCCTGTGCAAAAAAGTGCCGCAAAATTGCCTGTTTACTTTTCCGCTTATTTATGGTATATTAAATATGTCTGGGTATTAATTCTAATGAAATTTCCCACCGAAAATGCTATTGCCCGCAGGGGCGACATGCCTTACAATAGAATCAAATCAACATGTACATAAAGGAGTTGCTTGCATGAAAACAACCGAACTTGTCCGCAAAATCGAGAGCGGCGAACTGAACGCCGTGTTTGAAAAGCTCTACGGCGCAAAGGATGCCGAGATGCAGAAGGCGCGCTATGTCCGCACCATTCACAATTTTGAGGCTGACTACGGCACCGACCGCGACGTTTCGCTCTTCTCCGTCCCCGGCAGAAGCGAGATTTCCGGCAACCACACCGACCATAACCACGGCTGCGTGCTCGCTGCCGCGATTAACCTCGACATCATCGCCGTTGCGGCGAAGAACGACGACGGACTTGTCCGCCTGCGCAGCGAGGGCTACTCCGAGGACCGCATGACGGTTGCCGAGTGCAAGACGCCGAACGCCGACTTCTATTTCAAGTCCCGCGCGCTGATCGCGGGCATGGTGCAGGGCTTTGTCAACTACGGGCACAAGACCGGCGGCTTTGACGCCTTCACCACCAACAATGTCCACAAGGGCTCGGGACTTTCGTCCTCCGCAGCGTTTGAGGTCATGGTGGGCAACATCATCAACCATTTCTACAACGACGGCAGCGTGGACAACGCCGAGGTCGCGCGCATCGCGCAGTTCTCCGAGAACGAATACTTCGGCAAGCCCTGCGGTCTGATGGACCAGACGGCATGCGCCGTCGGCGGCTTTGTCGCCATCGACTTTGCCGACCCGAAGGCGCCGGTCATTGAGCCGCTTGCCTTTGACATGGCAAAGGCGGGCTACAGCCTCTGCATCACCAACACGGGCGGCAACCATGCCGACCTCAACGAGGACTATGCCTCGGTGCCCGCCGAGATGAAGGCGGTCGCCGCGCACTTCGGCAAGACGGTGCTGCGCGATGTCACCAAGGAAGAAATCATCCGCGAGATTCCCGCGCTGCGCAAGACGGTCGGCGACCGCGCTATCCTGCGCGCCATCCATTTTGAAAACGAGAATGTCCGCGTTGCCATGCAGAAAAAAGCGCTGCTGGCAGGCGACATCGACACCTTCTTTGGCGGCGTGCTGGCATCCGGCGACTCGAGCTACAAGTACCTGCAGAATGTCTTCACCACGAAGAATGTCCGCGAGCAGGGTCTGTCCCTGGCGCTCTGCCTGACCGAGGATACGCTTGCCGGCCGCGGCGGTGCATACCGCGTGCACGGCGGCGGCTTTGCAGGCACGGTGCAGGCATTCGTGCCGCACGCCGAGGTCGAGCACTACCGCAGCGTGATGAATGCCGCATTCGGCGACGATGCGTGCGTGGTCATGTCGATTCGTCCCGAAGGCGCAATCAAGGTTTATTAATTCGGGCTGTAAAAAAAGCGCAGACCGATACTTGCTAAAGCCAAAAGGTGCTGTTCTGCTTGCAGCACCTTTCCGTTTTTCGAGGTTATCACATATGGAAGATTTGCAGCTTTGCACGCTGTATTCCGGCTCCAAGGGCAACTGCACCTACATCCGCGCGGGCGGGGACGCCATCCTCATCGACGCGGGGCGCAGCCTGCGCGCGCTGACGCAGGCGCTCACCGCCGTGGGCGGCGATATGACGGCGGTGCGCGCGGTTTTTGTCACGCATGAGCATGCCGACCACACGAGCGCGCTGGAGATGCTGGCGAAAAAATACGATATTCCGATTCACATCACCGAGGGGTCGGCGGCGCGGCTGCTGCCTGCCGCCCGCTATCTGCCGTGCCGCGCCGTGCTGCACACGCCGCTCTTTTCCGTGCAGGTCGGCGGCATGACGGTGTCCTCGTTTGTCACCCCGCACGACAGCGACATGAGCGTGGGCTACACCGTGACGCTGGCGGACGGGCGCAAGCTGGCGTATGCGACCGACATCGGGCGTGTCACGCCCGAGATTGCGGCAAATCTTGCGGGCGCGTATGCCGTTGTGCTGGAATCCAACCACGATGAGGACATGCTGATGCGCGGTCCTTACCCCGCATGGCTCAAATCCCGCATCGCGTCCGACCGCGGGCACCTGTCCAACCGCGCCTGCGATGCCTTTCTGCCGCAGCTTTCGGCGCAGGGCACCGCGCATGTGCTGCTGGCGCATCTCTCCGCCGAGAACAACACGCCCGCGCGCGCATTGGAGGCGGCATGCGCCGCCTGCCCGGAGCTGCACATTGTCGTTGCGCGCGAGAGCGAACCCACGAGGCTGTTGTAATGCTGAAAATCACCATTATTTCGGTCGGCGGCATGAAGGAAAGCTACTTTGCCGAGGCGATTGCCGAGTACGAGAAGCGCGCGTCCGCCTATGCCGAACTGAAAAACATCAATCTGAAGGAAGCGCCGCTTGCCGCGACGCGCGCGGGCGACATCGCCGCCGCGCTGGACGCCGAGGGCGAACAGATTTTGAAGCATCTGCCGCCGCGCGCCTACAAAATTGCGCTCTGCGTCGAGGGCAAGCAGCTGTCCAGCGAGGAGCTTGGCGCGCTCGTCGGCGAGGTCAAGCGCACGGCGGGCGAGCTTTGCTTTGTCATCGGCTCGTCGCACGGGCTTGCGGAGAAGGTCAAGGCGGCGTGCGAGAGGCGGCTGTCCTTCTCAAAGCTGACCTTCCCGCACCGGCTGATGCGGGTGATTCTCGCCGAGGCGCTCTACCGTGCGCTCTCCATCGACGCCGGCGGGAAGTATCATAAGTAGAGAGAGCAGTAAAGCCTCCCTTGTGCAAAGGGAGGTGGCGGCGTAGCCGCCGGAGGGATTGTTACAGAGCGAAGAACAACCCCTCAGCCGCCATTCGGCGGCAGCTCCCCTTGCACAGGGGAGCCAAAATCACTTTCCGTTTTTCATTTTTCATTTTTCACTTTTCATTTTATTTCCGGGGGGTGTTCCCATGCAGCATACAGCGGATGTCGGCGTCATCGGCGCAGGGCACGCGGGCATCGAAGCCGCGCTCGCCTGCGCGCGCCTCGGGCTTGACACCGTGCTGTTCACCATCAATCTCGACGCAGTGGGCAACATGCCCTGCAATCCGTCCATCGGCGGCACGGGCAAGGGGCACCTTGTCTTTGAGATTGACGCGCTGGGCGGCGAAATGGGCAAAGCAGCCGATGAGGTCACCCTGCAGAGCCGCACGCTCAACCTCGGCAAGGGCGCTGCCGTGCACTCCAAGCGCATCCAGGCGGATCGCGCCGCCTACCGCGCGCGCATGAAGCACACGCTCGAGACCACCGAACATCTGCGGCTGATTCAAGCCGAGATCGTGTCGGTCGGCGTGACGGAGGAAGACGGCAAACGCCGCGTGTGTTCGCTGACGACGGCGCTCGGCGAAGTCTATGCGGTGCGCGCCGCCGTGCTGGCGACCGGCACCTATCTCGACAGCGAAATCTTCGTCGGCGATGTCAGCTACAAGAGCGGGCCGGACGGGCTGATGGGCGCGTCCGCGCTCTCGGAGAGCCTGCGCGCCATTGGTCTGCCCCTGCGCCGTTTCAAGACCGGCACGCCCGCCCGCGTCAACCGCCGCAGCATCGACTTTACAAACCTTGATGTGCAGCCGGGCGAATGCCCGATCACGCCCTTCTCGGTGCGCACCGACCCGCACGCCTTTGACGACCTTGTGCAGACCCCCTGCCACATCGTCTATACCAACGCCGAGACGCACCGCATCATCCGCGACAACATCCACCGCAGTGCGATGTACTCCGGCAAAATCCACGGCACAGGCCCGCGCTACTGCCCCTCGATTGAGGACAAGCTCGTGCGCTTTGCCGACAAGGAGCGGCACCAGCTGTTCATCGAACCGCTCGGCAGAGACACCGAGGAGATGTACATCCAGGGCTTCTCCACATCGCTCCCGACCGATGTGCAGATCGCTATGCTGCACTCGCTCGAGGGCTTTGCCCATGCCGAAATCATGCGCTATGCCTATGCCATTGAGTATGACTGCATCGACCCGACGGCGCTCTATCCGACGCTGGAAACCAAGGCGATTGCCGGACTGTACGGCGCGGGGCAGTTCAACGGCACCTCCGGTTATGAGGAGGCGGCAGCGCAGGGACTCATCGCAGGCATCAACGCCGCGATGCAGCTGCTCGGGCGCGAACCGCTCGTTCTGCCGCGCGCGTCCTCCTATATCGGCACGCTGATTGACGACCTCGTGACCAAAGGGACAAACGAGCCATACCGCATCATGACCTCGCGCAGCGAATACCGCCTGCTGCTCCGCCAGGACAATGCCGACGCGCGCCTGACCCCATACGGCCATCGCGTGGGGCTGGTGGACGATAGGCGCTATGCCGCCTTCCTCGAAAAGCAGGCGGCAATCGACGCCGAGGTCGAGCGCATCACAAAGACCAACATCCCGCCGAGCGACGCGGTGAACGCCCTGCTCGTGCAAAACGGTTCCGCGCCGATTACCACCGGCGCAAAACTCGCCGACCTTGTGCGCCGCCCCGAGCTGTCCTATGAATTGCTCGCCCCGGTCGATTCCACGCGCCCGCCGCTGCCGCGCGCGGTGCGCTTTTCCGCCGAGGTGCGCGTCAAATACGACGGCTACATCCGCCGTGAGCTGGCCGAGGTCAAAAAGCTGCAAAAGCTTGAAGAAAAGCTGCTGCCGCCCGACATCGACTATGCCGCCATCGGCGGTCTGCGCCTTGAGGCGCGGCAGAAGCTGAACAAAATCCGCCCCCGCTCACTCGGGCAGGCGATGCGCATCTCGGGCGTCAGCCCCGCCGACATTTCGGTGCTGATGATTCGCCTTGCCGACGCGGGCAGACCCGAAAAGGAGACCAAAGCCGATGAACAAGACAACGCCGACGCTTGACCGCGCCGCATTTACCGCGGACTATATCCGCATTGTGGGCAGCGCGCAGGCAACGGAAAAGTATGCGACCGAGGAGACGGCAGACCGCTTTTTCCGCCTGACCGAGCGTCTGCTTGCCGCAAACGCGGTGATGAACCTCACCGCCATCACAGACCCGCGGGAGATCATTCTGAAGCATTATTTCGACAGCCTGCGGCTGGCACAGCATCTGCACAAGGTCGGCGCTTCGCTTGCCGATGTGGGCTGCGGCGCGGGTTTTCCCACCCTGCCGCTTGCCATTGTGCGCCCCGACCTTGCCATCACGGCGATCGACTCCACAGACAAGCGCATCGTCTTTGTCCGCGAGACGGCGGCGGCGCTCGGACTTGCCAATGTCACCGCCGTGACGGCGCGCGCCGAGGACGCGGGCGCGGGCGAGCTGCGCGGAAAATTTGACTATGTGACGGCGCGCGCGGTGGCGCGGCTGAACATGCTGTGCGAATTCTGCATTCCGCTGCTGCGCGTGGGCGGCGAATTTCTGCCGATGAAGGGGAAAAGCGGCGCAGAGGAGCTGCATGAGGCGGAAAATGCCATCGCGGCGCTTCGCGCGGAAACCTGCTTTTCCGTAGAATATACCATCGGAGACCCCGCATTCGACGCAGACCGGCAGGAGCGCTTCATCGCGTGTATCCGTAAAGTGGACGAAACCGAAAAAATTTATCCGCGCAATTTTTCACAAATCAAGAAAAAGCCGCTTTGATAAGCGGCTTTTTTCGTATTTATTTTGCACATTGCCGCCGCGCCGCCGCCGCGGGGCTAAATTTCGGCAAAGGCGGCGGGAAATCGCCCCGCAGGCTTTTCGGATATTTCCGCCCGCGGCGCGCTACCATAGGAGCAGAGACAAAAAAACGGACAAACGAAAGGAAAATCCATATGAATCTGCTCGAAAATGTGCTCCCCAAGCTGAAACTGCAAAATCCGCCCGCAGACCCCGCCGAGCGCGTACATAAAATCCCGGTCTGCCGCATCCTGCCGAACCCCGCGCAGCCGCGCAAGTATTTCGACTCGGACGAGACGCTCCGCCTCGCCGACAGCATCCGCCGCCACGGCATCCTGCAGCCGCTCTGCGTGCGCAAACCGATTTCGGTCGGCAATCTCGATGATTACGGCGGCGTCTATGAGCTGATTGCGGGCGAGCGGCGGCTGCGCGCCGCCAAGCTGCTCGGCATGGCGGAGGTGCCCTGCATCGTCGTTGAGGCGGACAGCCTGCGCTCCGCCGAGCTTGCCATTATTGAAAATTTACAGCGCGAGGATCTCAATATGTTTGACGAGGCGGCGGCGATTTCGGCGCTGATCGACCTCTATGGGCTGACGCAGGAGGAGGTTGCGGCAAAGCTGTCGGCAAGCCAGTCCTATGTTGCCAACAAGCTGCGCCTTTTGCGCTTTGACGACTTTGAGCGGCAGGTCATTATCGAGCGGCGGCTGACCGAGCGGCACGCCCGCGCCCTCTTGCGCCTCGGCGACGCGCGCGCCCGCCGCGACGCGCTGGAGGCGGTAATCGCGCGCGGCATGAATGTTGCCGAGACCGAGGCGTATGTCTCGCGCCTGCTCGAAAGCGACAAGCGCGAAAAGCCGCCGAAAAAGCGCACGGCGCTGGTGCGCGATATCCGCATTTTCTACAACACGCTCGACCGCGCCGTGGACATCATGAAGCGCGCGGGCATCGCGGCGGAGACAAAGAAAAAGGATCTCGGCGATAGCTTTGAGGTCACCGTCCGCATCCCGAAGGAACCCGGCACGGCGGAGGACGGTTTTCCGGATGCGTCCCCCGCAGGTGTGTAGATGCGGGGAAGCATGAGACGTCACCGTAGGTACCAAGCCTCCCTTGTGCAAAGGGAGGTGTCGCCGAACGGCGACGGAGGGATTGTTACAAAGCCACGGAACAACCCCTCAGGCGGCTTCGTCAGGATGTTTTTCGGTTTCGCTTGCGAAATCGTCGGTGTTCAGCCGACGAAGAAAAACTCCGCGAGACGCATCGCGTCTCGGACAGCTCACCCCTTGCACAGGGGAGCCGAATCACGCACCCAACTTTGTAGGGACCGGCGTCTGGGACGGTCCGCTCCAACCAAAGCAAAAACGGACCGTCGAGGACGCCGGTCCCTACAGGTTTGCAAAAAGATTTTCGCCGGGCGTATCGCTGCAGCCGCCTTGACCGATGCAGACGGATGCAGAATCCACGCAAAAGACGCTCAAGGCGTATCGTTATACGCCGAGCGTCTTTTGCGTGGATAGAATGGCGAAAATCAACCCAAATATGGAGAAAAGCACCCGTTACGGGTGCTTTTCCACTTATATCTGAAATGATGCAGACAGCAAAACCTTATTCAAAATCCCTTTTCGCCATTCGGTCTGCGCCGTATACATCGGTCAAAACGCCCAGGTGCCGTCTTTGAAGATCGCCTTCTCCGTGCCGTCGCGGAGCGTGGCAACGATCGAGAGGTCGGGTGCGCCTATCATAAAGTCCTCGTGGATCATCGAGTCGTTGATACCGGCGGCGGTGCACTCCTCGCGCGTCATGTCCGCAAAACCGTGCAGCGTGTTCGTATACCCCTCGCCGAGCGCCAGGTGGCAGACTGCGTTCTCGTCAAACAGCGTGTTGTAGAACAGATAGCCGAGCTGATTGATGGGGGAGGAGTAGGGCACCAGCGCGACCTCGCCGAGGTAGGATGCGCCCTCATCCATCGAGATGATGGTCTTCAGCATTTCCTCGTTCTTCTCGGCGTGGACTTCGACCGCCTTGCCCTCGTGAAAGCGGATGGAGAAATTCTCAATCAGCTGCCCGTTGTAGGAGAGCGGCTTGGTCGAATAGACGATACCCTCGGCTCTGCCGCGCTTCGGGCTGGTGTAGACCTCCTCGGAGGGAATGTTGGCGTTGAAGATTTCGCCGCCGATAATCGCCTCTGCGCCGCCGCAGAACTCGGATTTGTCAATCAGACCGACGGTGAAGTCGGTGCCGTTTGATGCGGTGTAATGCAGGGTGTCGATGCCGAGCGAATTGAGGTAGGCACAGCGCGCGGCGATGTCGGCATTGTGCGCATCCCAGGCGGCAATCGGGTCGTCGCCGTCGGCGCGGGAGGTGTAGAGGATGGCTTCCCACAGTTTTTCAATCGCGGCGGATGTGCGGATGCCGGGGAACATCTTCTGCGCCCATGCCTTGCCCGGGACGGCGGCGATGCACCACTTGTAGCGGTTGTCCATGCGGTCGCGCAGCGGCTTGATGATCTTACTGCGCGCCTGCGCGCCCTTTGCGTTCTTCTCGCGATCCATGCCGCGCAGGCCGTCCGGGTCCTCGCTGATGAGGTAGATGCGGGCGGGCAGCGTGTCGATGTAGTGCTCGAGGCGGGCGACCTCCCAGTCTTCAACCTTGCCGAGCGTCTTCAGACTGCGGTATTTGACATGCAGCTTTTGCAGGGGCTGGTGCGTGAAATCCACCGTGACCTTCTTGGCGCCCGCCTTGTAGCATGCCTCCACCACATATTCCACAAATTTTGGCTGATCCAGCTCGGCGGTGACGACCACTTCGTCGCCCTTTTTGATGTTGACGCCGCGGCGTGCAATCAGCTCGGCATATTTCTTCAAAGTCGTGACCTTCATAGGGTCCTCCGTAAAAATAATAGTCTCGCGGCGACTGCCGCGAGACTATTATAGCATATGTTTGCGCGTTTGAAACAGGAAAATGCAAAATCAATCCGCAGATTTGTCCGCACTTTCGCTCTGCTTCTTCACCGCCGCCATGTCCACAAGCCCTTCGGCGGCGAGGTAGGCGACCACCGAGGTGACGATGGCCGTCACGCCCTCGGTGGTGCTGCCGTTTACCACCAGGACAATGCCGCTGACCACGCCGCTGACCGCCACGATAAATTTGCGGCTGGAGACTTTTCTGAGTACGCTGTTCATGGATTCACCCCCTTTTCAGGATATGTCGTTTTCGGCTGCGCCGTTTTTGATCTTCTCTTTATTTTCGTATGCACTCTTGAGCAGATAGGTCACAATCCCGCCGGTCATCGGCGCCCCGATGTATAGCAGCAGGTCGGCGAGGTTCACCGTCATGTCGCCGCGCACCACCTGCACCGCAACCACGGCGACGCCCAGCATCGCGCCCGCAAACCATACGGCGACCAGCGCCGCCACCACCCGCTTGGAAAATTCGGCAAGCGTGCGGCGCTTTTTGCCCGCGCCGCGCCGCTCAAAGACGATTTTCACTTGACCGCCTCCGCCATGTTGTGCAGCAGCTCGGGCAGGTAGCGCACGGTCGGCGCGGTTTTCTTCCAGTAGTCGGGCGAGGTGATGACCTTCGCCGCCGCCAGCTTCGCAAGGTCGGCGTCGAGCGTGGACTTCTCGGCGGTGTAAACGCCCACGCGGTTCGGGATGCCGAGAATCCCCTCCGGCGAGACCGTGGTCCTGCCGTCCGCCTCCCGCACCTCAAAGTGCAGGTGCGCGCCGAAAGCGTAGCCCGTGCTGCCCATCACGCCGAGCACATCGCCCGCGCGGACAGCGTCACCTTTGCTTACGCTGCGGTCGGCGAGGTGACAGTAGTAATAGTACCGCCCGTCGTCGCCGTGGACGCAGACATAGTTGCCCCACTCCCAGGTGCGGTTCGACTTGTCCGTGATGATGCGGGACACCGCCACCTTGCCGCCTGCGGCGGCGGTCACCTGGTGCGCGCCGATGCCCACAAGGTCATAGCCCGCGTGAAAACTCGTCTTGCCGTCCAGCACGCGATTGCCGTAACCGCTCGTCAGCCGCACGCGGTCAGTTGTAAAAGGAATTGTCATGTTGTGTACCTCTGCTTTCCAGCCGGTAGAGCCGCTTTTCGTGGTTCTCCAGCTTCTCGTAAAAATTGCGGTTTTTGTCGGCTTGCTTCTCCACCCACTCGTGCAGCGCGCTCACCGTACATTCCAGTTTATTGACGGCGGCGGAAAGCTTCCACACCAGCGTGCCCACCGAGATGAACCCGCCGAGCAGGGTCAGGATGCCGGCGACGGTTTCAAAGGTCACGCCCCCTCACCTCCGAGCAGCGCCGCCACGGCGTCCCGCCAGCGCACGGGCACATCGGCGAGCGTCATTTTGCCGTCTGTAATCCATCTTGCATAAATCTTAGCCATTGCCGTCACCCCCTACGATTGCCGCAAGTTCCATCAGCGCCGCCTCGATCTCATCCAGGCGCGTGTCGCTCTCCGGCGGCGTTTCGCGCGGCGCGGCGGCAAGATAGGCCTCGTATGCCGCGACCTCTGCCGCCGTCATGTCGCGCATAATGCCGTTTTCATTGATTTTCATGCTGTCACCCCATAGATTTCAAATTTCGCTCCGGCAAGCAGTCCGCCGCTGCTCGCGCTGCCCATGCTGATAAAGCGTATCCTGGTCACTTTCTTCGCCGTGCCTGCGGCAGCTGCGCGAAAAACACTGTTCGGTATGCTAAGCGGCGTCTGCGTGGCGGTGTCGGCGCCCTTGATGAAGCTGTAGTCAAGCCATGGAATGCCGTTTGTCACCTCGACCGTGATGCGCCCGGCATTCAGGTTGTTGCACCACCGCGTAACGGCGCTGCCGTCGTCAAACTTGAATTCCGTATTGAAAGCGTTCATCCCGTCCGGGACGGTGAGCAGCACGACCGCCGTGCGCAGCGAAAGATTGTCTTTTACCGCAATCGTGGCGCCGCTCTCGGTGATTTCGATGTCGCCGATATGCGTTAAATTCGTCTGCAGCCCGGCGACGGCGGCTTTGTCGGCGTCCGTATAGTCGTTCGCGGACAGCCCCTTGCCGTCAACTTTGTCTACCTTATCCGCGACCTGCGCCGCAATGTCGTCGTAGATTGCCGCCTTGTCCGCGTCCGTCCAGTAGTCCGTCCCGCGCACCGGGGTGTAACCGTCCGCGCCTTTGTCGCCCTTGCCACCGGTGTCGCCTTTGTCACCCTTGTCGCCCTTCGGCAGGGTGAACGCAAAGTGCAGGCTGTCCGTCCCCTCGGTCACGCGCACGGCGGCGGTGTCGCCCGCTTTAGCCTCTGCCGTGGCGGCGGTCAGCCGCCGATAGGCGGCGAGCAGCTGCGCGGCAAGCGTGGGTGTCACGGCGGCGGCAGCATCGCCCGCCGTCGGCACGCCCGCCGCCACGGCAAGGCGGGCAAACGGCGTGGTCAGCGTTGCGTCGCCGCGCACGCCGAAGACGCCGAGTAGTACATCGCCGCCTGCCGCCGCCTCGGGCGGCAGCGCGCAGCAGTCGTTTTCCAGCAGCACAAGCACGGTCTTGCCGTGCGCGCGGAAGACCGCCGTGCGGGCATAACCGTCCCATGCCGCATCAAAGCGGAAGGCAACCGTCACATCGCCCCGCGTGCCGCTTGCCAGCGGCGGTTGGCGCAGGGTGACGGTGCAGCCCCTGACTTCTGCTGTAATGGTCATGATTGACTTCCTCCTTCTTTCTTCCGCGGGGCGATGCGCCGCCGCAGGTTTTCGATTTCATTTGTACAGAGCGAGATGCCGAAGATGCGGACGCTGCCGCTCCCCGCAAAACGCAGCGTGCCGCCGTCAAGATAGACCTGTCGGAGCGCGGCGGTGTAGGTGTGTACCTGCCCGTCCGTCCCCGTAAAGCTGTGCAGCACCCTGCCGTCCGCACCGCAGACCGAGAGCACGGCGTCCGCCGCCAGTGCGGCGACGACCGTCACGCTGTGCAGCCGCCGTCTGCCCGTAAAGCCGACGGCGACCGCCGCGGAAAAACTGCCGTCCGCACCGAACAGGTGGACCGGGCGGCAGCCGTCCTCGGTCAGCAGCAGCGCCGCATCCCGGAAATGCGCGCTTTCCCGGTTGTCGCCGGGGAAGAGCAGGGAAACGCCTGCCGCCGTGCGGCGGAAGCTCCAGCCGCCGCCTGCCGTGTCGCAGAGCCAGATGCCGCCCTGCCCGGGCACGGACAAGAGCAGCAGATCCCCCGTGCACATCAGCGCAGCGCCGTCATAGCAGCCGGGGGAAAGCGGCGCGTCCATGGACGCGACATGCGTGCCGTCGTAGCGCATCACGCCCTGTTCGGACACAAAGTAGAGATACTTTTCGCTCACCGCCAGCGCCTCTGCCGAGAGGCAGCCGTATGCGCCGATATAGGCAAGCTCAAAGGGCAGTTCCTGCCCGCGGACGGTCAGCATCGAGTGCGTTGTGAAGGCGATGACCTTGCCGTCAAAGGCGGCGATGGCGGTGAACGCCTCGTCCGCGCCTTTCACGGTGTCGCACCACGCCGCCCCCGCATCGGACGAAGCCGCCGCCGTCGGCGTGGTGAAACTGTCGACTGTGCCGTTTTTCGAGGCGTGGATCTGCGTCTCGTTGATGCCGTACAAGCGGTCGAACAACTGTACACCCGCGTTCAGGATGACACCGGGCTGCGTCGTCTCCTCTGCTTTGTAGATGCCGCCGCTTTCGTACAGATCCAGCATTTCGGGCAGCAGCAGAAAGCGGCGGGAGACGCCGTAGGGCGCGGTCGCGCCCGCATACAGGCAGAAACTCACCTTGCGCAGCCGCTCGAAATAGCCCCTGGTGTACAGCGGATAGTCGGTTTGCAGGGTCTCATAGCGGGTCTCGTAGAGCGTGTCGTGATAGGGCTTGTAACTGCCGACGGCGGGCGCATAAGTGTCCGAGATGTAGTGGAAAGCGCCGCCCTTCGGCGCGACCAGCGTGCGGTACCGGAAACTCTGACCCGACAGCGCCTCGTGCGGATGCAGATCCGCCTGCAGCAGCTGCGTCTGCACGCTGCCGTCCGGCAGATAGCGGTCGAGCAGCAGCTGCGTCAGCGTGTTCACCCAGATGCCGGTACCGTCCGTGTGGTTTGCCTTTGAATCCGTCTGCGCCACCATGCCGTCGTCGTAGCCGTCCAGCACAGTCTGATAGCGCTCGTCAATGATGTGCATGGCGGCGGTGTATACGATGCACAGCTCGTCGCCGTTGCAGAAGGCGGCGACCACATGGCGGTAGCCGCCCGCATTCTTGCCGTATTCCTCGGACGGCGCGACGAGGAAGCGCAGATCCCCCTTGAAGCCTTCGGTGTCGAGGACGCTTTTCGGTGCGATGTGCGCGTATACCCAGTCCTTGGTGACCTGCGTTTCGTAGTCGGCATCAAAGTAGGAGCAGGTGGTGTAAACGCCGGGGGGAAGCAGTTCCGCCGCCTGCGCGTTGTAGAAATCCGCCGCCGCGCCGAGCGAGGCGAGGGCGTCCGCCGCATACAGGCGCACATTGTCGGCATCGGTCAGCTGCCCGGTGGCAAAGCGATGCTGCGACAGTCCGGAAAAGCGTGTGATGTCAAGCCGTTTCGTCATGTGCGCACCTCGTGCGCCGCTTCGAGGGCGGCACGCGCCCGCGCGGCATCCGCCTCGCAGGCGTCGGCGGCGTCGCGGTCGCCGATGTGGCGGTACACGGCGGCGAAGAGCTTTGCGCGAAGATAAGGGAGCGCGCGCTCACCGCCGACGGGCAGCGCGGTGTCGGCGTTTGCCGCCGTGACGGCGTCGGGCAGGCTGCGGTAGTAGACGGTGTATGTGCCGTCCGTCGTGACCGTCGTATTGCCGTTGTCATGCGGCGCGTAGATGGGGAAGTCCGGCAGCAGGGCGCAGAGCGTTTCCGTGCCGCGCAGGCATTCCGTATCGCCGCAGAACACGCGGCGGTACTGCGCGGGAGCAAGCCCCGTGCCGATGCTGCCGTTTTGCGCCGCGGCGGTCATTTTGCAGTCCGCCGTGGGGAGCGACAGGGCATAGTCGGCGGCAATGCGGTTGTAGGCGTCCGTGAGGAAGCCGTCCGGCAGGGTGAAGCTGTCGGCAAAGGCGGCGTCCGCTTCACGGAGCAGCGCGCCGACGGTGGTTTTTGCAGATGCAGATGTGCTCACCAGTTGTCCCCCCTTTTCCGCTTGCCGCGCGCCGCCGCGCGCCAGAGCGAGAGATAGGCGCTCTCCGCCGCAGCTGCACCGCGCGCGGCAAGCGCCGCATCGCCCGTCAGCCTGCCTGCCGCCGTGTCAAGCAGGGCGGGGTACAGGCAGTCTGCAAGCGGCAGGGTGTCGGCAAGCGAAGTCGGCGGCGCATATTCGCCCGCCGCGAGCAGCTTTGGCGGGTATTTGGCAAGCCAGCCGCGGCAGACGGCGTCCACCGCGACGAGAAAGCGCGGCAGCGGAATTTCGATGCCCGTGAGGACGACGAGGTCCGCGTAAAGTTTATTCAGACACATAGAGGTCTCCTTTCAGTTGATGTGCGGCTTCGCAAAAGGGGATGGCAGCGCCATCCCCTTTTGCGTCAGGTATCTGCCGCAGTGCTTTACGGTTTACGAGCCGGATTTGCCGGTCTGCGAGCCGGTTCCGCCGGATGTGGTCGTGCTCTCGGCAGCGTTTGCATTGGTGATGCGCAGCGTGCCGCCGGGGTTGGTGCACATCAGGTTGCCGTAAGAGGCGAGCAGCGCGCGGAAGATGGAGGTGTCGGGCATCGGCACGAAGATGCCGCCGTCCTTCTCCATGAAGCTCCACGGCGTTGCTTCGAGGTAGAAGGTCGAGGTGTCCACGCCCCAGACTTCATTCTCGGGCACAAAGCGCTCGTTGACGATCACGACTTCGTTCGAGCCGACCAGCACTTTGTAGCCGACTGCGCCGCCGACGAAGTGATGCTTTTCCGCCACGGTGACGTTGTTCGTGTGGATGTAGTCCTGGTAGGCAAGGAACGCCGCGTCGCCCATCATGATGAGGTCGATGTCGGCGCCCTTGTAGTCCTTGGCTTCCTTGATGCCGCGGTAGAGCACGAGGTCGGTGAGGTCATGGCCGGCGTCCACCACAGTCGGATTCAGCCACGGATTTGCGCTCTTCGAGAGTCCGTAGATGCTGTCGCCCGTGAAGATAGCGCCAAGGCCCGTGATTTCGCGGTTGTAGCTGCCCTGCACCGTGATGAAGCCGGTCGAGCCGGTCAGCGTGACGCTGCCCTCCACCGTGATGGTCTTGTTTGCGCGGTCCACCGAGAGGATGCGCTTGCCCGCGCCGGTGGCGGCGGCGGTCACCGTGCCGTTTGCCGCGACATCGTAGAGGTCGATGCGCAGTCCCTCGACCACGCACTTCACGCTGTCCAGCGTGAGCACCGTGTTCGCGCCGGAGGCAGTCGCCGCCGAGACGGTCGCCAGCTTGCCGGAGCCGTCGCCGAAGAGGGCGCGGCTGATGTTCCACTTCGCCGCCGCGTAGGAGCCCTTGATTTCGCTGTCGAGGGCATTGATCATCGAGGCTGCATTGCTCGATGCCAGGGCGATGGTCTTGTTGGAAATCTGCAGGTCGACATACATGTCCACCGCGTCGATCTCAAACTGCGCGTAGCGCTGTGCGCCCGCCTTCGGGGTGCCGACGCCCTCCGCGCCGAAGCCGAAACCGCCGTTGATGCCGATGGGCGCGGCGCAGCGAATGGTGTTGTTTGTCAGGTTGACCTTGCGAATCTTTTCGAGGAAGGGAGAGGGCTCGGTGTTGATCTGATTGGTCAGGGCGGGCTGATACTTGTCCTTGAGGATTGCTTCGAGTTTTGTCAGAATCTGTGCCATTTTGTTTGTTTCCTTTCAGTTTATGAAATGTTTTTGGTTCAGATGCCGAAGGCGGCGCGGGCGAGGCCGGATGCCTCGTCGATGGTCTTCGGCTTTTCGCGGACGGTGGCGGGGGCGGAGGCGCTCCCCGCGGTGGACATGAGCGCGGGCGCGCTGTCCGCGCCGAGCAGCTCCAGCAGCCGCGCCTCGCAGAGGCGCATGGCTGCCGGGTTCTTTTCGAGCGCGGCAAACAGTTCCTCGGCGCTCGGTTCGCGCGTAGGCGCGGGTGCGGGTTCGGGGCGCTTGCCGCGCACGATGTAGTAGGCGGTGCGCAGGCGCTCCTCGTCCGGCAGGGACGAAAGCGCCGGGGTCTCGGCAAGGACGGCTTCAATCTCGTCCATGGCGTCGGCAAAGCCGACCAGCGACTTGTCGCTTGCCATCTTATACTTTGCCGCGTCATAGCGGGCGGCGGCAAGCGCATTTTGCTGCGCCTCGCCGCTTTGTTCGTCGGCGGCAAGCGCGTCGCCGAGCGCGGCGACCTCGGCGCGGTAGGCGTCAAGCGCCGCCGTGCGCGCGTCGTCGTCCATGGCAGCCACCGCCTCAAAATCCAGGGTGGGAATCTGATACTTAGGCATTTTTGTTCTCCTTTGCTTCGTTGATTTTTTCGGTGTGCGCCGCAATGTGCGCTTCCAGCGCCTTTGCCTTTTCCGGGGACTTTCGGCGCAGGGTCTCGTAGGCGTAGTCCAGCGCCGCGCGGCGGTGCGCCGCCAGATGCAGCTCGTGGTCGTCGCAGATGCCGACGGGCAGGTCCTCGCCCTGCATCAGGCGCAGATTTTCGCGCCGCGCCGCCGCGTTCTGCAGTTCGTCCTCGTAGAGCGTGCGCACAAAGTCGCCGATGTGCATGCGGCAGAGCAGCTTTTTGCGCACACTGCGCGGAATCTTGCCGTCCTCGCCCGCAAACAACCCGAGTTCGATGCCCGTGCGGATGGCGGCAAGCTGCGTTTCGTCGCTGTGCAGCAGCGCGTTTTCGCTCTCGAACACCACGTCGTAGGAATTGAGGTCGTCCGCGCACCAGGTGAAGGTCGCCGCCGTGTCGTAGCTGCCGACCATGCGCTCGATGTGCGTCACGCCGCCGTGCGCGCGGTAGAGCTTCAGCCAGATTTTCGCCGCCGCGAGAATCGCCGCGCGGATGTTGTCGCCGGTCAGCGCCAGGCGCACGCCGTCGATTTCGCGCAGGCGCTCAATGGCGGTCGCGCTGGTCAGCGTGGACTGGTTGTTGCCGGTTGCGCCGAGGTGGGACAGCCCCGCCACATACTCCATCTCGCGCGCCAGATTGTCACACTCCTCGAAAATGCCGTCGGGCATTTGCGGTGCGGAGAGAGGCTTCGGTTCGCCGCGCGTCGGGTCGTACTCGACGATGTCGCCGGGCGCAACGCCGTTTTGCGCGAGTTCGTCCACGTCGCTGACAGACCCCTCGGGGACAAGCAGGGGATTCAGCGAAAGCGAGCGGATGTAGTCGTGCAGCTTGTTTTTCACGCCGTTGTAGGCGCGCTGCAGCGGAATCAGGTCCTCGATGACCGACTTGCCGAAGAACATGCCTGGCATGCGCTTACAGCGCAGCACGGCAAGCGGATAGCCGTCCGTCGGCAGTGTGCCGTAATAGAGGATGCGGTCGGGCGTGGCGATAATCATGCGCCCAGAGGGATAGCGCGCGTTTGCCTTTTCGAGGTAGGTGCGCAGCAGGGTGGATTTTTCCGCCGTGCGGGTCGTCATGCCGAGCGTGGTGCCGACATAGCCGAAACCGCCGACGCCCGCCGCGGGCGCGATGCCCAGCGTTTCGGCGCGGCAGGGCTTCACCCGCACGCCGAAGCGGCGGTCCACCTCCTCCACGCGCACCACCTGTTCGAGAATCACCGAGCACTGGTCGTCGAGGTTCTCCTTGTAGATGCTCTCGGGCAGCACCTCATACGGCGTCAGCACGCCGAAGTCGAGGTCGCCGAGCGGCACGCAGCGGTCGCCGATGCGGACGGCGTCGCCCTTGTTTTTGTCCCACCAGGAGAGAAGAAACGCCGTGCCACACAGCTCGCTCCACAGAATGAGGCTGTCCAGCTTTGCGGCAAAGCCGCATTTGTACTGCGTCTGCGAGAGCAGGCGCGTGGCGACGAGGCTCTTCTCGTAGTCCGAGACCTCGCAGGTCGCGGGGTGCACCTCCATCGAGAAGTCGAGCGACTTGAAGTTGGCGATGCGGGTCTCCACCAGCGGCGCGATGCGGTTGTACACGCCGCGCTCCATGTAGTCAAACGGCGGCGTGTAGTCCTCCAGCTCGGTGTTGTAGGGGTTGACATCGCAGTACTGGTGCCCCGCAAAGAAGTCGGCGGCAAGCATCCAGCGCAGTTCCAGCGGGCGGCGCTCGTCGTGCCGGCGGCGGCATTCCGCGTCGAGCATGGCGAGGAGGTCCTCCTTGTATTCGCCGCGCGGCTTGGTCTTTTCTTTGAATTTGAAGAGATTCATGGGTCATCGCCGCCCGCGGGCGGCCTCCTTTCCTTTCAGGCGTTCGATTGCCGCGCGATGCGGCGAGAGGTGGCGGGTGCGGTGCGTGCCCGCCGCCTGCCCGTCCGTGCCCGCGCGCCGTGCCGCCGCATGTGAAGCCGCGTTTCGCTCCTTCTCGGCGGCGAGCATCAGTGCGAGAAGCAGTGCGGCAAGCAGCAAAAGCAGCGCTGCGGCGGCGGTGATGCTCATGCGTCCGCCTCCTTTGCCGTGCGGCGGGGCTTTTTCTGCGGCGTCACACCGGCAAGGCGCGAAAGCGTCGCGATGCAGTCGCCGCAGAGATAGAAACCGCCGAGCGTGTTCGGGCTGCCCGAGATCCGGTAGGTGTCGGTGCAGCCGCAGGCGGGCATTGAGCAGATGTGCCGCGCCTTGTGAATTGTGATTTGCTTCATGGTTTTCCTCTTTCGCTTAAAATCGGTTTTTGCGCCGCACGCCGCCGGTGAAGTCGCGCAGGCGCGGCGCTGCTGCCTTCTCGCGCGGCGGCTCGGTCTGCATGACGGCAAAGTAGCGCAGCGCGTCGGGCAGGTGGGTGATCTCGTGCGGCTCGGTCCGACAGTCGCCGATGCGCTTTGAGTCGCTTAGCAGCGACGGCAGGCAGCGAATGAGTTCCGTGCAGGTCGAGAAAATGTGCAGCCGCGCGTCCTCGCCGCCCTCCGGCATGGGCTGCACGCGCAGCCATTCCTTCAGCGCAAGCCACCCGCCCACGCGATTGTTGTCCGACGGTGTCAGCGGCACGCCGCAGCGCTCAAAGAGCGTGGCGATGCTCTTGCCGCTGTCCTTCTGCCGCGCCCACAGGTCGGGCGGGGCAAAGGTGCGGTAGATTTCCAGCCCCTCGCTTGCCGCACGGATCGCCTCCGCCGCCGCGGAGACAATCAGGTCGTGCGCATACACCTCGCGGAAGACCACGGCGCGCCCGGCGCTGTCCAGTGCGATGAACAGGCATGCCAGGGCGTCGAGGCCGTAGTCGATGGCGCGAAAGATGCGCACGCCGCATGGGAGCGGCGTCGGGCGGATGATGTGCACATCGCTGCGGAATTCGGGGAAAAACTGCCCGCCGCCGACGCCCCATTCTCCCAGACCGCAAACGCGGTATCGCTCGGGGTCGCGCAGGCGCATATCCTCGAAAACGCGCTTGTCCGCATCGTCCAGCCATTCGTTGACCTTGTAGTTCACCGTCATGGCAAAGATGTCGGGGCTTTGCACGTCGAAGAACCGCCGCTTCAACCAGTGGTTGGCGCTCCAGGGGTTGAAGGTCAGCGTGATCTGCTTGAACAGCCCCTCCGGCACGCTGCCGCGAATCGATTCGTCCAGCGTGTTGAAGGCGTCCTCGCTCTCGATTTCGTAGGCTTCCTCAATCCACATCCAGCAGAGCACGCCCGTCGCCACCGTGATGGAGGTCAGCTTCAGCGGGTCGTCGAGACCCGCAAAGAAGATGCGTTGCCCCGTCGCTTTGCAGACGATTTCGAGCGGCGCGGTCTTGCTTTCAAAGTATTTTTCCGCGCCGAGCCTGCGGATCGCCCATTTCAACTCGGCAAACGCGGAGCGTTCCAGGCTGCGGTAGGTGCGCCGCACCACGAGCAGATTTGCCGCCGGAAATTTCATCAGATTGTAGATATACCACAGTGCGGTCGTCTTGCTCTTTTTCGATGCGCGCGAACCCTTCACCACGCGATAGCGGGCGCGGGTGTGCCAGAATGCGTCGTACCCGCCGCCGACAATGTCGGGCAGGTACAGGTGGTTCATTTCAGCTCGTCCTCGCCGCAGATGATCAGCGGCAGGGCAATGCTGCCCTCCAGCCGCTCGCCGAACATGCCGTGATACTTGCCGACAAGTTCAGCCGCGCGGGTCACATCCGCGAGGCGCGGGCGCGTCTTGACCACCTCGACGCGCTCGCTCCGCTCCACCACCGCCTCGCCGTACTCGTCGGTCGAGCGGGACTCGGTGCGCAGCTTGACCACCGTGTCCTCGGTCGCCTCGCGGCGCAGAATGCGCGTCAGCGTCACAAGCACCTCGCGCTCGTCGGCAATGCCGTCGCCCGCCAGCTTCTTCGCTGCGGTGTCTGCCGTGTCTGCCGTGTCGGCAGTGTTCGCAGCCGCAGTGTCGGTCGTGCCGACTTCGGTTTCATGCTTCATATCGGTTTCCTCCTTTCCGATGCAGTCGGCGGTTCGCACCCCCGCCGCATTTTTGATTCTACGGATAAAAGTCGGGATTTTTCGGCAAGTTGCAAAAAAATAAAAAAAGCCCGGCGTCAAGGCTATCAGCCTTGACGCCGGGTGTCATTCATCCGCGCGGATAGGGCTTGTCCGTGTCGGTCAAGCCCAAAATGTAGTCGGTCGATGTGCCGAAGTACTCTGCCAGCCGAATGAGAATGTCCACGGGCAGTTGTCGCCTGCCGGTCTCGTACTGCGAATAGGTGTTTTGTCCGATGTGCAAATAGGTTGCCAGCGTTTTTTGCGTCACATCGTGGTCTTCGCGGATGTCCCGCAGGCGCAATTACATTCCCCTCGCTTTCTGAAAGTTTCCGATATCATTATAAAAAAAGCGTAGAAATATATTGACAAATATCTCATATTGTGATAATATGCCAATGTAGATGGAAAAAATACAGCTACGGAGGAAATTATGGACAACAATAACAATACAGCGACGACTGAAGAGGGAAATGCAACGCAGTCACAGAAATTCTGCAAGCATTGCGGCGGCAAAATCGCGGCGGCAGCGGTGATTTGCCCGCTTTGCGGCTGTCAAGTCGAAGAGATTAAGGAGACGCAGGGAGCGGCACCGCAGATCGTCATCAACAATGCCAATACCAACAGCAATGTGAATACGAACACCAATGTGAACGGGGGCATGGCGGCGCGTGCCAGAAATAAGTGGGTCGCATTGGCACTCTGCTTTTTCCTCGGCGCATTCGGCGGTCATAAGTTTTATGAGGGCAAGGCGGGTATGGGTGTCCTGTATCTTCTGACGCTCGGTTTGTGCGGTATCGGCGTGCTGATTGATTTTATCGCGCTTCTGTTCAAGCCCAATCCGTATTATGTCTGATTTTACAAAAAAGCACGGGGAATGCCAAAATGGCATTCCCCGTGCTTTTTTATGCGTAAGTTTATGCACCGCGCGTGCGGATTTTGCCGCGGCGGTATTCGCGGAAGTCGAAGAACAGCGTGCGCGCTGTGACATACACCGGGACGGCGACGAGCCCGCCGAGCAGGCCGCCGACGAAGAGCCCCACGAGGATGCAGATGAGCGTCACGCCGAGCGACAGGCGCACGGCGCTGTTGGTGATGCGCGGGCGCAGGAAGAGGTAACCGCAGAAGGTCACCGCCACATAGACGAGGCAGAACCACAGCGCGAGCTTTGTGTCGGTCAGCAGAATGACCACAGCCGAGATGGAGAAGCCGACCATCACGCCGAAGACCGGCATGAAATTGCAGACCGCGATGATGAGGCAGAGCACCGAGTGGAACCGCACGCCCATCAGCAGCAGAATGAAGTAGAACAGGACGCCGAGCACGACCGAATTCAGCGCCCGTGCCGAGAAGAACCAAACCGCATTGTGATAGAATTCGCGGGACGCACGCCCGATGGCGTTTGCGCCCGAGCGCGGGAAGAACGCCGCCGTAATCTTCTTAGCCTGCGCCTTCAGGCGATGGCGGTCTGCCAGGGCGTAAATCGAGATGATCACGCCGAGCAGAATATTTGACACCTGCGAGACGACACTGCCGAGCGTGTCCACCACCTTCGGCAGCAGCGCCGAAAACTCGGACAGTGAATCCACAATAGAGCTTTTCAGTCGGTCAAACACCTTGTAGAGAATCTGCCCGACCATGCCTTTTTCACTGAGTTCCTTGCCTACAGTGTCAAGCGCGGTGAGGTAGTCCCGCGAGCCGGTCACGGTGTCATACAGCACCGAGAACTGCGGAATGATGATGACGATGGCCAGCAGCACAATGACCACGAGCAGCAGATAGGTGACGACAAGCGCGAAGGTCGCGGCTTTTTTCTCGGGCTTTTTCATGCGCCGCGCGATGCAGAGCGGGAGAAATTTCCGCTCGAAGAACTCCACTGCCGGCATCAGCACCAGCATCAGAATCGCAGCGTAGAGCAGCGGGGTCAGCACGCCCGCCATCTTTGCAAAGATGGCGCGCACGGCGTCCGCGTGCGTAAACAGGCTGATGAGCAGCGCCGCGAAGGCGACGACAATCAGCGCAAACAGCGCCATGGTGTTGTACTTCGGATTCTTCTCAAATTTCATTTTGCCGTCTCCTCCTTTCGCACATCGTAATAGGCTGCCGTTTCAACCGGCAGATGCTTTTTTTGCAGGCGGCTCTCCACAATCTCCTTGACCGCCTGGCGCAGCACCGCGAAGAGCGGCACGCCGATGAACATGCCGAGAAGCCCCCACAGTCCGCCGCTTACCGTGATGGCAACGACGATCATCAGCGAGTCCACGCCGACTTTTTCGCCGAGGATCTTCGGCCCGATGATGTTGCCGTCGCACTGCTGAATCACCAGCGTCAGCACGATGAACCAGATCATTTTGATGGGGTCGGCAATCAGGATGATGAACGCGCAGGGCACGGCGCCGATGAACGGCCCGAAATAGGGAATCACATCGGTCACGCCGCAGACCAGTGAGACCAGCGGGTAATAGGGGATGCGGGCAAGCCCGAAGACGATGAAATTGATGAGCGTGATGATGACTGCATCGAGGATTTTGCCCGAGATGAAGCCGCCGAAGGACTCATCCGTGTAGCGCACCCACTTGTCGCAGAAGGCTTTGCCGCGCCGCGTGAGCAGCGTGGTCGCGACGGAATCGATGCGCGCGCCGATGGCGTCCCGCTCGACGAGGAAGACCACCATGAAGATGAGCGAGAAGATGATGCGCCAGACCGTGTCGAGCAGCGCCGACGAGTATTCCACCGCGCGTGCCATGAAGTTGCCGATGCGGTCAAACAGCGCGTCGATCCAGCCGCCGACGGTGTCCAGCAGCCCGGCGGAGTCAAAGAGCGGCTCGCTGCCAGGCTCGGTATACTTTTCGGTGACGGCACCGAGATAGGCGGCGGCTTTGTCGAGGTAGGCGTCAAAGGTCGCTTCCAGGTTCAGATAGCTTGCCTTGATCTGCGGCACGAGCATCCAGACGAAAAAGACGAGAAACAGGGCGGCGGCAAGCAGCGTCAGCACGACTGCCGCGATGCGCCGCAGCCGCGGACGCGGCTTTTTCTTTTCGATGAAGCCGCAGACCTTGTCCTCAAAAAAGTCGGAGATGGGGAAGAGCAGGTACGCCACGGCAAACCCGATGAGCACCGGGGAGACGGCGTCGATAAAGCCGCCGACAAAACCGCCGAGCACGCCGGGGAACAGAATGGCAAGCACCAGCGGAATGGCGAGCAGGATGGTCACACAGGTGTAGATGAGCGCAACGGTGTGTTCTTTTGTCCATTCAAATTTCAACATCGTGTTCCCGCCTTTCGGAAAACAAATTCTCATCTTATATTATATCGCGCTTTTTCCGGCTTGGCAAGTCGAAATGCAGATATTGAAGCGGATATTGAAAAAGTTATTGCAATCTGCTATACTGAAAACAATGATGATCGACGGAGGCAGCCATGAAGAAGAAAATCGGCACGACGGTGCGCGCAGAGGGGAAAATCAACTTGTATCTGGATGTCCTTTCCCGCGCCGAAAACGGCTATCATACCATCGAGAGCGTTATGCAGAGCGTCAGCCTGTCCGACCGCGTGACGGTCTCCGCTATGCGCGGCGACGGCGACATCCGCATCAGCTGCAATCTGCCGTATATCCCGTGCGACGGGCGCAACATCGCTTATAAGGCGGCGCGCGCGCTGCTGGACGAGGCGGGCATCTCCGCCGCCGTGCGCATCTCGCTGGACAAGCGCATTCCGGTGGCGGGCGGCATGGCGGGCGGCAGCGCAGACGCGGCGGCGGTGCTCACGGCGACCAACCGCGTCTTCGGCAATCCGCTCCCGGCCGCTAAACTTTGCGCGCTCGGCGCAAAGCTCGGCGCGGATGTGCCGTTTTGCATGGCGGGCGGCACGGCGCTGTGCACCGGCGTCGGCGATGTCACATCGCCGCTCGAAAACCAGCTATCGCTGCCGCTGCTCATTGTGCCGAGCCGCGACAGCGTGTCCACACCGTGGGCATACGCCGCGCTGGACAGCGCCTACGGCGGCTTTGCCGCCCCGCGCGCGCACGATGCGCGCCTCGACCGCCTGACGGCGGCGCTTGCCGCCGGGGATGCGGACGGCGTGTGCGGCAACCTCTACAACATCTTTGAAGATGTCATTCTCCCGCACCGCCCGCTGGCGGCAAAGGCAAAGCAGCTGCTGCTCGGCAGCGGCGCGCTTGCCGCGATGATGAGCGGCAGCGGCCCCACGGTGTTCGGCATCTTTGCGGACACGGCTGCGCGCGACGCGGCGGCGCGTCTGCTCACGCGGCACGGCTACCGCCCGAAATCCGCAGATTTTACAAACGGAAAATCAAAAAAAGAATTGATTTCCCGCGCGTGATACAGTATAATAAAAACGATTTTGAAAAATTTCTGACATTTGGAGAATACTATGCAGGATTTATTATCTGTCTTCGGCAATGTGGCGCACCTGGACTGGAAACAGGTCGTCATGTGGTGCATCGGTGCGCTGCTCATTTACCTCGCCATCAAAAAGGATATGGAGCCGTCGCTCCTGCTGCCGATGGGCTTCGGCGCGATTTTAGTCAACCTGCCGCTTTCCGGCGCGATCACGCAGTTTTATGAGACCGGCACGGAGGAGGGCGTCATTGACCTCCTGTTCAATTCCGGCATCGCCAACGAACTCTTCCCGCTGCTGCTCTTCATCGGCATCGGCGCGATGATTGACTTTGAGCCGCTGCTCTGCAACCCGAAGCTGATGCTGTTCGGCGCGGCGGCGCAGTTTGGCATCTTCTTCACGCTCAGCCTTGCCTGCCTCCTCGGCTTTGATGTCAAGGATGCGGCGTCCATCGCCATCATCGGCGCGGCGGACGGTCCGACCTCGATTTTCGTCGCAAACTTCTTCCACTCGAACTACCTCGGCGCGATCATCGTCGCCGCCTACTCCTATATGGCGCTGGTGCCGATCGTGCAGCCGCCGGTCATCCGCCTCATCACCACCAAGAAGGAGCGCCGGATCCGCATGGAATACACCGGCTCCAAGGTCACGAAGACCACGAAGATTCTCTTCCCGGTCGTCGTCACGATTATCACCGGCATCGTCGCGCCCCGCTCGGTCGCGCTGGTCGGCTTCCTTATGTTCGGCAACCTGATTCGCGAGTGCGGCGTGCTGGATTCGCTGTCCGACACGGCGCAGAAGGTGCTTGCCAACCTCATCACTCTGCTGCTCGGTCTGACGGTCGCCTCCAAGATGACTGCCGAGGCGTTCCTCAACCCCAAAACGCTGCTGATTCTCGCACTCGGGCTTGTCGCCTTCGTCTTTGACACCGTGGGCGGCGTCCTGTTTGCCAAGTTCCTCAACCTCTTTGTCAAGAAGAAGGTCAACCCCATGATTGGTGCAACCGGTATCTCGGCATTCCCGATGTCGGCGCGCGTCATTCACAAGATGGGGCTGGAGGAAGACCCGCAGAACTTCCTTCTGATGCACGCCGTCGGCTCCAATGTGTCCGGGCAGATTGCCTCGGTCATTGCAGGCGGCATCATCCTCAACATGATTCATTAAGGAGGGGACAGATATGCACATTGATTTTCCCGCATTTGTTGCATCGCTCCGCTATATGGGGCTGGGCATGCTCGGCATCTTTGCCGTCACGCTGGTGATTATCCTCGCCATCGTGCTGCTCAATAAACTCACGGCAAAGAAAGATAAATAAAGCATAAAAAACAGCGCCGACCGCAGTCGGCGCTGTTTTTGTTATGCGAAAGTGTAAAAGGGTATTAGGAAATGCACAAAGCGATGCTCCGTGCTGTGCTAACTGAGCCTCCCTTGTGCAAAGGGAGGTGGTGCGGAGCACCGGAGGGATTGTTGCAGAGCAAAGGTACAACCCCTCAGTCACCTTACGGTGACAGCTCCCCTTGCACAGGGGAGCCTCTGCATGCAATCTGCAAAATGCCGTTTCATAATCAAGTTTCTCATAACAAAGAAGCACGCCGCCCGGCGTGCTTCTTCTTTACTCTTCTCAGTCTTTCGGCGTCGGCGGGGTATCGTCGTCCGCATCGCCTTCCGTGTCAATCTCGTCGAGATGGGCGGCGGCGTCACGCGCCGCTTTCTGCTTGCGCTCGGCGTCCTCCGCGTCGCGGCGGCGCTTTGCCTCGGCGTTCTCCGCCTCGGAGCGCTTCGAGCGCTCGCTGCGGAGCGCCTCGATCTCTTCGTAGGTGTGTTCGCCGTCCTGCATCGCGGCGTCAAACTGGTCTGCCTCCATGACCTCGTTCTTGAAGAGGAACCCGGCGATGAAGTGCAGCTTATCCATATGCGCCTTCAAAATCTCCTCGACCTTGGCGTATGCCTCGTTGACGATGCGCAGCGTTTCGCTGTCAATCAGCGCGGCGGTGTTCTCGGAGTAGGCAGGGGCGCTGGAGAAGTCTCTGCCGAGGAAGACGCTGCTCTGGTCGTGCCCGTAGGCAACGGTGCCGAGCTTCTCGCTCATGCCGTAGTGCGTGACCATGCTGCGCGCAATGCTCGTTGCGCGCTCGATGTCGTTGGACGCGCCGGTCGAAATATCACCGACGATGAGCGCCTCGGCGCAGCGACCGCCGAGCAGCATGACGATTTTGCCCTCCATCTGGCTCTTGGTCAGATGCTCATGGTCGCCGTTCGGGCGGGTCACTGTGACACCGGCAGCCTGCCCGGCGGGGATAATCGAAATCTGATGCACGGTCTCGTTCGGGCAGACGATCTTCGCCGCGATGGCGTGACCTGCCTCGTGGTATGCCGTGATTTTCTTGTCGTTGTCCGAAATCTTGTGCGAGCGCTTCTGCGGCCCCATGAGCACGCGCATCATCGCGTCCTCGATGTCGTTCATGCCGATGAGCGCCTTTTTGCGGCGGGCGGCAAGCAGCGCCGCCTCGTTGAGAAGGTTGGCAAGGTCCGCGCCGGTGAAGCCGACCGTGGTCTTGGCGATCGTGGAGAAGTCCACATCGCTCTCAAACGGCTTACCCTTGGCATGGACGTGCAGGATCGCCTCGCGGCCGCGGATGTCGGGATAGTTGACCGTGATCTGTCGGTCAAAGCGGCCGGGGCGGAGCAGGGCGGGGTCGAGAATGTCCGCGCGGTTGGTCGCCGCCATGACAATGACATTGCTGCCGCCCGCGCCGAAGCCGTCCATCTCGACGAGCAGCTGGTTGAGCGTCTGTTCGCGCTCGTCATGACCGCCGCCGAGACCCGTGCCGCGCTGTCTGCCGACCGCGTCGATCTCGTCGATGAAGACGATGCTGGCGGGATGGCGGCGCGCCGTCTCAAACAAATCGCGCACGCGCGATGCGCCGACGCCGACGTACATCTCCACAAAGTCGGAGCCGGAGATGGAGTAGAACGGCACATTCGCCTCACCGGCAACCGCCTTGGCAAGCAGGGTCTTACCCGTGCCGGGAGGGCCCATCAAGAGCACGCCGTGCGGAATTTTGGCGCCCAGTTTTTCAAATTCTGCCGGGTGCTTGAGAAATTCGACGACCTCCTCAAGCTCCTCTTTCTCCTCGTCCGCGCCTGCCACATCGGCAAAGGTGACGCGCTTTTTCTGGTCGCTTGCCACCTTGACGCGCGCGCGGCCGAAGCTGTTCATCTTGCCGCCCTGGCCGTTCATCTGCCGGACCATGTAGATCCAGAACGCGATGAAAATGACCATCATGATGAGGTAGGGTAAGAAGGAGACCCACCAGTTGACCACCACGGGCTTGTAGTCGTATTTTTCAATCGTGCCGTCCGCATACTGCGCCTTGACGGTATCCTCGGTGTCGTGAATGAAGAGCGAGAGGTCGCGCAGGCTGTAGGTGACGGTCTTGTCCTTCGAGCCGTCCGCCTGCCGCAGCTTCATCGTCAGCCGGTTGTTGGTGTCCACGCTGAACGACCTGACTTCGCCTTTTTCAAAGTAACTCAGCACATCGCTGTAGTTCAGCGCCTCGGTCTCCTTCGTGGGGAAGAAGCTGGACACAAGCCATGTAATCGCCAGAATGAAGACGACATACATGAGGATGACTTTCATGTTGTTTTTCATCAGGGTACCAAACCTTTCTGGGAGGAAATCCTAAGTGCCTCTGTGCGGCGTTTATTTTGCGTAGATCTCGGGTTTGAGAATGCCTATGTAAGGGAGCGCGCGGTACTTTTCCGCATAGTCGAGCCCAAAGCCGACCACAAATTCGTCCGGGACGGTCACGCCGCAGTAGTCCGGGGTGAACTCCACCTCGCGGCGGGAGGGCTTGTCGAGCAGGGTGCAGGTGCGCACGCTCTTTGCGCCCTTGAGTTTCAGATAGTCGCAGAGGTAGGAGAGCGTCCTGCCGCTGTCGATGATGTCCTCGATCACCACGATGTCGCACTCCTCGATGTTCGGGCGCATCCAGTCCAGAATGATGTGGATGGAACCGCTCGTTTTGGTACCCGCACCGTAGGAGGACACCTTCATGACCTCGATTTCGGGGTTCACGGTCAGCTTTTTCATCAGTTCCGCCATGAAGGGCAGCGAGCCTTTCAGGATGCCGAGCAGCACAAGATGCTCGGATTTGCCCGCGTAGTCGCGGTCGATCTCCCCCGCAAGGCGCGTGGTTGCTGCGTCAATTTCTTTTTCGTCTACGAGAATTTTCAGGATGTCGTTGTTCATGTTTCTAAACGCCGTCGGCGTCTCCTTTATTATCTTCCGATTTGATATATAAACGCATCGCGTCGCCGCCGCGGTAAAACGCCGCATCGGCGGTGGCGAGAGCGCGGATATACAGTACAGTATCGCCCGCGGCGAGGAAAAACAATCGCGATTTTGCCGTGGGGGACAGTTTTGCGTCGGCAATGACGCGCTTGGCCTTGTGTGTTTTGCCGAAGTAGTGAATCGTGTCGCCGTCGCGCCGTGACCGCACGACGATGTCCACGCCGTCAAATGCTTCGGCGGCGAAGACGGCGGCAGGCTCATGCGGAAAGTCGTCCGGCACCGCGCCGCGCGTGAGCAGCAGCATGTCGCCGAAAGGCAGCGTGGCCGGCACGCCGGGCGTGAGCGGGACGGCAAATTCCTGCGCTGCGCCGCCTGCGCGGTCATCCGCGGTGTAAAGGCGCAAAAGTCCGTGCGAGGCAACGGCGACAGCGCCCGGCAGGGACGCGCGAAAGTCGCGCCGTCCTGCGGCAATGCGGTCGCAGAGCGCGTCGATGTGCGCACAGCCGGGGACAGTCCCACAGGTATCATTATACAACATCCGCAGGATGCGCGAAAGCAGCGCTCTGTGAATGTTTTGTGCTTTTTCGGTGTCGAGCGCGCCGTCTTTGACGACGGCGGGGTAGATGCGCCGCGCCTCGGCGTCGAGATAGTCCGCATCGGCGCGCAGCAGATGCGCGGTGCGCGCCATGCTGTCCACCGCCTGCGGTGCGACTTCCGTCAGCGCGGGCAGCACCGTGCGGCGGATGCGGTTGCGGCTGTAGAGGGCGGATAAGTTGGTGCTGTCGGTGACATAGTCCTGCCCGGCAGCCGCGAGGTAAGCTAAAATCTCGTCGCGGCGCACATCGAGCAGCGGGCGGATGATGCTTTCGCGCCGCGCGGGAATCGAGCACAGCCCGTCAAGCCCCGTGCCGCGCGAAAGATGAAACAGCATCGTCTCGCACAAATCGTTTTTATTGTGCGCCGTGGCAACTGCGGTATACGCCGCATTTTCGGCAAGCAGACGGTCGAAGAAGGCGTAGCGCGCGCTGCGCGCCGTTTCCTCGATGCCGCGGTGTGCCGCTTTGGCAAGCGCGGCGACATCCGCCGTCTCACAGAAACAGGGAATGCCGCGTGCGCGGCAGAATTCTGCGCAGAAGCGCGCATCGCGCGCCGCTTCCTCGCCGCGCAGCCCGTGATTGAGGTGCGCCGCGGCAAGCGGATAGGGAAAATCGCCGCGCGCGGCGGCGGTGCAGAACAGAGACAGCAGGCAGGTGGAGTCCGCCCCGCCCGAAAAGGCGACGACAACACCGCCGTGCACGCCGAGCGTGCGGAGCGCCTCTGTAAACTTTCGATAAATGTCCATAGAAACGGGAGTCGGTCGCCCTTACTCCAATCCTTCCTCAATGGTGCGGAACTTGGTGTACTGCCCGATCCAGCCGACCTTGACCGTGCCGGTACCGCCGTGGCGGTTCTTGGCGACGATGATCTCGGCAGTGTTGGCGTTTTGCTCCGCCGCGCCCGCCGCCTCGGCGGTCTTGTAGTACTCGTCGCGGTAGAGGAAGACGACGACGTCGGCGTCCTGCTCGATTGCGCCCGAGTCGCGCAGGTCGGACAGCATCGGCTTTTTGTCGGTGCGGGATTCGGGTCCGCGCGAGAGCTGTGCGCAGCAGATGATCGGCACATTCAGCTCTTTTGCCATGATTTTGAGGTTACGCGAAATGTCGGCGACCTCCTGCACGCGGTTGTCGATTTTGCGGTCGCTCTGCATCAGCTGCAGGTAGTCGATGATGACGAGCCCGAGGTTCTTCACGCGGCGCAGCTTTGCCTTCATGGCGGTGATGGTCTGCCCCGTGGTGTCGTCAATCAGCATGTCGCATTCGGCAATCTCCGCCGCCGCGTGCGCCAGCTTGGTCCAGTCCTCCTCGGTGAGGTTGCCGCTGCGCAGCGCGTTGCTCTCGACCATCGCCTCACTGGAAAGTATACGCGTGACCAGCTGGTCCGACGACATTTCCAGCGAGAAAATGCAGACGGCTTTCTTCGTGGACTTCGCCACATTGGTGCCGATGTTCAGCGCAAACGAGGTCTTACCCATACCGGGGCGCGCGCCAATCAGCACAAGGTCGCTCTCGCCCATGCCGACCAGCACCCGGTCAAGCCCGGAGAACCCGGTCGGTGTGCCTTTGAGCGCGCTCTTGTCCTTGGAGATAAGCTCAAGGTTTGCATAGACGCGCGGCACAATGTCGCTGATTTTCTCAAAGTTCTTGGATTCGCGCCGCTCCGCAATCTCAAAGATGCGCTGCTCCGCGGCGTTTAAGAGGTACTCGACCTCGCCCGCCTCGGTGTACGCCTCCTCCGAGATGCTCTCGCAGACCGAAATCATGGCGCGCAGCGTGCTCTTGTCCTTGACAATTTTCGCATAGTCCACGACATTCGCCGCCGTCGGCACGGTCTTGGCAATCACCTTGATGTACTCGGTGCCGCCCGCCTTGTCATAGACGCCCTCGCGCACCAGTGCGTCAATCAGCGTCACGGGGTCAATCTCGCGGTTCTTTTTGTACAGCTCCTTCATGGTCTCAAAGATGTTCTGATGCTCTTCGAGATAGAAGTCGTCCGCCGTAATCAGGGAGGCAATCTTGTCAAAGCTCTCGGGACTTATGAGAATCGAGCCGAGAACCGATTGCTCCGCCTCGATTGAGACGGGCATTTTTCTGGTAAAATCGCCGTTCAAAGCCATTCTCCTTTCGGCGACTGCCGTTTATTTGTCGGTGACGATCAGATTGATCTTGCCCATGATCTCGCTCGCATAGAGCTTGACCGGGATCTCAAACTTGCCGTATGCCTTGATGGGGTCGGGCAGAACGATCTTGCGCTTGTCGATCTCCACGCCGCCCTGCGCCTTCAGTGCGTCGGCGACATGCTGCGAGGTGATGCTGCCGTAGAGTCTGCCGTCCGCGCCGCTTGCCGCCTCGATTTTCACGAGGATGCCTTCCAGTTTGGACGCCATCTCGCGCGCCTCCGCCTTGTCCACTTCGATTTTGTGCAGGCGTGCCGCTTCCTTGTTCTTCAGGTCGTTGAGCGCCGAGGCGTCTGCCGACTTGGCAAGCCCTTTCGGAATCAGAAAATTGCGCGCAAAGCCGTCGGAAACCTCGACGACTGCGCCCGCTTTGCCGCTGCCTTTTACATCTTTCAAGAGAATTACTTTCATGGGGGTATCCTTTCTTCCGGGAATGCCGGGGTGAATTTTTCAGATTTCGGTGCCGGTCGGCGCGCTGTTTTCTTCGAGGTAGGCGTCAATGGCAGCCTTCAACTGCTCCAGCACGGTGACCATCGGGTCTGCCGAGCGCGCGCCCGCGCTGTCGAGATGGCCGCCGCCACCCATCTTTTCCAGGATGAGCTGCACGCTGACCGCCGCGCCCGAGCGCGCGGAAATGTGCGTTTCTCCGCCGATGCGGATGAGGGCAAACGCGGCGTCCACGCCCTTGATGGAGAGCAGACTTTCCGCCGCCTTCGCCGCCGCAATGCGGTCGGTGGGTGCGCCGTCGTCCTCGTCCTTGGCGATGGCAAAGCGCCCGCGGTAAATGACGAGGTCGGAGAGGATCTTGGACTGCTTGCGGAATTCGCAAAAGTCGCTCTTCAGTTCGCACGCGGATTCATACACGCTTGCGCCCGCGCTGCGCAGGTAGATGGCGGCGTTCAGCGTGCGGGTGCCGGTCGAGCGCGTAAACTGCTTGGTGTCCAGCAGAATGCCGCCGAGCAGGGCGTCCGCCTCCTCGCGCAGCAGCAGCCCCTCGCTGATGGACTGCTCCAGAATCTCCGCAACCAGCTCGGATGCGCTGGAGGCGGAGGGCTCGATATACTCGGCAATCCACTCGCGCTGCGTCTTCGGCGCAGTCTTGCGGTGGTGGTCGATGATGATGGCGTCGTTCACGCTCAGCGCGATGCCGGGGCTTAACATATGGTCAATGTTGTTGACATCCACAATGACAAGCAGCGTGTCGCTGGCAATCAGCTCCTGCGCATCATCCGGCGTCACAAAGGTGTCGCCGTACTCGGGGATGTTCTTGAACTTCGCGAGGAAATTCTGCGTATTTGCATCGGTTTTGTCCACGACGATATAGGGCTTGACAAAGCAGAACATCGCAAGGCGGGCAATGCCGACCGCCGCGCCGAAGCAGTCCTGATCCGCGCCGCTGTGCCCCATGATGAGGACGCTCGACGCGCGCGAAATGTGCGCGACCAGCTCACAGGAGCGCACCTTGGCGGCAACGCTCGAGCGCTTCTGCACCGGGCGGGTCGTGCCGCCGTAGAACCGCAGTCCGTCGTCGTTTTTGTAGACCACCTGGTCGCCGCCGCGCGCCAGCGCCATGCCGAGCGCCTCGCGTGCGCCCGCTTCGCGGTCGCGGAGCGTCGCGCCCACATCCGAGATGCCCATCGAGATGGTCACGGGCAGTCCCATATCGCCGATGCGCACTTCGCGCACGCGGTCGAGAATCGAAAAACTGCTTGCGATGCAGCGGTTCAGCCCCGCGCGGTTGGTGATCAGCAGATACTTGTTGCGCTCATATTCGCGCAAAACGGCGTCCAGTTCGGCGGCAAAGTCGCGCAGAATGCCGGCGATGTCGTTGACCTCGCTGCCGAAGTCCTGCACATGGCGGGAAAGCTCGTCCAGGTTGTCGATCAGAATATAGGCGATGACGCTGCGCTCACTCTCCACCATTTCGGTGAGTTTTTCATATTCGGTGCGGTCGTTGAAAATCAGGAACCAGTAGTTTTTTTCGTCGGTCTTGAAGCCGAAGGCATCCACCCGATAGAGACGGTCGCACAACTCGGCGTCACAGGGGGCATCTTCGGAGAGGGCGTCCAGCGAGAGGGTGGAGATGGTGTCCAGCCCCACGCCCATGACCGAGCCGATGGTCTCCGTCGCCTCGCCGAAGGCGCGGTTGCGCCAGATGATCTTGCCCGCCGTGTCGCAGATGACCATCGGCAGGCGCATTTTGATGACGATCTCCAGCATGATCTGCCCGAGCGAACGCCCGAATTTCGCCTCAACATCGCGCGTTGCATCCCTCGACAGCCAGGCGTACACGCCGCTTGCCGCAAGAAAGACAAAGAGCGAGAGCGCAAGGCAGACGGCGCCCGGCAGCTTGCCCGTCTTCGTCAGCCCGAAGAAGAGCAGCAGCGAGAGCGTGCCGAGCACCAGAATGGCAATCGGCAGTCCGATGCGCGGGTTTTTATTTTTGTTTTGCATGTTTTCTCCTTTCCACGGCAAGCCGTGCGGAAACAATGCGATAATCATCCTATTTTATAAAAATTATTATAGCAAAGTTTTGCACAAAAGTAAATAGCTATACCGCAAAAAGCGCACATACGCAAAAAAGCAGCCCCGCGGGGCTGCTTTTTTGGATACTATGTCAGTTTGCCTTGGCGTCGCGCATGGTGGCAACGGCGATTCTCGTGAAGATAACGCATGCCTCGGAGCGCTTGATGGGGTCGTTCGGCTTGTATTTGCCGTTCGAGCCGCCGACGATGCCCGCCTCGGCGAGCTTCTTGACGGCTGCCGCAGAGGGCAGCGTGTCGTTCATGTCAGAGAGCGTGTAGGTGCGGATTGCCTTGTATTCCGCCTCGGGCAGGATGTTTGCAAAGACAATTGCCATCTCGCCGCGCGTGATGTTCTTGTTGTAGTCTGCAAACTGGTCCTTCGTGATGATGCCGTTGGCTACGCAGTAGTTGACATAGGGGTCGTACCAGTTGGCAGCGCCCGCGGTGTCGATGGTGCTGCCCGTGTAAGCCTTGTGGATGTTGGCAGCCGCGGTCAGCGCCTGCGCCACCGTGAAGGTGCCGTCGGGCGTGAAGGTCGTCTTGCCCGTGCCGTTTGCCAGTGCATACTCGTATGCGGTCTTGACATAGGTGTGGAACCATGCGTTTGCCGGCACATCGGTGAACTGGTTCTCATAGGTGCGGCTTGCCGTGAACTTGGATTCCGGCTCTGCGGACTGATAGGTGAGCAGTTCGCCGCTGTTTTCGATCGTCATCTTGCTCTGCGCTTCTTTGCTGAGAATGGCAGTTGCGCCGGGCTCGATCACGATGCGGAAGTGATAATCGAGGTCGGGCTTGGACATCAGGACGACCTTGTCGGTGATGATGAGCGTCGTTCCCGCCTTGACCGTGATGGTGTTCTGTGCGCCCTCCTGGAAGAGGATTACATCGTCAAAGCGGACATCGCTGTTGATGACCAGCTCTGCGCCGGACTGCATCTTGAAGGCGCAGTCGGGGTTGGTCTCGGGCGTCGTCTTCTTATAGTCGGTGCCGCCGTAATTCGAGGTGATGACAAGCTCATCGGACATGGCGGGGAACTCAAACTTTGCGCTGCCGATGTACGCCTTGCCGCTGACGACCAGCGTGCCGCCGCGCGTCAGCAGACCCATGGCACCGTCACCGGTGGGTTTGCCGAAGCCCTTCTTAGCGGTCGCTGCGGACATGCCGTCATTTGCGTTGTTGCCGGTTGCGTGGCTGATGAAAGCGATGCCGTCCTTGACCTCGACGGGGCCGGTCGGCTCTTCGGGCTTGGTCGAGCCGAGCACCTTGACGCCGTCGGCAATCTTGATTTCGCCGTCGCCTTCGATTGCGGAGAAGATACCGCCGTTTATCTCAGCCTTGCCGCCGTCCATGACCTCGATGTTCATGTAGTAGGACTTTGCGGTCATGCAGACGACCTTGTCGGTGATGGTCAGCGAACCGCCGTCCTCGACGATGATGGTGTTCTGATTGGCTTCCTGGAAGAGGATGATGTCGTCAATGGTGACATCGCTCTTGATGGTGAGCGTTACGCCGCTCTTGAACTTCATCATGCCGCTTGCGGGATTCTTTGCGGGTTCGGGATTCTTATAGTCCTTGCCGTCGTAGTTTGCCGTGATGGTGACAGCGCCGGGTACCTCCCAGACATAGTCCGCGCCGAAGTACAGCTTCTGGCTGGCAACCAGCGTGCCGCCGTGCTTCAGCAGGCTTACGGCGCCGTTTCCGCTCAATTTGCCAAGCGTTTTTTTCGGTGTATCTGCGGTTTTGCCGTCGTTGGTGTCAGCGCCGACAAACGAGATGTAGGCCACTGCGTCACCCGCCGCGAATACGGATAGCGACAGCGCGCCTGCAACCATCAGAACGGACAGCAGCAAACACAAAATCTTTTTCATAATCAAAACCTCCGTTTTCTCGAAAACCTGTGCTTTTTGCACAATTCCTAAAATCATTATAACATGTATGCTGTGAAAAACAATTAGAAAATAAAAAGATTTTGCAGAGGATTTTTATATTTTCGGACAGTTTTCCGAAAAATAAACTTGCGGATGGAGTGAAAAGAACATTGTCGGTTCGCGGAGCGTCTCCATCATTCTGTAGGGGCGACCATTGGTCGCCCGCTTTTGCTTTGGTGGAGGCGGGTCGTCGAGGCGCCGACCCCTACCGGTTTGTAAAGAACCTGTACATACCGTAGGGCGGGGGCTCGCTCCCGCCGCGTCTTAGCCTTCCCCGGTGGGGAAGGTGGCGCGCATCGCGCGTCGGATGAGGGCTTGCAGGCAGTCGGCACAGCATGGTGCAATGCTTTGCTCTGCGCAGTCCCTCATCAGTCGCCACCAGGATGTTTTTCGGTTTCGCATCGCGAAATCGTCGGTGTTCAGCCGACGAAGAAAAACTCCGCGAGACGCATCGCGTCTCGGACAGCTCTCCCCCAAGGGAAGCCTATTACGAAAAAGAGGAACGAACCGCAGGTTCGTTCCTCTCTCTTTTCTCTTTTTCTTACTTTGCGTCGCGCATGGAGGCAACGGCGATGCGGGTGAAGATGACGCACGCCTCGGAGCGCTTGATGCCGTCTGCGGGACGGAACTTGCCCGTGCCGGCGTCACCGCCGACGATGCCGGCGTTCGCCAGCTTGCGGACTGCTGCTGCGCATGCCATATCGTCCGTGATGTCGCTCAGCGCCTTTTCGCGAATCGCAGTGTACTCGCTCTCGGGCAGAATGTTTGCAAAGACAACCGCCATATCGCCGCGCGAAATGGGCTGGTTCATCTTGTCTGCTGCAAACTGGCCTTCCTTGACGATGCCGTTTGCCACGCAGTACTTCACATAGGGGTCGAACCAGTTTGCTGCACCTGCGGTGTCAATGGTACTGCCCGTGTAAGCCTTGTGGATATTGGCGGCTGCGGTCAGTGCCTGTGCAACCGTGAAGGTATTGTCGGGGGAGAAGGTCGTCTTGCCCGTGCCGTTTGCGAGTGCGTATTCATACGCAGTCTTGACATAAGTGTGGAACCACGCATTTGCCGGTACATCGGCAAACTGATTCTCATAGGTGCGGCTTGCCGTGAACTTCGGCGTGCCCGCGCCTGCCTCGGTCTTGTCAAACAGCGAAAGCATCTCTGCCGTGGGCGTCACATTGGCATAGGTGAGTGTGTAGCTTGCATTGCCTGCAAGCTTGGAAACATCCACGGTGCCGTCGTTGTTCACGCCGTAAATTTTCTCCATCGCGTCGATTTCGCCGCCGGTCCAGTTGAGTTTGGTGGCACCGATGACATTCTGGAGGCAGAGACGGTTGATTTTGCCGCCGGAAATGTTCAGTTCCGCATTGTTGCTGTAGTAGAACTGGTCAGCGCCGACGAAGATAGCGTCATGCACCGTGCCGCCCGAAATGTTCAGAACAATGCCGTCACCGGTATTTGCCTGGACAGGGCCGCCGTAAATGCGCTGCACATCGCCGCCGACAAAGTTGATGGTCTGCGTACCCTTCGGCGTCGTCTCCACGCCGGAGCCGCGCGAATAGCCGATGAAGCAGTAGTAGTTGCCGCTCTCCACCGTAATCGTGCCCGCGACCTCTTCCTTCGGTGCGGTCTTCATGTTGCCTGCCAGCTGATGACCGCCGACCACATAAATCGAGCCTTCGCCGTAGACGGGCGTCTCAAGGCCGGTGCCGAAAGTCATGTTGTTGTAGTTGCCGACGAAGAGCAGCGAATTCTCGTACTTGAAACGCGTGTTCTCGAAGGTGGTGTCGCCGCTGAAATAGAAGCGCTTGCTCTTGCCGAAGTCGAGCGAACCGTTGTAATACTTCTCACCGTCGTAGGAAGTGATGACAATCTTGTTTGCATGCTCCGGCTCGGTGAAGTTGGCCTCAAACTCGTAGTCGTTGATGATGACGATGGTGCCGTCCATGTCGCCGATGAGGTCGTATGCCGCCGCGAGGTCGCTGATGGCGCTGTCGGGCGTGGTGCCGTCGCCGTTGCCGCGGACAGAAACATAGACGCGAATCATGTTGGCATGGCTCTTTGCGGGCACGCGGTCGATGGTGGTGTATTCCGCAATCTCCGCATCGCTTGCCGCCGAAACCTTGGTGCCGTCCTCATAGGTGGCGCTGTCAAAGATATCGATGAAGTCCGCTGCGCGCAGTCCCTTGCGCACCACCAGGTTGACGGTGCCGTCGGTGACCTTCGATGCGATAGCGTCCTCCACGGATTTGGACATGGCGTCGATTCTGCCGCCGAGGTAGAAGATGTCGGCGTGACCCATGACATTGTTGACCACCAGGTTGCCGACCTTGCCGCCGTTTACGGTGATCTTCGCGTCGCCGTTTAAGCGTCTCGTCTTGTCGCCGCCGGTGTAGAGCGTGGAGACCGTGCCGTCGTTGATTGTAATCTCGGTGCTGCCGGAGTAGGAACCGTTGACCGATGCGCCGTACAGGTTCTTGACCGTGCCGCCGTTCACCGTGATGTAGGAGGTGCCGCGGAAGGTGTTGGAACTGTTGCCGCGCGAGAAACCGGCAACCGTGTCGTATGTACCGCTTTTGATGGTGATGTGCGAATCCATGGCGCCGCCGGTATGCTCGGGCGGATCCAGCACGGGGTTGCCGAACTGATAGCCGCCGATAACCAGAAATTTGCCTGCGGTGGTGACGCCCTCGCCCATGACGATTTCGTTGAAGCGGGCGAGAATCATGCCGGTCTTCGCCGTGTTTTCCGCGCCGATGGCAAAGGTGATCTTTTCAAAGGTAACGGGGCCGCTCATGTAGTAGCGGCTGTACTGTGCGTGGTTCAGCACAAACTTGCCGCCCGTGATGGTGATCATGCCGTCATGCGCCGGCTCGATGAACGCTTCGTTCATCGTATAGGTGTTTGTAATGACGATTTTGCCGCCGCCCTTCACGGCATCAATGGCTGCCGCAAGGTCGCCGAGCGGCGTCTCCGCCGTTGTGCCGTCGCCGGTTCCGCCGTCGTTCAGATAGACGGTGTCCGCTGCCGCGACCGCCACGCTGAGCATCAGCGTGAGCAGGAGCGCAAGAATCGGGAGAAATGATTTTTTCATAAGCCGTACCTCCGGAAAAAATATAGGTTGCTATGTTCATTATAACCGAAAATAAAGGGGTGCGTCAAGGTCAAAAACATACAGGATATACAAGAGAAGTTTGAACTGCCGCAGCCCGGATGAATGGGGGCGTTCCGGGCTGTCTGCAACTGAAAAACCGCCCGGAAACGGGCGGTTTTTGTGTGTGAAACGGATGCTGTTCAGTTGGAACGGTAAACGGCGGCGCAGATATAGCCGTATGCCCAGTGGTTCTTGTCCACATCCGCGATTTTCACGCCGCTGCCTTCGTCAATGTCGGCAATGCGGTTGAGCACGGTGACAAGCTCGGCGCGGCTGATGTTGTCCTCGGGGCGGAAATTGCCGTTATCGCCCTTGAGGTAGCCCGCCTTGGTCATGGCATAGATGTAGCCGTATGCCCAGTGCGACGAAGGTACATCGCCGAAGCGCTTGGAGGCGGCGATCTTCACATTCTCGGTGTCAAGCCCCAGCGCCAGCGCCAGCACCTTGGCAAGTTCGCTGCGCTTGATGGTCGCGTTGCCGCGGAAAGTGCCGTCCTCATAGCCGTCCAGCAGTTTTGCGCCGACGAATTTGGCAACCATCGCCTTATGCGCCTTGTCCACATCGGAGAAGACGGTCTTCGCCGGGTCGGCAAAGGAGTTGAACAGTTCGTCCATCGCCTCAATGACTTCGTAGCGGGTCGCCTTGTCCTCGGGGCGGAACTTTTTGTTGTTCGGCAGCGTCATGTAGCCGCCCTCGGATGCGTCCGGGGCGAGGTAGACCGAGGTCTTGCCGTCCTTGACCAGATAGAACAGACCGAGGACATCGGAGGTCTCCGCGTCGCCGTATTCGGCGCACACCCGGATGATCGTCGTCTCGGTAATGACGATAGGTTTGTCGGGGTCAAACAGGGTGCGGTTTGCGCGGCGCGTGGGGTCCTTGCCGCCGAGCGCATAGTAGATCTCCGCCTCCGCAAGCGGGCAGGTGAAGCTGACCTTGGTGCCCGCGGGGACAAGCCCGTCTTCGACCGATGCCTTGACGGCGGGCACATAGTAATCCGACAGGTCCTTCGTGCCGCGCGGGATCGAGACCGTCTTGGTCGTGCCGCAGTCCGCGCAGGTGTACGATGCCTTGCCCGCGGAAGAAGAAGTCGGCAGCGAGACCAGCGTCAGCTCGCCGTAGTCATGGTCGGTGCGCGGGATGTCGATGTAGACATATTCGCCGCAGCGCTCGCACTTGGCGCGCTTGCTGCCGGATTCCTCGCAGGTTGCCCTTTTGTAGACGCGCCATGCAGAGGAAGATTCTCTCGGCGTCTTGTGCCCGAGCGCGCTCTTATAGCTGCCGGTGGACACATTGCCGCAGCGCTTGCAGGTGTAGGTGATTCTGCCGCCCTCGGTGCAGGTGGGGCCGCCGGTCTCCTTGTTGTCGTGGCCGAGCGCGCCTTCGCTCTTGAGCGTCAGCTCCTTGCAGCGGGAGCACTGATAGGTGCTCTCGCCGCGCGCCGTGCAGGTGGCGGAAGTGCTCTTGAAGACCGAAAAATCGTGCCCGAGCGCCTTGACTTCCTCAACCTTTTCCTCGCCGCAGCGGGTGCAGCGGTAGGTCGTCTTGCCCGCCTCGGTGCAGGTCGCCGCAGTCTTTGCGGTCTCCTTCCAGTTGTGCCCCGTCGGTTCAAGGTCTTCCTGCTTCGTTGTGCCGCACATCGAGCACTTGTAGGTCACCGTGCCGGACGCCGTGCAGGTGGGCGCGGTGCGCGCCGTTTCCTCAAAGTCGTGCTCCAGCATCGGGATTTTCTCGGTTTTCTGCTCACCGCACTTGGAGCAGGTGTAGGGAATCGTTCCCTCTGCCGTACAGGTGGCGGGTACGCGGCCGGGCTGCTCCACAAAGTTGTGCTTGCATTCTGCCGCAGCACAGGTAAGCGCCAGCAGAAGCGCCGTGCAAAGCAAAACGGCAAGTGCCAGAGTCTTTTTCTTCATTTCGGTCTCCTCTTCTGTTTATGTTCCTTGTTTTTTTACTGCATTAGTGGGACAATATCCCAAAAGTATCATACCATGCCGGGTGCAAAAAGTCAATGCCGCGCCCGGAAAATAAGGGGTTCTTAATCTTTCGTGACAAGCAGTTCGAGCTTTGCCGCGCCGTTCTGCACGGTGATGAGGTTGTCGCCGTCCCGCAGGGACAGCGTGAGCGTGAAGCTGCCGTCCTTCTTGCGGTAGGGCGTGATGCCGTTGATGCTGACGGCGTAGGCGGGATTGGACGCGCCGACAAGCGTAAGCGATGCGTCCGTCACATGCGCGCCGTCCTGCACCGTGGCAAGCGTGGGCAGACTGCCGTCGTCGGTGTAGTCGGGGTAGGAAATCGCCTTGGAAAAGAGCGCCTTTACCTCATCGGTCACCCCGCCCGCGTTGTCGCGCAGGGCGGTGTAGCCGTAGTACAGACTGCCGCGGTAGGCGTACAGGTCGCGCGCGTATTCGGTCTGCCGCGTTATCTCACCGCTCTCCATCTTCCCCTCGGCATAGCGGTACGCGCCGTGGTTGATATAGAGGTCAACGCCGCTTGCGTCGAGCGCACGGTTCCACCACTCGCAAAGCGTGTCATAGCGCGCGCTCGCGGTGTCAAACGACCAGTAGAGCTGCGGCGCGAGGTAGTCGACATAGCCGCCCTCCACCCAGGCGAGCGCGTCGCAGTAGATGGCGTCGTAGGCAGATAGCCCGCGCGTCGCACTGCCGCCGTTTTCGCCGTCGCCGTTTTTCCAGATGCCGAAGGGCGACACGCCGAAACGCATGTCCGGATTTGTCTCCTTGACCGCATCGTAGCAGACACGAACCAGCTTGTTGATGTTGTCGCGGCGAAAGTCGGCGCGGTCGGCATAGTCCGCGCCGTAGGCGGCGTATGCCGCGTCGTCGTCAAAGACGGCGCCGTCCACCGGATAAGGGTAGAAATAATCGTCAAAAATAATGCCGTCCACCGCGTAATTCTCACAGATCTCGCGCACGCCGTCGGCGACGAGCTGCCGAATCTCGGGCAGCCCCGCGTTGAAATAGAGTTTGCCGTCCGCGTAGGCGACGACGGCGTCCGGATGCGTCGCCGCATAACTGCCCGCAGGGAGTTCCGCGCGGTCGGTCTGCGGATAGGCGGCGCTGCCGGCGGTCACACGCAGCGGGTTCACCCAGGCGTGCACGGCAATCTGCTTTTCGTGCGCCGCGCGCGTGAGGTGCCCGAGGCAGTCAAAGTCGCCGTCCGGCGCCTTGCCCGCCTCGCCCGAGACAAACTTCGACGCCGGGAAAAGCGACGAGCGATAGAGCGCGTCGGCGGCGGGGCGCACCTGGAAGAAGATTGCGTTGAATCCGTTCTCGGCGGCGAAATCCACGATACCGTCCAGTTCCGCGGCGAGCGCCGATGCGGACAGCCCGCGGCGGGAAGGGAAGTTGATGTTATTCACCGTGGCGATCCACAGCCCGCGCATCTCGGCGTCCGCATCCCGGATGGCGGCGAGTGCCGCGGGGGCGGTCTCCTCTGCGGCAAGCGCGGGCGCGGCGGCGACCGTCGGCCCCGAGAAGATCAGCACAAGCGGCAGTACCGCAGACAGCAGCAAAAGCAGCATGGCGCACGAAAGCAGGATGCTCAGTTTTTTCTCATTCATTTTGTGCCTCCTTCGTGCAGGCTCGTCCGCCCGCACGGTAAAACCTATGCGGGGGATGCCGATAACATGCATTTGCTCCATTCTATCATCTTTGTCGGAAAATGTCCAGTTTTCCCTCACGCCTTTCCTTGCTTTTTTGCCGCGGACATGGTAAAATAGCTGACGGAAAACTTTTTTTCGGGAAGGTCGCTTATGAAAAAGGTAGAGCTCTATACAGACGGCGCGTGCAAGGGCAATCCCGGCCCGGGCGGGTACGGCGCGATTTTGGTTTACAACGGCGTCGAAAAGGAATTTTCGGGCGGCGAAGCGCTGACCACCAACAACCGCATGGAGCTGCTCGGCGCCATCACCGGGCTTGCCGCCCTGAAGGAGCCGTGCGAGGTGGTGCTGACCTCGGACTCGAAATATCTGGTGGACGCCGTCAACAAAAAGTGGGCGGTCGGCTGGCGCAAAAAGGGCTGGAAAAAAGGCGACGGCAAGCCCGCGCTCAACATTGATCTGTGGGAGCGGCTGCTCGACCTTCTGGACACGCACCGCGTCACCCTCGTCTGGGTCAAAGGGCATGCAGGGCACCCTTACAACGAGCGCTGCGACCGTCTTGCCGTATCGGAGGCTGAAAAATTTCTTTTATGAGTACCCTGGAAACCAAAGTGAAAATCGAGACCGCGCGCATCACCCCGGCGGATGCAGACCTGCTGCAGACCCTGTTTGCGGCATCGCCCGCACCGACCATCTGTGACCGCAGTGCGGGCAATGTGCTGATGTGGGAAAGTGAGCTTGGCACCGAGCTTGTCACGGTGGACGGGCATGTCGCCGTCGTCGAGCACTGCGGCAAAAACCTCTGCTTTTCGCCCGCGGCGGGCGCAGCCGACGCCGTGGAGACCGTGCGCGCACTGCTTGCCGCCTACGGCACGCCGCTGCGCCTCTGTCCCGTCGGCGCGGACGAAAAGCCGCTGCTTGAGGCCGCCTTCGGCGACCGCATCCGCTTCGGCGCAAACGACGGCGCCGCGGATTATATCTACGATGCCGCCGATCTGCGCGTCTTCCGCGGCAAGAAGTATCACACGCAGAAGAATCATGTCAACGCCTTCTTGCGCGAACATCCGGACTACCGCTTTGAACCCCTCACGGCGGAAAACGCGCCCGCGCTTGCCGCCTTCTTCGACGCCTATACGGCGGCGGATGAGGACGACAGCGCCTCGGCAAAGGAGGAAATCGCCGCCTGCCGCCGCATCCTGCCGCTGCTCGGCAGTCTGCCGCTCGACACCCGCCTGCTGACGGACGGCGGACGCATCCTCGGCTTTTCGGTAATGGAGCGCATCGGCGACACGCTGATGATTCACATTGAAAAGGGGCTGCCCGCCGTGCGCGGCGTCTATCCGATGCTGGTCACGCTGGAGGCGGGCGCTTACCCCGATGTGCGCTTTGTCAACCGCGAGGAGGACGACGGCAACGCCGGGCTGCGGCAGTCCAAACTCTCCTACCATCCCGTGCGGCTTTTGCAGAAATACTATGCAGAGATTGTCTGAGCGTGCATAAAAGAAAATTCCCCCGCGTATGCTTTACCAAATACGCCAAGGGGGAATTTTTCTATGTTCGTCCGTTCCGTCCGCATGAGTACGCTGAAATTTGCATCGATTGCCGCGCTCGCGTTTCTTGCGATTCTTGCGCTGATTCTGTTCATTCCGTCCTACGAGAGCCCCGCGCCCGCCGTAAAGTTTGAAAGCGTGGGCGAGCAGATTCGCTTTGACCGCATCCGGGATGCCGGCGACCGCGTGCAGTTCCTCGCCCAGTTCGGCTATGTCGTCGATGAAACGCCGGTTGAGAGCTGTGAAGTGGTGATTCCGAAAGAGTTTGACCGCGTCTTCGCCGCCTACAACGAGCTGCAGAAGGGAGAGGGACTGGATCTTTCGCGCTACAAGGGCAAAAAGATGATGCGCTATACTTACAATGTCACAAACTACGACGGCTACACCGACCCGGTCTATGCCAATATCTTAGTTTACAAAAACAAGGTCGTGGGCGGCGATGTCTGCTCCGCTGACCCGAGCGGCTTTGCGCACGGGCTGACGAAGAGCTGATGCACACTTTCCGCGGCGCTTCATAACATGACAATGGGGGAGGCAAAGGGTGCGCCCGCCGCACTTTGCGCTTTCCACACATAAGAAAGGATAGGTCATGTTTATGAACAACTGCCTTTGCAATCTGTTTGACGGCAACAACTGCACTTGGATCATCATCCTTGCGCTGATTATTCTTCTGTTCAGCTGCTGCTGCGGCTGACGCGCATAACCCAAAAAAGCGACGGTGCAAACCGTCGCTTTTTTGCTTTTTATGCAGCTTTATTCCTCGACAAACTTCACGCCGTCTTCTTCGCTCATGGAGGCGATGCGCGCCAGCGATTCCACGCGGATGCCCATCGAGCGGATAAGGTCGCCGCCCGGCTGATAAGCCTTCTCAATCACGATGCCTGCGCCGACCACGGTCGCGCCCGCATGCTCGATGAGTTCAATCAGCCCCTTGAGCGCGCTGCCCTTGGCGAGAAAGTCGTCGATGATCAGCACGCGGTCCTCCGGACGCAGAAACTGCTTGGATACCACAATGTCATAAGTCGTGCCGTGCGTGTAGGACTCCACCTTCGAGGTGTACACATCCGCATAGATGTTGTTGGTCTTGGTCTTCTTGGCAAAGACGACCGGCACATCAAAGTATTCCGCCGTCAGGCAGGCGATGCCGATGCCCGACGCCTCAATCGTCAGAATCTTGTTCACGCCGCAGTCCGCGAAGCGGCGATGGAACTCTTTCCCGAGTTTGCTCAGAAATTTCACATCGATCTGGTGGTTGACAAAACTGTCCACCTTGAGCACATTGCCCGCGCCGACCTTACCGTCCTTCAAAATCCGTTCTTCCAGCAGTTTCATGTTTCAAAAAGCCTTTCCATGTCAGTTTTCTTTATAAAATGCCCCATCCAGAATGCCGCCGACGAACACAGCCTCATCATAATAGATGTAGCCGTCCAGCGTTGGCTCTAAGACGATGGTCAATTCCTTTACACCGCTAAGGTCCACATCAAAGCGCGTGCTCGTGCCGTTTTGGGTCAGCGCAGCGTGGTAGATTTCCGTGCCGTCGCCGTACAGCGTCAGCTGCAGCGCGTATGCGCGCGTATCCTCCGCGTCCGCAGGGCCGACCAGCACCAGCCGCCCTTCTATGCCGTCAAAGCCGTAGCCGTCCAGCGTGAAGGTGTCGCAGAAGTTGCCGTACATCACGCGGTCACCGGCGTATTCGGCGCCGTCCACGGTGAAGACCGTGTTGTGCGTGCGGCGGTAGTAGACCTCCCCGCGCCAGGCGCGCACATTGTCCTCGTGCGGCAGATAGTCATACGCCCGCGTCAGCAGCAGGCGGTCGCGCTGCGGCAGGGAATAGTAGATTGCATACACATCCAGGTCGGCGTGCACACTGTCAAACAGCGTGCTCCAACCGTCGAAGAGATAGCCGTCGCGGTCGGCGACATCGGGTGCCTCGGCGTCCTCGCCGTAGTGGACCTGCTCGGTTTTCAGCAGCGTGCCGTCAATGTCGAAAAAGCGAACCGTGTACATCTCTTTGGCGTAAATCGCCGAGACGATCATGCTGCGCTGCACATTGGTAAAATCCCGGTTCCAGCCGCGGAAATACAGTTCGCCGCGCTTCTCGGGCATGGTGGGCGCCGTAGCGTTGTCGCCCTCTGCCACGGTTTGCAGGGAGACGGTGGTATAGCCGTCGCTGTCCACAAACTTGACGGTGTAATACTCGCGCGGCGCTTCGGTCACAGGCGGCTTTGTCGTGACGGCGGGGGCGGAGGTGCCGGTGACGACGACCTCCGGCGGCTCGGTGCGCACCGTGGTCGCCTCGGTGGTGATTTCTATGTAGGAGCGGTCGGTGACGGTGATTTGCTCGGCGGCGTCGGGGTGCAGCACTGCGTCGGTCGAGACCAGCGTGTAGCCGCCCTCGTCCGCCGTGCAGCCGCCGAGAAAGATGGTGCATAAAATGCAAAAAAGCAGGAGGCAGCGAACCAAAAGAGCCATGCTCTTCAAGAACAACACCTCCCGCATACGAATCTATGCGTTTATTCTACCATAGATGCGCGCGATATACAAGGCACAAATTTTACAAAAATCAATTTTCTGCGGCAGTCAGCTTGATAATTCGCTCAATATCGTCCGGCTGCACGCGCGCGTCGCAGGCGGCGCGATTGCGCTTCACCTCGCCGCAGCGGCGGCACTTGTAGACAATGACATAGCCTTTTTTCGGGTTCAGCTCCACGCGCACGGGGTCGAGAATGCCGTGGCAGGGATTGGCGCGGTCGCCCGGCATGTTGTCGATGTGAATCGAGCACAGGCAGTATGGGCAGTGGTCGCGCGAGGATGAGCCGAGCGGTTTGACTTCCGCGCCGCAGTTTGTGCAGGTGAATCCGCTGTCGTTTTTCGTAAAGCGTTTGCTTTCCATATCTGCTCCTTTGTATGCATCTGACCGTCTTCGGGCATACTGTAACCGCATCCACCGAAAGAAAGGAAGAATTCAAATGAAAATAAAAAATCCGATTCGTCTCGTCGCGCTGATTGCCGTCTTTGCACTGCTGATGCTGTCGGCAGCCGCCGCCACATGGGACGAAATGTATGAAAACGGCGTCGTCTCGGACGGCGATGTTCGCTTCGGCGACGCGCGCGACGGCGTGGTCAGCGATGTCAGCGAGCCGATGCCGGGCGAGGCGCACAGCATCCGGAACGGATACGGCGCGACGATGTCCGACGGCGGCAATGACAACGCCACCGGCTCGGTCACGGGCGATGACTTCGGGCTGAATGACGATAACATTATGATGGGGCGAAACGGCGCGGAGAGCGGCTCTGCCGCATCGAGCACCGCCATGACCGATACCGCTGCATCGGGCAGCAATGCGGGCATGATCTGGGGCATTATCCTTGCCATCCTCGTGATTATCGCCGTGGTCGTCCTTGTGATGCTGTTCATGCCCAAAAAGCGCGGATAGCACAGCGGGGGGGTGGAAAAGCCTCCCTTGTGTAAAGGGAGGTGTCGGCGTAGCCGACGGAGGGATTGTTTTATACCATAACAACCCCTCAGGCGCTACGCGCCAGCTCCCCTTACACAGGGGAGCCAAAACCCCCGCTTACTTATTTCCCCACGCAGAAGTGCGAGAAAATCTCCGCGACGATCGCCTCGGAGACGCGCCTGCCGTCCAGTTCGCCGAGCGTGGCGATGGCGCGCTCGAGGTCGCTCGACGCGACATCTGCGCCCATGCCGCTCTTCACGGCGTGAATCGCGTCGCCCACGCAGGTGCGCGCCTCGGTGAGCGCGGCAAACTGGCGGGCGTTGGTCACAACGGCGTCGTTTGTCGTCTCGATGGCGCCGACTGCGAAAAGGTCCTCTACCGTCGTCCGCAGACGATCCAGTCCCTCACCGCTCTTGGCACTGATTTCGATGACTTCGCAGAAGAGCGCGCGATAGCGTGCGGGAATCGTGAACACGCCGCATTTGACATCCAGCTTGTTGAGGAGCGCGATTTTCGGCGCGTGAATGCCCGTGAGCAGTTCGCACAGCGCGGCATCCTCGTCCGAAAAGGTTGTCGATGCGTCAAACAGGCAGAAGACCAGTTCCGCCCCGCGCACGCGGCTCTCCGCGCGGGCGACGCCGATTTTCTCCACCTCGTCCGCCGCGCCGTGGATGCCCGCCGTGTCAACCAGGTGCAGCATCACGCGCCCAAGCGGCAGGTCGCGCTCCAGCGTGTCGCGCGTTGTGCCCGCAATCGGCGTGACAATGGCGGCATCCTCCCCGGCAAGCGCGTTGTACAGCGAACTTTTGCCGCGGTTCGGCGCGCCGCAGATGACCGTGTTGATGCCCTCGAAAATGGCGCTGCCCGCCCGATAGGTCGAGGCAAGCGCGTCCAGTTTCCGCAGCGCGGCGGCGGCGCGCTCGGCAAATTCGTCGTCGCCGACCTCGGCAAGGTCCTCGTCCGGGTAATCGATTTTGGCATAGACCGCGCCGCACAGCGCGACCAGTTCTTTTTCCACTTCCTCCAGCTTTTCGCTGAGCGCACCGCGTCGCTGCGCCGCCGCAATCTCGAGCTGCGTGTCGCTCCGCGCGTCGAGAATTTCGGCGATTGCCTCTGCCTTCGTCAGTGACAGTTTGCCGCCGACAAAGGCGCGACGCGTGAATTCGCCCGCCGCGGCGGGGACGGCGCCTGCGGCGAAGACCGCCTCCAGCACCCGCTCGGTCACCAGCACGCCGCCGTGGCAGCTGATCTCCACCATGTCCTCGCCGGTGTAGGAGTGCGGCGCGCGGAAGACGGTGCAAAGCCCGTCGTCAATCACTTTGCCGCCCGATACGATGTCGCCGAAATAAGCGCGGCGCGGCTCGAGTGCATCGACGCTTTTTTTGCACTTCGGCAAAAAGCAGCGACCTGCGACGGCCGCTGCTTCCTCTCCCGATATGCGAATGAGCGCCACGCCGCCCTTACCGCGCGGCGTGGAAACGGCGGCGATGGTGGAGGAAAACAAAGTTTCCGTTTGCATAGCCATGCTCCGTATTCTGAAAAATTATTCCGCGTCGCTCTCGACCGGCGCTGCCGTCTCGGCAGGCGCGGTTTCGACCGGTGCGGTCTCGGTCGCAGCAGCGCTCTCCATCGGCGCGCGCTCGGTGCGGCGCGGACGACGGCCTCCGTCACGGCGGTCACCGCGGCGACGGTCGTTCGGACGCGGCAGTCTGCCCATGCCCTTTTCGGTTAAGAAAATGACAACCTTGCGGTTGGAATCCGAACCGATGGAATTGGTCGAAACGCCCTCGATGTTCTGAATCTCGGAATGGATGATGCGGCGCTCGTAGGGGTTCATCGGCTCGAGCATCACGCTTCTGCCGTACTTCTGCACCTTCTCCGCCTGTCTGCGGGCAAGTTCACGCAGCTTTTCCTCGCGGCGGGCGCGATAGTTTGCCACATCCACCGTGATGCGCTCGTGGTCGTCCTTGCCCTCGGCGCGGTTTGCCGCGAGGTTGGCAAGATACTGCAGCGCGTCCAGCGTTTCGCCGTGGTGACCGATCAGCACGGAGGCGTCCTTGCCGTCAATCGTGATGCAGGCGGCGTTCTCCTCGTCGGTGCCGACGGTGGCTTCCACTTCGATTTCAAGGTTCTTGATGAGCGTCTCGACAAAGGAGACGGCTGCTTTCAGCTCTGCCTCGGTGGTGGGCGTCTTCGGCTTTTTCGGCTTCGGCTCGCTCTGCGCCGGGGCGGGTGCTTTCTCTGCGCGCGGCTTTGCCGGGCGCTGTTCTTTTCTCTCGGGTCTGTCTGCGCGCGGTGCGCGCTCGGGGCGCGGTTCGCGCTCTGCGCGGGGCGCGGGCTTCTGCTCCGGCTTTGCAGCAGGTGCGGGCGCGGGCTTTGCTTCCGCCTTTGCCTCGGGCTTCGGCATTTCCTTCGGTGCGGTCGCTTCTTCCTTGGCTTCGATGAAGGCGACAACCTTGGCAGGCTGTGCGCCGATGCCGAAGAGGCCGCCCTTCTTGCCGACGCTGACCACTTTCCACTCGGTGCTGTCGAGGTCGCTCACGCAGAGTTTTGCTTTCAGCGCGTCGATCGCCTCGTTGATCGTTTTGCCGGTTGCGTAGATTTCGGTAACCATATCTTATATTTCATCCGGACGCGCGGCGTCCGCCTTTCTCGTCTTACTTTTTGTCGGATTCGTCTTTCAGTTTCGGCGCTTTTTTGTCGCTCTCGTCCTTGACGGGAACCTTTTCACCGTTCAGCAGCGGCTGCGATGCGCCCTTTGTGCCGTCTTTCGGCGCGTCTGGCAGGGTCTCATAGTCTTCGTCGTCGATGTGGTGGAGCGAACGGACGCGGGGCAGGTCGGCACGCTTCGTGTCATAGCCCTTTGCCTTCATATCCTTCTCGGCGCGCTTGTAGTCCTCATCGGTCAGCACCGGGATGGGCATGGTCTTGGCGAGGATGACCGTCTGCGCGAAGGAAAGGATGTTCTGATAAATCCAGTAAAAACCGATTGCCGTCGAGAACTGCATGCAAAACACCAGTGACAGCAGCGGCATGGACCAGTCCATCATCTTCGTGCTGCATCCGTTTGCACCCTGTTCGGCCTGCATCGCCTGCGACTGATAGGTGAACTTGCGCGTCAGCTTCATCGTGAACACCTGCGAGAAGAAGCAGACAAGCGGCGTGATGGAGTACAGAATGACATCTTTGATGCCGGGGATACTGCCGAGAATGGGCAGCTCCATACCTTTCAGATAGCTGTTCCAGACATCCATCGGTGTGGCGGCAAGGTTGAGCCCGAAGAAATTAAAGTTCGGCAGGCTCTTCAGCCCTTCATAGGCAGCGAGGAGCGTATCCTTCTGCGGCAGCAGCTTTGCAATCATGGCAAGCTGATCCGCCTTGCCGATTGTCTCAAGCGTGACTTCTGCGTCGCCGAGTTTATAGCCGATTTCCTTTGCCAGGCTGACCAGCTGCGTCTTGTCAAGCTGGCAGATATAGGTCAGCGGGTTGCGGATGATCTGGTACAGAATGACGATGAACACCATCTGAATCAGCAGCGGCAGGCAGCCGCCGAGCGGGCTGACATTTTCCTTCTGCTGCAGCTCCATCAGCTCCTGCTGCATCTTCTGCTGCGTTGCGCGGTCGGTGCGACCGGCATACTTCTTTTTGATGACAGCTTCCTTCGGGCGGAGCGCTGCCATCTTGATCTGGTTCTTCTGCTGCTTGATGCCGACCGGGATGAAAATCACCTTGATCAGGATCGCAAACAGCAGGAGCGACAGCGCATAAGACTGCGTAAAGCTGTCAAAGAGGCGCATGATATACGCAAAGGGGATGTTGATAAATTCCATGTTCAAACCGCCGCACAAGCGGCGTCCTTTCCTTGCTTGTCCTTATTTTTCGTCGTTTTCCCCGTTTGGTTGTTTGGTGTAGGGGCGGAATCCTTTGTCGGGCACCGGGTCATAGCCGCCGCGCCCATACGGGTTGCAGCGGAGGATGCGGTACACGGTGAGGATCAGCCCGCAGAAAAAGCCGCGTTTTTGAAACGCCTCAATGGCGTAGGCAGAACAGGTCGGACTGAACCTGCAACAACTCCTCTTATGCGGGGAAATATACTTTCGATACAGCTCGATGAGCCAGATGCAGAAGTCTTTCATAGAAGACCGGTCTTGCGGAGCGCGTATCTGAGGTCGCGCTCGATATCCTGCGTTTTTTTGCCGACGATGCCCTCACGCGCGACGATGACGACGAGGTGCCCCGTCTTTACGGGTGTGGCTGTATCGATGCTTTTGTAAGCGTGTCGGATGATACGCTTGGCACGGCTGCGCACAACGGCGCCGCCGATGCGTTTGCCGACCGTGAGACCCACGCGGTTGAGATACTTTTTCTCGGGATTGGCTTTCATCAGCGCGTGTTTTTTGTAGTCGGGCAGGACATAGACGGCAACGGTCGATGTGACCGCCCGTGCCCCTTTTTT
>CAKSLU010000007.1 GCA_934474225.1 uncultured Eubacteriales bacterium | reverse complement strand
GGGCAGGTCATCCGCATCGGCGCGTCCGTGCTGCCCGACTTCCCGAAGGACAACACCGACCGCAACCGCACCTCGCCGTTTGCCTTCACCGGCAACAAGTTTGAGTTCCGCATGCTCGGCTCGGCGCTGAACATCGCAGGGCCGAACATCGTGCTCAACACCATCGTCGCCGAGGCGCTGCGGCAGATTGCCGACATTCTCGAGGCGGCAGACGACTTTGACACCGAGGTGCACAACATCATCCGCCGCACCTATAAGAATCACAAGCGCATCGTCTTCAACGGCGACGGCTATTCCGAGGCGTGGCAGGAAGAGGCGGAAGCGCGCGGGCTGCCGAATCTGCGCACGCTGCCGGACGCGGTGCCGCATTTCCGCGATGCAAAGAACCTCAAGCTGTTCACCGACCATCACATTTTCACGGAGCAGGAGATTGTCTCCCGCACCGAAATTATGCTCGAAAACTATGTCAAGTCGCTGCGTGTCGAGGCGCGCACCATGTGCGACATGGTGCGGCGGGACATTCTGCCCGCCGTCTCAAAGCAGCTTCGCCTGCTCGGCGACACGCCCGCCTCGGTCTACGAGAGCGAGACGCAGCGGACGCTGATGACCCGTGCCGACGCGCTGTTCCGCGCCACGGAGGGGCTGTCCGGTGCGGTCGATGCCGCGCCGCACGCCGACCTTGAGGCGACGGCGGATTATTACCGCGATGTGATTCTGCCGAAGATGGACGCCGTCCGCACCGAGGCAGACGCGCTGGAAGTGCGCACTTCGCGCGAACTCTGGCCGTTCCCCACCTATGTGGATCTCCTGTTCGGGGTGTAAGCGAGCCTCCCTTGTGTAAAAACGGGTTGTCGAGGGCGCCGACCCCTACCGGGCTTGCGAAAGACGCACAAACCCGTAGGGGCGACCATCGGTCGCCCGCAACCTGCACAATCTATCTTCGCCTCCCTTGTGTAAAGGGAGGTGCCCCGGAACGCGATGCGTTCCTAATGAGTTTCCCTTGCGGGAAACATCACCGGCGGCGGAGGGATTGTTACATGGCAAAAAAGAATGAAAAAGCATGGAACAACCCCTCAGGCGTGTTCCACGCCAGCTCCCCTTGCACAGGGGAGCCGAAAGTCGCACGCGCCTCCTTCTCCCCGTTAGCATCAGGCAACGCCTGACAGGAAAATAACAAAAAGCGAACCGCTGTCCGCGGCTCGCTTTTTTCGCATTTGTTCTATTATAACATACCGAAATCGGCTTGGCAAGAGGAAAACGGAAAAATGTGACGGCGGAAAATCAACCTTGTGAAATCTGTGTAAAATATCCGACGCGCCGTTGCAAAATTCGTCGAAAATACGACTTGCGCCGCCGCGCCCGAACCTGCTACAATGAATATATGATTCATTCCCCGGAGCGACGCTCCGAAAATTCTTGGAATGAATACGGAGGAAAAATGAGAAAGTTTTTTGCTCTTGCTCTGGTTGCCGTTATGATGCTGGCGCTTGTTGCCTGCGGAGACGAGAAGACCCCTGCAAACACCGGTGACTCTGTCGCGACCGACAATACGACTGCAAGCACCGATGCAACGACCGACGCTACCCCTGTGGCCGATGACAACTTCAAGATCGGCTTCATTTTCCTGCATGACGAAAACTCCACCTATGACCTGAACTTCATTAATGCCGCAAGAGAGGCACAGGCTGCTCTCGGACTTAGTGACGATCAGGTTATTTTCAAGACCAACATCCCCGAGTCCAACGAGTGCTACGAGGCTGCGCTCGACCTGGTTGACCGCGGCTGCACCGTGATCTTCGCAGACTCCTTCGGCCACGAGTCCTATATGCTCCAGGCTGCAAGAGAGAACCCCGACGTTCAGTTCTGCCATGCAACCGGCACGATGGCACACACCGAGGGCCTTGCAAACTTCCACAATGCATTCGCTTCCATCTATGAGGGCAGATACCTCGCCGGTATCGCCGCAGGCCTCAAGCTCAACGAGATGATCGCCGCAGGCAACTTCAAGGCAGAGGATGCCAAGATCGGCTACGTCGGCGCATTCACCTACGCAGAAGTTATCTCGGGCTACACCTCCTTCTTCCTCGGCGCAAGAAGCGTTTGCCCCACCGCAACGATGGAAGTGCAGTTCACCGGCAGCTGGTACGACGAGACCGCTGAGAAGGAAGCTGCAACCACGCTGATCAGCCGCGGCTGCAAGCTCATCAGCCAGCACGCTGACTCCATGGGCGCTCCTACCGCATGCGAGACCGCCGGTGTTCCGAATGTTTCCTACAACGGCAGCACGGTTGCCGCTTGCCCGAACACCTTCATCGTATCCTCCCGTATCAACTGGGCTCCTTACTTTGAGTACATCGTAAACTGCGCAAAGTCCGGCGAAGCAATCGCTGCTGACTGGACCGGCACGCTGGCAACCGGCTCGGTTGAGCTCTCCGAGATCAACGCGAAGGCTGCTGCGGAAGGCACGCAGGCTGCGATCGACGCTGCTGTGGCAAAGCTGGAGAGCGGCGAGCTGCATGTCTTTGACACCGCTGTCTTCACGGTCGGCGGCGAGACGATCACCTCCTACCTTGCAGACGTTGACACCGACGCCAACTACGAGAAGGACACCGAGGTTGTTGCAGACGGCTACTTCCACGAGTCCGAAAAGCGCTCCGCTCCTTACTTCGATGTGGACATCGACGGCATCACGAAGCTGAACGCTGCATATTAAGTTCCAAAAAGCACAAATATAGGGCTGTGAAAAAAGCGCAGACCGAAAAAGGGGAACGCAAAGGTGACTTCGACCGCGGAGCATCGACCCTCTGCGGTCGGAATCCCTTTGGGATTCCCTCAAAAACAGGTTCAATTCCCCTTTTTCTCTCGCCGAAAGCCACTCCTGCCGTACAAAGTACGGCGACGAAGTGCCTTTCGACGATTCTGCATCTTTTTTCCCGAGCCCCGAGAAGCTGAATAGGGGTTGTAAAAAACGCTGTTTTTTGCAACCCCCTGTGCTTTTTCAAGTCCAGCCACGGAGGAAACAAATTTGAACAACAATCAAGTCCCCGCCATTGAGCTGCGCGGGATTACGAAGACCTTCGGCAGCGTCGTCGCCAACGACAATGTCAATTTGAAGGTCAACCGCGGCGAGATTCTCTCCATCCTCGGCGAGAACGGCAGCGGCAAGACCACGCTGATGAACATGATCGCGGGCATCTATTTCCCGGATGCGGGCGAGATCTTCATCGACGGCGAGCCGGTCGTCATCCGTTCGCCGAAGGATGCGTTTGCGCACGGCATCGGCATGATTCACCAGCACTTCAAGCTGGTGGATGTCTTCACCGCCACCGAAAACATCGTCCTCGGCTTTGAGGACGGCGGGCGCTTCAGCCTGAAGAAGTCGGCGGGGCGCGTCAAGGAGATCAGCGAGCAGTACGGCTTCGAGATCGACCCGATGAAGAAGGTCTATGCGATGTCGGTCTCCGAAAAGCAGACGGTGGAGATCATCAAGGTGCTCTACCGCGGCGCGGACATCCTCATCCTCGACGAGCCGACCGCCGTGCTCACCCCGCAGGAGACCGAGAAGCTGTTCGGCGTCCTGCGCCGGATGCGCGACGACGGCAAGGCCATCATCATCATCACGCACAAGCTGCACGAGGTGCTTTCGCTGTCCGACCGCGTGTCGGTGCTCTGCAAGGGCAAGTACGTCGGCACGGTCAACACAAGCGAGACAAACGAGGGCGAGCTGACCGAGATGATGGTCGGCAAGAAGGTCGTGCTCAACATCGAGCGCACCGAGCCGAAGAATCCGGAGGACCGCCTGGTCGTCCGCGACCTCTCCTGCATGAGCCGCGAGGGCGTGAAGCTGCTGGACGACGTGACGTTCACGGCGCGCGCGGGCGAGATTCTCGGCATCGCGGGCATCGCGGGCAGCGGGCAGCGTGAGCTGCTCGAGGCTATCGCGGGACTGCAAAGCGTGTCGGACGGCGAGATTCTCTATCACGACCCGAAGAGCGGCAAGACCGAGAACCTGCGCGACAAGACGCCGATGCAGATTCGCGAACTCGGCGTCCGCCTGTCCTTCGTCCCGGAGGACCGCCTCGGCATGGGACTTGTCGGCAACATGGACATCGTGGACAACATGATGCTCCGCAGTTATCGCCGCGGCAAGACCGCATTCCTCGAGCGGAAGAAGCCGAAGTCGCTTGCCGACACCATCATCCATGACCTCGAGGTCGTCACGCCGAGCGCGCAGACGCCGGTTCGCCGTCTTTCGGGCGGCAACGTGCAGAAGGTGCTGGTCGGGCGCGAGATCGCGGCGGCGCCTACGGTGCTGATGGCGGCATACCCCGTGCGCGGTCTGGACATCAATTCTTCCTATATGATCTACAACCTGCTCAATCAGCAGAAGGAAAAAGGCGTCGCCGTCATCTTTGTCGGCGAGGACCTTGATGTGCTGCTGGAGCTCTGCGACCGCATCCTCGTCATCGGCTCGGGTCATGTCACCGGTATCGTGGACGGCAGAACTGCAAAGAAAGAAGAAATCGGCCTCCTCATGACGCGCACCGCCGCGCCTGAGACGACGCCGGACAAAGGAGGTGCCGCACAATGACAAACACGCATGAAAAAGCACCGCGTGAACCGCTGTTTCACATCGTGAAGCGCGGCGCGCTGCCCTGGTGGCGCGCCTGGCTGATCCGCGCGGTCGCCGTCCTCCTTGCGCTGCTCTTCTGCGGCGTGCTTTCCTACCTGCTCACGAAGCAGAACCCGATCGAAATCTACAAGACGATGTGGGACGGCGCGTTCGGCACGACCCGCCGCATCTGGGGGCTTTGCCAGAACATCGCGATCCTGCTCTGCCTGTCGCTGGCAGTCACGCCGGCCTTCCGTATGCGCTTCTGGAACACGGGCGCCGAGGGGCAGGCGCTGGTCGGCGGTCTTGCGTCGGCGGCCTGCATGATCCTGCTCGGCGACAAGCTGCCCACCGCGCTGCTGCTTTTGGTCATCGTGGTCAGCAGCATCGCCGCGGGCGCGATCTGGGCGGTCATCCCCGCCTTCTTCAAGGCGAAGTGGGGGACGAACGAGACGCTGTTCACCCTGATGATGAACTACATCGCCACGCAGATCGTGGCCTACTTCTGCTACGTCTGGTCCGTGCCGAAGGGCTCTGGGCAGATCGGCGTCATCAACAGCAAGACGATGGCGGGCTGGCTGCCGCAGGTCGGCGGGCAGAAGTACCTCTTAAACATCCTCATCGTGCTGGCGCTCACCGTCTTCATGTTCATCTACCTCAAGTACAGCAAGCACGGCTATGAGCTGACCGTCGTCGGCGAGAGCGAGAACACCGCGCGCTACATCGGCATCAACGTGCCGAAGGTCATCATCCGCACCATGCTCCTCTCGGGCGCGGTCTGCGGCATCGCGGGTATGCTGCTCGTCTCGGGCACCGACCACACCATCACGCGCAACACGGTGGCCGGCCGCGGCTTCACCGCTATTATGGTCTCCTGGCTTGCCAAGTTCAATCCGCTGATGATGATTCTCACCTCGTTCCTCATCGTGTTCCTGCAAAAGGGTGCGTCCGAGATCACCACCAAGCTCAATCTCAACAACTCGTTCTCGGAGATTCTCACGGGCATCATCATTTTCTTCATCATCGGCAGTGAGTTCTTCATCAACTATACGCTGAAGTTCCGCGGACACAAGGAGGCGACGAAATGATTTTTGCAGAATTTATCCGCCGCGCCATCATGCAGGGCATTCCGCTGCTGTTCGGCTCCACCGGCGAGATCCTCACCGAAAAATCCGGTCACCTCAACCTCGGCATCCCCGGCATCATGTATGTCGGCGGCATCTCGGGCGTCATCGGCTCGTTTTTGTATGAAAATTCGCTCCCCGCGCCCGAGGCGCTGAACCCCGCGCTCGCGGTGCTCATTCCGCTCGGCTGCTCGCTCCTCGGCTCGCTTGTGATGGGGCTGATCTACTGCTTCCTCACGGTCACGCTCCGCGCCAATCAGAACGTCACCGGCCTTGCGCTGACCACCTTCGGCGTCGGTGTGGGCAACTTCTTCGGCGGCTCGCTCGCCAAACTCACGGGCAGCGGCGCGTCCTCCATCAGCCTCACCGCCACCAGCAACTGCTTCCGCACGGAGCTGCCGTTTGCGGACAAGCTCGGCTGGTTTGGCACCATCTTCCTGTCGCACAGCTTTCTGGCCTATGTCGCCGTTATTATCGCGCTTATCGCCGCCTATGTGCTGCGCCGCACGCGCACCGGGCTGCATCTGCGCGCCGTCGGCGAGAATCCCGCCACGGCGGATGCGGCAGGCATCAATGTTGAGCGGTATAAGTATGTCGCCACCTGCATCGGCAGCATGATTGCCGGGCTTGGCGGGCTTTACTATGTCATGGACTACGCCTGCGGCGTGTGGTCGAACGATGCGTTCGGCGACCGCGGCTGGCTGGCGATTGCGCTGGTTATTTTCGCCGTGTGGAAGCCGGACTTCGGCATCCTCGGCTCCTTCCTGTTCGGCGGGCTTTATATCGTGCACAACTACATTCAGAATCTCGGCATGAGCGACCAGGAGCTGTTTAAGATGCTCCCCTATGTCGTCACCATCGTCGTGCTGGTTATCACCAGCATGCGCGAGAAGCGCGAGAGTCAGCCCCCGGCACACCTCGGGCTTTCCTATTTCCGCGAAGAACGATAAAGCCAAAAAACAGCCGCCCCTGCGGCTGTTTTTTGTGTGTTGTAATAAGCCTCCCTTGTGTAAAGGGAGTGTGGCCCGGAACGCAAGCGTTCCTAATGAGTTTCCCTTGCGGGAAACATCACGCGCGCCGGAGGGATTGTTACAAAAGCACGGAACAACCCCTCAGTCACCGCCGGGATGTTTTTCGGTTTCGCTCGCGAAATCGTCGGTGTTCAGCCGACGAAGAAAAACTCCGCGAGACGCATCGCGTCTCGTACAGCTCACCCCTTGCACAGGGGAGCCAAATCACGCACAAACTTTGTAGGGACCGGCGTCTGGGGCGGTCCGCACCCATCAAAGCAAATCGGACCGTCGGGGACGCCGGTCCCTACAGAATGGCGAAAGATGCGCACACACCGTAGGGCGCCGTCTGTCTCCCCCGCATCCAAGCCTTCCCCCAATGGGGAAGCCTAAAATAGACATCGGATGAAACCACCCCATCACACTTTTTGCAGAAAATTTCCCAAAAAGGCTTGTGCCGCCCGGGGAATCGGCGGTATAATAACGGTAGAAATGCCCTTCATCGAGGGCGCGCACCATAGAAAAGAGGAAACGCCATGAAGAAACGCTTATCCTTCCTGTTTTGCGCGGCGATTGTTGCCGCCCTTTTGTCCGTGGCGGCGTTTGCCGCAACGCCGCTCAAGCATGTCGATATTGTCTTCGATTTGCCGAAGGCGGGCGACTCCCGCGAAATGGAGACCGAAGTCACTGTCCGCTCCATCAAGAGCGGCGACATTGATTTGATGGCTGCCGGTGCTACCATTATGTACACCGAGTGGGCGGGCGACGATGTGGAGACCGAGGACGACTTCCTCTTCCGCGCCGGCACGACCTATCTCGTCAATGTCAAACTCGCCTTTGACACGACGAAGGGCTATTGCGCCAACTACAAGACACTCATGGGCGACACGGTCGTGACGGCGGAAACCTTCACTGCCACGGTCAACGGCAAACCTGCCACGGTGCGCACCAGCGCGCCGTATTTTCCCACCCTGCAGGTCAGCCTGACCATCGAGGGCGAGCGCATGACCGACACAGAACGCGCCGAGCTTGCCGCCGAGCAGGCGAAGACCGCCGCCGCGTTGGCTAAGGCGCGCCGCGCCGTCTATCCGGCACGCACGCAGGCAGAGGCGGATGCGAAAAATCCTGAAAACAAGGGCAAAACCGTGGTTGTTATGGACAGAGAACACCGCGGCGAGGGCTATAACTTCGCCACGCTCGACGCATATGACGACGTCGGCACGCTCATCATGGATGTGGACGACAGCGACTTCTACAACCACGAATGCGCAAACGGCTTTGCCTGGGTCATTGTGTGGAAGCCCTATCTGAATGAGATCTGGCTGAGCGACAAGGTGGATGTCTACACCTTCGTCGGTCGCATGGACGGTGAGCTGCACGACCCGGTGTTTCATTCGCCGCTTTGGGAAAGCCGCAGCGACCTCCAGTTCTGCACGACCGATGCGACTTTGTACATCCCCGAGTCCTCCGTGGCTGAATTTGCGAAAAAAATGACGGAGGGGCGCGGTTATTCCATTCCCTATAGCATCAAGGTGTATTCGGGCAATGATGTCTATGCCGCACAGAAGGCAGGCGGCGCTGCCGCCACAAAGGACTGGTGCCCCGGGCATGTCTACACTCATCAGATCCGGTCTGCCGACCGCGTCTACACCTTTGCGAACTGCCAGACCGCTCCGCGGTGGTATTACTCCTGCAGCATCTGCGGCAAATGCGAGTATAATCCGAATCATGTCTCCGCAAACTTCAAGGCAAAGCCGATTGAGAAGCTGATGGAGTTTACCCACGCCACGCTGTACGACGAACTTGCCACCGATCAGGCGTATGTCGGCGTCAATGCGGCGGGTATGCATGTCTACTGGCTCAGCTGCGATGTCTGCGGCAGATCCGACCGCTATTTGCAGCAGCATCTGACCGAGAAGGATCTCAAACTCAGCGGCAACGACAGCACACTGGAACACTATCAGGCAGAGGTCAACGCCGCGCTGCAGATGCGGGAGACGCTTGCGCTCAGCAGCACCGAGGATCAGGCGGGCATGTTCACGCTTCGCCTCCGCAATACCGCCAAGACCAGCACCTGGGCGCAGAGCGATGTCAACTTCGCGCTCAACGACAACCTGCTGGACCTTGATTTGCTCGGCAATGACTACACGAAGAACATCTCACGCCTGCAGTTCTGCTCCGTGGTGGTGCGCCTCGCCGAGGAGATGACCGGCAAGAGCATTACTCCCGCCGCCGCGAATACCTTCACGGACACAAGCAATTCCTATGTCCTCAAGGCGTATGCCGCGGGTCTCACCTCCGGCACATCGGCGACCACCTTCTCCCCCGATGCCACGCTCAACCGCCAGCAGATGGCGACCTTCCTCTACCGCACCCTGCGCTACATCGAGAAGAACTCCGACTACAGCTACACGAGCTACACCTCGAAGCTGTCCAATTACACGGACAAGGGGCAGCTCGCAAGTTGGGCAGAGGAATCCATGGCGTTTATGAACGCGCTTGACCTCATCAAGGGCACATCGGACACCACGCTCTCGCCGAACAACAAGTGCACCATCGAGCAGGCGATTGCCGTGGCGGAACGCAGTGTTTACGCGCATCAGATCGGCTGGTGCCAGGTTGATTTCGATGATGCGAAGGGCAATGATATAACGGACTTCCTGACGCTGCCCGTCATGGGCACCAATGTCGGCGCAACGCCGCGTGAGGGCACCATCATCTGGGCACTCGGCAAGCGTCTGGGCGTCTACATGGACGAGCCGGAGATCAACAACAATATGCCGTACACCTATTGCCCCGTTATCAACTACTACACGGGACAGAAGCAGTACATCGTCGCCCGCGACCTGGTTCCCATCCGCAACTGACCGCAATGTAAAGATAAAAACCGTCCTGCACAGCAGGGCGGTTTTTGCGTGCGGGGAGGCAAAAATTCGCGCACACACCGTAGGGCGGGGGCTCGCTCCCGCCGCATTCGCCTCCCTTGTGTAAAGGGAGGTGGCATGCAAAGCATGCCGGAGGGATTGTTGCATGGTAAAAGATGATTGAAAGGCAAAAAACAACCCCTCAGTCACCTACGGTGACAGCTCCCCTTACACAGGGGAGCACATAGCACCCCGAACGCAAAAAAAAGAAGACGCACACGGCGTCTTCTTTTTTTGGTCGGAATGAGGTGATTCGAACACCCGACCTCTTGGTCCCGAACCAAGCGCACTACCAAGCTGTGCTACATCCCGATGCTGATTTCTTTTCAGCGCTGATTATTATAACACAGATGCGCGCATTTGTCAACAGTTTTTTTGCATTTCCTATTTACAAGGATATAGGGACTATGCTATAATAAAAACACTATATATTGTGTTTTTATAGGAGAAACTCCATGAAATGTCCCAACTGCGGCTTTGCGGAGAGCAAGGTCATTGATTCCCGCCCCGTCGGCGACAACACGAGCATCCGCCGTCGCCGCGAATGCCTGTCCTGCCGCCGCCGTTTCACAACCTATGAGGTGATTGATTCGGTGCAGCTTGTCGTCATCAAAAAGGACGGCTCAAAGGAGTTTTTCGACCGCATGAAGTTGGAGAGCGGGCTGATGAAGGCGTGCCAGAAGCGCCCGGTGGACACCGCCGCACTGGCCCGCGAGATCGAGAGCGAGCTGCAAAACTCTCTGCGCGCCGAAATCACGACCACCGAAATCGGCGAAATCATCATGGACAAGCTCAAGGCGCTGGACGCGGTCTCCTATGTGCGCTTCGCCTCGGTGTACCGCGAGTTTAAGGATGTGGCGACCTTTATGGAAGAGTTGGAGCGGCTGAACAAGAAGCCGTAATGCCGCAAAAAAGAGGAAGTTTGGAGGGTGCGCCGTCGCCGGCAGATGCGGAAAGCCGGAGCGGCGTCATAAACAATGGTTATCGAATTTGTAGCAACCTGCCTGTTCGGGCTTGAGCATTTCCTCGGCGAGGAAATCGACCGCCTCGGCTATCGCCGCACCGAGACGATTGACGGCAGAGTCAGCTTTATCGGCGACGAGGCGGCGATAGCCCGCTGCAACATCAATCTGCGCTGCGCCGAGCGGCTGTATATCAAGATGGGGAGTTTTCGCGCGCGCACCTTCGGCGAGCTGTTTGAGGGGACAAAAGCCATCGAATGGGAGCGCTTCATCGGGCGGGAGGACGCCTTCCCGGTCAAGGGGCACGCGGTGAAGAGCAAGCTGTTCTCGATTCCCGACTGCCAAAGCATCGTGAAAAAGGCGGTCGCCAAGCGGCTGGACAACGAGTACGGCATGTGCTGGTTCCCCGAGAGCAAGACGAAATATCAGATTGAATTCTTTATTCTGAAGGATGTCGCCACGCTGATGATTGACACATCGGGCGTGCCGCTGCACAAGCGCGGGTACCGCGCCATTGCGGGGGCTGCGCCCCTGCGCGAGACGCTGGCGGCGGCGCTGGCGCTCAATTCCCGCCCGCGCGAGAATGTGCTGCTGTGGGACCCGTTCTGCGGCAGCGGCACGATTGCCATCGAGGCGGCGATGATTATGAAAAATCAGGCGCCCGGGCTGTTCCGCCGCTTTGCCGCGGAGGAATTTGCCGTCGCCCCGCCCGAGCTTTGGGCAGAGGCGCGCGCCGAGGCGAAGGCGGCGATCCGCCCGACCGCTTTTGAGGCGTATGCGTCGGACATCGACCCCGAGATGGTGCAACTTGCCGCCGACAATGCGGCGCGCGCGGGCGTCTCGGATGTGGTCAAGACCTTCGTTGCCGACGCCTGCACCATCCGCACGGGCGGGCGGCGCGGCACGATCGTCTGCAACCCGCCGTATGGCGAGCGCATGGGCAGCGCCGACGAGGTGGAGCGGCTCTATGCCCGCATGGGGCAGCATTTCCGTTCGCTCGAACCCTGGCAGGTCTATATTCTGACTTCCAGTGAGCGGTTTGAGCGGCTGTACGGCAGACGCGCCGACAAGGTGCGCAAGCTCTACAACGGCATGATTCCGTGCTATCTCTACCAGTATTTCAAGTTTGACCGCCCCGAGGGGTGAGAAAAAAGCCGCGCGCCTGCTGGCGCGCGGCTTTTTGCGTGGAATGGGGGATGTGGCAGGAACGCGCACAAACCCAGCATCCACCAAGGCAAAACGGGTCGTCGAGGATGTTTTTCGGTTTCGCGTAGCGAAATCGTCGGTGTTCAGCCGACGAAGAAAAACTCCTGAGGAACGCTTGCGTTCCGGTCGCCATGCCCCCTACCGGATTGCATAAAAGTCGAACAAACCCGTAGGGGCGACCACCCATCGCCCGCTTAACGCTTAGGTACGGACGGGCGACCAATGGTCGCCCCTACGGAATAGCGGAAAATGTGTACACACCGTAGGGCGGGGGCTTGCTCCCGCCGCAACCAAGCCTTCCCCGGTGGGGAAGGGGGACCGCGTTAGCGGTGGATGAGGGCATGCAGGCAGCCGGCACAGCATGGCGCGGTGTTTGGCTTTCATCAATCCCTCATCAGTCGCCTACGGCGACAGCTTCCCCATTGGGGAAGCCTAAGAAACGCTTTGCGTCTCGTACAGCTCCCCTTACACAGGGGAGCCGAAAGCACGCACTGACTTTGTAGGGGCGACCACCCATCGCCCGCTTAACGCTTAGGTACGGACGGGCGACCAATGGTCGCCCCTACGGAATAGCGGCAGGCGGACTGCCTCTTCTTCCCTCACTTCTCTGCAAGCTTGCTCCGCAGATATTGCCCCGTATAAGACCCCTCGACTTCGGCGACTTCCTCGGGCGTGCCTTCGGCGACGATTCTGCCACCGCCTTCGCCGCCCTCCGGGCCGAGGTCGATGATGTGGTCGGCAACCTTGATCATGTCGAGGTTGTGCTCGATGACAATGACGGTGTTGCCCGCGTCCACGAGGCGGTTGAGCACCGCAATCAGCTTTGCCACATCCTCACTGTGCAGACCCGTGGTCGGCTCATCGAGGATGTAGACCGTGCGCCCGGTGGAGCGGCGGGCAAGCTCGGTCGCCAGCTTCACGCGCTGCGCTTCGCCGCCCGAGAGCGTGGTGGAGGACTGCCCGATTTTGACATAGCCGAGCCCGACATCGCAGAGCGTCTGCAGCTTGCGCTTGACCGAGGGGACACCCGAGAAGAACTCGACGCCCTCCTCCACGGTCATCTCCAGCACCTCGTAGATGTTCTTTTCCTTGTAGTGCACCTCGAGCGTCTCGCGGTTGTACCGTCTGCCGCCGCAGACGTCGCACTTGACATACACATCGGGCAGAAAGTGCATCTCGATGCACTTCACGCCGTCGCCCTCGCAGGCTTCGCATCTGCCGCCCTTGGTGTTGAACGAGAAGCGCCCCGCCTTGTAGCCGCGCGCCTTCGCCTCGCGGGTCTTGGCAAACAACTCGCGAATCTCGGAGAACACGCCGGTGTAAGTCGCGGGGTTGGAGCGCGGCGTGCGCCCGATGGGGCTCTGGTCGATGGCGATGACCTTGTCCAGCGCGCCGACGCCTTCGATGCTGTCGTGCTCGCCGGGGAAGGTGACCGCGCGGTTCAGCGTGGCGGCGAGGCTCTCATAGAGCACCGAATTGATAAGCGAGGACTTGCCGCTGCCCGAGACGCCGGTGACGGCGATGAACTTGCCGAGCGGGAAGGTGACATCAATGTTTTTGAGGTTGTGCTCCCGCGCGCCGTGCACGGTCAGAAACGCGCCGTTGCCCGGTCTGCGGGCGGCGGGGACTTCGATTTTCCGCCGTCCGGCAAGGTAGTCGCCGGTGATGGACTTCTTGTTCTTCGCCACCTCGGCGGGCGTGCCCGCCGCGCAGATGTAGCCGCCGTGGATGCCCGCGCCGGGGCCGATGTCCACGAGATAATCCGCGGCGCGCATGGTGTCCTCGTCGTGCTCGACGACGACCACCGTGTTGCCGAGGTCGCGCAGCTTTTTCAGCGTGGCAATCAGCTTGTCGTTGTCGCGCTGGTGCAGACCGATGCTCGGCTCGTCGAGGATGTAGAGCACGCCGACGAGCGACGAGCCAATCTGCGTCGCCAGGCGGATGCGCTGCGCCTCGCCGCCCGAGAGCGTGCCCGCGCGGCGCGCGAGGTTCAGGTATTCGAGGCCCACGCTGACGAGAAAGCCGAGGCGCGCGCGGATCTCCTTGACGATTTCGGCGGCAATCTGGCGGTGCTCGTTGTCCAGTTCCAGTTTTGTGACAAAGTCGAGCATCTTGTCAATCGGCATCAGGCAAAGCTCGTAGATGTTCTTGCCGCCCACCGTGACCGCCAGCATCATTTTGTTCAGACGGCCGCCGCCGCATTCGGGGCAGACCTGCTCCTCAAGCAGGCTGTCGTAGTATTCCTGCCCGTAGGATTCGCGGCGGCGGTCAATCATCGGGATGATGCCCTCAAAGGTCGTGGTCTGGTGGTGCGCCGTGCCGCCGAAATAGCGCGTAATCGTGTAGGTTTCCCTGCCCGTGCCGTAGAGCAGCGCGCTCATCGCAGTGCGGGTGTATTTTTCCAGCGGCAAATCCATCGTGAAGCCGAATTTTTTGCCCACGGCTTCAATCAGCGGGCCGTTCCAGCTCTCCTCCTCGAGCGTCTTGAACCCGTTGCAGGCGATGCCGCCCTCGCGCAGGGACAGGCTCTTGTCGGGCATGAGCTTTTTCTCGGAGACGCGGGTCAGCGCGCCCAGTCCCGCGCAGCGCGGGCAGGCGCCGTCCGGCGCGTTGAACGAGAACATGCGGGGTTCCAGCTCGCCGAAGCTGATGCCGTGTTCCTCGCAGGCGTATTTGAGCGAATAGTCGCGCTCCTCCTCGGCGGTGCCTTCCTCGCGCGGCACGGTCACGATGCGCACAAGCCCGTCGGTCAGGGCGACGGCGGTCTCCACCGAGTCGCCGATGCGGGTGTGCGCGTCGGGGCGGCAAATGAGGCGGTCCACCACGATTTCGACCGTGTGCTTGAGGTTTTTGTCAAGCGAAATGGTCTCCGTGAGGTCGTAGAGGCTGCCGTCCACGCGCACGCGGGCATAGCCGCTGCGCCGCGCGTCGGCAAGCACCTTTTCGTGCGTGCCCTTGGCGTTTCGCACGATGGGGGCGAGCACCATAAAGCGCGTGCCTTCCGGCATCGCAAGGATGCTGTCGATGATGGAGTCCACGGTCTGCTGCTTGATTTCCTTGCCGCAGACCGGGCAGTGCGGTACGCCGCAGCGCGCGTATAAGAGGCGCAGGTAGTCGTAGATTTCGGTGACCGTGCCCACAGTTGAGCGCGGGTTTTTCGAGGTGGTCTTCTGGTCGATGGCGATTGCGGGGGACAGCCCCTCAATCGAGTCGACGTCGGGCTTGTCCATCTGCCCGAGGAACTGCCGCGCGTAGGAGGACAGCGACTCGACAAAGCGGCGGTGACCCTCGGCGTAGAGCGTGTCAAACGCCAGTGAGGATTTGCCGCTGCCCGAGAGGCCGGTCAGCACGGTCAGTTTGTCGCGCGGAATCGTGAGGTCAATGTTCTTGAGGTTGTTGACCCGCGCGCCTTTGATGATGATATCCTTTGCCATGGTAATACCCTTTCATGTGAAAAAGTAGGGGGAGTGAAATGGGATGCGAAAATGAATGAATTGCAAAACTGTAGGGGCGACCATTGGTCGCCCGTTTCCGCTTTGTATAGGCGGGCGACCAATGGTCGCCCCTACGAAATGAGGGGAACTGTGCACACACCGTAGGGCGCCGTCTGCTCCCGCCGCTCTATCTGAGCCTCCCTTGTGCAAAGGGAGGTGTCGCCGAACGGCGACGGAGGGATTGTTACAGAGCCACGGAACAACCCCTCAGACGGCTATCGCCAGGATGTTTTTCGGTTTCGCTCGCGAAATCGTCGGTGTTCAGCCGACGAAGAAAAACTCCGCGAGACGCATCGCGTCTCGTACAGCTCACCCCTTGCACAGGGGAGCCGAAAATTTGCACAGGGGAGCCGAAAATTACAGCCCGCGGAGTTCCTTGATGCGGTCGCGCAGGTAGGCGGCCTTCTCAAATTCCAGCTTCGCCGAGGCGGCGCGCATCTCCTTGGTGTACTCCTCGATGAGCTTTTCGCGGTCGCCGCGCGTCAGCTTCTTCGTCGCGGCGGCGGCCTCCTTCTTCGACTTGCCGCCCAGCGAAATCACCTCGCGCACGTCCTTTTTGATGGTCTTCGGCACGATGCCGTGCGCGTCGTTGTACGCCTTTTGCAGGCTGCGGCGGCGCTCGGTCTCCTCCATCGCGCCGCGCATGGATTCGGTCACGGTGTCGGCATAGAGGATGACCTTGCCGTCCGCATTGCGCGCGGCGCGGCCGATCGTCTGGATCAGCGAGGTCTCGCTGCGAAGGAACCCCTCCTTGTCCGCGTCGAGGATCGCCACCAGCGACACCTCCGGGATGTCCAGACCCTCGCGGAGCAGGTTGATGCCGACCAGCACGTCAAACACGCCGAGGCGCAGATCGCGCACGATCTCCATGCGCTCCATCGTCTCCACGCTGTGGTGGATGTACTTGACCTTGATGCCGTTTGCATCCAGGTAGCCGCTGAGGTCCTCCGCCATCTTCTTGGTCAGCGTGGTGACCAGCACGCGCTCGCCGCGCGCCGAACGGGCGCGGATCTCGCCCATCAGGTCGTCCACCTGCCCCTCGATGGGGCGCACCTCGACCGCCGGGTCGAGCAGACCCGTCGGGCGGATGAGCTGCTCCACGATCTGCCCGCTGCGCGTGCGCTCGTATTCGCCGGGCGTCGCGCTGACGTAGACCACCTGGTTGATGTGCTGTTCAAACTCGTCGAAGAACAGCGGGCGGTTGTCGTAGGCGCTCGGCAGGCGGAAGCCGTATTCCACAAGGTTGGTCTTGCGCGCGCGGTCGCCGCCCGACATGCCGCGCACCTGCGGCAGCGTGACATGCGACTCGTCGATGAACATGAGAAAGTCCTTCGGGAAGTAGTCGAGCAGAGTGTACGGCGTGGAACCCGCCGGGCGGCGGGAGAGCACGCGGGAATAGTTCTCCACGCCGGAGCAGAAGCCCACCTCGCGCAGCATCTCGAGGTCGTAGCGCGTGCGCTGTTCGATGCGCTGCGCCTCAATCAGTTTGCCCTGACTCTCGAAGAATTTCACCCGCTCGGCGAGTTCATCCTCGATTTCCTTCAGCGCCTCCTCCCGCTTGTCGTCGGTGACGGCGTAGTGCGTCGCGGGGAAAATGACGGTCACGTCCAGCTCGCGTACAAGCTCGCCGGTCAGCACATTGATCTCGGACACGCGGTCGATTTCGTCGCCGAAAAACTCCACGCGCACCGCTTTTTCACTCTGCGACGCCGGGAAAATCTCCACCGTGTCGCCCCGCACGCGGAACTTGCCGCGCACAAAGCCGACATCGTTGCGCTCGTAGGCAATCAGCACGAGGCGGCGGAGCAGCTCCTCACGCTCCATCGCCATGCCGCGCCGCAGGACGATTTGCAGCTCCTGATACTCGGACGGGTCGCCAAGGCTGTAGATGCAGGAGACGCTGGCGACAATGATGACATCCCGCCGCTCGAAGAGGGCGCTCGTCGCGCTGTGGCGCAGCTTGTCAATTTCGTCGTTGATCATCGCGTCCTTCTCGATGTACATGTCCTTGCCGGGGATGTACGCCTCGGGCTGGTAGTAGTCGTAGTAGGAGACGAAGTATTCCACCGCGTTGTTCGGGAAGAACTCGCGGAACTCGGAGCAGAGCTGGGCGGCAAGCGTCTTGTTGTGTGCCAGCACCAGGGTCGGGCGGTTGACATTGGCGATGATGTTGGCCATCGTGAAGGTCTTGCCCGAGCCGGTCACGCCCAGCAGCGTCTGCTCGGACAGTCCCGCCTCCACGCCCGCGGTCAGCTTCGCGATCGCGTCGGGCTGGTCGCCGGTCGGTTTATAGGGTGCGCGCAGGTCGAATTTGTTATTCTGCATCGTTGTCTCCTTTCAAGAGGTTCGTTTTGCACACGGGATGTGCCGTGTATCCGTCCGCATCCGCCGTGATGCGCAGCGGATAGGGCATGTGACCGAAGAAAAGCAGGCTGCCGTGCGCCGCCGCCTCGTCCAGCACGCGCAGGCGCGTGGCCAGCAGCAGCGGGTTTTCTTCCGCACCCCACGCGGGGTGTTCCGCCTGACAGACATGGTAGAAAAGATCGCCGCAGAACAGCAGGGCGCGCCCGCCCGCCGTGACGCGCACGGCGAGGTGGTGCGGCGTGTGTCCCGGCGTCGGGACGAGGGACACCGTGTCGGTAATTGCCCGTTCGCCGTCCGGCACGGGGACTGCCGCTCCGGCTGTCAGCACGGGCGCGATCGAATCGCGCAGCACGCAGACATCGTCCGGGGAAAGTTCCGGCAGGCGGGCACGCAGGTCGGCAAGGTCTCCGGCGGGCAAATCGTATGCCGCATGCGGGAAGGTCGGCGTCCATGCGCCGTTTTGCAGCCGCGTGTTCCAGCCGACATGGTCGGCGTGCAGATGCGTGCAGATCACGGTGTCAATCGTCTCGGGCGGCGCCACTGCCGTCAGACGGTCGAGCCAGTCGGTGTCAAGACCGCCCCAGTCGCCGCAGAGCGGCTTGCCGTTGCCGATGCCGGTGTCAATGAGGATGCGCCGCCCATCGGCAAGCAGCAGAAAACTCTGCACCGGGGCGAGCACATGCCCGTCGCTGTCGGCGCAGGCGGGGAAGCGCGCCGCATAGGGGCGGATCGCCGCCGCCGTCATAGCGGGGACAATGCGCCGGATGATGTCGCCGGCGTCGTGCGTCTCGACGAGTCGGTAGATTTGTGCGTCGCCGAAGCGGTAATAATCGGTCATTTTATCCTCCCCGTCCAAAAGCTGCCGCAGAAGTTCCATAGAAAAAAGTTGATTTTCACTGAATATAGTATTATATCACATTTCGGGCATCCTGTAAAGGGGGCAGCGTCGGAAAGGCAAAAAGGAAGTGCCGCGGCACTTCCTTTTTGCATGGAAATTGTGCGGAATCACCGTAAGCAAAACATCGAAAAGCGTTCGGCATCCGCACCCCGAGCGATATATACCATTTCGGGATATGTTTAGTATACCAAATTGAGTACCATAAGCGATGCGAACACACAAGGTTTTGACCGGCGTCTTTCCGTCCGTGCATCGTCAAAAGACCCCCGGAATACCGGCGTATTCCCTGCGTCTTTTTTCTCGCCCGGGCAAAAATCCGCTCGGTCAAAACTGTGTAGCACCTGCGGGCGAGAGATTTTGTGATGATTTTTGCTGCGGACAACGACGGAATATACCGATATTCCGAGGCGGACAATGCGAAAAGCGCGCAAAATATCCGCCCGCAGGCTTGCGCGTTCGTATCGCTTATGGTACACTAAAGTCAAGAACTATTTTTGAATTGCTGTGGCTTGCGGCGGCGGAGAGGAAGGATTATGCGTTTACGGGAACTTCGTCGGGAGCGGGGCATCACCCAGTTGAAACTGGGACTGGATTTGAATATGAGCCAGAATACGATTTCGCGGTACGAGACCGGCGCGCATGAGGCTGGTTATGCCGAGCTTTGCCGCATCGCGGATTATTTCGGTGTGACCGTGGACTATCTGCTGGAACGCACCGATAAGCGGGATTAGGCAGGGCAGTCGAATGGCACGCACACACCGTGTTTTGCTTTGGTTGGGGCGGGTCGTCGAGGGCGCCGACCCCTACCGGATGGCACAAAAGGCGCACACACCTGTAGGGGCGACCATTGGTCGCCCGTTTTCGCACCCCGTTAAGCGGGCGACCAATGGTCGCCCCTACGGAATAGCCGTAACCGTGTACATACCGTAGGGCGCCGTCTGTCTCCCGCCGCAAATGACCGATACAAAAAAGAAAACCGCCGAACGGCGGTTTTTTCTTTTCGACTGATTCAGTATGATACTTTGCGGATATCCGCGCCGAGGTCGCGGAGCTTGCGGACGATGTTGTCATAGCCGCGCTCGATGGTGTGGATGTCGGTGATCTCGGTTCTGCCGCTGGCGGCAAGCCCCATGATGACCATCGCCGCGCCCGCACGCAAATCGACCGAGCGCATCGGCGCGCCGACAAGCGCGGTGCTGCCGCGGACGGTTGCCGTTTTGCCTGCGATGTCGATGACGGCGCCGGTCTTGCGCAGCTCCTCCACATAGCGGAAGCGGTTGTCCCACACGCCCTCGGTCACGCGGCCTGTGCCGTCTGCAAAGCAGAGCAGCGCGGTCATCTGCGGCTGCATATCCGTGGGGAAGCCGGGGTAAGGCTGCGTCTTGACATTGATGCCCTTCATCACGCCGTCGCGGCGCACGATCACGGCATCGTCCAGTTCTTCGACGAAAACGCCCATCTCGGTGAGCTTTGCCGAAATGGAATCCAAATGCTTCGGAATGACATTGTTGATTTTGACATTGCCGCCGGTTGCCGCCGCGGCGCACATGAAAGTGCCTGCCTCAATCATGTCGGGAATGATGGCGTAGGTCGAGCCGTGCAGCTTTTCCACGCCCTTGATTTTGATGGTGTCCGTGCCCGCGCCGACAATGCGCGCGCCGCAGGTGTTGAGGAAGTTGGCAAGGTCGACGATGTGCGGCTCGCGCGCCGCGTTTTCAAGCACGGTGGTGCCTTCGGCAAAGACCGATGCTAAGATGGCGTTGACCGTTGCACCGACCGAAACCATGTCAAAATAGACCTCGGCGGCGACCAGCGCGTCTGCCTTTGCCTCGACATAGCCGCCCCGCACCGAAACCGTGGCGCCGAGCGCCTCAAAACTCTTGATGTGCTGATCGATGGGGCGCACGCCGAAGTCGCAGCCGCCGGGCGAGCCGACGCGCGCGTAATTGAATCTGCCGAGTTCCGCGCCGATGAGGTAGGTCGAGCCGCGCATGCGGCTGACCAGCTCGTAGGGCGAACGCCCCGGCTGTACATAGCGCGTGTCAATTTCCACCGTGGTGTGGTCACGCTTGACCTTGGCGCCCATCTTTTCGAGGATCTCCAGCGTCAGGTCCACATCGAGAATCTCGGGTACATTTTCAATGACGCAGCGGTCGCCGACGAGCACCGTGCCGACGAGCACCGGCAGCGCCGCATTTTTCGCGCCGCTGATCTCGACTGTGCCGACAAGCGGGGTTCCGCCGTTGATGATGATTTTGTCCATAGCTCAGATTCCTCTCGAAAATTCGGTGGGGCAAACAAGGGCTTCCGCCCAACAATTCAGTATACCATAATGCAGGGGCATCGTCAATATTTTTCGCCGCTTTGCGCCTGCACGACCGAGACGCTGCCGTCCGCATAGGTCACGCGGTAGGCGGGGAACAGCCAGAGCGTTCCCTCCACGGCGTCCTCATAGGGCGCATAGCAGAGCGAAATTTCGCGCACAGTGCCCACTGCGCCGCGCCGCCGCTCACTAAGCAGTATATTGATGCGGGTCAAAAGAGGTTCGGCGTCCTCCGCCTCGGTGGCGAGGAAGAGGTAACTGCCGCGCGCGTAGACCAGTTCGGTGCCGAGAAAGGCGAACACGCAGTCGTCGAGCGCGAGCGGAATACCGTCCGCCGCCGCGGTGCGCGTGAAGAAAACATAGCCGTCGGCGGTGGTCGCCGGGAAGTTCTTTGCCGCGCCCTCGGGCAGCCCGAGAAGCCCCTCCAGCGCGTGGCGCACCGCCCCGGTGTCCGATGTTGCGGCATAGCCTTTGGCATACGCCGCCTCGACAACGGCGGCGTCACGCCCGGCGGCGACAAATTCGAGCGAGAAGTCGTAGCCGAGGCGGGCGACATCGCCGTCCGCCGTCACGGCGCGGATGCCGTCCGGCAGGAGAAAGAAACCGTCCGCGTCCTTGCCGCAGAGAATCCCGAACACGAGGCGCGCATAGTCCTCGCGCGTGTAGGCGCAGCGGCGCGCGGGCGCGCTGTCCGCCCGCACGGCAAGCAGGTCGGCGGAGACTTCGATGCCGCCGGCTTGCAGCACGGCGACGGCGTCCTCCGCCGTCTCGCGCGCGGTAAACTCGCGCGCCATGTAGTAGTCGTAGCAGAATTTGACGAGCAGGATATCTACAAGGACGACAAGCAGGATGAGAAAACTCTTGATGTACTTCCAGTTCACTTTTCCGCCCCGCTTTCCGTCTCTGCCGGTATAGCATAGGTCATCTGCACGGCTGCCTTTGCCGCCGTGTAGGGAGCGCGGTCGCAGTACCATGCCGCATCGCATGCGGCGGTCGGGAGCGCGTCCGGGGCGTAGAGCAGCCGCAGGCTGTGCAGCCCGCCTTCGCCCGCGTTTTGCGCCGCGGTCGCATACTGCCAGGCGGCGGGGAAGAGCGTCAGCCCCGCCCCGGCGCGCGAGACGCTGAGGCGACGGACCTCTGCGGCGGTGAACATGCCGCCGGACGCCGTCAGCGAAAGAAAGGCCGGCACGGCGTCGCCGCCGAGCGGAATGCCGTCATAGAGCAGACCGAATGCGACGGTGTAGCCGTCGCCGTCCTTGTAAAAATGCTGCAAAAACGGCGCTGCTGCGCCGCCGAAACTCGCGCCGTCAATTTCGCGCAGCCGGTCGGCAAACGCCGCTGCTGCCGTGAGAATATCGTAGATGCCGATGTCGCGCGCGTCCTTTTTGCCCTCGAGAAAGGATGCAATCGGGATGCCGCCGTCCCGCGAAGCCGCAAAGCCGATGCGTGCAGTGGTGACGGAGAGGCTGCCGTGCGGCTCTACGATGGCCTGCGCAGACAGCCGGTGGCGGTCGGGATTGAAGGCGAAGAGCGAGAGCAGCGCACGCCCCGCGTCGGCAGACAGGGGGTGAGAAGTGCCGTCCGCGACGGCGATGGGCGCGGCGGTCACGGCGGTTTCCCCGACGGGGACAAGGTTGTCCGCAAAATATGCCGCGGTCAGCGCGTCGCTGCCGGTCAGCGCCGCGAGTGCGCCTGCGCGCACCGATACGGGCTTGTCCGATGCGGCGCAGTTCGTGCCGTCCGTGAGATAGAGCCTGCCCGTGCCGTCCTCGTCAAAGGCGAGGAGCAGGGTGTCGGCGCTTAGCGCGCGGTCGGCTGCCGCCGCCTTTTCGATGTCGCCGGTCAGCGCATAGAGCAGCTGGTAGGGCAGTGCGCCCGCAAATTGCAGATAGATGCAGTCGCCCGCTGCGGCAGCGGTCACGGCGGCAAAATCGGTTGCCGTCAGCGTCGCGTCGGCGGCAAGCGCCTGGTGAATCAGCGGGTAGGCAAGCGCCGTCACCGTATCCGGGATGTCGCCTGCAAAGGCGCCCGCCGTCGTCCCCGCAGCGGAAACAACCACGGCGGTGGGGGCGAGCAGCCCCGCATCGGCAAGCGTGCGCATATCGGGGGCGTCCGCCCCGGCACGCACCGCGCCGTCCGGCAGCGCCGTGCGGCTTGCCGCCGCGCCGGTGTGCGTGAACTGGGAGCCGCCGATGTAGATGCCCGCCGCCGTCAGCATGAGAACGGTCAGGCATGCAAGCAGGATGGTCTTGAATTTTTCCATGGCCGTTCTCCTTTCAGATGTTGTGGGGGATTTCGGCTCCCCTGTGCAAGGGGTGAGCTGTACGAGACGCGATGCGTCTCGCGGAGTTTTTCTTCGTCGGCTGAACACCGACGATTTCGCGAGCGAAACCGAAAAACATCCTGGCGATAGGTGACTGAGGGGTTGTTTCTTTGCCATGCAACAATCCCTCCGTCATGCTTCGCATGACACCTCCCTTTGCCGGGGGGGAGGCTCAGATAGAGCGGCGGGAGCAAGCCCCCGCCCTACGGTGTGTACACAGTCCCCACATTACCGTAGGGGCGACCACCCGTCGCCCGCAACCGTACCGATGTAACTTTTGTAGGGACCGGCGTCCTCGACGGTCCGTTTTTGCTTTGGTTGGTGCGGGTCGTCGAGGCGCCGACCCCTACCGGTATACATTGATTTTTTACAGCTTCCCCTGCTTCGGCAAGGTCACGGTAAAGGTTGTCCCCTTGCTGACGATGCTGGAAACGCGGATGTCGCCGCCGTGCGCGGCGGCAAATTCCTTCGCAATCGCAAGCCCGAGGCCGGTGCCGCCCTTGTCGCTCGACCGCGCCTTTTCTACGCGGTAGAACCGCTCAAACAGGTGCGGAATGTCCTCCTCGGGGATGCCCACGCCGTTGTCCGTGATGCTGACTTCGGCGGCGTCGCCAATGTCACGCAGGCGCAGACTGATTCTGCCGCCGTCCGGCGTGTACTTGATGGCGTTGGAGGTGATGTTGATGAGAATCTGCTCGATGCGAATCTTGTCGCCGCGAATCACCACGGGGTCATACGCGCCGTCAAAGGTCAGCTTGTGCCCATGCGCCGAGGCGTTGACCGCCAGCGACTTTGCAAGGTAGGCAAGCGACTCTTCGAGGTCAAATTCGCGCACATTGAAGTTCATGGTCTTGCTGTCGAGCTGGGAGAGCGTGAGCAGGTTTTTGATGAGCAGCTCCATGCGCGTGCTCTCGGTCTCCGCCATGTCGAGGAAGCTCTTGTTCATCTCGTTTTTCGTCACGCCCTCGTCGGCGGACAGCGCCTCGATGACCATCTTGATGGTGGTCAGCGGCGTGCGCAGTTCGTGCGAGGCGTTGGCGACAAATTCGCGGCGGCTGCGGTCCAGCTCATAGCTCTGCGTGACATCGTGGATGACGAGAATCACGCCCTCGCGCATGCTGGTCGCGTCGCGATAGCGGATGTTGCCGAAATACAGCTCGTAGACCTTGCCCTTGTAGCGCACGGCGGGCACATCGCCGCCGTCGTCCAGCGAAATATCGATGCCGCCGCTCTCATAGTGCAAGAGGCTGAAGATGTAGTCCAGCGTCAGCTCTTCGCGCTTTGCGTCGGCAAACAGATCCGTCGCCGCGCGGTTGATTTGCAGCGGTTTGCCGTCTTGCCCGAAGGTGATGACCGCGTCCTTGAGGCAGGACAGCACGGTCTCCAGCTTTTCGCGCTCGCCGTTGATTTCGTCGAGGTTTTCTTCCAGCATGCGGCTCATCGTGTTGAAGTTTTCGGTCAGCACGCCGATTTCATCATTGGAATGCACGCTGATCTTGTCCTTGAAGTCGCCCTTTGCCACGCGCTGCACGCCCTCGGTCAGGCGGGACAGCGGCATGGAGATTGCGCGGGCGAGGAAGAAGGAGAGCAGAATCGCGATGAGCAGGCCGACAAACAGCGCCTGCAAAATGATGGAGAACAGCATCCAGTTGATCTCGTGCAGCTCGTCCTGCGTGTCACGCAGATAGATGATGCAGGAGGTGTCGCCGACCGTGAGCGGGAGCGCATAGTCCGCGTAGTCGCTGCCGGCGGTGTTCTCGCTGCCGAGGCGGCCGTTTATCGCGGCGACGAGGTTGGGCGTCTCGGCGAGGGCTTCGCCGCCCGCCGTGTCGCTGCCGTCGAGAAAGCCGCCGTCCGCATCGAGGATGTAATAGTTGCGGTAGTCGTCGATGCCGAGGCGCGAGGCGTAGGAGGCGAGGATGGACTTCTGCTTCGCGGCAAAGTCCGCGTCCCCGTCGGCCATCGCGGCCTCAAGATATTGCCGCAGCTGTGCGTCGCCCTCAAGGTTTTGCGCCATGCAGGACGAAAACTGGTCGTTGTAATAGCCCAGCACGCTGCTGATGAGCACCGCGCCCACCACGCTCATGACGATCAGAATGAAGATGACGAGGATCAGGATGATCTTGAAATACAGACCTCTGTACATAGCCGCCCCGCCTTACTGGATGTAGTAGCCGACGCCGCGCTTGGTGATGAGGTATTCGGGGTTTGACGGGTCGCGCTCCAGCTTCTTGCGCAGGCGGGAGACCGTCACATCCACCGTGTTGACATCGCCGAGGAAGTCGCCGTAGCCCCACACCTTTTCAAGTAAATCTTCGCGCGAGAAGGGCACGCCGGGGTTCTGCATCAAAAAGAGCAGGAGCTCGTATTCCTTTTTCGACAGTTCCAGCTCCACATCGCCGCGCCGCGCCGCATAGCGGCTCTTGTCGATCGACAGCCCGCGCACCGACAGCACACCGTCGTCCGCCGCGCCGCCGACCACCTCGTCCTTGTGGCGGCGGATGTTGGCGCGGATGCGCGCAATGACCTCGTTCATCGAGAAGGGCTTGGTGATGTAGTCGTCCGCGCCGTTCTCAAGCCCGAGAATCTTGTCCTTTTCGTCGTCGCGCGCCGTCACCATAATCACCGGCACATCGCTGCGTGTGCGGATGCCTTCCAGCACCTTGAAGCCGTCCAGTTTCGGCAGCATGATGTCGAGCAGCACGATGTCAAATTTGTCGGAGAGCGCCTTGCGCAGTCCGACTTCGCCGTCCTCGGCAACATCGGTGTCAAAGCCGGCGCGCCCGAGGTTGAAGGAGAGCAGCATCGCGATGTTTTTTTCGTCCTCCACGATGAGGATGCGTCTTTTTTCGAGTCCCATTCGTTTGTCCTTTCCGGCAGAGGTTACTGCGCCGCACCGGCTTCATGCAGGGGCATGGAGCGCAGCGCCTTGTAAGTGTCGAATTTTTTGAAAAAGCCGCTGTAGAGCGCACGGGTGTCCGCGTCGGTCGAGAGCGAGAAGTTGAAGATGCCGTTGCTCGGCGACTCGGCAAGCGCCATGTTCGTCATGCGCTCACTCGAAAGGTCGTCCGCGACGAGGTTCATGCGGCACGCCTTGCCGAAGTAGCCGTCGATGTGCGGCAGCGTGCTTGCCAGTTCGGTGGAGACAAAGATGCGCGTCGTCTTGCCGAGCAGGGCAAACAGCGTGTCGTTGGCGCTGTCCATTTCCGCCGCAAAGGCGGCGGGTGCGCGGAGCGCCGCATCGTCCGCATAGTAGGCGACAGTGTGCCCCGATGCGTAAATCAGCGGCAGCACCTCGCGGTAGGCGCCGATGTCGGCGGGGTCGAGCGCAAAGGTCGCGCTGTGTCCGCCCAGCAGGCGGATGAGCCCCGGCACAATGGCGGCGCGCGGGTTTAAGAAAATGGGGTGCAGAAAAGTGCCGTCCATCGTGCGCCCCGTGATGCGGGTCAGGTTGACCTTGGCGTCGCCGCCGCCCGCGTCATAGGCGGCAAGCAGCTCGGGAAAGGTCATGCTTTCGCTGCCGTCGGTCAGCCGCGCGCGCAGATAGCCGTCGGCGGCGTAGGCGGTCTCAAAAGTGATGCCGAATTTTTCGCAGAGGACGTTAGGCTCGACATAGAGTTCGCCGTCGTAGCGGTAGAGCGCGATTTCGCGGATTTCGCCCGCCTCGTCGAGGCATTCCCCACGACTGAGGCTCACGGAGAGGTACACGCCGTCCGCGCCCTCGAGCAGCGCCGCGCCGAGCGATTCGGACACGGTGAGTGTAAGTGCGTCAAATTCGCCGAAGGCGGCGAGGGACACGAGTTGTTTGCCATCCGATTCGATAAAGGGGGAGAGTGAGTCGCCGCGGTAGGCGTCGTCGCCGACATAGAGCGAGGCGCGTTCCGCCGCCGCCAGCGGCAGCAGGCAGCACAGCGCGGCAAGGAGCAGCGCCGCCGCGCGCAGAAACCGTTTCATGGGGGCACCGTCCTTTCGTAGAAAATGTGGGGGGGGAAAAGCCTCCCTTGTGTAAAGGGAGGTGCCGTCGAATGACGGCGGAGGGATTGTTACAGAGTAAAGATACAACCCCTCAGTCACCTGACGGTGACTGCTCCCCTTACACAGGGGAGCCGAAAATGACGCCGGTCCCTACAGGTATGCATAAACCTCCGCACAAACCGTAGGGGCGACCATTGGTCGCCCGCTTTTGCCATCGTGCAGGCGGGCGACCGATGGTCGCCCCTACGGAATAGCGGAAACATGCAGGTATCGGTTCGTTTCCCTTTATATCTTCTCTACCTTAATCAAATCCGTGTTGCCGGAATGGCCGTTGGTGATGCCGCCGGTAATCACGATAAGGTCGCCGCAGCGCAGGTCAAACGCCTCTTTGGCAAGCTGCTTTGCACGGTAGAAGAGCACATCGGTCGAGTTCAGCGGCTCGCAGAGCACCGGCGTCACACCCCAGGAGAGGGCGAGCTTGCGGAAGGTCTTCTCGCTGGTCGTCACGCCGAGGATGTCCACCGGCGAGCGGAAGCGCGAGACCATGCGCGCCGTCATGCCCGAGAGCGAGCAGACCGCAATCGCCTTTGCGCCGATGTCGATTGCCATGCCGCAGGTGGCGTGCGAAATCGCATCCACCGTGTTCTTGATTTTGAATTCATAGGTGCGGTAGCGGCGGTCGTATTCGATGCCTTCCTCCGCCGCGGCGGCGATGCGCGCCATCGTGGCGACGGTCTCCACCGGGTACTTGCCCGCGGCGGTCTCGCCCGAGAGCATCACGGCGCTGGTGCCGTCGTAGACGGCGTTTGCCACATCCGAGATCTCGGCGCGGGTCGGGCGGATGTTGTGAATCATGGATTCCAGCATCTCGGTGGCGGTGATTACCCGCTTGCCAAGCAGGCGGCAGTTGGTGATCAGCTGCTTCTGAATCGAGGGCAGCTCCTCAAACGGAATTTCCACGCCCATGTCGCCGCGGCCAATCATGATGCCGGAGCATTCTTCGCAGATTTCTTCGATATTTTCAATGCCCGCGCGGTTCTCGATTTTGGCAATCAGCTCGGTAGAGTCGTCCCCGCATTCGCGCAGGAAGTTCTTCACGTCGATGAGGTCCTGGCGGCAGGAGACGAAGGAGCAGGCGATGAAATCAACGCCGTTTTCGAGGCCGAAGCGGATGTCGTCCTTGTCCTGCTCGCTGAGGTAGACCTGGTTTAACACCTTGCCGGGGAAACTCATGCTCTTGCGGTCGGAGAGTTCGCCGCCCGTCGTCACGGTGGTGACGACCTCGCCGCCGCGGATTTCCGTCACGCGGAAGGCGAGAAGCCCGTTGTTGAGCAGGATGATGTCGCCCGGTTCGAGGTCGTCGGCAAGCCCGGCATAGCTGACGGCAACGCAGGTCTCGTCGCCGATGACGCTCTCGTCGGTGGTGAAGGTGAAGGTGTCGCCCTCGGCGAGGGTGACCTTGCCGTCCTTGAAGGTGCGGATGCGGTATTCCGGCCCCTTGGTGTCAAGCAGAATCGCAATCGGCAGCTTCAGCTTCTCGCGAATGCGCTTCAGCTTTTCAATGTGGGCGAGATGGTCCTCGTGCGTGCCGTGCGAGAAGTTGAGGCGCGCGACATTCATGCCGGCGCGGCACATTTCGGTGAGTGTATTTTCATCCGAGCAGGCGGGACCGATGGTGCAGACAATTTTGGTTTTTCTCATGGGTATACTCCTTCTTTGGCAAATGGATTTACAGCGGCGCCGCATCCTTGTAGTCGATCTGCATGACCGGGTAGAAGATGCCGCACAGCAAGACGGCACAGGCGATGTCGATCGCCGAGTGCTGCTTGATGAACACGGTGGAGATGCTGATGAGCACACCCACCACGGTGAACAGAATCTTCCACGGCAGCGATTTTTCAAACCGCTTCGTGTGCCAGGATGTGAACATCACGCCGAGCGAGCCGATGACATGGATGGACGGGTTGACATTGGTGTTCGTGTCAAACTGATAAAAGTATGTCAGAAACCGCGTGAAAATATTGTCGCGTTCAAACGAAGTCGGGCGCAGGTTCTGGCAGGTGGGATAGACGAGGTAGATAAAGATGGTCACCGAGTATGTAAAAATGATGAACCACATCAGCCGCTTGAAGGCGGGAATGTCGCAGAGCAGCGTGTAGAGCAGCATGCCGATAAGATAGACAAACCAGAACATGTACGGGATGACAAAGTATTCGCAAAAGGGGATCAGGTCGTCGAGGGCGCAGTGCATCACGCGCCAGACGCGGTCGGTGGAGACGCGCTCCACAAAGAAAAAGGCGAGACCGTAAATCGGCCAGAAAAGCAGCAGCTTCAGGTGTGCAAACTGCGGGGTGTTCAGCTTGGAAAAGCGGAATTTACGATAATCTATCATGGGGAAAAGGGGTTCCTTTCGTTACGGTTCTGCGGTGGCCTCTTCCTGCTCGCCGGCGGCGGCAAGGCGGCTCTCCCGCGCCTCCATGCGGCGGAGCAGGCGGACCAGCATCGGTCGGTTGTAGCGCTGGATGATGATGAACGGCAGGTTGCAGACGGCATAGATCAGCCAGAAGAAAATCCAGGTGTTATCCACCCAGAAGCGGGACACAAAGAGAAAGACCACACACAGCATGAAGTGCACATGCTCGGCGACGCAGGTCTCGCGAATCAGCACGCGCACGTCCTCGGCGGTCATGCCGGCGTGCAGTTTCTTCGGCACCATGTCGCCCATCACGCGGCTCATGTCCGGAACCATGTCCATCCATTTGTGCACGCCGATGCGGCGGTAGATGCTGCCGTTTTTCTCAAAGGCAAAGGAGCGGTAGGGAAAGCGGTCGACAAAGAAGGATTCGCGCGGCAGCGCCTGCCCGATATAATGCGATGCCACGGCGAGAAACACCGCCAGCAGCAGCGTGTAGAGCAGCTCCATAGTTCAGTCTCCTTTACATTGGACTTTCCGAAATTTCAGAAAAAATCAGAGCGCGGGCACGGGCGCGTCGCTCGGCTCCGCCGCGGTTGTCTCCGGCACGGCGGTTTTCGGCACGGCAAAGCGCAGTGCGCCGGGCAGCACCGTGCAGGTGAAGCGTTCGGTCTTGATGATCTCGCCGTCCAGCGAGACCGGGAAGGGCTTTTTCGACACGACCTCCACGCGCGCGGCGCGCCGGTAGGTCATGTACTTGGCAAAGCGGGGGTCGTCCAGGTGTTCGCCCCGCCGATAGGGACCCATCAGGGAGAGAAAGGTGAAGAGCGACATCGGCTTCATCACGCAGACCTCCAGCCTGCCGTCGTCGTTTTTCGCGCGGGGCGCACAGCGAAAAGCGCCGCCGACATACGCGCCGTTGGCAATGGTGCAGAGCAGAAAGGCTTTGCCCGTCAGCTTTTCGCCGCCGGCGTAGATGTCGCAGTGATTGCGCCGTGCGGTGACGAGCGCGCGCAAAATACCGGTGGTGTAGGCGTGCCTGCCGCCGAGAAGCGGCACGCGGCGCACGCGGTTCATCGTTTCGGCAACGGCGGCGTCAAAGCCGAAGTTGCAGACATTTACAGAATATTCGTTCCCGAGGGTAATCATGTCCACGGGCAGGGCGTCCGCGGCGGTCAGTGCCGCGAGGTCGGCAAAGCGTTCGCGCCCGCCGTAGTATTTCACAAAGTCGTTGCCGCTGCCGATGGGAAAGCAGGACATGCTGGCGTGCGGAAAGCCGAGGATGCCCTCGGCAACCTCCTTGATGGTGCCGTCCCCGCCGCAGGCGTAGAACCGCACATCTTCAGTATGGCTTTCGCACCATGCGCGTATGTACCGCGTCGCGTCCTTCGGTGCCTTGGTCTCGTAGACGGTCACATCGCCGCCGAGGCGGCGGATGGCGTCGCGCGCTTCGTCGAGATGCGCGCCGCTGCCGGCTTTCGGGTTGAGAATAAACACATGTTTCATCGCGCGTTTTCCTTTCGCGTGCGTTTGACAAGCATTCGCCAAATATCCAACCTACAGTATAGCATATGCTGTCGAAAAAAGCAAGAGTGCGCCGCGGAATCTATCTTCGCCTACAGGGGAGCCGAAATTGGATTGCGCACGATTGCGGGTCGTCGAGGCGCCGACCCCTACCGAGTTTGCAAAGCGTTTCTACACACCGTAGGGCGGGGGCTTGCTCCCGCCGCGTCTTAGCCTTCCCCCAAGGGACGCCACGTCACCACACAAAAGCGCAAATTCGGGCAAATCTGTGCGCGGCAAAGGGATACCCGCCTTTTTGCGTGGAAAATAAGGGAAAATGCACACAAAACGGCGATATATATCTGTCTGTTTGTTGTGTCGTTCTGCTCGTATCTGTGGTATAATGGGATAGCGGTTGACTTTTCGTGTGCAAAAACGCATAATGAAAACAGAATTTATGCGGATTGTTTTGGTACATACGACGATTTTGTGCCGAGACGGACTGGAGGCACAAATGTTTGTTTTCGGAAGGCAGGGTGCGGACTGCGGACTGCTTGCGTCGGACGGTGCGGGCGACGCCTTTGCCGTGCTGCTGCCGCCCGCCGTGCGCACAGAGGCGGGCGAGACGCTGCCGCTTGCCGTGGCGGCGGACGGTACATATGCGGGGCACGGCTTTGCCGTGCGGGACGAGGCACACGACCTCGGCGGCGGGCTCTGCCGCCTGCGCCGCCTGGTGCAAAGCACGGCGGATGAAACCCGCCGCGTGCAGCTGGTGACCACCCTGCGCGACTGCTTTACCCGCGACCATTTCGTCATTCCCTGCGTCAACTACAACGGCAATCCCGGCGGCGGCAATTACCCGCACGGCTTTGAGAAGGACGGCAAGCCCTGGATCTTCGCCTACGACCGCACCGGCATTCCGTCCTGCTCGCTCACCGAGGATGCGTCCCGCGTCGCCGCGCTGTTTGCCGCAGACACGGACGAGACCTCGCTGGTCTCCTCGGTTTCGCTCACCGAAAATGCGGACGGCAGCCTCGACCATCACCTGTATTATCCCTACATCGAGTCGCCGTATTCCTATACGAATACCGACACGCTGACCGCGCCGCTTGAGACTTATCTCGAATTTGCCCCGGGCGAAGAAAAAATCTTTACCTTTTATATCTTTGTCGGCGCGCCGAAGTGGAAGAACTTCGGCATGGCAAGCCTCATCGACCGCCTGGATGCACTACGCAGTCCCGACATGCCGCCCGTCGCCGACGCGCGCACGCTGTGGGATGCGGGCATTGCCTACATCGGCAGCCTGCGGCGCGAATACCGCGGGCACAACCTCTTTGCATCGGCGCGCCGCGCCGACTTCGGCGCACCCGCTTTTGCGCCGCCTGCTGCCTCGTTTGAGATCGGCTGGGCAGGGCAGGGCGCGCTGAACAGTCAGCTTTACATCTGCGAATATCTGCGCACGGGGGAACGGTCGTTCCTCGACGCCGCGCTCGAAAACCTCGATGCCTGGGTCGAAAAACAGGCGGAAAACGGGCTGTTCCTCGCGCACTACGAGTGGTACCCCGCGCCCGGCGAACCCGCATGGCGTCCCGCCGTGTCGGACACGAAGATTTTAGCCAACTTCCACATTCCCGGCGGCACGAACAAGGGCGGCAAGGGGTGGTATCCCGAACTCTGCAACCTCGGCTGGGGCGCGGCGTCCTTCGCGCGCTGCTATATGCTGCTGCGCGGCGCGGGCATCGACCGCCCGGATTATCTCGCCTTTGCGCGCCGCACCTGCGACTTCTTCCTCGACCACTTTGACGAAGAAAACGGTTTCGGCAAGGCGTATCGCTTTGACGGTTCGAGCTTTGACGCGACCGGCACCATCGGCGCGTTTGCGCTGCCTGCACTTGTCGAAGTCTACCGCGCGACCGGGGAGAAAAAATACCTCGACGGCGCCGTGCGCGGGTTTGATTTCTACGCGCGCCGCGATCTCGACGCCTTTTCGCTGACGGCAGGCGCCATCGACTGCGCCTCGGTGGACAAGGAGACGGTCTGGCCGCTGCTGCGCGCCGCGCTCGACCTCTATGACGAGACCGGCGACCCGGTCTACCGCACGCGCGCCGAGATGTGCGGGTACTATTTTGATTCTTGGGCGTACCGGTACGACGCGCTCTACCCCGCCGCCTCGGATTTTGCGCGCTACGGCTACCACACGCGGGGCGGCACGGCGGTCTCGGTGCAGCATCACGCCATTGATTCCTGGGGCTCGCTCGCCGCGCCCGAATTTGTCCGCCTTGGGCAAATCACGGGCGACGACCGCTGGTTTGCCCGCGCCCGCGCGCTCTGGCACAATGCCACGCTCTGCATCGCGCTCGACGACAACACGGTGATAAACGGCACGCTGCGCCCGCGCGGCGGGCAGAACGAGGCGTTCTTCGGCTGCCGCTGGACGCGCTACCGCCCGGTGGAGGAGCGCGGGCATTTCAACAACTGGCTCATTTCCTGGGTCAATGCCTATCGGCTCTATGCCATCCACACCCTCGGCTTCGACCACGCGCTGTTTAAGGTAGAGGAGAAGTAAGCTAAACCGGACCGCCCCGGACGCCGGTCCCTACAGGTTAGCAAAGATTTTCTACATGCCGTAGGGCAGGGGCTCGCTCCCGCCGTGTTCGCCGCATGAGATGCGGCAACGCCTCATCCGACGAGGCAAGCTCGCCACCTTCCCCCGCCGGGGAAGGCGAACTCTGTCCCCACTCCACCGTAGGGCGGGGGCTTGCTCCCGCCGCAACCGTGCGCAGACTACTCCTTTTACCTCCCTCGTTGAGGGAGGTGTCGGCGAAGCCGACGGAAGGAGTCTTGCTCTCTGCAAAACTCCCCTAGTCACCTATCGGTGACAGCCCCCTCACCGAGGGGGCTGAAAAAGTTACAAAGCCACGGAACAACCCCTCAGTCACCTATCGGTTGAGGATGTTTTTCGGTTTCGCTTGCGAAATCGTCGGTGTTCAGCCGACGAAGAAAAACGCCGCGTGACGCCTTGCGTCTCGTACAGCTCTCCCCCAAGGGAAGCCAGCCCCCCACAAAAACCTACATCTATATATAACCCCAAAAGGAGAAACCATATGTCTTTATTTGAGCCCTATTTCGCCGACCCGGCGGTTCTGCATGTCGGGTGCGAGGCGCCGCACGCCTATTTCATCCCCTTTGACACGCGCGAGGGCGCGCTCGGCGGCAACCGAAACGAAAGCGCCTTCTTCAAATCCCTCGTCGGCACCTGGGATTTCCGTTTCTTCCCGTCGCCGTCCGCCGTCGCAGACCTCGATCTCGCTGCCATCGACGCCCTGCCCGCCGACCGCATCGAGGTGCCGCGCTCCTGGGAGAACACCCTGCGCTACAACAAGCCGAACTACACCAACACCGAGTATCCCTTCCCCTGCGACCCGCCGCACCTGCCGGACGAAAACCCCTGCGGCATGTACAGCCGCCGCTTCACCGTCGATGCGCGCGCGTTTTCGACAAAGGACGCCATGCTCACCTTTGAGGGCGTCTCCTCCTGCTTCTATGTCTGGCTCAACGGCGCATTTGTCGGCTACAGCGAGGTGTCGCACGGCGTCTCCGAATTCTGCGTGACCGACAAGCTGCGGGACGGTGAAAACGAGATTTCCGTGCTGGTCATCAAATTCTCCACCGGCTCCTATCTTGAAGACCAGGATATGTTCCGCGCGGCGGGCATCTTCCGCGAGGTCTATCTGCTCTTCCGTGACCGCCGCCGCGTGCGCGACATCACAGTCGGCTGCGCGCTTGCGGACGATTTCGGCACGGCGACCTTCACGGCGGCCTTCGATGGCGTGCTGCACAAGAACGCGACGGCGCGGCTCTGCACCGCAGACGGCGCGGACAGCGGCGCTTTTGCGCGCCGCGACGGCAAGACCGTCACCTTTGTGCTCCGCGACCCCGCCCTCTGGTCGAGTGAAGTGCCGAACCTCTATTACATCTGCCTCGAAAACGGCAAAGAACATATCGCGCTGCCCGTCGGCGCGCGCAAAATCGAGGTGCGCGACCGCGTGGTGCTGCTGAACGGCAAGCCGGTCAAGGCGCGCGGCGTCAACCGGCACGACAGCAGCCCGGTTCTCGGCTATGCCGCGCCGATGGACGCGATGCTGCGCGACCTTTCCATCTGCAAGCAGAATCATGTCAACATGATCCGCACCAGCCACTATCCGCCCGACCCGCGCCTGCCGGAACTCTGCGACAAATACGGCTTCTACCTCGTCGATGAGGCGGACATCGAGACGCACGGCTTCCTCGCCATCGAGAAGCTCGGCTGGGACTACCTCTCGGACAACCCCGCGTGGGAGGCGGCGTATCTCGACCGCGCCGAGCGGCTCTACGAGCGGGACAAGAACCATCCGTCGGTCATTGTCTGGTCGCTCGGCAACGAGTCCGGCCTCGGGCGCAACCACGCCGCGATGGCGGCGTATCTCCGCAGCCGCGACACCTCCCGCCTCTTGCACTACGAGGGCGGCAACGCGGATTATCGCGCGAAGCACCCCGGCCGCCCCGAGCTTTATGACATCGCGGATGTCGAGAGCTATATGTACGCCTCCGTGCCGAAGATTCGCGCTTACCTTGCAAACGAAAACGCCCGCTACCCGGTCTTCCTCTGCGAATACTGCCACGCCATGGGCAACGGCCCCGGCGACCTCGCCGAATACTGGGATGCCATCTATGCCGATGACCGCTTCTTCGGCGGCTGCGTGTGGGAGTTCTGCGACCATGCGGCGCTCCTTGACGGCGATGTGCAGCACCCGAAGTACGGCTACGGCGGCAGCTTCGGCGATACGCCAAACGCAGGCAACTTCTGCATGGACGGTCTGGTCTATCCCGACCGCCGCCTGCACACCGGCATGTACGAGCTGCGTGAGGCGCAGAAGCCCTTCCGCATCACCGCGGTGGACGCCGCGGCAGGCATCTTCCGCTTTGAAAACCTGCGCGACTTCACCGACACCGGCGACCTCGCCGTTACCTACCGCATCGAGCGGGACGGCGTCGCCGTTGACTCCGGCATGCTGGACATCGGCGCGGTCGCGCCGCGCGGCGCCGTCGAATTTGCGCTGACGCTGCCTGCGGCGGACGGCGCGCTGACGGTCAACTTTGAGATGCACGCCTGCCGCGAGACGCCGCTCGTCCCCGTGGGCACGCTGCTCGGACACGCGCAGTTTGTCCTCGCCGCCGACGCGACTTTGCCGGTCGTGCGCCGTGCGGCGCATACACCGCGCGTCGCCGAGGACGGCGATACCGTCACTGTGACGGTCGGGGAAACGGTCTACCGCTTTGACCGTGCGCGCGGCGCGCTCACGGGCATCACGGCGGACGGCACGGTGCTCCTCGATGCACCCCTCGCGCTCACACTCGGCCGCGCGCCGATCGACAACGACCGCAAGCTCCGTCCAAGCTGGGATGCGCTCGGCATTCACCGCGCCGCCGAGGTCTGCGACAGCTTCACGGTGCGCGCGGCGAAGACCGCCGTCACCTGCACGGCGGTGCTGCGCCTCGTGGCGGACGACCGTGTACTGCTCCGCGCCCGCGTCACCTATCGCGCGGCGGCAGACGGCAAGCTGACCGTCACTATGGATGCGGAAATTCCGGTGAGCGGTGTTCGTTTTTACCCGCGCCTCGGGCTTTGCCTGCCGCTGGTTCCCGCGCTTGAAAATCTGCGTTATTTCGGCTACGGTCCGATGGAAAGCTACATCGACAAGCACCTTGCGGCGCGCCTCGGGCGGTTTTTAACGACCGTCACGGACAACTTCGAGCCCTACCTGCGCCCGCAGGAGAACGGCGCGCACTTTGACACGCAGTTTGCCGCCCTCACGACCGTTTGCGGCGCGGGACTGCTCGTCACGCGCACGGATGCGCCCTTCATGATGGGTGCGTCGCACTACAGTGACGCGCAGATGCGCGATGCGCACTATGCACACGAGCTTGTCCCCGAGCCTTTCACCTATCTGCATCTCGATGCCTTCCAGAGCGGCTGCGGCTCTTACGCCTGCGGCCCATTGCCGGATGAAGCCTACCAGCTGAAGGCGGGCAAGTACCGCCTCGGCGTGACGCTCACGCCCTGCCGCGTGGACGAAGTGCTGTAAGGCAGACTGCTGAAATTTCGCCGCCCCGGTTGTGCAAAACGCCGACCGGCGGCGATAGCCGAAAATGTCCGCTTTGCTGTTACAATAGAAATAAAGGAGAACGCCATGCTTTGCGAAAATTACCGCTTTGACGATAAGCGTCTGCCCGGGCTCAGCCCGGTCTGCTGCGGCACGGAGCAGTGCGCGCCCGGCTTTTCGGTCGGGTGCACGCGCCCGTACTGGATGCTGCATTTCGTTGTGTCGGGCAAGGGCAGCTTTTCCACCGGCGGCGTGACCTACGATGTGCTGCCGTCCCAGATTTTTGTGGTGCGGCCGCACCGCCCGCATGTCTACACCGCCGACAAGACCGAGCCGTGGCACTATATCTGGATCAACTTCCACTGCGACCTGGAGCTGCCCGCGCTGCTGGATGCCGATGTGCTCACCGCGCCGTCGCTCGGCAGTCTGTTTGCCGACTGCCTGGACGCCGCCAGGGAGGAGCCCGGTGCGCGCGAGGCGGTCACATCCTTGCTGTGGGCGCTCTTTGCGGCGCTCATCCGCATGCAGGCGGCGCACGGCACGCGGCAGAATCCCTATGTCACCGCCGCCAAGCGCTATATCGAGGAGAATTACGCAAAGCCGATTCGCGTCTCGGACATCGCGCGGGCGCTGAATCTGGAGCGCAGCTATTTCAGCACGGTGTTCCGCCGCGAGACCGGCACCTCGCCGAAGCAGTATCTCGCCGGGGTGCGCATGGAGCACGCCGCGCATCTGCTCTCGGTGGACGGCGAGAGCGTCGCCGCGGCGGCAAGCCGCGCGGGTTACGGCGACTGCATGAACTTTTCGCGGCGCTTCAAGGCGCATTTCGGCGTGTCGCCGAGCAAGTACCGCGCGCTGATTGCCGACTGCGAAAAGGACGGCACGTTCCCGCGGGAATAGCCGCACGGGAAACGAAGAAATCAAAAAATCTACATAAACGAATACGGGAGGAAACCGCCATGTCAAAGAGAAAGATTGCACTGCTTCTTGCCGCCGCATGCTTTGCGGCAAGCCTTGCCGCCTGCGGCGAGAAGCCCGCGCCCGCGACAAGTGAAACCACCACGGCGTCTGCCGAGGTGACCACCGAAGCGCCCGAATTTACCCCGGTGGACGCCGACTATTCCGGCGAGTTTACCATGCTCCTTTCGGGCAACTGCGACGCCAATGTGGCGTTCAAGACCTTTGAGGACACCGACATGACCGATCGCACGCCGCTTGACGAGGCGGTGTATCGCCGGATGAAAACGGTGGAGGAACTGTACGGCATCAAGTTCAGGTTTATTGAGGATTACGGGACGAACGGCTCGGCAAAGACCAAGCTGCTTGTCGCCGCTACGGCGGGCGATGACGACTACGACGCGGCAGTAGTTGCCGCCTACGACGCCGTGCCGCTTGCCATGGGCGGCGCGCTCTATGAGCTCGGCAGCATCGGAAATCTGAAACTCGAAAAGGACCGGTGGGATGCGCGCGCGGCGCGTGACCTCACGATGCACGGGCTGCTCTTTGCCACCACCGGCGACATCGACTTCTGGGACGACATGATGCAGAATGTCATCGCGTTCAACAAGCAGGTCAAGGCCGACCTCAACATCGAGGAAGACTTCTATGCGCTTGTCGAGGACGGGAAGTGGACGCTGGACGCGCTTGCGTCCTATGCAAAACTTGCCACCGAGGACCTGAACAGCGACGGCGTGTACGACATGTCCGACAAGTTCGGGCTCATCACCTGGGATGACTCGGTCTATGCCGTGTTCGAGGGCAGCGGCGAGCGCGTGGTGACGGTCGGCGCCGATGGCGCGCTTGCGCTGACGCTCACCGGCAGCGAGCGCGTGGTCGATGTGCTCACGAAGTACACCGATTTCTGCTTCGGCGGCGACGCCATCAATTACCAGCGCTACGCCTCGAAGGAAGCGATGGACATGTTCTCGGGCAACCGCGCGCTCTTCCTTGCAGGCAGACTGCAGTCGCTGGACGCTTACCGCGATATGGAGACCGACTACGGCATTCTGCCCTATCCGAAGTATGATGAGGCGCAGGCGGAGTACCACACGGTGGCGTCTCCCTGGCATATGACGCTCTTCACCGTGCCGCTCACGGCGGCGGATGCCGAGCGCTCGGGCGCGGTGCTGGATGCGCTGGCTTACTACGGAAAGGAACTCCTGACCGGCGCGTACTACGACAAGACGCTCACGGGGCAGTATTTCCGCGACGAGGACAGCCTGGCAACGCTGGAGCGCATGGCGGCGACCCGCGCCTACGACCTCGGGCTGTACATTCAGCCCGCCAACATCAACAAGCAGTTGATCTACATGTTCCGCGAGGGGTCGAAGGACTTTGCCTCCACCTTTGCGGGCTATGCGGATGCGGCAAGCGCCGCACTTGCGCAGACCGACGCGGCGTTCAGCCTCGCGGCAGAGACCTGGAAACATTAAGGAGGAAGCGATGAAAAAAATTTGCAGATGGATGCTTGTGCTCTGCCTTGCCATGGCGCTCGGCACGCTCGCCGCATCGGCGGCGGACACGGTCTATGTGAAGGACGGCGGCACGGGCGACGGCACGAGCGCTTTGAGCCCGCTCGGCGACCTTGCGGACGCGATCCGCGCCGTGTCCGGCGGCGGCAAAGTCGTCCTCGTCGGCGACACCTCGGTGGCAAAATCGGCGGGGTATGACGCCTCTGTAGGCGCGTTTACCGCGCCTGCCACGGGCGGCACGCTGACGCTTTCGGCGGAGGGCGGCGCGCGCCTCGTCTTCCCGGACGGCGGCCGCTTCTTCTGCACCGGGGATACGACTTTTGAGAATATCACATTCTACAACGCGCACAAAAAGACGCTGGTCGTGGCGGGGCGCTTCTTCGCGCTCACCTTCGGCAAGGGTGTCACCATGGACAACATCGAGGTGCATGTCGTCGGCGGTATGGAGCATACCAACGCGACGGTCACCGTGCCGGACGACGACTACAGCCGCGATGCGCACATCACGCTTGAGAGCGGACGCTATGCCGAGGTCACGGGCCTCGGGCGCAACACGGGCAAGGCGTCGTTCAACCCGAGCTACACCGGCGCGGCTTACATCACGGTGGGCGGCGACGCCGTCGTGGACAAGGTCTTCGGCGCGTTCCGCTGGGGCGGCAAGGCGCAGAACACCGCGCGGGTGTACATCACGCTGGACGGCGGCGCGGTCACCAACTTCATCACCGCCTGCGGCAGTGAAAAAATGACCTACACGGTGGACGCGACGGTCACGCTCACAGAGAATTTTGACCCCGCCGCCTATTTCAAGGGCGTCAACGAGACCGGCTGGTCCACCACCGGCGTGTGGCACGGGCTGACGGGCGGTCCCGCCTTCGGGCAGGTCGCCGCCAACTACGGCAAGACCACGCTGGACATCACCCGCGCGGACAAAACCAAGGTCACCGACGCATGGATGGACGCCTGCGTCAACAAGGCGTCCTTTGACAAGGTCGTCGGCGGCGGCAGCGACACGCCCGTGCTCACGGATGCGTCGGTCGTCTTCCTCAGCGACTTCGGCGACGACGCGGCGGACGGCACGAGCGCGGACAGCGCGGTGCAGACGCTCGGCCGCGCCTTCAAGCGGCTGGATGCGGCGGGCGGCACCATTGTCGTCTGCGGCAGAGTCACCGTCACCGCCGCGTCGGCAACCTTCCCGGAGCGGGCGGGGGAGATCACCTTCACAAACAGCTACGGCGGCGAGATTTACAGCGGCGCGCTGATGCTGGAGGCGGATGTTTTCCTCGGCTCACCCGTGCGGTTTGAGCATCTGCGCGTCAATTCCAAAAACGGCGTGGACATCTTCTGCCGCGGCAACAGCTTCACCGTCGGCGAGGGCGTCACCTGCGCCTATGAGGGCAATCCCATTGCCGTCTGGGGCGGCACGGACTGCGCCATAGCAGGCACCACGGCAAAGACGGCGAGCTTCTTCGGCTATAAGATTGAAATCAACAGCGGCACCTGGTGGTATGTCCGCGGCGGCTCGATTCGCACCGGCGAATACCAGCCGGTCGGCACCATCGGCAATGTCACCATCGAGATAAACGGCGGCACCTTCACCTCGGTCACCACCGAGCCGAACAAAAACGGCATCATCGCGGTCAGCGGCTTTGACGCGCTGGACGGCGATGCAACGATCCGCATCACGGGCGGCACATTTAACAGCTCGATTTGCGGCGTCGGGCGCCCCGGCACCAACGCAACCTCAAGCGGCAACGCCTATGTGCGCGGCAATGTCACCATTGAGATCTCCGGCGGCACCTTCCGCGCAGGCACCGAAATCGCCGCCGTGCACGACCGCGTGGCGGGCTATGTGGACGGCGACTTCACGCTGAAAGTCACGGGCGGCAATTTCGCGGGCGGCTTTGCGGGTGCAAACGGCGAGAATGTGCGCGGCGTCTCCGCGCTCGACCTCGCGGACGGCATTTCGATGCCCGCCGTCGGCTTTGACGCGGTGCTCTTCGTCGCGGACAGCGGCAATGACGCAGCGGACGGCAGGACGGCAGCCACCGCGAAGAAAACGCTGAAGGCGGCGGTCGCCGCCATGCCTGCGGGCGGCACGGTCGTCGTCAGCGGCAACCTCACGGTCGGCAGCGAAACGCTTGCCGCCACCGAAAAGGCGCTGCACATCGTCGGTGCCTCGGGCGGCAAAAGTTACGGCGGCGTGCTGACCGTTTCGGGCACGCTGACGCTGGGCAGTGAGACGCGCATTGAAAATCTCCGCCTCGGCGGCAGCGGCAAAATTGACGCGGCAGGGCACGCCCTCACCGTCGGCGACGGCGTCTCGGGCGGCAGCCTCACGCTGGACGGCGGCACGGGTGCGGCATCGCACGGCGTCACCGTCCGTTCCGGCAGTTTTGCCACCGTCTCGGGCGGCAGTACCGTCGCGGGCGCGCGCACCTATGTGCTGCTCCTCGGCGGGCATGTCGGCACGCTTCTCGGCAAGCGCGCGAACAGCGCCGGAGAGGGCTTCGCCTTGGTGCGCGGCGGCAGCGCGGACAAGGGTTACACCCCCGTCAAAGCTGAAAAAACCGTCCTTTATGTGAAGGACGGCGGAGAGGGCGACGGCACGCTGCCGACTTCGCCGATGGGCGATCTCGTCGCGGCGACGGCGGCGCTCCCTGCGGGCGGCACGGTGGTCGTCTGCGGCAGTCTCACGGTCTCGGGCGCAAAGACGCTCGCGGCGGCGACCGGCAAGCTCACGGTGACCTCGCTCTACGGCGGCATGGACTACCGCCTCACCGACGGGGCAAAGCTGGTGCTCGCCGGCTCGGTCACGCTCGGCATGGAAACGACTTTCACCGAACTTTCTATTGAGACGGCGGCAAACGACGCCTACATCGCCGCGGCGGGCAAGCATCTCACCATCGGCGCGGGCGTCGCATGCAGCCTGCTGCCCGACGCGCGCATCGAGCACTATCCGGCGCTGGTCGGCGGCTCGGTGTCGCTTGCGGAGGCGCTGCGCACCGATGTCACGCTGGACATTTACAGCGGCACTTGGGGCGTTGTCACGCCCGGGCAGTATTCCACCGCTGCCGGTGCGTCTGCGCGGCAGGCGACCGGCAGCCTCACGCTGAACCTCTACGGCGGCAGCATCACGGACGGCGTTTATGTCGCCGGGGTGAACGGCCTTCGCGGCAACGCCGTCTTCAACGCCTATGGCGGCAGGGTCGCCTGCCCGGTCATCGGCGTGGCGGCAGGCGCGCAGGTGTACGGCAATGTCGCAGTCAACGCGGCGGGCGCAGCCTTTGAGGGCGACATCCGCGCGGGCGAGGACAATACGGCAAAACTCGACGGCGCATACAACCTCACCGTCACCACCTCGGACATCCGCCGCGTCAGCACGGTGTCCGGCACGGCGGGGATGGGCGGCACGCACACTTCCGCTGTCACTGTCCCCGAAAATATGAACCTTACGGCCGCCGTCAGCGGCGATGCAACCTATCAGAATCCCATTGCGGGCTTTGCCGATCCCTCGGTCGTCTATGTCGACGGCTGGTATTACTACACCTACGCCAAGGAATACGCGGGCAAGCCCGCAATCTACATGGCGAAGGCGGCCAACCTCTTTGACATCGGCAAGGTCACGCCCGTGCTCATCTGGAGCCAGGCGCTCTCGGGTCAGGCGAAGGATATGCAGGCCATCTGGGCGCCCCAGCTCTACAAGCTCGACGGCAAGTGGTATGTTTACGCCTCCTGCCAGTTCCCGAACGATCAGGATCCGGGCGTCAATATGCTCAAGCGTTACCCCTATGTCTGGGTCGCCGAGACCGATGATCCCATCGGCGGCTACCGCTTCTTCGGCTGCATGGAGAACCTCGATAAGGAGGCGTTCACCTATCTGTCGCCCCGCGTCATCGAGCATGACGGCAATACCTACATGTTCTTCAGCGGCTTCTGGCGCGCGGCGGACGGGTCGAACGGCACGCACATCCAGCGTATGCGCGTGGTGAAACTTGAGTCGCCCACGAAGATGGCGGACGGACAGGTCGTCATTTCCTCGCCGCAGTACAACTACGAAAAGGGCATCATGGAGGGACCGTTCCCGTTCTATGCGCCGGACGGCACGCTGTATCTGCTCTTCGCGGCGGGGCATACCCGCACCGACGAGTACTGCACCGGCATGCTGCGCTTCACGGGCGGGGAGAATGACCCGCTCACCGATGCGTCGCTCTGGAAAAAGTATGAGACGCCGCTGCAGTTTACGGATTATGCAACCGGCGTGTATTCCCCCGGCGCGATGATCGTCACCACTTCGCCGGATGGAAAGGATTTCTACGGCGTGTTCCACGCGAAGGAGTACCATTATTCTGCCTACACCATGCGCCGCATGTATATGCAGAAGATCGACTTCGCGGCGGACGGCACGCCCACGATGACCGCCGTGCAGCCGGTGTCAACGACCTACACCATGGCGCTGAACCCGCTGCCGCTCGCCGCCCGTATCACCGGATTTGATAAGACCTCGGCGGGCGATGCAACTTCACCCTTCCGCCGCACGCGCACCTATGCGGAAAACTTTGCGGATGTGCCGCAGACCGCGTGGTTCCATCCCTATGTGGCGGCGGCATATGAGTACGCGCTGGCAAACGGCACCGCCGCGGATAAGTTCTCACCCGACGGCAGTTTCACGGTGGCACAGGCGCTGACCGCCGCCGCCAACATCCGCACCGCCTACTCCGGCGGCGCGGTGAACACCGCAGGCGCGAAGACCTGGTACGAACCTTATGTTGCCTACTGCGTGGCAAACGGCATCATTAAGGACGGGCAGTTTGACAGCTACGACCGCGCCATCACGCGCGGGGAGATGGCGGTCGTCTTTGCGGCAATCCTGCCGGACGGCGAATACGCCGCCACGCGAACGGGTTCGCCCGCCGATGTGACGGACGGCATGGCGTGCGCCGCCGCGGTGAAGAAACTCTTTGCCGCAGGCATCGTCGGCGGCGACGCCGGCACGGGCAAGTACCGCCCGAACGACGGCATCCGCCGCTCGGAGGCGTGCGTCATCTTCACGCGCATCGCCGCCGCCGAATACCGTATCAAGTAAGCAAAAAAACACGAACCGCAAGGTTCGTGTTTTTTTGCTTTGGGTGTGCAGAAGGGGGTGAAAAATCCCCCGCAAACTGTAGGGGCGACCATCGGTCGCCCGCACCTTGCGCATCTAACCAAGCCTTCCCCGGTGGGGAAGGTACCGCCGTAGGCGGGGGATGAGGGCATGCAGGCAGCCGGCACAGCATGGCGCGATGTTTTGCTTTGTGCAATCCCTCATCAGGCGCTACGCGCCAGCTTCCCCAACGGGGAAGCCTAAAATGCATTCGCACTTGACATCTGCATGTAGATGTGCTATAATACTGCTATGAACATACGGAGGCAGAACGCATGTCAGAAAAGCGGAATGCCTACAAATCACAGTTCAGGCGCGAACGGTATTATTCCGTTCAGGCGTTCATCCCGCTGGAAAAGCGCGAGAACCTCAGAGCCTATGCCGAGCAGCATGGGCTGAGCATGTCCGCACTGATTACGGCGGCGCTTGAACAATACACCGGACTTGATTTGGCGGGCAAGGATTAACGGCAGCATTGCCGTTAATCATCGGCTGTCTACATGCAGACAAACGGGGGGGAGGAAAAATGGATTGTCTATTGCAGAGCGATTGCATTTTTTGATGCAGAAATATGATTTGTCTTTGCCCGCACTGGCAGAGGTGACCGGCATTTCCGACACGAATCTTTACCTGATTCTCTATTTTCATGCGGAACCGCGCGCAAGCGTGATTGCGCAGTTGGCGACATCGCTGCACACATCGGCAGATTTTCTTGTCGGATTGACCGACGACCCCGCGCCAAAAGCAAAAACGGGCGATTCATGAATCGCCCCTACGGAACAGCGGGAACTATGTGCACACCGTAGGGCGGGGGCTCGCTCCCGCCGCAATCGTGCTGGGCTATCTTCGCCTCCCTTGTGTAAAGGGAGGTGCCGCCGAACGGCGGCGGAGGGATTGTTACATGGCACAGATACAACCCCTCAGTCACCTGACGGTGACAGCTCCCCTTGCACAGGGGAGCCTAAACGCATCGCGTCTCGTACAGCTCACCCCTTACACAGGGGAGCCAAAGGCAGACATCTCACTCCACATAAAATTCTTTCCTATCGTCGAGGCGCAGGCAGCCGAGCGGCAGACCGTATGCCGCGCCGCAGTCGATGGCGATATGCCCGTTCAGCATGAAGATTTTCCCCTTATAGCCGGGGTTGATTTCCACGGTGGGCTTGTGCCCCGTGACGAGGATTTTGTCCTCGAAATACACCTTTTCATAGTCGGGTGACTCCGAGATCAGCTCCTCGATGCCGTAGTCGTCGATGTCGCGGTCTTTCGAGAAGTTTTGCAGCCCCGCGTGCACGAGCAGATAGGTTTTGCCGCCCACCTCGACCTCCTCGTAGGGCGCAAATTCGCCGAGGTAGTCCACAAGCCATGCGCGGTCGTCCGGCGAGAGTGCAAAAAATTCGCGTGCGGTCGCCTCGCCGCCGTTTTTGCCCCAGGCGGCAAAGGCGGCAAGCGCTTCTTTGCCGAGCGCGGCGACGGCGACGGCGCTCTCCTCCGCGTCGCCGCAGAGGCGGCTGAGCAGCGGCAGGGCGGTGTACTCATGCTCGCCGATGATGGGGTAGACATTCGGGCGGGACGACATGTCGTCGAGAATCTTCATGCCTCCCTCGCCGAAGTCAATGACATCGCCGAGGATATAGAGCGTGTCGCGGTCCTCGTCGAGGTTGATTGCCTCCAGCATCTTCATATAGCGCTCGTAGTCACCGTGTATATCCGACATTACATAGGTCATGATTCCATCCTCCGTTTGTATGATTATATCCCGAGACTGCCCGGATTCATGCGCGACAGAGCAAAAAGCCATGCGCAGACCCAGAGGAGCGTCGGCAGCAGAATGCGCAGCAGCAGCGCATCGTGCGATTTGGTTTTGTGGTGGCAGAGCAGCATGAAAAGCAGCGTGCCGAGCCCGCCGCCGAGCCAGGCAAAGCGCACAAAGCGGCGCTCCGGCACGCGGCGGATGCTGCCGCGCGGCAGGCGGCTGATGTGTTTGTCGTAGGCGACTGTGACGGCGGCGATGAGATTGACTGCCGCAAACCAGACAAGCGGCAGCATCCGCGCGAAGGGACGGACGGTTTGCCAGAATTCCATGGTCAGTCCCTCACAATCGTCGGCGATGTGCGCAGATAGTCGTACTTCCCGGCAAAACAGAGCGCAAACGCGCGCTCCGCCGTCGCGGTTTTGGCAAACTGCGCGCCGCCGTCCCGGAGTTTCCCCGCATCGGCGGGCTTCGTCAGCACAAAGCCGTTCCGCGCGCCGCCGAGTGCGGCACAGCCGCGTGCGTTGGCGGCAAGCAGGCGGGTGTAGGCGGCAGGCGCGGCGATTTCGTCCGCCGTCGTGCCGAGCAGCGCGTAGAGCGCCGCACGGCGGAGCGATGCGTCGGTCGTGCGCTTGGATGCCGCTGTGCAGAAGAGTTCGGACAGCGTGCGCGCCCCCGGTGCGGCGGCAAGCAGCCGCTCAAGCGCCGCGCGGTCGCCCGCGAGGTTTTCCTGTGCGGCGCGGTCGTCCGCAAGCACCGCAAGGCGCAGCAGGACGGCGGGCGCCAGTCGCTCGGCGTCCGCCGGGCAGAGCCCCGCATCGGCGGCGGCGCGGAACGCCGCAAGCGCGCCGTCCGGCATTTTGCCCGCAAAAGCGGCGATGCCGTGCGTGGCAAAGCCGCGGCGCAGTTCGGACGCGGAGGGGTAGCCGTCCGTGCCGCCGTGATACGCGCCCACGCGCGGAATCACCAGCGGTTCGATTTCGCGCTCGAGGCGCGCAAGCGCGCGCAGATATTCCACGGCGAGAATGTCGTTCGGCGCGGCGAGGTCGTCTTCGCCGTAGCGTTCGGCATAGGCAAGCGCCGTCGCGCGGGTCAGCCCAAGCGCGCGGTCTTCGGCGGCAAGCGCCGCCGCGCGGGCGCGCAGTTCGGCACTGTCGAGGCGCGCGCGGCGCGCTTCAAGCGCGGCAAGGTCGCCGACTTCACTGCCGAACGCCAGCACATCCGCGCCGATGGCGGCGGCGATTTCCACGCCCGCGCGGGCAAAGTCGGCGGCGCGCGCCGCCGAGTAGGGGTAGGGGAGCTCCAAAACGAGGTCGCAGCCGCCCGCGACGGCGGCAGCCGCGCGGTAGTGCGGCGGCGCGATGTAGGGTTCGCCGCGCTGGGAGAAGATGCCGCCCATCACGGCGGCGACGGTCACGTCCGCGCCGAGTGCGCGCCGCACCTCGCCCACCATGTAGGCGTGTCCCGCATGAAACGGGTTGTATTCGCAGATGATCGCAGCCAGCATGGCGTCCTCCTTGTTCCCTCATCGTTGACTGAACATTTATGCTCAGCGGGTATCTCTCCCTCAGTCGCCGTTCGGCGACAGCTCCCCCGTCAGGAGGAGCCATAAATAGATTGCGCACGGTCGGGTCGTCGAGGGCGCCGACCCCTACCGGATTTGCGGGTACTGTGTACACACCGTAGGGCACCGTCTGCCTCCCGCCGCATAAAGCCTCCCTTGTGCAAAGGGAGGTGTCGGCGTAGCCGACGGAGGGATTGTTACAGAGCAAAGATACAACCCCTCAGCCGCCATTCGGCGGCAGCTCCCCTTGCACAGGGGAGCCGAAAGCGCGCTGTGCCCCGTGCAAGGATAGGGAAGCCAAAACTCCATTTCTCTCCCTCCCATTTTACCACTTTTCCGGCGGCGTCGCAAGCGCGGCGGGAAAATTTTCACCCTTCTTTCAAAAATATGTGCGCGCCTTCTTGAATTTGTCGAAAATGGGGCGTATAATAGAAGAGTTAAACGACATTATTTTCGGAGGATTCTTTTCATGAATGTACTCGTTGTAAACGCAGGCTCCAGCTCGCTGAAGTATCAGCTGTTTGACACGACCGCGGGCGTTGTCCGCGCGAAGGGTCTCTGCGAGCGTATCGGCATCGACGGCAAAATCAAGCATCAGAACCTCGAGACCGGCGCGGTCTACGAGAAGGAAATCGCGATGCCCAACCACACCGTCGCCACCAAAATCGTCATCGACGCGCTGCTCAGCGCCGAGTACGGCTCGGTGAAGAGCATGGACGAGATCGAGGCGGTCGGTCACCGCATCGTCCACGGCGGCGCTTATTTCTCGGAGTCGGTGCTGCTCACCGATGAAGTGCTGGCAAAGCTCGAACTCTGCCGCGACCTCGCGCCCCTGCACACCGGCGCGCACATCATGGGTATCCAGGGCTGCCTCGCCGCAATGCCCAAGACGCCCCAGGTTCTCGTGTTTGACACCGCGTTCCACACGGCGTCCATGCCCGACTATGCCTATGTGTACCCCGTCAGCTACGATATGTATGAGAAGTATGCCGTCCGCCGCTACGGTGCGCACGGCACGTCCCACCGCTATGTCTCCGGCGAGTGCATCAAGCTGCTCGGCGGCAAGGCAGAGGGCACGAAGATCGTCACCTGCCACCTCGGCAACGGCTCGTCCATCTCGGCTGTCAAGGACGGCAAGGTGCTGGATACCTCGATGGGCTTCACGCCCCTCGCCGGCATTGAAATGGGCACGCGCTGCGGCGACATTGACCCCGCTATCGTCCCCTACATCATGAACAAGACCGGCATGAACGCCGATGAGATGAACGAGTACATGAACAAGAAGTGCGGCTTCCTCGGCGTGTCCGGCATTTCGTCCGACTGCCGCGATGTTTCCGCCGCAGCCAAGGCGGGCAACAAGCGCGCCAAGCTCGCGCTGGACATCGTCTCCTACCAGATCCGCAAGTTCATCGGCGCGTACACCGCAGCGATGGGCGGCCTCGATGCCATCGTCTTCACGGCAGGCATCGGCGAGAACGACTGGGAGATGCGCGAGAGCGTCTGCTCGCAGCTGGGCTATTTCGGCGTTGAGTTTGACGCGGAGCACAATGCAAACCTGCCCCGCCCGCTGACCGCCACCGAGATTTCCAAGCCGACCTCAAAGGTCAGGGTCTTCATGATCCCCACCAACGAGGAGCTTGTCATCGCATCGGATACCGAGCACATCGTGAAGGCGCTGTAACAGAAGATAGACAAAAAGCCGCCCACCGGGCGGCTTTTTTTGCGTGGAGACGGATCCGCAGAGCAATTTCTTTGCATACTTGTAGGGGCGACCATCGGTCGCCCGCTGTGCACAGAGCAAAAACGGGCGACCAATGGTCGCCCCTACAGGTTTGGTATGGGTTTTGCGCATGGAAAACCGTTTTGCCGTAGGGCGGGGGCTTGTCTCCCGCCGCGTTTTGCGGCGATTCGCCCACTACGCGCCGCCAACATCGTAAAAAAGCAGCTTCAACCAAGGTTGAAGCTGCTTTTTGATGTACAAATCCTTACTCCGCAAGCATTTTTTCGAGCGAGGCGAGGCGGACGCAGGCGGAGAGCGCCTGAATGCAGACCTCCAGTTCGTGCGCGGGAGAATAGGTGGGCGCGAGACGCAGATTGGCGTCGCGCGGGTCCTTGCCGTAGGGGTAGGTCGCGCCCGCGCCGGTGAGGACGACGCCCGCCTGCCGCATCAGCGACCAGACGCGCTTGGCGCAGCCGTTCATCAGCGTCAGGCTGATGAAATAGCCGCCATTCGGCTTTGTCCAGGAGGCGATGCCCAGCCCGCCGAGCTCTGCTTCGAGCGCCTCAAACACGATGTCAAACTTCGGGCGGATGATGTCGGCATGGCGCTGCATAATCTCATGCACATGCGCGGCGTTTTGCAGATAGCGGACATGGCGCAGCTGATTCAGCTTGTCAAAGCTGATGGTCTGGATGCCGATGAGCTTCTTCGCCTGCGCCATATTGGCGGGCGAAAGCGCCATCGCGGCGACGCCGCTGCCGGGGAAGGTCATCTTCGAGGTCGAGGTGAAGGCAAGGATGCGGTCCTCGGTGCCGTAGCGCTGTGCAAATTCAAAGATATTCGCCAGCTTTTCCTCGCTGTAGATGTCGTGCACGCAGTAGGCGTTGTCCCAGATGATGCGGAAGTCGGGCGCGGCGCACTCCATCTTGGCGAGACGGCGCACGACTTCGCGCGAATAGGTCGCGCCGGTCGGGTTGGAATATTTCGGCACGCAGATGATGCCCTTGACTGCGGGGTCACGCGCAAGTTCCTCGATGCGCTCAATGTCGGGCTGACCGTCTGCGAGATACTCCACCGTGATCATCTCGATGCCGAGCGATTCCAGCATGCCGAAGTGGCGGTCATAGCCGGGGGCGGGGCAGATGAACTTGACTTTGTCCAGCTTGCACCACGGCTCCTCCACGCCGGGCGCGCCGTGCAGCATGAGCCGCGTGAGCGCGTCGTAAATCATATTCAGGCTCGAGTTGCCGCCGACGAAAACCTGCTCCGCCGGGACTTCGAGCAGCTCGGCAAACAGCGCCTTCGCCTCGGGAATGCCGTCGAGGCAGCCGTAGTTGCGGTAGTCGAACCCGCGCTCGCCGATGTAGTCGCCGTGCTCGCCGGTGAGGATGGTGAACAGTTCATTCGACAGGTCGAGCTGTTCGCCGATCGGCTTGCCGCGCGAGAGGTCGAGCGACAGCTTCAGCTTGCAGAGACAGTCAAACTCAATCTGCGCGCGCTTCAGCTGTTCTTTCTTTTCTTCAATGGAAAGATCTGCGTATTTCATAATGCTCCTTTGGGGTCGGATGGTGGGGTCGGCTTAAAAATCAGCCGAGCCGGTCGTTCTCGGGAATGCCTCGACGTCGCGGATGTTGGAGACGCCGGTGATGTACATCACGAGGCGCTCAAAGCCGAGGCCGAAGCCCGCGTGCTTCGCACTGCCGAAGCGGCGCAGGTCGAGATACCAGCTGTAGTCTTCTTCCTTGAGGCCGAAGTTCTTCATCGCGGCAAGCAGCATGTCGAGGCGCTCCTCGCGCTGCGAACCGCCGATCAGTTCGCCGACGCCGGGGACGAGCATATCCATCGCGGCGACGGTCTTGCCGTCCTCGTTCTGGCGCATGTAGAACGCCTTGATTTCGCGCGGGTAGTCGGTGACGAACACCGGCTTGCCGAAAATCTTCTCGGTGAGGTAGCGCTCATGCTCGGTCTGCAGGTCGATGCCCCAGGAGACCGGGTAGTCAAACTTGTTGCCGCTCTCCTCGAGCAGACGGATCGCCTCGGTGTAGGTAACTCTGCCGAAGTCGTTGTCCACGAGGTTTTGCAGTCTTTCAAGCAGCGTGTTGTCGAAGAACTGGTTGAAGAACGCAAGCTCCTGCTTGCAGGTTGCCATGACATGGCGGACGACGTGCTTGATCATCGCCTCGGCGATCTCCATGTCGTCCTCGAGGTCGGCAAACGCCATCTCGGGCTCCATCATCCAGAACTCGGCGGCGTGGCGCTGCGTGTTGGAGCGCTCGGCGCGGAAGGTCGGCCCGAAGGTGTAGACATTGCCGAACGCGAGGGCAAAGCACTCGGCGTTGAGCTGACCGGAGACAGTCAGGCTGGTCGGCTTGCCGAAGAAGTCCTCGGCGTAGTTGACGCTGCCGTCCTCGTTCTTCGGCAGGTTGTCGAGGTCGAGCGAGGTCACGCGGAACATTTCGCCCGCGCCCTCACAGTCCGAGGTGGTGATAATAGGCGTGTTGACATAGACAAAGCCGCGGGAGTTGAAGAACTCATGGATGGCGAACGCGCACTCACTGCGGACGCGGAAGACCGCGTTGAAGGTGTTGGCGCGCGGGCGCAGGTGCGCGATGGTGCGCAGGAACTCGAAGGAGTGCTTCTTCTTCTGAAGCGGGTATTCGGGGGTGGAAATGCCCTCCACTTCGACCGCGTCCGCCTTCAGCTCAAAGGGCTGCTTGGCATCGGGGGTCAGCACCAGCGTGCCGTGCACGACGAGCGCCGCGCCGACGTTCTGCTTGGCGATCTCGGTGTAGTTTTGGAGTTTGTCGGCCTCAAAGACGACCTGCAGGTTCCCCGAGCAGCTGCCGTCGTTCAGCTCGATAAAGCCGAAGGCGTTGCTGGCGCGAATGGAGCGCGCCCAGCCGCAAACGGTGAGCGCCTTGCCGTCGTAGTCTTTTTCGGCGAGATAAATGCTTTTGATTTGTGTCCGCTGCATTTTGAAATCCTCACTGTATATATAGATAGATTTTTTAAGGTTAGAACGGGGGGGAGGAATGGAGCCTCCCTTGTGCAAAGGGAGGTGCCGCCGAACGGCGGCGGAGGGATTGTTACATAGCCAAGGAACAACCCCTCAGTCACCTATCGGTGACAGCTCCCCTTGCACAGGGGAGCCGAAAGAAAACATCATAATAATATATTATAATCCACGCGCGGGGCAAATGCAATCATTTTTTTGCAAAAGGGAGGGAGTTGCTTGCGCAAATGAAGTTGCGGCGCTGCCGCAAACGGCGTGATGCTGCGCATCAACGGTGTGACGCTTGCGCGTCAACAGCGTGGCGGCAGAAGGTTTGCATCGGGCAGGCGGTGCACTTCGGCGCGCGCGCCGTGCAGACGTCCCGCCCGAAATCCACGATGCGATGGCAGAAATCCGACTGCACAGGCTTTTCTACGCAGCCGTCGAGAATCTTCTCGATCTTGGCGGGATTCTTCTCACTTTCGGGGTAGAACCCGAGCCGCCCGCAGATGCGGATGCAGTGTGTATCGGTGACGATGTGCGGTTTGCCGAACACATCGCCGAGCATGAGGCAGGCGATTTTGCGCCCCACGCCGGGCAGGGCAAGCAGCTCGTCCATCGTGTCGGGCACGCGCCCGCCGTAGTCCCGCACGAGAATCTCGGCGGTCTCCTTGATGCTCTTCGCCTTGGTTTTATACAACCCGCAGGGCTTGATGGTCTCTTCCAGTGCCGCGAGGTCACCGTTCGCCACGCTCTCAAGCGTGGGGAAGCGCACAAACAGCGTCTTTGCCACGATGTTGACCCGCGCGTCGGTACATTGCGCCGACAGGCGCGCGAGAATCAGCAGCTTCCAGGGTTCGTTCTCATATTCCAGTGAGCAGATCGCGTCCGGGTAGAGCGCTTCGAGCGCGGCGGCGACCTTCGCTGCCAAGTTCTTTTTCGTCATTCCGCCGCCTCCGTTTCGGTGTCGGTATACCGCTTTTCGTATTTCTGCCCCTTGAGGTAGGTGTCGTAGAGCGCCTTTGCCGTGTAGGCGGCGTCGGTGCCGTTTGCGCCCTGCTCGATGGCGACGGTGACGACGATTTTCGGGCTGTCGTAGGGGGCAAAGCCCACGAACAGCGCGTTGTCCGAGCGGTCGCCGCCGACCTGTGCGGTACCGGTCTTGCCGCCGACCGTGATGTCGTAGCCGCGGAAAATGCGCGCCGCCGAGCCGCTCTCGACCACGTCCTTCATCGCCGACTTGACCGTGGCGACGATGCCTGCGTCCAGCTCGACTTCGCTCATCACCTCGGGCGCGGTCTCGGACAGCACCTCGCCGGACGGGTAGGCGTGCACGCTGCGGAGCATGTGCGCGCGGTAGCGCGTGCCGCCCGAGAGCAGCGTGGAGATGTAGACCGACAGCTGCAGGGGCGTGAACATGTTGTCCGACTGCCCGATGGCTGCCTGCAGGGTGTTGCCGGGGTTCCAGACGTTGCCCGTGCTCTCGCTGTAGGCGGGACCTGCGAGGATGCCGGTGGACTCGGGCAGCTCGATGCCGGTCGCCTCGCCGAGGCCGTAGATGCGGCTGTATGCGTCGATTTTTTCGATGCCGAGGCGGTTGCCCACCTCGTAGAAGAAGTAGTTGCAGGAGTTTTGAATCGCCTCGACGACATTTTGCGCGCCGTGCGTGCGCCCGAACCGCAGGTAAATCCAGCAGCGCGGGTGGTAGTCACCGAAGTCGTAGGCACCCTTGTCCACAATCGTGGTGTTACGCGTGATGACCCCCTCGGAGAGGGCGGCGGCGGCAACGCCGGGCTTGTAGGTCGAGCCGGGCGTGTAGGTGCCGAGCAGCGCGCGGTTGTAGAGCGGGCGGTTTTCGTTCGCGGCGAGCGCCGCGTAGTTTGCGGTGTAGTCCGAGAGGCGGTAGGTCGGGTAGGACGCAGCCGCCAGCAGCGCCCCGGTGTTCGGGTCGGTGGCGACGACCGCGCCGCTGTGCGCGTCCTCGCCGTCGTGTTCGCCCGGCTTCGGGTCAGCCTCCTCGCGAATCAGGCGGATGTTGTCGGCGAGGGCGTCCTCGGCGGTGATCTGCAGGTCGATGTCAATGGTCAGCCGCACATCGCTGCCTGCGACCGGCTCCTTGACCACGGATTCGGAAATCAGGTTGCCGTACTTGTCCTCGACGATGGCGCGCGTGCCGTCCGTGCCGTGCAGCACGTCCTCGTATGCCGCCTCCGCGCCCGAGATGCCGACATAGGCGTCGCCGCTGTAGCCCTTTTCTATATAGTCTTCCAGCTTCTCGGCGGGAATCTTGCCGATGGTGCCGAGCAGGTGCGAGGCATAGCCGTCGTAGACATAGGTGCGCGCATTCTCCTCGGTGACGAGCACCTGCAAAATCGAGCGCTCCTTGACATAGGTCAGCAGTTTTGTGTCCACGTCGCGCGCCAGCGTATATGGCTCCACGCGGCTGAACTGGCGGTATTCCATGTCAAAGCGGATGCGCATGAGGGTCTCCAGCGTCTCCGCGTCGTATTCGTCGGTGTAGGTCTTGGTCTTCTTCGAGTAAGACGACAGCCCGTACCGCGTGCGCAGAAAGGAAAACAGCTCCTCGGGCGCCATGTATTCGTCCAGCTCCAGGCGGCGGAGCAGGGCTTCGTATTTGGTTTTGTTTGTCGCGGACTTGAAAAATTCTTCGTCCTTTTCGTAGTTCGGAAAGCTGCCCGTGAACGGGAAGGTGACCTCAACCGGCGTGTACGCGCCGCCGCTCTCCTCAATCGCGGCAAGCACATCGAGGATGACCGCGTTGAAGGCGGCTGCCTGCTTCGGCATCGCGCCGTATTCCAGGCTGATGTCGTAGATTTGGGTATTGATGACCAGCGCTTTGCCGTTGGTATCGTAGATTTCGCCGCGCTTTGCGGCAATCTTGACATAGCGGGTGGTGGTTTCTTCCTTAATAATATCGTAGTAGTCCTGTCCCGTGATCTGCACGTTGACGAGGACGACGAGGTAGACCGCGCAGATGAGGACAAACAGCGCGCCGAGCGCGCCGATCCGGACGGCGGTATGCAGTTTGCGCATGTTTGGCTCCTTTCTGCAAAATGCGGGGGATTATCCGAGTTTCAGGTCGGTTTTTCTGCGCAGGAAACCGAAAAAGCGATAGAGCGGGAGGGACAGCACAAGGGAGAGGAGAAAGGTGCCGAGCGCGTCGCGGAGCAGCGCGGCGTCGAGCGGCATGTCCCATGCCGAGACGGCGTAAAACAGCCCGTACAGCCCGGTGACGGCAAGGCCTGCCGCCGTGTAGCTGAGCCAGGCGAAGAAGTTGCGCACGAAAAAGCTCTCATAGAGCCTTGCGCAGAGCAGCGCAAACGCGCCGTAGAAGAAGGGGGACAGCAGTGCGCCGCGCCCGGTGATGCCCGCGGCAAGCGCGCCGAGGAGCACGCCGAAGACCCCGGCATAGCCCGCGCCCTCATAGTAGGCGAGGAGCGAAATCATGGCGACGAGCAGGTTCGGTGTGACGACTGCCCACCGCGTTGCCGGGAGAAAGGCGGTGGAAAACAGCAGGAGCAGAATGCCGACGGCGGCGTAGACGACCGCTTTGACAAGGTCGGTTTTCGGCAGGTGAATCTTGCGCGGCATGGCGTCGCTCCTTTCGGTGGAAATTAAGCCTCCCTTGTGTAAAGGGAGGTGGCATGCGGAGCATGCCGGAGGGATTGTTACAAAGCAAAGCAGATTGTAAAAGCACGAAACAACCCCTCAGGCGCTGACGGTCAGGATGTTTTTCGGTTTCGCATCGCGAAATCGTCGGTGTTCAGCCGACGAAGAAAAACTCCGCGAGACGCTGCGCGTCTCGGACAGCTCACCCCTTGCACAGGGGAGCCGAAACGGCGCGCCTTAATCCGCCGCTTTTGTCTCGTCCGTTTCCGCCGTTTCGGCGGGCTTTTCCGTGTAGACATCGTAGCCCGTGAGGATCATCACGCGCGTGAGGCCTGCGAGGTCGGCGGCGGGACGCACCACGGCGGTCTTCGTATGGTCGTAGGCGTCGCCCGTGACCTCGGTGACCTCGCCGATGACCAGCCCGCGCGGGTACACGCTGCCGAGCCCGCTGGAAATGATGCGGTCGCCGACTTCGACATCGGCGTCAAACGGCAGGTAGCGCAGAAGGCATTCGCCGTCTTTGCCGCGCGCAAAGTCGCCGCAGACGATGCCGACCTCGCCGCTCCGCTCGACATAAGCGCCGATGGAGGAGTCGTAGGACAGAATGGTGGAGACGCGGCAGAAGGTGCGCCCCACCTCGGTCACTCTGCCGCAGACGCCGTCCGCCGTGACGACGGGCATGCCGACGGTCACCTGCGCGCCGCTCCCGCGGTCCAGTGTGAAGGCGGTCATGTAGGTGCCCGCCTCTCTGCCGATGAGGTTGGCGTCGCAGAAGGTGAAGTCGGTGTGCAGGCGCTTGATGCCGAGGTAGGCGCGCATCCACTCGTTTTCGTCGGCGAGCAGGCGCGCGTCCGAGAGCTTGCTCTCGGCGTCGGCAAGCGCGTCGGCGAGCGCCTCGTTTTCGGCTTTCAGCCGGTCAAATTCGGTGAAATATTCGCCGTAGCCGCGAAATGCGTCGCCCACGGCGTAGGCGCCGCGCCGCAGCGGCGTGAGCAGGGATACGGCGGCGTCGCGCACGACATCGCCCTGTCCCATCGCGCCGAGGATGGCGGGCACGCCGCCGAGGATCACGAGCAGCGTGAGAATGACGATAAAGGTTTTGCTTCTGAAAAAGCCGTTCATGCGCGACTCCTTTCGGGAAAATTTGAGAGGATGGTTGGTGCAAAAGGCGCACAAACCTGTAGGGACCGGCGTCCCCGACGGTCCGTCGCCGCCGCAGTAAAACGGGTCGTCGAGGGCGCCGACCCCTACCGGTTTGCAAAAAATTGTACCGTAGGGCGGGGGCTCGCTCCCGCCGCGTCCCGCTTTACCTTGTCTTATACTGCGTGAGGTACGGGTATCGCTCGGGGTGCTCGACAAAGCGGCCGAGGCCGAGCGCGCAGGTCTGCAGCGGGCGCTCCGCCACCGTGACGCGGATGCCGGTGATCTGCGAGAGCAGCACGGGCAGCCCGCGCAGCGACGCGCCACCGCCGGTCAGCAGAATGCCGCGGTCGTAGATGTCGGCGCAGAGTTCGGGCGGGGTCTTCTCGAGCACCGCGCGGATGCAGTCGAGAATCTGCTCCATCACATCGCCCACGGCGTCGCGCACATCGCCGCTGGTCACATTCAGCGTGACGGGGAGGCCGCTGGCGAGGTTCTTGCCGCGCACCTCCATCGCGCCCGAATCGGCCTGCGGGTGCACCGAGCCGATGCGCAGTTTGAGCGCCTCGGCGGTCTTCGGGCTGATGCCCACATTGTAGCGCCGCTTGATGTACAGCATGATGGCGTCGTCCATCTTGGCGGACGCCGCGCGCACCGAGGCGGAGGCGACGATGCCGCCGAGCGAAACCGTGGCGACCTCGGTGGTGCCGCCGCCGATGTCGATGATAAAGCTGCCGCGCGGCGCGCCGATTTTGATGCCAGCGCCGATGGCGGCGGCAATCGGCGCTTCGATCAGCGTGACGCTGCGCGCGCCCGCGCCGCCCGCCGCATCCTCAAAGGCGCGGCGCTCCACGCCGGTCAGCCCCAGCGGCACGCAGACCGCCACCTTCGGGCGGTTGAGGAAGATGGGGCCGGTCACCTTGCGGATGAACTTGCCGAGCATGTCCACAGTGACATCAAAGTCGGCAATGACGCCGTCCTTGATGGGGCGGAAGGCAAGCTGTTCGCCGCCGGTCTTGCCGACCATCAGCCCCGCCGCGTCGCCCACCTCCAGCACCTGCATCGAGCGGCTGTTGATGGCAGCCACGGACGGCTCCTGCAGCACGATGCCCTTGCCCGCGAGGTAAATGAGCGTATTGGAAGTACCGAGGTCAATGCCGAGGCTCTTCGACATGTTGACTTTGGAGAGATTCAGATTCATGGCGGTTCAGTGTCCTTTCAGCAGGTCAAAGTAAGGATAACCGGTCTCCCGGAGCAGACTGTATACAATGCGCGGCGGCAGCCCCATGACGGTGAAAAAGTCGCCGTCGATTTTCTCCACGAGCACCGCGCCGATGCCCTGGATGCCGTAGGCGCCCGCCTTGTCCAGCGGTTCGCCGGTGGCGACATAGGCGCGCACCTCGTCCTCGCCGTAGGCGCGCATCGTGACGGCGGTCACATCCGCGGCGGCGTGCGCAGTGCCGCCTGCCAGCAGGCAGACGCCGGTGCAGACATAGTGCCGCCTGCCCGAGAGGGCGCGGAGCATGGCTGCTGCCTCGTCCTCGGTGTGCGGTTTGCCGAGCGGTGCGCCGTCGAGGTAGACCAATGTGTCCGCCGCGAGAATCAGCGCGTCCGCGTCGGCGCGCCCCGCGGCGGTAAGGCGCGTGGCGGCAGCCTCCGCCTTGCGGGTGGCAAGCAGGCGTCCCGCCGCCTCCATGCCGATACCTGCGTCAAGCGTTTCGTCCGCGTCGGCGGGGAAAACTTCGTAGGGAAGGCGCATGAGGTCGAGAATCTCCCGCCTGCGCGGCGAGCCGGATGCAAGATAAAGTTTCATGTGGACTCCTTTCGTGCGCAGTCGATTCAAGCCTTCCCCGTTGGGGAAGGTGGCACGCGAAGCGTGACGGATGAGGGCATGCAGGCAGCAGGCACAGCACAGTGCGATGCTTTGCTTGCATCAATCCCTCATCAGTCGCCTACGGCGACAGCTTCCCCCAAGGGAAGCCTCACCCTATTTCAACCTTCGGATCTCCCCGGCGGGGGGAAGACGGCGACGGTAGGCGTCGAGCACGCGCAAAATCTCCGCCGGGCGCTCGGTGGAAAAGATGAAATGCTGTCCGCCGGGCGGCGGATTCTCCGCCGCGTAGGTCGGCACACAATTGAAGAGAATGTTGCGGTGCGGCGCTTCCCGCAGAATCGGGAACCGCTTGTGCCGCCGGTCAACAAGCGCGGCGTGGTCGTCCGCGCAGGCGGCGCAGCCGGAGGTCTCTTTTGCCGCGCACTTTTCCAGCAGCATCAGCGGCACCCTGCCGTACACCACGGCGCGCACGCGCCCGCCGATGTCGCGGATCTGCGCCGCCGACAGCTCGGGCGAGAGAATAAGGTCTGCAAAACCGTTTGCCAGCGCGAACGCCGCCGCCTCGCCGTTTGTCACATTCAGGCGGAAGTCGCCGTGCGGCACAAGCCCCGCCGCGCGGCAGAGGTCGAGGTGCCCGTAGTTGCCGCAGAGCGCGTGCCGCGCGCCGCGGGCGTAGGCGTCCCTCAGATCGGCAAGCACGTTTTCGCGTTCACTGTCCGGAATCACGCCGGGCAGCGCCACGCCGAGGACGCGCGGAAAGTCGCCGCCGAGGTACTCGGCAAGCGGCAGAAACACCAGGTCAAAAAAGTCGTAGAACGCATCCTCTGCGGGCAGGTTCTCCGCGCGCATCACGAGCGCCGTGCGCGCGGCGGTATCTTCCTTTGCGCACTTTTTCGGCGTAAAGTCGGCGCGCGCGATATGTTCCCGCTCGCCGAGCGCCGCGTAGGTATCCAGCGCGGCACGGCGCAGGGCGTTGATTTCGCTCACGCGCAGAATCAGCCCGTCGTCGAGGTCGATGTCGATTTTTTCGGCAAAGTAGGACGTGCCGCCGAGCTTTGCGAGGTTCTTTTCCAGTGCCGCCGCGTCGAGCGGGGCGGTGCGCGCCGCCTCGGGCACGCCGCCTGTCACCGTCACGCGCCCGCGCGCGCCCGTCACCGTCAGGGTGAACGGCTCGTCCCGCCGCAGCGTTGCCGACAGCGTGAGCGGCAGCTTCTTCTGCAGCCCCGCAAAGGGGGTCTGCGCGCGGCTGTTTTCCTTGTCGTCCGCGCGGCGCACGCCGAGCATGGACGACGAGATTTTGCCGTCGAAATAGCCGGTGGTGAAGCCGCTGCGCGAGAAAATCTCCGCAAGCTCGCGCTCCTCGTCCGGCGTCGCGCGCCGCCGCTCGTCGAGCAGGCGGCGGTAAATCTTCGTCACGCCGAAGACATATTCCGGCGCTTTCATGCGCCCCTCGATTTTGAGCGAGGCTGCGCCGGTGGAGAGCAGCTCGGGGATGCGGGCTGCCATCGACAAATCCTTTAGGCTGAGCGGGTAATTCCCGTGCGCGTCGGGCAGGCGGCAGGGCTGTGCGCACATGCCGCGGTTGCCGCTGCGCCCGCCCACCATGCTGCTGAAGAGGCATTGTCCGCTGTGGCAGACGCAGAGCGCGCCGTGGATGAAGGTCTCAATCTCGATAGGCGACGCTTTGCAGAGCGCGGTGAGGTTCTCGCGTGACAGTTCGCGCGCGGCAACCATGCGGGAAAAGCCGTGCGCCGCGAGAAACCGCGCCGCGTCGGTGTTGTGCCCCGAAAATTGGGTGCTGGCGTGCAGCTGCATGGTCGGAATCTTCTCCCGAATCAGCGCCGCCGCGCCCATGTCGGCGATGATCAGCGCGTCCACGCCCGCCTCTTCAAGAAAGGCGGCGTAGGCAAGCATGTCCTGCATCTCGCGGTCAAACACCAGCGTGTTGAGCGTGACATAGCTCTTCACGCCATAGGCGCGGCAGAGCTTTGCCGCCGCGGCAATCTCGTCGCGGCTGAAATTTTTCGCAAAGGCACGCGCACCGAAACTTTCGCCGCCGAAGTAGACCGCGTCCGCGCCCGCCTCAATCGCCGCCTCCAGCGCGTCAAAGCCGCCCGCGGGTGCAAGCAGCTCGGGCAGTCCGTCTCTCATTTGCGGCGGCGGGCTTCCAGCGCGTCCACGCGCGCGGTGAGTTTATCGTTCTCTTCCTTCATGCGGGCGAGGTTGGCGGTGTACAGCTCCAGTTGCGCCTCGGCGCGGTTCAGCTTCTCGGCGAGGGTCTTCGCCTCCGAGAAGGCGTCCAGCGCGCAGAAGAGCGCCGCCTCGGTCTTGGAGACCTGGCGCGACTTCCAGAGCGCCGCCTGGAGTTTTTCATTGAGTTCGGCTGCCAGCGCGTTTACGGTGTCTTCGTCCTCGTCGCTGACCACGCTGACCGGCAGGTCGAGGAGGGTGATGGTATATTTCTGTTTCATGATAAATCCTTTTTCCCTTGCAATTTGCGCAGAGTTGCTTTATAATATCATATTATACTATAGATTTAAGCACAATTAAAGAGTTTTGCTTAAAAAATCGGAGAAAATACAAGAATGGATACGCAAAAGTACAAGCGCATCGTGGTGAAGATCGGTTCCTCCACCATGACGCACGACACCGGCAAGCTGAACCTGTACCGCCTCGAGACGCTGGCGCGCGTCCTGTCCGACCTCAAGAACGAGGGGCGCGAGATCATCCTCGTCTCCTCCGGCGCGGTGCAGGCGGGCACGGCGAAGATCAATTTCCACCGCCCCACCTGCACGCGGGAGAAGCAGGCGCTTGCCGCCATCGGGCAGAACGAGATCATGAAGATTTACGGCAAGTTCTTTTCGCTGTTCGGCTACACCGTCGCGCAGCTGCTGCTCACCCGCGACGTCATTGACAATCCCGACCGCCGCGCCGCCGCCGAGGACACCTTCTCGGAGCTGCTCTCGATGGGCTGCGTGCCGATTATCAACGAGAATGACCCGATTTCCTGCTATGAGCTGGAGTTCGGCGGCAACGACCGCCTTTCCGCCTATGTCGGCATGGTCGTCCACGCCGACCTCATCATCAACCTCACCGATATTGACGGCTATTATGACAGCGACCCCCGCAAGAACCCGGACGCCAAGCTGATTGCGCGCGTGGAGACCGTGACCGACGAGATGGTTGCGGCGGCGGGCGGCGCGGGCACCGCGATGGGCACCGGCGGCATGCAGGCAAAGCTGCTGGCCGCGCAGATTGCCGAGGCGGCGGGCATCCCGATGCTGATTATGTCGGGCACCGACCCGGAGAAGCTGTACGATGTCTTCCGCGGGAAGACCATCGGCACATTCTTCGCCGCGGGGAAGTAAGGCGCGGCGCACAAACCATGCCTCCCTTGTGTAAAGGGAGGTGTCGGCGGAGCCGACGGAGGGATTGTTACAGAGCAACGAAACAACCCCTCAGGCGCTTACGCGCCAGCTCCCCTTGCACAGGGGAGCCGAATCGACGCACCAACTTTGTAGGGACCGGCGTCCTCGACGGTCCGCACCCACTGAGGCAAAGCGGGCGATTCGTGAATCGCCCCTACAGAAAAGCGGTAATTTTGCTCATCGCACACGATTTCTACCGTAGGGCGCCGTCTGTCTCCCGCCGCAACCAAACGCATTCTATCTTTTTACCTCCCTCGGTGAGGGAGGTGGCGCCGAACGGCGCCGGAAGGAGTTTTGTACAAAGCAAAAACTCCCCCAGTCACCTATCGGTGACAGCCCCCTCACCGAGGGGGGCTGAAGATGTGCACATGCCCGTGCGCATTCTAACATAGCCTTCCCCCAAGGGAAGCCTCCCCCATCACACCATACCAAAGGACAAATATCATGGAGATCTACGATTACATACTGGAACTGGAAAAGCGCGCGAAGGCGGCGTCCGCCGCCCTGAACACCGCATCGGACGAGACGCGGCGCGCTGTGCTGCTCGATCTCGCCGACCGCGTGGAGATGGCGCGTCCCGAGATTCTCGCGGCAAACCGGCTTGACCTCGCATCGGCGGCGGAAAACGGCGTGCCCACGCCGATGCTCGACCGCCTGCGCCTGACCGACGCCCGCCTTTCCGGCATGGCGGAGGCGGTGCGCGCGCTCGCACGCCTCGACGATCCGGTCGGCGGCGAGAAGACCTGGACGACCCCGGCGGGGCTGCACATTGCCGAGCGCCGCGTGCCGCTCGGCATGGTCGCCATGATTTTTGAGGCGCGCCCGAATGTCACGCTCGACGCGGCGGCGCTCTGCATCCGCAGCGGCAATGCGGCGGTGCTGCGCGGCGGCAAGGAAGCCATCGCCTCCAGCCGCGCCATCTGCTGCGTCGTCGGCGACGCGCTGGAGGCGCACGGCCTGCCGCGCGACTGCGTCTGCCTTGTGGAGCGCACCGAGCGCGCGGGCGCAGACGCACTGCTGAGCATCCGCGGCTATGTGGATGTGCTGATTCCGCGCGGCGGCAAGGGCCTTATCCGCAATGTGGTGGACAACGCCAAGGTGCCGGTCATCGAGACCGGCGCGGGCAACTGCCACATCTATGTGGAGAAGACCGCCGACTTTGACATGGCGCGCCGCATCATCGAAAATGCCAAGGCACAGCGCCCCTCGGTCTGCAACGCGGCGGAATGCCTGCTCTGTGACCGGGCGATCGCGGCGGAATTTCTGCCCCTTTTTGAGGCGGACATGCAGCGCTGCGGCGTGGAGATCCGTGCGGATGCAAACTGCATCGGCTGCTTTCAGCACGCCGTCCCCGCCGCGCCCGAGGACTTCGACACCGAATACAACGACCTCATCATCTCGGTCAAGGCCGTGGAAAACGTCCGCGAGGCGGTCGAACACATCAACCGCCACGGCACGAGGCACAGTGAGGCGATCGTCACGCGCGACGACGCGGCGGCGCGGTATTTCACCGGCGGCGTCGATGCGGCGGCGGTCTATGTCAACACCTCCACCCGCTTCACCGACGGCGGCGAATTCGGCTACGGCGCGGAGATCGGCATCTCCACGCAGAAGCTGCACGCCAGAGGACCGATGGGGCTGTCGGCGCTGACCACCGTCAAGTACCTCGTCACATCAAACGGCGCGGTGCGCAAATAAATCGAAAAGAGAGACAAATATGAAGGAAGTTATCCTCTGTAAATACGGCGAGCTGGTGCTCAAGGGCGCAAACAAGGCGCATTTTGAATCCATGCTCGTGCGCCGCGTCAAGGCGCGCGTCGCGCGCTGCGGCAATTTTTCGGTGCGAAATGTGCAGAGCACCGTGTACGTCGAGCCGTTGGACGACGGCTGCGACCTCGACGGCGCACTCGAGAGCATGACGCGCACCTTCGGCTTCAACCGCGTGACGGTTGCCGCCGTCTGTGACAAGAATATGGAAAGTCTGCGCGCCTGCGTGGCGGAATATCTGCCGCGCCGCATGGCGGGCGTCCGCACCTTCAAGGTGGAGGCAAAGCGCTCGGACAAGACCTTCCCGTTCGGCTCACCCGAGATTTCCGCCGAGGTCGGCGCGTTCATCCTCGAGAGCATCCCCTCTATCCGCGTAGATGTGCATCACCCCGAGCGGGTCGTGCGCGTGGAGATCCGCGAGGCGGGCGCATACATCCACTTTGACCAGCTGCGCGGCGCGGGCGGCATGCCCATCGGTTCGAGCGGGCGCGGGCTCCTGCTGCTTTCGGGCGGCATCGACAGCCCGGTTGCCGGGTTCATGATGGCCAAGCGCGGCATGACGGTGGACGCCCTGCACTTTGAGAGCTTCCCCTACACCAGCGAGCGCGCACGCGACAAGGTGCTGACCCTGGCGCAGAAGGTCACCGCCTACAGCGACTGCATGTATGTGCATGTCATTTCGCTCACGCATGTGCAGGAGGAAATCAAAAACAAGTGCTGTGAGGACTATTTCACGCTGCTGCTCCGCCGTTTTATGATGAAGCTGGCGGCGCGCACGGCGGAAAAGTGCCACTGCGGCGCGCTCATCACGGGCGAGAGCCTCGGGCAGGTCGCCAGCCAGACGCTCGAAGCCATCCGCGTGACCGACGCGATGGCGGACATGCCGGTCTTCCGTCCCTGCATCGGACTCGATAAGGAAGAAATTGTGCAGACAGCGCGGCGCATCGACACCTACGACACCTCGATCGAACCGTATGAGGACTGCTGCACCGTGTTCACGCCGCGGCATCCCAAGACCCGCCCCGAGCCGGAGAAGGTCGCCGCCGAGGCGGCAAAGCTGGACTTCGACGCGCTCTGCGACGAGGCGTTTGCCACGATGTACACCTACAAAATCACGCCCGACGAGATTCACCGCTACGAAGAGGCTTAAATACACAAGAAAAAGCCGCCGCCCGCACGGCGGCATGCCCCGCGGCAGACAAAATGCGCATTTTGTCTGCCGCGGGGGCTTTTTTGCGGAAACCGATTCCTTTGCGCAGACAGTTCCGCTGTCCGCCGTCGGAAGCCACACGCTGTTTTGCACAAAAAAAGGTTTATTTTGCGCCTTACAGTTCGTCAAAATCTTTGTCTGAAAAGTATCAAAAACGCTTGACAGGCATCTCGGCGCGTGCTATAATTGCATCGAAAAATGAAACTTTAGTGCTTTTCTCGTCGCTTCTCCACAAATTGTTGTAAAATAATAATGAGAATTATTCCGAATATACATGTAAAAAAGAAGCAAAAAAGGTTTATTTTCAGAATTCGTTGAACAAATCGGCTATTTCGTTGAACAGACTGGGCAGTTTTGGCATTTCTGCATGCGAATACACGTTCCCGCAGTTGAAAAAGCTCGATTCTTTTGCCTGCCGTCTTTTGCGGCGGACTTGGAATAAAATAAGAAAGGAAGAAAAAACAATGAAGACAAACAAGCTTTTGTCTGTCGTGCTCACGCTCTGCGTGCTGCTGGCGGCGTTTTCGCTGACGGCGCTTGCGGCCGGCGATGTTGCGAAAGTCGGCGGTACCACCTACGCAACGCTCGCTGAAGCTGTTGCAGATGCGGCGGACGGCGACACGGTCACGCTGCTCGGCAATACCACCGAGGATGTGACGGTAACGGGGAACATCACGCTCGACCTCGGCGGCTATACGCTGACGAACACGGGCGCAGGCAAGGCAACGCTGACGATTGCCGCGGGCGCGACGGCCACCGTGAAGAACGGCAGCATCGTCGGCGGTAAGGGCAACTACACGATTCAGAACAACGGCACAGCCACCTTTGAGGGGCTGACCGCCACCGCGGGCAACACCGGCTCGTCCATGATCGACAACTGGGGTACGCTCACGATTACGAGCGGTACATACACCGGCGGTCTCAACACCGTCAAGAGCGAGGAAGACTCCAAACTGACGATTACCGGCGGTAAATTTGTATCGGACTATGCACCGAAATACAATGTTACCGGTACGATTCTGGTATACGGCGAAACGGCGATTACGGGCGGTGAATTTGTGCAGAACAGCACAAGCACTGCCGCAAGAGTTGTCGTAACCGGCGTTGTAGAAGGTCATACTCCATCGCTGACCAAAGTTTCCGGCGGTAAGTTTACAACCAAGTCAACAGGCAATATCTTCCATGGATTAGGCAAGGCAACCTCGGATAACTTCGAGGTCTCCGGCGGCACCTTCAACAAGAGCATTTCCGACGGCTACTGCGCCGACGGCTTTATCCCGACGAAGAATGCGGACGGCACCTACGGCGTCAAGGTGGGCAAGTATGTAGCCAAGATCGGCAGCACGAAGTATGAGACGCTTGCAGACGCCGTCAGACTGGCGGCTAAGGGGAAGACCATCAAGCTGCTGGATGACCTTGACATCAGCGCAACCGGTTTGATGGTCGCTGCGAACAAGACGATCACCCTTGATCTGAACGGTCACACCTTAAAAGCGGCAAATACGAATACGGGCAACATCAAGGTTCTCGGCAAGCTGACTCTGTGCGACAGCACCGATACCGCGAAGAACGGCACGGGCACGGGCAAAGTCTTGACGGATACGCCTTATATTTACAACAAGCAGGACAAGGTCCTGATTGCTGCAATGGATGGCGGTACATTTACGATGGAAAGCGGTCTGATTGATACAGCAAGCTCCATCGCAGACAATGCCAATGACGGTCAGTTCGCAGTCAGCGTGCAGAACGAACATGCTGATGCAACCGTGATTATCAACGGCGGCCACATCAAGGCCGGCTGGTATGCAGTTGCGGGCAACGGCACCGATGTTAACTATAACGGCAATATCACGGTCAACGGCGGTATTCTGGAATCCGTTGCGGACTACGCGATCTACCATCCGCATGCCGGTACGACTACCGTCAACGGCGGCGTCATTTTCGGTGCAGCGGGCGGCATTTCAATCAACAGAGGCAAACTGATCGTCAATGACGGTACGATCACCTCCAAGGGCACCGGCACGACCGGCAACTGGGGCGACGGTACCGGCAATCAGCAGGCGGCCGCAATCAATGTGAATGCAGCGTATGAGGCGACCGCCGTGGAGATTAAGGGCGGCAAGATCACGGCAGAAAAGGATGCTATCCTTCTGACCAACGGCCGTGACGGTACGGTCGCCGTCTCCGGCGGCACCTTCTCGAGCGAAGTCAAGCCCGAATACTGCGCAGAGGGTTTTGTACCCGCCCGGAATACAGAAGACGGCACTTACGGCGTCAAGGCGGCGCCGGTTGCAAAAATCGGCACGGTCGAGTACGCAACGCTGAACGAGGCATTTGCTGCGGCAAAAGACGGCGACACGATCACCATTGCGCGCAACTTCACAACCGATGAAACCAAGACTACGGCGGCAGACCGCGCAACGGTAAAGGCCAATGTTACGCTGGACTTTGGCAGTTATGTCATGACGGTTCCCGCATCGCTCGAACCGACGGACAACTTCATGGCGATTCTCGTTGACGGCAGCACCCTCACGGTTGAGGGCACGACCGGCGGTATCGTCTCGGGCGATGCCGAGACCTGCGGCGTTTACGGCTTCAATGTCAAGGGCGGCGGCAAGTTGGTCATCAACGGCGGCAGCTACTACTGCGGCATTACGGTTGCACAGGCGCAGCTCGGTGCGATTGAGGTCAACGGCGGCAGTTTTGCCGTCAATGATGCAAACGGCAAATATCCCGGCTACATGTTCAACTGCGTGGATGCAAACTATGCGGCAGGCGCGGCAGGCATCACCGTCTCCGGCGGCACCTTCGTCGGCTATGACCCGCGCAACAATACGGCAGAGGGCAAGGGTACGAGCTTCGTAGCGGAGGGCGTCGGAATCAACAAGGACGAGAACGGCAGCTTCACGGCTGTGCCCAATATGGCTGCACAGATCGTGGACGCTGACGGCAACTCTGTTGCGGCGTATACTGGTCACTATGACGCTATCGCGGCGGCAAAGGACGGCGAGAAGGTAATTCTGCTGAGTGACCGCAAAAACTTTGTGACCAATACGATCAATGCGAACATTACCATCGACCTGAACGGCAAGACCCTGTCGGTTGGCAATAATAACCCGTTCTTCCGCACGAATGGTGAAGTCACGATCCAAAACGGCACGATCGATAGCCAATATGCCTGTGTCATCGTAAATGCCTATAACAAGCTGACACTGAAAAATGTCAAGATCACCGGCGTAACGGGCAACAACGGCAAGAATCTGGTGAATGTATGCAGCAATGCGGAGGTCACCATTGATAAGGACACTGTATTAACAGCCAGTGGCAGCAACGGCGCTGCTGTCTTTATCGGTCAGGACGCGGACGCGAAGTATACGCTGAATGTTTACGGCAAGGTTATTCAGGAAAGCAAGTCGTTTGCTATTTCCGGCAACGGCTCTTACAAGGGCACTACGACCATCAACATCTATGATGGCGCGGAAGTGAAATCCGCGAGTGTTGCTATCTATCATCCGCAGGCTGGCGTAATAAATGTCAACGGCGGTCTGGTCGAGGGCTATTGCGCGATTGGCATCAAATCCGGAACGCTGAATATCAACGGCGGCACGGTTCGCGGCACAGCAGATGATCATGTGCTCGATGATAGCAATTCTACCAGCGGCACTATTATATATGACGGTTCGGCGATCATCGTTGACTCCCGTTCGACTGGCTATGCCGGCAATGTGAATATCAATGTCACCGGCGGTACGGTCGAAAGCTACTACTCCACGGCTATCCGTGAGATTGGTGAGCAGGATAAGCCCAACATGACCCAGTTGACTAAACTGAATATCACCGGAGGCAGTGTGCTCGGCGCAAGCCAGCAGCTTGGCAATGTCACGAATGATATGCTCGTCCGCGACATCTCCTCGAGCAACGTCTCCGTTTCCGGCGGTACGTTCAACCACGCTGTTCCGGAAACATATTGCGCCGACGGCTTTGTACCCGCCCGGAATGCGGACGGCACCTACACGGTTGCAGAGAAGGCGGAGAATCCCTTCGGCAAGTCCTTCTCCGTTGTCAACAAGCCTGTCATGACGCAGGACGGCGTGGATTATTACACGGTCGTCGTCTACAGCGGCATTGATTCGCTGAACTACAAGAAGGCGGGCTTTGCCTACAGAATGGAAGCCACCAAGAAAAACACCGAGACGGTCAAGTACCAGGATGTCAAGGAAACGACGGTTGCCTACAAGGCAATTTCGGGCACGGACAACGGGGGCAAGGCCTACACCTATACGGCAGAGCAGATCGGCGCTGCGTATATCTACGGTCAGCGCTTCCTGTTCCCCGTATCCGACTACACCAGCGCAAACACGGCACTGTATGTAACGCCTTATGTCGTCACGCTGGACGGCAAGACGATTTACGGCGACGAAATCGAACTGACGGAAACCGCACTGACTGCCAAGGGTTCGCACCTGTTCTGGCAGGGTCAGTGAGAAAGGAGAAAAAACATGAAAGCATATGAAGCACCCGCGCTTGCGCGCGTAGCTGTAGAGGTTGTCAACGCACTGCTTGTCAGCGGCGGTATGACCGGCGGCGAAGTCGGCTGTGAGGGCGACACGCCCGGCGGCGATGTCATCTTCTCCGTAAATGACAAACTCAATATCTTCGGATAAAGATGATTTCATTTCGCAGCAAAGAATGGATTGACATTTTTAAGTAAGTCATGTATAATCAAAGCGGTGGGGTTCCCGCCGCTTTGATTTTTTCTTTCGGAGGCTCTTATGAAAGCGTTCAAGGCGTTTCTGATTCGCTTTGCCGAGCTGCTTGCGGTCAACTGCATTTTGTCGGCAATCGTCACAACGGCGTTCACGGCGGGAGAGCTGCTGAATACGCGGTTGATTCCGATTTTATTGATTTTCAGCGCGGACGCGGTTTTTCTTGCCGTGCAGTGGGCGCGGCTGCGGGTGCTGTGCTTTGAGGTGCAGGATCTGCGCCTGTATTTCCGCATCGCGCTGTCCTCGTTTGCGGCGTTTGCGGTGCTCAACCTCGCGTTCTGCGCGGCAGGCGTCTTCTTTCCGGATGTGATGATGGTCTACACCTGGCTGTTTATCACGGCAAAGTTTTTTTCCATCGCCACGAATTATGTCGTCAGCCCCGCGTTCAGCAACCTTGTGTCGGCAGTGCTTTTCAATCTGCTGCTTTTAGGAATTGTTTTCCTGGCGCCGCTGCATCGGCGGATTCCGGATGATGACGAGCGCATTCCGCTTGACCGGGATGTGCGGGATTTCAAGCGGTAAAGAAACGGTAAAGAAGAAGTGAGATTTCTGTAAAAAAGCAGGCGAAGCCTGCTTTTTTTGCGTTTGGGTACTTGCATTTTATCGAAAATGATGGTATGATAATATATCAATCAACCGAAAATGAGAATTGTTCTTAAATTCGGGGGGGGGGTACTTTTTGAATACGAAACAAAAACAGCTGGTCTATGAACTTGTGGCAGACAACTGTGAACACCGGACGGCGGAAGAGGTCTACCGCGCCGCCAAGGCGAGAATGCCGCAGATCGCGATGGGCACGGTGTACCGCAACCTCGCACAACTGGTGACCGAGGGGCGGGTCCGCAAACTCAGCGTACCGAATGGTCCCGACCGTTATGACGGGTGCACCCGCCCGCATGAGCATCTGTTCTGCGACGGCTGCGGCAAGGTCGTGGACATCTGGTGCGGCGACCTTACAGAGATGATCGAGTCGCGCACGGGGTGCAGAATTGCGTCCTATACGCTGGATCTGCATGGGCTTTGCCCGGTCTGCAGCGCCGCAGAGTCAAACGAAGCAAAATAAAGGTTCTCCGACAAAGGGGCGCCGACCCCTACCGGTTGGTACAAGAATCGTACACACCGTAGGGGCGACCATCGGTCGCCCGTTTCTGCCTCCCTTGTGTAAAGGGAGGTGTCATGCGGAGCATGACGGAGGGATTGTTACATGGGTAAAAAACAACCCCTCA